>CAYUZS010000001.1:0-197283 GCA_964448705.1 uncultured Gammaproteobacteria bacterium
TTCTAACCAGTAAGCCGGGAGAGAAAAGGCAGACGATGAACTAAATAGGCGACAGCAAAAGAAAAGGTTGAAAGTCCAACAAAGAAAATTAACGGCTGAGGATTTGGGGACAGATATTTAAGTATCAGTTCCAGAATCATAATATGGAAAAAGAAAACAAAGAAAGAAAGTTTTGAAAGAATCCGAACAAAGTTCATAAAAGGCCGGCGGGAATTAAAATAGAAATATAAACAGGATCCCAGGAAAATTGTAAAGACTAAAATACTAGTCCGATGCTGTGAATAAAAAGCCAGATAATCATGGGTGGCATAGTAACGCCAATATGCCTGGACGATGACGTAAGCTCCGGATAATACCATTAATAAAAATGACAACAAAAACTTTTTTTTAACCAAATCGTAAAGCGGTTGATGATAATGAGAAGCAATCAGGCCGATATAAAAGGAGAAAAAATAAACCAGGGCATTGGTTATCGGAGAAAAAAGCTGTATGGGCTGAAAATAATAATCCCAGGTTTGAATGGCAATTTGAATAACAGCCAAAAAAATAATAAATCCGGGACGGGAAATTTGTTTATAGAAATGATGCAGAACGGGAAAAATAAGATAAAAGACCAGTAAGACAGGAATAAAATAAAGCTGATAAGAGGCAGAACCATCGAGCAAAGTGAAAAAATAGCTGCGGGAATGATAGGTGTAAACAAAAAAATAATAAATTGCACTCCAAAAAACGTAGGGAAGAAAAATACGATTAGCTCTTTTTTTAAGATAATCCCAATAATTGATTTTTGGCGGAGAAGTTAGTTCCAAAACAAAACCGGAAATCATAAAAAACAAAGGAACCGCAAAACGTACTAACTGATTGGCAATAAATAACAAAAAATGTCCATTAAGATCATGAGAGTAGAGATCAAGGTTTTTGGTGGTGGTGTGAATAGCAACAACAGCTAAAATAGCCAAAACACGCAAAGCATCTATAGCGTAATTGTAGGTATTTTCTGATTTTTTGACCATTAGGGAATTAAGGTAACTGGAGGAGAAACCGGCGGGGGTGTTGAAGGCCGCTCGTCCGGAATTTCGGTAGGAGGTTCAACCGGAGGAGGTGAAGACGGAGGTTTTTTTCCGGATTTAATTTTGGCAATAATTTTTGGGGCTAAAAGCGGAGCAGCAAATAAACCAATGCCTAAAAATATTAAAATAAAAGGCAGGGCAGAACCAGGATTTTCTTCGGAAGGAGGTGAAGAAATGTTGATCGGGGTAATTGTAGGCATCAGAGAAACGACGGGAACATCGGTGATTAGGGGTTCAGGAGTGGGAAGCATAGGAGTGGGAGTGAGGTACTTAGTGACGGTGGCTGTCGGTTTAAGAGTGGGGGTGATAGTGGCGGTAGGAGTGATTGTCGGAGTTAGGGTTGGAGTCGAAGTCGGAACTGCATCAGAGATACTGATTGTTTTAGCATCACTGGTGTCTAAAAGAGCGCCGGAAGAATCGTAAACATAACTATAAACTTGATATGAACCGGAAGCCCCTTGGGCATAAAAACGGAGGGTTAATATACCGTCCTGAGTAACACTATATAAATTACCGGCATTGAAACCATTACAACCGTTGTAACCGTTTTTTAAAAGAATGTAACAATCTCCGGAATTAGGACCACCCTTAACACCGACATAATAAGTGCTACCAACAGAAAGTCCGGAAAGATTGACGTTCATGTCGATTTGATCTTTTTGGTGGGCGGATGAATTGGAGGTGTCGGACCAATTTACGGAAACACCGGCATAAGCTGATACCGGTGTAATTAAGGCAATAGCAAAAAACAGTAGACCTAAGAACATAAAATTATTGTAGCAGATTAAGTTTTAATATATTCAATATTGGCTCCCAAAGATTGAAGGCGTTGAGCCAACATTTCGTATCCCCTCTCAATATATTCAACTCCTTCAATAGTAGACTGACCTTCGGCAGTTAAAGCCGCCACAGTGGCCGTAGCACCGGCGCGTAAATCATTGACAGTAATATCAGTGCCTTTGAGGTGACAAGGACCGTAAATTTTGACGCCGTGAAAATATTCCGGCTTATCGGATTCCGGATTAAATTGATAATAGGTTTCGGGATGTTCGACCTGGGGATTAAAAAGTTTAGTTTTAGCACCCATTTGATTGAGGGTGGCAATGTGCTGAAAACGGGAAGGATATAATTTTTCAATAAGAGTACTGCAGCCGACAGCCTGAGTTAGGACTAAGGAAAAAAGTGCCTGCCAATCGGTCATAAATCCCGGTTCAGGACCGGTCTCCACATCAATGGCTTTCAGAGGACCAACCCAGGAAATTTCCACTTCATCGCGGCCACGGACAACATCAGCACCCATTTTTTCAATAGTAGCCAAAAATGTCTCTATTATTTTTGGATCTATACGAAGAATATTGACTGATCCTTTTGTGGCCAAAGCGGCACAGGCGAAAGTGACCGCTTCATTTCGGTCGGCAATAACCTGATGGGAAGTACCATGCAAAGAAGAAACTCCGGTAATGGTGATAGTTTTCAAATCTTTCGGATCGCGGACAATTTTGGCACCCATACTGTTTAACATTTCAATTAAATCGTCGATTTCCGGTTCCAGAGCGGCGTTCCGAATAACACTAACACCGGGAGCCAGGGAACAAGTCATTAATAGCACTTCGGTAACTGTGTGCGAGGGTTTGGGAAACTCATATTCGACAGCTTTTATGCCGGTAGTGGAAAATTTAATTAAATCATCAACCTCTTCAACTTGAATATTCATTAAACGGAAACAATCAAAGAGACGGTCCAAAGGCCTGGCACCAAGCTTATCCCCTCCCGGAACAGGAATGACAGCCTGGCCGGTACGAACTAAAAGCGGGGCAGCAAACATAAAAGAAGATCTTGATTTTTCACCCGTACCATGGGGAACAATTGAATTATTAATTTCTGAAGTAGTAATTTCTAAACTATGCAAACCGGAGGCAACAAATTTTGAGCCTAAACTTTCAGCGATACTTTGAGTAATGTGAACGTCCGAAATATTGGGCAAATTGGATAAATGAACTGTTTCTGAGGTCAGAAGACTGGCAATTATTTGTTTAAAACTGGCATTTTTGGCGCCGCGAATTGAAACTTCGCCTTTAAGGGGCTTGCCGCCGATAATGGTGTATCTAGACATTTATAAGTTAATTGATAACTATATAGGGCGTATTTAGAGCATATCACGTTTTAAACAGTTTGATAGAATTTTATATGGCAAATCGGAATAAATGGTTAATTTTGTTTTTAGGAGCAGTGATCTTTTCACTAGTAATCGGTAACTTAATTCAAAACCAAATAAAGAAAAACTGGCCGACAATAAACGAAAATACTGAATCAATTACGTTAACCCCGACAGAAAGTGAAAAGGTCCAAGTTAAAGTGACAAGAGTAATAGACGGCGACACAATAGAAATTGAAGGCGGGCAAAAAGTCCGTTATATAGGAATCGACACTCCGGAAACGGTGGCCCCAAATAAACCGGTCGGTTGTTTTGGAAAAGAAGCCAGTGCAAAAAACAAAGAATTGGTGGAAGGAAAAATGGTGGAACTGGAAAAAGATGTTAGTGAAACCGATAAATACGGTAGATTATTGAGATATGTGTATGTTGAGGAAGAGATGGTAAATGAAATACTGATTAAAGACGGTTTTGCCAGATTAGATACAGTACCTCCCGACATCAAGTACAGCGAAAAACTAAAAAACGATGAAACAGCTGCCTGGGAATATTCCCGAGGATTGTGGAATGAATGCCTAAAGTAGGATTATTTCTTGTAGAAGCTTTTAATCTGGTAAAGAAAATACAAGGAAATTCCGGTACCTATGATTAAACCGACAATATCAAAACGAACAAGATTGTGAACAGCATTGATTAAAGCGGCGTAGTACATTAAATTCCAAGAAGCCATGGTTCTTTTAAATAAACCGGGAACAGCCACTGCCTGAACGACTAAACTTATCAAAAGAATAATGGTGGACAAATAATTAAAGCCGAAACGAGCACCACTAAACATAGCAAAAGGAACAACTAAGGAAGTGATACCAAACAAGGCAATAACCGGACCGATAGAAAATACCAAACCGATAATAACTAAGTAAGGAAGATATTTGGCTAAAAATTCTTTTATATTATCCGGTAGAGTCGGGGCTTTTTTTAGCAAATACTCCGTGAATAACTTGTCTAACTTGTTGAGGAAGAGAGTGGTTTCTTTTTTCATTTAACTAATTATAATATGTCCCGAATTAGTTAGGTGAAATTAATTTTTTGGAGAGACAAATTAGGTGGAAAAGTTAAAGAAACTATTTCTTTTTCCAAATAATCTTGTTGTACACCAGCCAATTTAGAGGGACAGTTAGTCCGAAGATAGCGATAACCTGGAAAATGAAAAGATGATCTCCAAATATCTCGGTGAGTACCGATATAATTAGTGATGGTACGAGAATACCGGTGACCACCGAAGATAAATTGAAGGCGACAAATTTAGAAAAAATCTGTGAAGATTCGGTAATTTTTTCTGAAGAAAATGTCCAAATATTATTCCAGGTAAAGTTGGAAATTATAGATAGTTCCGCAGCCAAAGCATTACAGACTCCGTTTAAAATACTGACGTTGGAGGTGGGAGTAATCAGTAAAGACTTAAAGATTTTGGCACCGACAACATTAACTACAAAACCAAAACCACCGACAATACCGAATTTTAAAAATTTTTGAATAAAAGGATCATGCCAGCGGGTTAGAACACAGGAAGTAAGGATTTCTTTGGTGGTGTCGGACTCGAATTTGGAAGCACCACTTTCCCGGTTAGCAAATTTAAGAGGAACTTCTTTAAACTTGGCTCCCAAATTGATAGTTTCGAACAACCATTGAACTTTATAACCGAATTTTCGGCTATAAAAATGCTCCGGACGTAGATCCATTTTATTGACAAAGCCTTTAACCCGGGTAACTTTTAAACCGGTGGTAGGATCGGTGACTTTCCAGAAATGTTTAAACGGAAAAAATAAAATAAATCGGGCGGTAAAACCACCGGCCTCAGTCATAATCAGACGAAGAAAATCACGGCCTTCCGGCTCGGCACCGCCTTTTATTTTTCGGGAACCGATAACATAATCGAAACCATCTTCCATAGCTTTAAGCATCGAGGGAATAGTTTCCGGAGGATGTTGAAAATCGGCATCAAACTCGAAAACAAAGTCGGCATTCAGTTTTTCCATGGCGTATTTAAAGCCATCAGCGTAAGCACTACCTAGACCAGTTTTAGCGGTGCGGGCAAGAAGAAAAGTGGTTTGGGGATATTTCTTTGACATTTGAGTAACAATTTTTCCGGTACCGTCGGGAGAGTTGTCGTCGACAACGAGAATTTTCATACTCCAATCAGAGGTTAGACCTTCATTTTTGTCCTTAATGTAGGGAAATGTTTTGGTGTTAAGATAATCAATCATTTTGCCGATATTATCGGCTTCATTATAGGTAGGAATAACGATAACAGCAGTTTGGGTATTGGTTTTCATATTGAGAGTATAACGTATAATATGTTCATGAAGATAGATATAATCACTCTGTTCCCAAAAATGTTTGAATCCCCTTTTCAGGAGAGCATAATCGCCAGAGCAATAAAAAGAAAAATCATAAAATTAAAAGCTCATGACATGAGAAAATGGGCCTGGAATTCGTACGGTGCGGTGGACGACAGACCTTTTGGCGGTGATGTGGGAATGTTGATCAGAGTAGATGTTATCGACAATGCCTTAAAAAAAATCAAACAAAAAAATTCAAGAATAATTTTAACCAGTGCCAGAGGAAAAAGATTTACTGAAGAAGACGCTAAAAGATTGTCAAAATATGAAAACTTAGTGATTATCTGCGGTCATTACGAAGGTTTTGACGAACGGGTTTCATCTTTAGTCGATGAAGAAATCTCTATCGGAGATTATGTGTTAACCGGTGGAGAAATACCGGCCATGGTGATTATTGACAGTGTCACCAGATTATTACCGGGAGTGTTGGGTAAAGATTTGTCGTCAGTAAACGAAAGTCATAGCCGGGATGGTTATATTGAATATCCCCAATATACCCGACCGCAGGAATACAACGGCCAGAAAGTGCCGGATATTTTGCTTTCAGGAGATCCTAAAAAAATTAAAGAATGGCAGTTAAATCAAAGTCGTGAAGGTGACCACAATCGCCAATAGAATAAAGACCAGATACTCGATGATAATGGAAATATGCAGATCACCACGGCGGTAATGATGGTATAAACTCCAAAGAAAATACGCGGCGGAAGTGGCATAAATAATTCTTCTTTCCAAATAGTGTTCTGAACTAAAAATAATCATCAAGACAAGTGCGGAAAGAAAGATAAACAATAAAACCAGATATTCCAGAGGTTTCTCTTTAATCTCTTTAAAAATTGTCATCTCAAAAAATAGTGCCCTGACGGCTAATAAATAAAAGTAAAAGAACAATCACCAAAAAGCCAACATGACCGGCAGAAGAACCGGCCATCCGGGTAGTTTTGTTTTTAAGAGTAAGGTAACCATCAATCAAGAGAACACCAATTATCAAAATAAACATGGCCGCTCCGACTGCCTGACTAATCTGCAGAGGAGAGATGGTCGGCGCCGACTGATAATCGGTGGTAAAAAGAACCTGGGCATTTTCGACATTACTTTTCTCTTCAGGAGGTTCGGTTTTAACAACAGGAACATTAAGCGGGACGCCAAAGTGTTGAACAACTAAAGTCGTTTTGACACCATTAAGAATGCCATTTACTACACCGATACCGATTTCCTGATACTGGTTGTTGATAATATTTGCCTTATGTGTGGGAGAATTCATCCAGGCTTTCATCATAGTGTCGGTGTCGTAAAAATCTTTAGCCAGATTTTCACCGGCCAGAGAATATTCGTAGCCCGAAGCCTTAAAAAAATCCCACGGAGTTTTACCCAGAGGTGAATTATGAGCCCAATAGTTATTGGTAAACATATCTTTGGCTTTGTTTGTGGCCGATTCTGATAAAGTAGCGTTGTATTGGAGAGCCGGCAGCCCGGCAAGTTGACGTTGATAATTGGTGCTGTCGTAAACTTTTTGAACGGTAATTTCAGAAGAATAACCCAGAACTCCGGGCTTGGCTAAAGTAAAAGATTTAATCAGAGATTGATTCAGCAAATAAAGACAGATCAAGACAGCAATAAATGGGGTTTGAATAATCGAGGCCCGATGGTTGTTTTTTTCCTGAGGAATGAACAGATGCCAAATTTGTTTCACAATTTCAGTTTAGACTATTTTTAATTTTTTTAAAAGTTTGATAAATAATCAGACCAATAAGAATCCCTACTAAATCGATTAATGTATCCGATAATCGACTGCTGCGGCCCGGAGTAAAAAGCTGATGCAACTCGTCAGTGCAGGCATAAAGATAAGCGGTAAAAAGAGCCGGGTAAAATTTTTGATAGGCAAAATAAAAGGTCAAACCCAAGACAGCATATTCGATAAGATGAAAGGATTTAAAAACATAATAACGAATAAGAGGATCGGCAGAAATGACTCCTGAAGTGGGACGTGAAGAAAAATAAAAAATCACTGCCATCCAAATTACTGACGGCAGCCAACGGTAAAAAGGAGTAAGTTTTTTAAGCAATTTTATTTTTATTGATCTCTCTAACGATTAAAGGTATTAATAAAAGGATACCACCCGAAACTATAAAGATTAAAGGCATAACTGAAGACAAGGAAAATAACGACTCGGCCGGAGAATCGTTTACAGAATCCGTCGATGATAAAACAGAACCCGAGGTGACTGCCGGTGAAGGTTCCGGGGTTAAATAAGGAAAAGAAGTCGGGGACAATTCCGGGGTGGGAACAACAGTCGATGTGGGCGAAAGAGAGGGAGTAAGAGACGGAGACGGGGTGGTTGTCGGTGATATTGCGACAGCTGAAGGTTGTGGTTTTGGAGTGTCGGTGGGCGGAGTATAACAGGAAAAATTTGACTGTTGGGAACTCGGTAAGGTTAAACACCAGAGGGTTGATGATTGTTTTGACCAACTTAGACCATTGTCCATATTAGCCGGATAGATAAAAGAGAGATCAATAGGAAGACCGGACTGATCGACCAATTTTACTGTTTTTCCAACAGGATCACTTAAAAAATTTGAAGAATTAAAAATATAGTAAGAATGCGGAGGAATCAAAAGATTATCCGGGAGATTACGGGTGGAACTTTCTGTCTGAAGTTTCCATTTGTTTAACTGAACCGGAATATCATGGTCGTTATAGAGCTCCACCCATTCGGTATCTGAAGTCGGAGAAATCTCGTTTAAATATAGACCGGAGGAAGGGTTAATAATAATTGAAGGGGTAGGACTTGGGCTGACTGCCGAAGGAGAAGCAGTCTGAGCTATCACCAAAAATGGTAATAAATATAACCAAACCACAAAACAGTGTAGCAGTTCAGGAAAGTTTTTTCAGAGCGATATCAATTTTATGAAGTGTCTTTTCTTTTCCCAGAGCCGGCAGACATTCGACTACCGGAGGAGTGAAGGCAACTCCGCAAATAGCCACCCGAAAGACCATAAAAAATTCACCAGTATTCCAATTGTTTTCCTTGATCAGATTTAAAATCCTGTCTGAAAGATCGGAGAAATCTTTTTGAAATAATTCTTTTGATTTCTGAAGCATCTCGATTGCCAACTGTGGGGAGGTGCCTTTTTTAAGCAACAAATCCCGGTCGTAATCAACATCGGTAAAAAGAAAATTTGTTTGCAGTGGAAGATCGGAGAGTTTAACAAGTCTTTCTTTTAAAACCGGAACTAAAATTTTAATTTGCTCATCCCCTGCCTGAGGTAAAAATTTTTTAAAGAGTTGAAACAATTGATCATCTGATTTTTGACGAAGATAATAGCCGTTAAAATAGTCCAGTTTTTTGCGGTCAAAAACAGGTGATTTCTTGTGGAGATGACTAAGGTCGAATTGCTGAATAAATTCATCAAGAGAAAATAATTCCTGATCGGTGCCGGGATTCCAGCCTAAAAGCATAAGAAAATTCAACATGGCTTCCGGTAGATAACCATCATCGAGAAAAGTGCGGGCATGAGTGGAACCGCTTCTTTTACTCATTTTGCCTTTGCCATCCTGATTCAAAATGACTGTAAGATGGGCAAACTGTGGGGGTTCCCACCCGAAGTATCGGTAGAGTAAAAGATGTTTCGGAGTGGAAGAAAGCCATTCTTCACCGCGCAGAACATGGGATATTTTCATCAAATGGTCATCAACAACTGCGGCAAAATGATAAGTAGGTATTCCATTTGATTTAATTAAAACCTGATCATCAATTTCGTTGGTGTTGAATTTAATCCTACCTCTGATCAGATCATCAAAGACTACGGTTTCATTTTTGGGAACGACCAAACGAATAGTATAAGGTACTTTTTGATCTAAATTTTTTTGAATTTCTTCTTTTGAAAGATGAAGACAATGTTGATCGTATTTCGGAACTTGTTTCAAACTTTTTTGAGTGGCCCGGAGACTATCAAGACGTTCCTGAGTACAGAAACAATAGTAAGCAAAACCTTTATCGATTAATTCCTGAATATATTTTTGATAAATTTCCAAACGTTGAGTTTGAACATAGGGACCATATTGACCGCCGATATCTGGGCCTTCATCCCAATTAAGACCGTAATCTTTGATGGTTTCCATTAATCGTTTTTCGGAACCTTCCACATAACGTTTTTGATCGGTGTCTTCGAGACGAAAAATAAATTGACCGTGAAATTTTCTGGCTAGAGCGTAATCGTAAAGGAGAGTCCGGAGAGTGCCGATGTGCAGTTCACCTGTCGGGCTGGGAGCAATTCTGGTGCGGATGATTTTACTGTCGGACATAGCGTTATTTTAACACTGGAATTAGTGTAAAATCTTAATATGAGTTTGACCTATACCGCCTATGCCGCAAGAAGAATGATTAAGTTTGGAGGAGTTTTTATTGCCGGGTTTACAGTGACATGGTTACTCAGCAGCGCTGCTATCTCGGCATATAAAGCTGCCAATCCACCATACGTAGCCCCGGATGTTAAATATGGTGTACTGCCAAAAATTGTATTTAACAACAAAAGTTTTGATAAAAAAACTTTTACAGCAGAAATGGCAAATGATTCTTTACCAACTTTCGGCGATCAGGCAAAAGTTTATATTATCACCAGATCCGACAGCACTTTCTTGGCTTTAGAAGAAGACACAAAAACAGCAGTGGCATTGGGTTTTAAAGAACAGCCGACGGAAATCAGCGACGGAGTATATGAATTTAGAAATTCTAATCTTAATCAGACATTAACCATGAACGTTTTGGAAAACAGTTTCCAAATGAAATACCCTTATCAGGACGATCAAACACTGCTTAACCCGGCTTCGATGCCGACAAAAGAACAAGCCGTAAGTCTGGCAAAAAATTATTTATCTGCCGGAGGAGTGCTGTCTAATGATTTGGACAACGGAGAAACAAAAGTGTCATATTGGAAAATTAGTTATGACGGATTAACATCGGTGTCTTCATTATCCGAAGCCAATGCGATCAGGGTTGATTTTTTCCGACAGGATTTGGACGACCTGAAAATTTTGTCTTCGGAAATAAACAGCGCCTCTGTCTCGGTGCTGGTTACCGGCGCTCAGGTGGAAAATAAAAAAATTGCTGAAATCACCTACAAATACGCCCAAATAGACCGGGAGCTTTATTCAACATATCCAATTAAAACTTCCGAAGAGGCCTGGGCGGATTTGCAGGCGGGAAACTATTGGCCGGCATCAGACGTCAGCGGAGACAGGGTTACGATCCGGGAAATGTATTTAGCTTATTTTGAGCCCGTCAGCCTGACAAATTATATACAGCCAATTTATGTTTTTGAGGGTGACAACAATTTTGTCGCTTACGTACCGGCATTATCCGGTAAATACAATAAATAGTAACTACAATCGGTAAGGGGTCCAAATGACGTTCTTTTTAGCCCATTCAATTATTTTGGCAGTGTCGGCAAAACGATCATCAGATTGAGCAACAACACTAATCATTTCATGGCCATTGATATTAATTAAAGCAATAAAACAGCCGCCGGCTTCCGGAGTCCAACCGGTTTTAAGGCCGTATATTTCGGGAACAACATCAAGAAGTTCATTTGTGGAACTTAGATCATGGGAAATTTTTCCGGTTACATCGGTAACAACTACTTTTTTATTTCGGACAGTGTCCCGAATAAAAGAATTTTTGACTGCAATCCGACCGAGCTGTGACAGATCATATACTGTGGAAAAATGATTCGGATCATGAAGACCGTCGTAATTAGTGAAATGAGTATTTTTGAGGCCGTACTTAGTTAAAAGAGAATTCATTTCGACAACAAAACCATTAACTCCGGATTGATAATGGGAAGCCAGATTAAAAGCAGCATCATTAGCGGAATGAACCAACAGAGCAGTGACTAAAGATTTGACAGTGATAGTTTCCTGAAGTTTTAAATCCATAACCTGACCATCGTCATAAATCTGATTAACAGTAATTAATTCATCCAGAGGATAAACATTGAGCGCAGTTAAAGCAGTGGCTAGTTTAGTAATTGAGGCCGGATAAATATGTTGATCAGAATTTTTGGAAAGGAGGACAGTGTTGGTGGCATTATCAATCAAAATGTAATTATTGGCCACAAGATCGGGACGAAGATTAGTGATTGATTTTGGAATCAGAGGGTGTTCGTATTTGGCTAAAAGGACATCCGTGGGAGAGCTGCTGTTGGCAGAAAGCGAATGTCCGGACCACAGTAATTTTACAGCCGAAAAAGGCAAGCAAACTAAGGCCGCAAATAAAATTACTTTGAATATCTTTTGGATCATGATTTCTTGAGCACCAAACCAACATCATCTAATTGCTTTTGATCAACTTCGCTTGGTGCATCCATCATTAAATCAACTCCGTTAGAGCTGAGAGGAAAGGCATAAACATCCCTGATGTTTGGTTCGTCCAGAAGAATCATCATTAGACGATCAAGACCAATCGCCCAGCCGCCATGCGGAGGAACGCCGTAATGGAAAGCGTTATAGAGACCACCGAATTTTTTAATCACTTCTTTCCGACCATAACCAATTTTTTCAAAAGCTTTAACCAAGGTTTCCGGTTCGTGGTTACGGATAGAGCCGGAAGCAAGCTCGTAGCCATTAAGCACCAAATCATATTGATGAGATTTGATTATTAAAGGATCGCCGGCATCCAAGGCAGCAGCGCCGCCCTGCGGCATAGAAAAAGGATTATGACCAAAATCCAGTTTTCCCTGATCGTTGATTTCGTAAAAAGGAAAATCGGTAACCCACACAAACGAAAGTGAATGATTATCTTTTAAAGATAAAATATCTCCAAGTTGTTGGCGAAGATAACCTAAAGTTTTGTTGACCACAGAGAGAGTGTCGGCAACAAATAAAAGTAAATCACCGTCTTTGGCAGAGAGAGATTTGATTATTTCAGTCTGCAGCTCCGGAGAGAAAAATCGGGAGACACCAATATCCAAACCGGAAGAAGTGACCTTAGTATAGGCTAAACCTTTGGCACCTTTTTCTTTGGCTAATGATTCCAGTTTCTCGATTTGAGTCTTAGAAAATTTGGCACCGGAGGGAACAACAATTGCTTTAATAGATGAAGCCTGGTTGAAAACATTAAATTCACTTTTTCCTTTAAGCAACGAAGTGACCTCCTGTAATTCCAATCCGAAACGGATATCCGGTTTATCAGAACCATATTTAGCCATCGCCTCCTGATAGGTAATCCGGGGAAAAGGAAAAGAAGCTATTTTTTTGTCGGGAGCAATTGTTTGGCAAGTATCCCTCATTAATTTCTCGGCAACATCAAAGATAATATCAATAGTCGGAAAACTGATTTCGATATCGATTTGGTAAAAAACTCCGGCATGACGATCGGCACGGGGATCCTCGTCTCTGGCACATGGTGCAATTTGAAAATAACGGTCAACACCGCCGACCATTAATAATTGTTTAAATTGCTGAGGAGCCTGGGGAAGGACAAAGAATTTTCCCTTATGAATACGGGAAGGAATCAAAAAATCACGAGCACCTTCGGGAGAACTAGAAGTTAAAAGAGGAGTCATTACTTCGGTAAAACCATTTTTGTCCATCCAATTTCTGACCGCAAGAATGAAGGCTGACTTTTTCTTTAAGTTGTTGACCAAGCGGGGGCGGCGAAGATCAAGATAACGATATTTAAGACGCAATGATTCATCAATATCGGCACCATCACCGTCGAGCGGAAAAGGAGGAGTTTCACTTTTGTTTAAGACAGTTATTTCCTCGGCAGCAATTTCAATCTCACCGGTGGGAATATTTTTATTAACCAATTTTGAATCCCGGGAGACAACTTTTCCAATAATTTGAACTACCCATTCTTTGCCAAACTGACCTAAGGCATCAGTAGACACCACTTGTATTTGGCCAGTCCAATCACGAAAATCGATAAACCTGATTTTTCCGTGATCACGAACGTTGGCCACCCAACCCTGCAACATTACTTTTTCTCCGACTTTTTTAAGACATTCGACTGCTTTGGTTCTTTCCATATTTTTATTATAAATTAGTAATCTGTCAAAGACAGATGGTATTTATAAGGTAAAATCTGCGATTTTATTAATATTTTAACCTTAATGATACAAAAAAATCCCCGTGTCACAGGGGATTAACAATTAATGTGCTCTGTTAACCAGATGGTGACACACATCGGAGAATTTTACGGTTGTCCTTCCGTGAGGGTCTAATTTGTAAGTAAAGTATGGTCTAAAGTTCGACTTTACTTCAGTTCTTCCTCAAGCTCGGTGGTGTTGGCACCTCAAACGCTTTTATGATGCCAATATTTTACTCCTTTATAATATCTTTAACAACCAATTGGGGAGAGGTTGTACCATTCCAAACATTGAGAGATAAAGAAGCGGTGACATTTATGGTGTCGCCAATATTTAAAGTTTGGTCTAAATCCCCTTTTTTAAAAGCTATGGCGTCAATGAGAACAGTCTGACGAGCGGTTGGACTAGTTAATCTTAATTTCAAATGGGCGCCGTCTGTCCCAAGAACTTTTTTGGAAACAATTTCGAGATTCTTAAAAATAAAAACCGGTTCGGGATTACCGATACCAAATGGAGCAAGACTTTCTATGGCTTTGATATTTTTAACAGTAACAGCAGATAATTTCATTTCGGCATCAATGAAGGCGGTGGGTTTTAAAACTCTATTTTTTAATTTTTGATCGATAGCAGCGGTGATTAGTTTCTTTATTTTGGGAATTTTTGAAGTTTGAAGGCTAAAGCCGGCCGCCAGAGCATGACCGCCCAGATCTACGAATAAATTTGAGTGCTGACGAAGAACATCGATAATGTTTATTTCGGGAATAGAACGGCAAGAACCTTTAGAGATGTCCGTAGATTCCGAGATTACGATTGAAGGTAAATAATATTTTTCGGTTAAACGACCGGCGATAAGACCGATGATTCCGGGATTATAGTTTCCGGAGACAAAAATTAACCTGTGCTTTAAATCAATTTTTTGCTGAGCCAATTCCAATGATTCTTTTTGCAACTGTTGACGGTTTTGATTATAAGAATTGAGTGTTTTGGCGTATTTTTCGGCCTGGATGTTATTCCGACTGCATAGCAGACGCAGAGCCTCGGTCGGATCGGATAAACGACCAACCGCGTTGAGCCGGGGACCTAGGGCAAAACCTAAGTCAAAAGCAGATAAAGCAGGCTGTTTTAGACCGGCAATGGTTATCAACTGTTTTATCCCGGGATTAGGATTAACCCGAAGTTCGGTTAAACCATGAACAACTAAAGACCGATTTATTCCTACCAAAGGTAAACAGTCAGCTACAACTCCAAGGGCAGCCAGACCAAGATCAGCCTGATTGTCCAATTCTTTGGCTAAAAACCAAGAAACAGCCGCTCCGGAAGTTTGGGTAGTATGGACGACAACATCGGCTGATTTCAATTTTTTATCCGGTAAATGATGATCGGTGATAATAATTTTAATGTTCTGTTTGGCCTTAATTTTTGCCAATTCGGATTCGGCGACAATACCGTTATCAACGGTAATCAACAAATCGAATTGAACTTTTTTTTCGGCCTGAAAACGGAAAAAAGACTTGGCTTTTATACCATAACCGTCCCGTTCCCGGTGAGGCACAAAAGGTGTAACTTTAGGAGTTATTTTATATATCGACTGCCATAAAATGGCAGCAGCGGTGATGCCGTCAACATCATAATCTCCATAGATGAGAATATTTTGGTTGTTTTTGACTGCCTGAAGAATTAGTTTGACAGCTGAGGAAAGTTTTAAATTGAGAGACGGAGGCGGCGGGTTTAAAAAAGTCTGAATATCGGTTATCCCCCGATTCTTAAGAAGCAATCTGATTAATCTTTGAGGTGAATAGAGGCGATTGACAATTTTTAGTTCCACAGTCTATTTTATTGTATTTACGCTGATTTTTGTTATACTTCTTGAGGCTGAAGTACTCTATTATTATATTTTTTCAGCCAAGTTATTTAGGATAAAATGGCCAAGAAACTTTTTATAGGGAACCTTCCCTTTAGCATGACCGATGACCAACTGATGCAGATTTTTTCTGCTTACGGAAAGGTTATATCGGCTAATGTTGTATTTGACAAATTCTCCCACCGAAGCAAAGGTTTTGCTTTTGTGGAATTCGAAACAGAAGAAGAAGCTAAAGCAGCAATGCAAGCTTTGGATGGTTCCGATCAGGACGGCAGAAATATTGCCGTAAAAGAGGCTTTACCTCGACCTGAACGTCCCCAAATGTAAGATCATTTAAAACTGATTAACAGAAATCCCCCGCCGCTGCGGGGGATTTTGGGTTAAAATAAACTATGGGTATCAAATTACCAAAAGAGATATTGATGGTGATGAATAAATTTACCGATAATGGTTCGGAGATTTATGTTGTCGGCGGTGCTTCCCGCGGGCTTTTAATGAACCGGGAAATTGAAGATTGGGATTTAGCTACAAATCTAACTCCGGAGGAAATGAAAAAGCTATTTCCTAAAAATAGTTTTTATGAAAATATCTACGGCACTTTTAGTATTGTGGCGGCACCGGAAAGAATTTATGAAGTGACGACTTACCGAACAGAACGGGGTTACAGTGATGGTCGACACCCGGATGTAGTGAAATGGGGTAAAACTCTGGAAGAGGATCTACAAAGACGGGATTTTACCATCAACGCCATTGCTATTGACTCAAAAGGCGAGGTTATTGACCTCTACAACGGACAAAAAGATCTTAAAGAAGGAATAATCAGAACCGTAGGAAAAGCCGACGATAGATTTAAAGAGGATGCCTTAAGAATGATGAGAGCAGTGAGAATTGCCGCTCAACTGGGTTTTGCAATTGAAGAACAAACATTTGAATCAATTCAGAAAAATGCCCCATTAATTCAAAATATAGCCGGAGAAAGAGTGAGAGTGGAATTGTTTAAATTATTATCGAGCAACAAACCGGCGGACGGGATAAAAATATTAAAAAATTCCGGGTTATTAAAAGAAATAATGCCGGAACTGCTGGAGAGTGTGGAAGTGAAACAAAAAGGACATCATATTTATGATGTTTGGAATCATCTGCTGGAATCTTTAAACAACTGCGAAAGCCGAAATCCGGTTACCAGATTGGCCTCATTGCTTCATGATGTGGCTAAACCAATGGTGATGGCAGGTGAAGGTGAAGAACGGACTTTTTATAACCATGAAATAATCGGTTCAAGAATCGCTGTTAAGATTGGAAAAAGATTACGATTATCTAATAAAGAACTGGATCAATTGTTCAGACTGGTGAGATGGCATATGTTTACCACCGAAGACACACAAACCGATAAAGCGGTAAGAAGATTTATCCGAAACGTGACTCCGGAATATCTGGAAGAGATGATTTCTTTAAGACGGGCTGACCGGGTGGGATCGGGAGCAAAGGAAACCAGCTGGAGATGGGAAAAATTTAAAAAACGACTGATTGAAGTCCAAAAACAACCGTTTGCCATTAAAGATCTAAAGATCGGCGGAAATGAGGTGATGGAATTACTGGATATTAAGCCGGGAAGAAGAGTCGGTGAAATTTTAAAGACAATATTTGCCAAGGTCGAAGAAGAACCAAAACTTAACGAGAAGGAAATATTAATTGAGATGGTTAAAAATTTAAAATAATCAGATGCAGGA
Organism: uncultured Gammaproteobacteria bacterium; assembly: GCA_964448705.1. GTDB lineage: Bacteria > Patescibacteriota > Microgenomatia > UBA12405 > UBA12405 > CAYUZS01. The sequence goes on from CAYUZS010000001.1 coordinate 17,298, forward strand.
AGCAACAAAACAGAGACTCATAACATTTTTCAGCAAATACAAAACCGTATCTTACTCTGCCGGAGAGATAATTTATCGACCTAATGAAACGATTAACCAGGTCGGTTTTATTAACAAAGGTTATCTGAGAATTTATAATTATGACCAGGACGGAAAAGAAATTACCTACAGCGGATTTAAACCGATATTTTTATTGAGCTATTTATATGCCAAAAAAAATATTAACAATCAATATTACCTTGAAGCATTAACTGATCTCGAAATTTGGAAGAGCCCAATTGAAGATTTTGAATTATTTTTGAACGACAACAAAGATTTAGTTTTTGATATTCTCGATAATTCCCTGTTAACTTTACAATCAATCCTCTATGCTTGGGAGAATTCTTTCAGCGGCGACGCTTATGTGAGAATCGCAAAATTACTCCTGTCTTTGGGAAAAGAATACGGTAAAGTTATCGGAGAAAAGCTGGAAATTGATTTTAAAACAACCCATCGATTGATTGCCAGTATGCTGGGAATTACCAGGGAAACGGCCAGCGTCCAAATTAAGAAATTGGAAAATGACGGCTGGATAACACAAAACGACAGCATAATTCTGATCAATAAACCACAGGAGATGCAGGAGAAATTTGTATAGTTTACTTTGTTTTTTTAGATTTTAGATTTTTCCAAAAAAGAACCAAAGGGATAGCGACTCCGGTTGAAGAATAAGTGCCGCAGACGACACCAATTAATAGAGCCATAGCAAACCATCTGGTGGTGGCGCCGCCAAGAATTACCAGGGCCAACAACATAAAAATAATAGTCATGGAATTGTTTATGGAACGGACAATCACTTCGGAAACTGCTTGATTGGCTAAGTTAACCCATTCAATTTTAAAATTCTGTCTTTTTAATTCCCGAATTCTGTCAAAAGTTACCACCGTGTCGTGAACCGAAGAGGAAAGTGTTGTTAACAAAGCAGTAACAAAGAGAGAGTCCAGTTCAGCACCAAAGAAATGTCCTAACAGGGAAAAAGCACCGATCAAAATAAAAGTATCGTGAAACATAGCCACGACGGCAGAAGCACCAAAAGTAATATCTTTAAAACGGCTGCCGATAAACAAAAGCAGAGAAATTGAAGCCAAAATAACGGCGACAATAGTCTTTTTAATTAATTCCCTGCCTAAACTAGGACCAACGGAAGTGAACTGTTGAATTTCCGAGCCGGAATCTATTTTTGTAAGTCCGGTTTCAATGGCAACTTTTTGCTCTTGGGTTAAATCCAGTGTCTTGATGATATAAAGATGATCGTTAACCGATAAGGAACGTATTTCGATCTGATTTTGGGCAAATATTTGTCGAACAGAATCTTCACCGGAAGTGTTGGGAAGAATCACCTCAAAAGTAGCACCGCCGACAAAATCTTCGGAATATTTAAATCCCCATTTGATAATCGAAAAGGCGGAAATAAAAATAAGAATCAGGGATATTACAAAAAATAACGGCCTAAATTTCATGATATTCATAATTGTTTCTCCTTTTTAGCTAAAACCCGAAGCAAATTTCTGGTAACAAAGACTCCGGTAAAAATACTGACTAAAATACCTAAAATTAAAGTAATGGCGAATCCCCTAACCATTCCGGAAGTGTTTAAGAAACTCCAGTTAAAAGGATTGAATAAAATTAAACCGGTGATAACCGTGCAGGCGTTGGCATCTTTAATCGAATCCCAAGCCCGACCAAAACCTAATTCCATTGCGATATTCCAAGGTTTACCGGCACGAATTTCTTCTCTCATTCTTTCAAAGATTAAAATGTTGCTGTCGACAGCCATGCCTACTGATAAAATAAAACCGACAATACCGGGAAATGTTAAAGTAACCGGAATCAACCGATAAAGAGTAAGAGTGATCAGACCAAAAATAATTAAACTGATATCAGCAATAAAACCAAGATAGCCGTAGTTGCCGATCATAAAAAGGGAAACTAAGACCAAACCAACCAGACCGGCGTAAACACCTTTTGAAATAGAGTCTTTTCCCAAAGTAGCACCGACTGTGGTTTGCTGAATTAAACTAATAGGCAGAGGCAAAGCACCGGCATTAAGCTGAGCGGCTAGGGTTTTTGCTGATTTTATATCAAAACTGCCGCTGATGACCGCCTGACCATCATAGATGGTATTGTTGACGGTGGGATAAGTAATCGGATAATCGTCTAGAAAAATTGCAATCCGCTGATTGAGATAATCAGTGGTCGCTTTTTCAAAAAGTTTAGTACCTTCTTGATTAAAAACCAGAGATACTTCCGGTTCTGAATTGTTGGGATTAATCTGGACGGCAGCTTTAACCAAATGAGAACCTTTTATCCCGGTATCGTGGGGAAAAGCATCAGCAAAAGTTGCTGATGTGGTGGCGGAAGTGACCGCAGCATCTTCACCCCGAAAACTAAGCTGGGCAGTTTGTCCGATGAGGGCAATGGCTTCATTAATATCCGTTACTCCCGGCAATTCAATAGTCAGACGATGCTGATCTCCTACCGAAGAGAGCTGAACATTGGATTCGCTGACACCAAAGAGATTAACCCGGCGTTCAATATTGTTTTTTAAAGATTCCAAAGCCGAAGTTAAATCAGATTTCGGAATCTGAGAAACGTCAACGTTGTAGACCAGAGAGGCACCACCGGCTAAATCGAGCCCGTATTTTAAATCGAATTTTTTTTCAAATTGACGACCGGCAATCGAAAAAGAAAAATTAGGACGATAAAAAGTATGGTCCCAATTTATCCGGCCGAGATGAATGTTAACCGGCACACTGTCGGGCATGTTTATCAGGAGACAAAAAAAGGTAATTCCCAGTATAGTGTAAAATATATTTCGGGTTTTTTTGGCCAATTTAGACATAAGCTATATTTAGTCTTTATGTGAAGATTTGTCAATGAGTGACAGCTGCCGAGGGTGGCCAGTGAAACAATAAGTGATGGTGGTTTTGGAGCGATTGATTTTTATCAGAGCCAAGTCGCCCTCTTTTAAACTAAAATCAGAAATTGTTTTAGAAGGGATAGTGATTGCCAAACTATTTCCGGTTTTAATGACTTTTCTGAACTTTGCCATGGATTAAAAATGAGAAGGATCTCCAATAATTAGGGCCGGATAGTTTATGAAAAAATCGATTAAGAGAGGATCCCGTTTATTTAAACGAAGGCGATATTCATTCTTGTCCATAACCATATAATTTATTTCCCGGCCTAAGTTTTTTTCTTCGGTCTTGATAATATCATCAACCATTTTTAAAGAAATTTCACCGATAATTAGGATATCAATACTGTCGTGACTTTCGGAAAGGTGTTTTAAAAAATCCTGGCCATAAAATACAGCTTTTAATTTACCCAGCTTAAGGTGATTTTCCTGCAGCTCGGCTCCAAGACCGGAATGCTTGTTGGCCAGAATCATCAAATCGTAATAAAGATAGTGCTGGGGATTAGCCCAATAAAAAAGACGATTGCCGCGAGCCTCTTTGCTGATAATTGAAGCCTCTGACAGATTTTCCAATTCCCGACGGACAGAATTAATTTCTTCGCCGGTTAATCTGACTAATTGACGGACAAAAAAGATCTCTTCCGGCGAATAAAAAAGTATATTAATTAATTTGAGACGGGTTTGTGAGGTTAAAAGCCGTTTAAAACTATGACTGACCTTCATAACTAACAGTATTTCCAATTGGTAATATTTCCACCCAAACCATGCCGGGGACAAAATTTACTTCTTTTCCGTCGGCAGTTTTGTAAATAGTTCGGGAAGTTCGGCTGGCTTTAGTCCAAGTTATTTCCTGTTTGTTGCCATTTTGATAGAGCAGCCCCTTACCGGTTCCGATTAGATCATAGAGCAAATGCCCGTGTTCATCGATGGCTCTGGTTTCTTTAGCATACTGAATAACTAAATTTTTGGTATGGATTTGTTCTCCGGTATTGTAATCGATATGTTTTACTCCACCATTGGAACGATTATATTGATTTTTTACAGCGTCATAGGTCCAGGAGACAGAATAGTCTTTATACCCCGGCCAAAAATCAAATGAGATAGTAGAGGTTGGGGTGGACGATGGTGTTTCAGCTTGTTTAAAGCTCCAAGGACGATATGTTTTATCCCAGCTGACTTTGTTCTTGGCAACGGTCAAATTAGTTAAGCCACGGGTGACAGCTGCTTTCCAAAGTTCAGTAGTAGAACAATACATAGTATGTTCGGTAGCCCTCTCTTCGCCGGTACGCTCCGGTTCACGACGGCAAACCTGGTAAGAAAGAGAATACTGATTCAGATCACCCCAAGTTCCGGGGGTAGTCCAACCATATTTGGATATTTGCTCCAAAGCCTGAGCCCGCTTATCAGTTGTACAGTTGGCCGAGGTAGACAGTGAATCTCCACCGCTACAGTTGGCACCGCCGACATGGGCATATAAAGGATAATCTCCATATTCAGAGGCTAAATCCAGGAAATAAGTCCGGGCGGAACGAACCGGTCCGACATCGTATTTATTAGTAGAGGCAGCTACGGCACCACAGTAAAATACACCCATAAATCGGGTAATACCGCCTTCAGCCACAGTTTCGTAAACAATGTCGGCACTCTGGAGACCGGATTGAGGCCGGGAATCAGAATGATTTTCGATCATCACTTCCAAAGGACGTCTGGTTTGCCAAATATTTTTTTCTTCAGTGGTATAAAGAGCGCCATTAATGGGACAAACTTCTGTCTTGGGACCGGAAAATTGAATGAATCCGGTTTTAGTTTCGGTTTGATTGTTATCAGCGACGACATCAGAATTATCCGGATTACGGGAAATAGATTTTGCCGGCAGTAAATTGTTAAAGAAAAAATAAGACGCCCCGGTGAGAAACAAAAAAAGACCAAAATAGGTGACGGTTTTAGAAATTTTGGAGTTCATGGAAGTTTAACTATTAATGGTTTTTATTAAGGCTTTTGTCTCTTCTTTAGACAAAGCCATAGCATCGCTCTCCCCGTTCTTGATGGCTTTAGCATAGATACGAGTGGAATCGCGGTTATGTAATGAAGTAATAATAACACCGGAATTGGCATTGTCCAATAAACACAAAATGAAACTTTGATCCCCGCCCAGTTCGTCAAAAGGATTGAATCTGGTTAGGTTAATTTTAAACGGCCGAAGAGAATCAATATTTTTTGAGGAACTTTTACCCGCAGACTGATTCCTTTTATAGATAACATAGGTAAGATAAAACAACCATATTAGATTGATGAGTAGTAACCCAATTACCAAGTAGTTCATATCTGTTTAATTGTAGCAAATAGTTTGTGTTATACTGGCTTTGAAGCCAATGAAAGAGAATAATTATATTAAAAAGGATTTGTTAAAGAGTTTTTTTCTGAGCGTCTTATGTGTTCTGATTATTGTCGGTATATATTTTTTCCAAAGTAGAGGTTATTTTTTTATTATTTAAGGAGGTGAACCAAGTTCATGCCAACCATTAAATTTTATTCTGTCAAATCAAGAAAAGCAGTAGAGGTAGATGTTTCCAAAGTTAAAAAAGTAACTTTGAAAAATGGTCGACCTGCAGCTGAAGCTATGGATCCTGAAACCGGTACTAAAATGTTCAAAATTTTGTCCGCAGCAGATGCGGCTTTATTAAACTAATTAAGCGCAATTTGCAATCTAACCCCGATGTCGGTAAAACCGCACCGGGGTTTTGTTTTTGTAGTAAAATAGGTAAACTTTTGGGAAAATGAAGGGCTTAATCGAGGCCGTCTACGCTCTTTTTGAGCTTCGGCGAGCCGAGGTAGGAAAGTCCGGACCGCAAAAAGCAAGGAAACCAAATAGGTAAGTATTCGAGCAATCGAATGGCAATGCTACAGAGACGAGTAAGATATTGTTGCCTAACGGCGATGATATTTGAAGTGAAACGAGCATCCTTCCTGCGGAAATCTCAAGTAGAGGCGTTATATCTAGCTTTTGAAAGCCTCAGGTAGAGAGACAAGATTGATGGCCCTTAAACAGAATCCGGCTTATCATTTTCCCAAAAGTTTATTTTTTCTCCCAAAGTACACTGACAACTATTTGAATTGTCAAGAATACAGGCACTGCTAAAACAGCGCCGACGATACCGGCAAGTTTTGCTCCCATAGAAATGGCCAGAATAGTAATCAAAGGATTTAAACCAACTGTTTCTTTCATTACTTTAGGAGTAATAAAATTATTCTCGGTCTGCTGAATTATCAGCCCGGCAATGACGGCGAATAGTGCAGTTAACGGGGAAATAGTTAAACCGACCAGACCGGCCAGGATAGCAGTAATAATCGGCCCAATATTGGGAACAATTTCCAGTAAACCGGCGATAATGGCTAACGGGACGGCGTATTTCAAACCTAATATGAAATAGGCAATATAAGAAAGTAAACCAATAATAATCATCAACATTAATTCTCCGGTAACCCAACTGCCAAGCCTTTTTTCGAGAAGATCAATTATCCGGGAAACTTTTTCTTTGCCTTTTTCACCAAAGTATTTGGCGCTATAGTCATCTAGCTGTTTTCTCTCATGAAGAAGATAAAAGGTAATGACTAAAGTCAAAAGACCGGTGAGTAAATTAGAAAAAATAGAAACTGCAGTTTTGGCGATGTCGGCAGGCAGAGATTCTATCAGTTTAAACTGGCTGGAGAAATCAAAAACTGAAGTCCCTAGAATCTGAATATTTTGCAAGGCCTGAGGAATAGCCTGAATTAAACCCGGAGTTTGTTCGACAAAAATAGGAATAATCCCGGCAATTGAAACCGAAACAACAATCAACATGATCAAATAAACAATGATGATGGCCAAAGTTCTGGGTATCTTTAACTTTTCTAATTTAGAGACGGTAGGATTTAGGGCTTCCGTCAGAAGAACACAGACAAACAAAAGAAGAATAATGTCTTTAAAAAACCAGGTGATATAGATACCTACTAGTAACAAAACGGTAAAGATGATCGTCTTATAAGAGATCTCGATTTTTTGAGGTTTCATAATGAATTGTACCATTCTTCAACCAACCTAAAAGTATCTTTAAGATAAGAGGGATTGGTGATGTCGATAAAATGCGACGGACGACTTTTTTTAAACCAGGTTTTTTGACGACGAACATAAGCGTGTTCATCAAATCGCCAGCGTTTAATGTTTTCCTCGGTAAATCCGGAGGAAAATTCTTTGTAGGCAAAAGTATTTAATCCAGGAGAAGACCAGGAATATTTTTTAGAGAGTCGAGTGATCTCGGCAAATAAACCTTCGTCAAGACGTTTTTGAACACGCAGATCAACCCGGTGATAGAGATAATCGTTGGGAGCGGTTAGCGATAGGTGTAAAAGATCGAACTTATTTTCTGTAGTCTTTATTGACTTAACAGGGGTGGAAAAAATATCGGAAAATTTTATTTCTATCTTCCGAATAAGACGATGAGGGTTGTGTTTCTCTGAATTATTTAAATCATTAAAAGATTTTTGATCGAGGAGAGAATAAATTTTTTGTAAAATCGACAGGGGTAATTTGTTTAAGACAAAACGCAGCCATCGATTGGGTTTAATATCAAAAGTTGAGCGGGGATTGATGATGGCGTCGATATATTGGCCGGTGCCGCCGACAAAAATAGGTAATTTTTTACGGGAATAAATTTGATTAATTTTTTCCAAGGCCAATTGACGGTATTGAGCAACTGAAAAAGATTGATCGGGATCGATGAGATCAATTAAATTAATTTTAAATCCCTGAGGGTGGTCTTTACCGGTACCGATATCCATACCTTTATATATCTGTCGGGAATCAGCCGAAATAATTTCTCCGTTAAATTTTTCAGCTAATTTAACAGCTAAAGATGTCTTGCCGGTGGCGGTGGGACCGGAAATAATAAGCAGTTTCTTGGAGATAAACAATTTTAATAAATATTTTATACGGTGGGTAGATAGGTTAAATCAAGGAGATTTTTTTTATCGTCGTAAAGAGCTCTTTGAATTATTTTGCCTTCGGGATCGGCCGGAGGAAGGATGTCTGAAGGAAACATACGCTGCTCTTCTAAGAACTTACGATTAACTTTTTGGTCTATATAATAAGATCCAGAAACATTTTCAGGATTGTCCATGTGATATTAAATTTATAATCCTCTGTTTTATACATTTCAAAAATATAATAGTCAACTTTGTTACAATGGTATTAGTGAATTTTTCTCCTATTAAATACAAATAAGAAATAACTTTTTCCCCTTAACTACTTATCACTTAATATCGTTTAGAATACAAATCTTTACAGGACAATTGACAACCTTACACCTGACTGAACGTAGATGATTGATACCATCAAGGATTACGGTTTTGTCCGGTACCAGGTCACATTCAGGGCGGATACCAATGGGAGATGAAACACTAGAAACAGCTGACCGGAGAAAACTAACTGTTGGAACAGATGCCCTTCCATACGCAAAATCATGATCTGCTAATTCAACAATTCTGTTCATTGAATATGTACAATATTAGCACAATTTTTTTGTTCAATCAATTTCACCGGTAAAATTAAGTACTTCGAGCTTGGAAGAATTTTCAACTTCATCGTAGTTTAAGATCGTTAGACCAGCGTTACTAAAAACTAGAGTCTGATAGACTTTTTGAAATTCAGGAGCAGAGGGATTGCTGCCAGCCATAAATAAAGAAACTAAACAGCGGAGAAAATGCTCATGAGAAACGACGATAATTTTTTGACCAAGATATACAGACAACAAAAAATCCTTAAATTTTTGAGCTCTGGTTATTACCTCTGAAATCGATTCACCTTTTCCTTCAAGTTTCCAATCAAAATTTAGCCAATTGTCTCTGAATTCATTTTCGTATTTAAGATTAAGAGAATCGTTAAGAGGATGATAATAGAGTTCAGGATGCTGTTCTTTTTCGTGAATTAGATTAGAAAAAACAATTTTTTGTTTAATTTTTTGGGAGATTATTTCAGCTGACTGCGAAGCCCGAGCCCAAGGACTGGAGATAATTAAATCTACAGGATAACTTTTTAAAAAGTTGGCGGTGCTTTCGATTTGAGAAATACCCAAAGCCGACAAGGGAGAATCGGGGCCTTGACGAATCTCCTTTTCCTTAGCATCGGTTTGCCCATGACGAACCAAATAGAGTTTCATATTAAAAATAACAATTAAACATTAACCTTAAATTCAACCACATCGTCCGGCTGCATAATATAATCACGACCTTCATGGCGGAGTTTGCCAACTTCTTTGGCACCCAACAAACCACGATACTGAACAAAGTCATCATAAGAGACAATGTCGGCCATAATAAAACCTTTTTCAAAATCGGTATGAATAACTCCGGCGGCCTGAGGAGCGGTGCTGCCTTGTTTTACAGTCCAAGCTCTAGCCTCTTTGATTCCGGCAGTGTAATAGGATTGCAGACCGAGGGTTTGATAGGCTTTTTGAATTACCCGTTCGAGACCGGATTTATCAACTCCCAATTCTTTTAAATAGTTCAGACGATCTTCGGCTGACAGTTCTGAAAGTTCAAATTCGACTTTGGCACAGACCGGGATAACATTTTCCAAATTAGTTTGAAAACGATCTATGTTTTGATAGGTGTTTTCGTCAACATTAGCAACGATAAAATAAGGTTTGGCGGTAAGCAAAAAGAATTCCTTTAAAAGAATTTTTTCATCATCGTCTAATGAAATATTTATCGCCAGCTTCCCCTGCTCTAAAAACGATTTGAGTTTTTGGGCTAATTGATATTTTTTGGATTTATTTTCTTTGGCGTTATTTTTATTGCCGTCGAGATATTTATCTACCGATTCCAAATCTTTGATTATCAACTCCGTACAAATAACTTCAAAATCTCCCTGAGGATCGACACTACCTTCTTTAATAATATTAGTATCAGAAAAATTACGAACAACATGACAGATAGCGTCACAGTTGCGAATGTTGGTTAAAAATTTATTACCCAGACCTTCACCTTCGGCAGCACCTTTAACCAAACCGGCAATGTCGACAAACTCGACAATAGCGGGAACAATTTTTTGAGTTTTAACAATGTCAGCCAAAACCGGAAGTTTTTCATCGGGAACTTCTACTACTCCGACATTGGGATCGATGGTGCAAAAAGGATAATTGCTGGCATCAGCAACCCGTTTGCCCAAAAGAGCGTTAAAGAGGGTTGATTTACCAACATTTGGCAAACCAACAATTCCGATTGAAAGATTGGACATAGGATATTTTACCAGGAAAGATGTGTTAAACCGGTTTATAATTACGGATATGGAATATCCAAAACATTTGAGTGAAAAAATCAGAGAAGAGGCGGCAGTCGACTATCTGAAACATGAATTAAGAAAAATATTTCCCAGTATAAAAAGTAGTGAAGTTTTGGAATTAATGGGAAACAAGCAACTTTGCAATCCCAGGGATTTTTGGAACGGAATACACGGAGTAAGTATGGGTTTTAAATTGAAAAATACTATTTATTTAGTGACAGCGGAAAACATAAAATGGGAGAGAAGAAAAATGAGTCCATCGGAATTGACTTTCGGAGTGGAGCTGGAACAAACAAAAAAAGTTAAGGAAGGAAAAATTACCGGCAGGGAGTTTATGGATTTTTACAAAAATAATCCCCAGGAAAGAACCGAACAACTTAATAAAATAATTAAAATGAGAGGTAATGATGAAGAAAGAGAATCGGATCCGATTCTGGCAGTGGAAAAAGAAAATATAATTTCGGTGCATGATGGAAACGGCAGATTGGCAAGACACATATTAGAAGGAAAAAACGAGATAGAAGTTTTTGTCGGAAAAATGGAGGGTAAATACCCGACAAATTATTGGCTGCCGACCAGTTTTTTGTTGGAATATTTATATTATGTTTATGCAGCAATAGATATCAAAGATGAAGAACTTTTTGAAAAACAAATGACTGTGGTTAAAAATATGCTGATATTTTCAGAAAGCGGAAAAATTGAATTTGTTAATCGGGCATTAACATCTAAAAAAGAATACCGGGAAAAAATTCTGAATTCGCTTTCGTCGGAGATAAAATAATTGATGATTAAGAGTTTTTGGAATTTCTTTTCTTTATCAAGAATAAGACAACTCCAAAAAGTAAGACAGTGATTAGAACGACGATAATGGTTTTTATAATCGGTGAAAAAAAAGTCTCTTGTTTACGTATTGTAATATTTAGATTAATTTCTTTGACCGGAGAATCAGCAGTCAAATTGATATTTTCTTTGCCTTCATACCCGTCATAAGAAACTATGACCTCGTGGTTTCCGGCTTCAACATCGACAAATTTCGCAATTCCATTTTTATCGGTATGAGTGGTTCTAACTTCGGAGTGAAGTGTCACCTGAGCGCTTTCGATGGGACGGTTGTTTTCGTCCTGCACTTTAACACTTAGCGAATATTTTTCGATTTTATTTTCCGGTTCCGGCTGGGGTTGAGAAACAGTTTTGGTAGGGAGAGGTTCTATGTTTGAAGTAGTAATCACTAAATTATTAGTATCGACCACGCCAAAAGTTTTGGCAGAAATTTCGTTACTCCACTCCCCGACCGCACATCCATTTCCGGCTCTGACTCTAAAATAGTATGTAGTATTAGGAGAAAGAGAGCCGACTAAATATGTCATCTGCCCCCGGGAATTGACGCATAAATTTTGTGAGCCATAAGGATATTCACCTGATTTTGTGCCGTATTCCAAGACATATTTACCAACGGGTTCATCTGCGGCGGTAAAGTAAATTAAAATTGATGATGAATTTTGGGCGCTGGCACCATATAACCAAGGAACTTTGGCACCAGGTAATGAGTCAGTACAAACCGGAGGAGAATTTGTGGGATAGCTATCAACTGATGAAGTAGAAGTAATTATCTTTGACTCTTCTGCCTGAGATGGTTCTCCAAACAAACCAAATACAGTGAAATGAGCGGTACTACAGGTGATAGTATTGGCATTGGAATTAACCTGACAATCGGAAAGTTCGTCCCATTCTGATCCGTTCCAGGTATAAATCCAAAGACTATTTTCGTCAATATCCGAAACATCTGACGACGAATAGGAAATTGTCATTTCAATATCCTGATCAAAATTACCAACTGAAACGGAAGTGTCGGTGAGAGCTTTTAAATCATAAATGTGCGGACCAGCTGCTGAATAACCAGCCGGTACATCTGTTGTTTCCAAAACCGTGGCTTTATTTAGTTTTTTGATTTGAATGTAGGCGTCCTCTTCATTAAATGCAGCCGGAACAGCCAAATTTATTCCGGCACCGGAATCAACAAGGGCAGCAGTTCCACCGGATAGAGAAGTGATTAATCCGGAATATTGAGAATCGACAGTGGCAGAGCCTAAACACCCAGTGGTGGTAAAAACATTATCAGAACTAACACCCTCATGTGAAAGACTGTCGTTTGATTTGACACGATAATGATAAATGCTACATGAAACCAGGTCGGCCAAATTTACCGTGTGATTTTTTACACGAGGAGATTTATCTGTTTCCGTGGTGGATTTTCCATAGTTTTCTGTTAAGCCATATTCCACTTGTGAAGAAGCATCCTCATTAGTGTTCCAATTTATAGCGACGGTATTAGCAGTAATAGTTTCCGAGGAAACAGAGGTGATATTAGGAGCTTGAGTGTCGACTATAAGAGTGACGGCTAAGGACTCAAGACTTTCATTACCGGCGTTATCAAAAGCCTTAACAAAAAAGTTATAAATACCATCAGTAAAATTAGTAGTTAAACTAGCAATACTGGTTGTACCGGAGGTAATTATGGAACCGGTTGTTCTCCATACATAATTAGCAATTCCCGAAATTGTATCTATAGCGCTTTGCCACGTCCAAGTTTGAGAGGTTGAGCCGGTGGGAGTGGTGGTTGAGGGTGTTCCCGGAGTTCCCGGAATACCGGTATCAACTTTTATCGTTGATGAGGAGACATAGGTGGTTTGGTTATCATTAATATCTGAAACTAAATATCGATATTGGTAACAATAACCAGAAGAGACGGATGAATCGGTGAAAGTAGGATAGCTTCCGGTGACAGTTATGGTTGAAAAATCAGTGTAGGTTCCGCAATTTCCTCCTGAAAGAACAGCTGAATTTCTTTGAACAATTCTGGACGAGGTGTCGATTCCGGAACTGTCTGTACCATCAAGAACGGACAGATTTACTGAGGCGACAGTGGTGTATCCATCGGTGTAGGAAATTGAACCACCGGTAGGACCCAGAGAATCATTAGTGTAGGTAAGGTCAATGGTATCAAGAGAAACAAGGTTTGTACCATCCGAATGAAAATAGGCTTTGAATAAAAATGAACCATCCCCTTGAGGAAAAGAACTAATATTAGAATTAATTTCTGCGGCAGTGTTGGCCTCGGTATAGCCGGAAGTGGTTTCCGTCCATCCGGAGTGGTACCAAAACCAGGAAGTGCCGCCGTCATTTGAAACTTGGTACTTTATCTCGCCATTATTTTTTGTCGCTGATTCGGTAAAAGCAGAAATGGAATTAAAAGAAATTGAATCCATTGGCAAGATCGAGGGATTGTCGTTTGAAAAAGGTACAACTTCAGTACCAACGCTGACTGTCGGCTCGACAGCGGCATAAGAGGTAACTTTTAGATCGTCAAATTGAACTCCAAACTGATAAGTCCAAAGTCCAAAATAATTATCATCCAAGTCTGAATTAGTGAGATCAAATTGTTCGACGTTATCTAAATAAACTATTCTCCGATCACCAATTTTTTTCATTTTAAAATGGTGCCAATAAGTATCAGGAGTAAAAGAAGCTTGCTGACCGATTAATTGCCAAGAACCAGCATCCATTTGTTTCCATCTGACATCATCGTTATCATCATCAACTATATATACAGCGTCAAAATTTGAACTATTTAAAACCTTGGAAGCGAAACCGGCAAACTTGAAGGCTTCAGAGGAATATAAGCTGATATAAGCCTCGGCGACATAATTCACTGATTCGGCATAATTTGATTTGAGAATTTTTTGTTGAGCTGATGTACCGGTATCCTGAAGGATGCCGGTAGTGGTTATCGACCAGTTTCCTCCATTAAGACCTGTTGGTTCCGACCATTGACCGGAATCACCGCTAAAATCATCATATAAATTATACGTTTCAGAAGGATTGTTATATTCCTGATGGTTAACCATATCCCAAATTAATGTTTTGGAAGGATGATTATCCTGTTTAACCCTATAAACCAGATACTGATTGTCGAGTATTTCCAATTCTCCCCAAGTTTTTGAATATTCTTCGGTTAGCGATCCTAAACTTAGGTACAGAATATTGTTAATAATTGAAGTGTGATTTAAATGGGTGTGGCCGTTTAAAACAGCGACAACACCTCCGTCGTTTTCTAATATGGACCTGACTGTTGAAGCATTATTTAAATTTGATAAATGATTGGCGCTGAAATATTTATTTAAGTTATCGGGTTGACCGTCCAGCGCCTGGTGGGATATTACAATTTTCTTTTTATTACTGGCAGCTAAATCGTTGGTTAACCAGGTTATTTCACTTGAAGACAAATTACCGCTAGTGGAAAAACCAGGATCATTGGTATCAAGAATAGTGAAATGATAGTCTCCGTAATCAAATGACTTATGAGTGTAATCAATTTCCAGAGCAGTTTGAAATTCAGCCTTGGAGATATTATCAGTATCGTGATTACCGAGCGTAAAATAATGATCAGCGGTTAAATTATCAAAAATAGCTCTGAGGGTATTTAAAGAAGCAATATCGGTATCATGAGAGGAATCATTTATTTTGTCTCCCAATTCAAAAACTAAATTAGGCTGATAAGTGCTGTTCATATAATTAACAAAATCCGTTAAATACGGTGCAGCCTGGGTGCCATATTTGGTACCGGAATCGGTAATTCCATGAATGTCGGTTACCAGTCCCAATTTAAGATTTTCTGTAGAATTTTGACCGTAATACAGGTATATAGTTTCTTCAGAATTTCCGGGAATTGAAGGGATATTGGCAACTATTTTTCCTCCCTCAGCGGTCTTATTATAATCGGCAAGAATTGTTTCAGAAGACAAAACACTTCCATAAAGTCTGACTTCATCAATTCTGCCATCAACAAAATCAGAGATGGTGTTGCGGCTGCCGATGGTTAATGGTTGGTTGTTGGTGCTTGGGGTAGCGGTGATCCCTGTTTTGACACCAACTATTTTTCCATCCCGATAGAGAGTAAGGGTGTTATTTGTGTCATCAAAAACACCAGCTAAGTGATACCACCTATTAATTTCCGGCTGGACATTCTCGGAAACCTGATAATTATTTCCCAGAGAGTCTTCAAAACCAAAAACAAAACCGTAACCATCGGAAACACCAACCGCTGAATCTTTATTAGCGACTGTCAAATAAAAATTATGATCATTTCCCTCTCCATCAGTAGTTCCACCTTTAGCAATGATATAGTCCGAGGTTGGAGTACCCGGAAGAACATTGATTCTTAACCAGGTTTCGATAGTAAATGATGAAGGGAAATCCAAACTGTTACTATCGACGACACTGGCATAATCACCGGCACCATCCAAACTCAAAGAAGAATTAATATAACCGGCGTTGCCGTTTAAGGCAAATGTATTGCCGTTGCCGCTGCTGTCGGCAGTTGAGGAATTAAAATGCCACCAGCCGGCGGGAGAAGCGTGAGAATCGTAATTGACAATGGTCTGCCGATCCATAGTCATTTGATTAAAATATTCGATATGGAACGGTATTTCGGTGACTCCGTCGCCGGAAGTGATTCTTATGTCTTCACCGTAGGCTTTGGCCTTACTAAAATCAAAATTAGTCGAGTTGAGATTGATGGCGACCTGATAATTAGTGAGAGTATCGGCTGAAGAGGTGTTGTTGAGAGTAATTGGTTTACGATATAACCAACTTTGGTTGTACCAATTTACCGGAGAAGATAATTCAGCTTTACCATTGGTTATGGTAATTTTTGAAGAGTCATAGACATAGTCCGAGCCGGTTAAAAAATCCCAGGTAAAGTTGTTGGCTAATACTTTTTGAGCAAAATAAAAGAAAAACAGGCAAATTAAGATAATAAAAAGTCTTCTAAAACTCTTAAATTTAAAGCTAGAAACTTTTAAAAATTTATTCATAATTAAGCCTATTTTCATTCTAACAGAAAAAATGAAGAAAAGTTTTAAATTCTAAACTGCTGAATATTACCTGAACAATATTGGCTGGTGTCTTTAAAATGAAAAATTCAAAAAATATCTATAAAAAATTTGACAAACAAAAACCCGCCTTTTCAGGCGGGTTTGAGAAAGTTTAACGAAAAACTTATTTCACCATTTTTTTAATTTTGGTTCCGGGAATGTAGCGAGGCATTCGACGGGCAACAATTTTTTTGGATTCTTTGGAGCCAATAGCTTTAATAGTTTTAGCCTTGAACATTTTGGTCTTGAAAGTTCCAAAACCGGAAAGTTTAACAACTTCGCCACTACCTAATGCTTTCATGATTTCATTCAAGAAAGTTTCGACAGCAACTTTAGCAGCTTTCTTGGAAAGCTTAGCTTTTTGGGAGACGACTTCGATCAAATCTTTTTTAGTCATTTTTTCTTTAATTTATAATTCATAATAATTCTAGCCAATTATCGGCAAATTGCAAGACTTACTCCTCGTTTTTCACCGCACTTTTATTGATCTTGCTGCCAACTATTACGGAACTGGTGCGCAATTCACGTACTACGGTAACTTTTATCTGACCGGCCCATTTAGCTTCTTCATCGAGTTTATCGGCAATATTTTGACTTAACACCGTGGCCTCGGCATCTGAAACTTGTGAAGGTTCAACGATAACCATCACTTCCCTACCGGCCTGATAGGCGGCAACACTTATAACTCCGGGAAAGGCTTTGGCAACCTCTTCAATGTTTTTCATCCGTTTAAGATATTCCTCGTGAACCTCGTAGCGAGCACCGGGACGGGCGCCGGAGGCAGCATCACCAATGTAAACAATGACGGATTCAGGAGAAGAAAAGCTTTTATCTTCATGATGTTCGGCAACGGCATTGATAACCGATTCCGGTAAATGATACTGGCGGAGCAAATCAACTCCCAATTCAATATGAGTGCCTTCCTGATCGGTAATCACCTTGCCGATATCATGGAGCAGAGCTCCAAGACGAACGGTATTGACATCAGCATGAAGCTCGTTGGCAAGAGCAACGGCAATTTTGGTGGCTTCAACACTGTGTTTGGCCAAATTTTGACCATAAGAGAAACGGAATTTATATTTACCAATGTATTTGATCAAATCTACCGGCAAATTATAAACACCGACTTCCTGACAAATTCTTTTACCTTCATTCAGAAGAATCTTATCCATTTCAGTTTTAGTCTGGGCGACGACTGATTCAATTTTCAAAGGCTGGATACGACCGTCTTTGATTAATTTTTCTAAGGAAAGACGGGCAATTTCCCGTCGGGTGGAATCGAAAGAAGAAATCCGAATATCATTGGTTTCATCCAACTCCAATTCAACTCCGGTAGCTTTTTCAAAAGCACGGATATTCCGACCTTCCCGACCAATAATTTTTCCTTTGATTTTGTCGTCCGGAAGGGAGATAGTGGAAACAGTGTATTCGGCAACATAGTCAGTTATTCCATGCTGAATACTATTAATTAAGATTTCTTTCGACATCTCCTCTTCCTGCTGGTGAAGAGAATCTTTGGCTTCATCGATTTTTTTGGAAATCCAAGAGGCCATTTTCTTTTCGGTACTACTGATAATCAACTGCTTGGCTTTTTCGACATCCAGACCGGAAATAACTTCCAGTTTTTCCAACTGTTTTCGATAAAGATCATCGATTTGATCAGTTTTAGTTTTTAATTCACGATGTTGATCGTCAAGTGATTTTTCTCTTTGAATAAGATATTGTTCTTTTTCATCCAGAGATTTTAGACGCTGAAAGATCTCAGCTTCTTTTTCTTTAGCTTCTATTTCAAGCCGTTTGGCATTTTGTAAGGCAATCTGAGTCTGTTTATCGGCAACTTCGTTGGCTACCTGAGAAACCTGAGTCGGGACAGATTGCGGCTGATGGGAAACATTTTTTTGAACTTTAGCAGTTTTTTTAGGACTAAAAACAACCCGATTGTTATCGGCATCAGTGTCCGTTTCTACTGCTTGATTGACTGTTTTAATTTTAGTTAAGGGAAGGTCGGCTTCACCTTTAGTGGCAAATATATCCTTAAATTTCGATAAAAATGAGTTAAACATAGAACCTCCATAGACTTTTTTTCCGAATTGACCACAAAAAAGCTTACCTGAGCGATGTTGTTCGGCAAGAAACAAAATATAAGATCATGATTGGTCGATTAGGTTAAAAAGCAAATATATAATAATATAGACTTTTTGTTTAGGTCAGGTCTATTTTATCAGTTTTTTACGGAAATCGTCAATCGCAGTTTTTATGTCATCTAAGGCAAAACCTTTTCGGTACAAAGCGGCTGTAATTTTGTTACGAATTTTGTAATCATCGAAATCGGATTGGTGATATTTTTTCTCGATAATCGTTGTAATTTTGTCCGTTTCCGGAGCCATTTCTAAATGAGGATCCAATCCAAGACGGCGGAGTTGAAAAGTGGTTTGAACAGCTGACTGATGACGATGACGGCGAATAAAATAGTCGATATATTGTTTTTCATCCAACAGGTTTTGAGATTCGAGCCAATCGAGGACTTCGCTTATAAGACCAGAGACCAAACCTTCCGGATACTTAAATTTTAAGTTAAGTTTATGGGAATACTGTCTAAGCTTTGGTGATAATATTGTCCTTATTTTTGGCGATATTGTTATCTGCCGAAGAGAATACTCCCGGAGTATAAAACGGGCAGAGCGGGTTTGGATATCGGTTAATAAAGTTTCGTCGATGTCGGTTTTTTTTAAACCCATCAGGACATAATCGTCCACAGGAAAGGGATATAAAGAACCGTCGGAAAATTTTAGCCAAATAAGTCGATTGTTTCTGCGACTAGGATTAACAGAAATAATTTCCATTATTCTTTACTTTTCTTAAGTGGTTCAATATCCGGATTAGCAACAGCTTCCCACACTTTTTTACTTAGTTCTTCGGCTATTTTCGGATTATCACCTAGATATTTTTTAGCGCCTTCACGACCTTGGATATTTTGATCTCCAATTTTGAAGAAAGCACCTGCTTTGGTAATTTGACCGTATTGAACAGCCATATCGACTAAACTTCCATTTACAGAAATTCCTTCGGTATTCATAATATCGAATTCAGCTTCTTTAAAAGGAGGAGCGACTTTATTTTTAATAATTCTGGCCCGATGCTGGGAACCAATGGAATCACCGGAGGGAGTTTTAATGTTGGCAATTTTACGGACGTCGATTCTGACAGAGGCATAAAATTTAAGGGCCAAACCACCGGGAGTGGTTTCCGGATTTCCGAACATGACACCGATTTTTTGACGAATTTGATTGGTAAAGATGACAACTGATTTAGATTTGTTGATAGCACCGGTAAGTTTTCTTAGGGCTTGAGACATTAAACGGGCTTGAAGACCCATCATGGAATCCCCCATTTCCCCTTCAATTTCGGCTTTGGGGACAAGAGCGGCGACCGAATCGACAACGATAACATCAACAGCGTTTGAACGCACTAAAGTTTCAACAATTTCCAAAGCCTGTTCACCATTGTCCGGCTGGGAAATTAAAAGATTGTCCAAGTCGACACCGATAGTTTTGGCCCGAGCCGGATCGAGAGCATGCTCGGCATCGATAAAAGCAGCAGTGCCGCCAAGTTTTTGGGCTTCTTTAATTACATGAAGAGAGAGAGTGGTTTTTCCTGAAGCTTCCGGTCCAAATATTTCTGAGATACGACCACGGGGCAGACCGCCGACACCGAGAGCAACATCGATTTGCAAACAACCGGTAGGAATAACTTCGATACTCATATCTGCCTGTTTATCGCCCATTTTCATGATGGCACCTTCACCGTATGATTTGGTGATCTGTTCCATGGCTAAACGAACAGCTTCGATTTTTTTAGATTGTAATGAGTTACCGGAAGATAAAGCGGCAGTATTTTTATCAGTTTTTGAATGTCGTCCCATAAAAAATTTTAATGACTAAATTTAATGACTTAATAGTGATATCAAATTTTACGGCATCAAGTCAAGGAGCAAAACCGAAGAAAAGGCGAAGAAATATTTTTTAACAAAAAAATCAGTTTTTGGGGGGACTTTTTTTATTATAGACACTAATTTCTTAAAAAGACACTGTTGAATAACTTTATGTTAATGACATAAATATTGTTAATCAAAAATTTAATTTTTTAAAACATAATGGCAAAAACTCCTGAAGTTTCCAGTAATAATATCTCTATTACCTGCTTTGGAGGTAACGGCGGTTATATTAGCGGCTCATGTCACCGGTTGGATGTTGTTGGTGAAAGTATATTGGTAGATTGTGGACTGTTTCAAGGCAGAGGAGAAGAACAAATGAATAATGGCGATTCCAGAAATAAACTAATGCAAATTGGTATAGGAAAAGGGGTGTCTCATGTTTTATTAACCCATTCACATATCGATCATATCGGCAGAACACCTTGGTTGTTTGCGGTTGGTTATAAACCAGAAGTAGTAGTAACCAGCCCAAACGTGCAATTTATTAGCCATCTGCTCTATGATTCGGCAAAAATACAAGAGTTAAAAAATAAAAAACAATCCTTGTATACTAAGTATGATGTAGACCGAACTCTAGAAAAAGTACGAGAAGTAAGCCATTATAAAGAAATAGATATAGGAGTAGGACGAACTAAACTGACTGTTCGATTCCTCCCAAACGGACATGTAATGGGATCAGACTCGCTTGTGATTGGACATCAAGATGAAAATGGGCAACAAAACATACTGTTTACCGGTGACATGGGCAAACCAGAACAATCTTTGTGCGGCGGTTATCAAAAATATTCCGGTAATTATCCTAAAGATGCCATTGATACATTAGTAGTTGAATCAACTAATTTTTTAAGAGAACCAATTAGTTTTGAAGAAAAAAGAGAAAATCTACTTAACGAAATAACGACAACCTGGGACAGAAACGGGACACCTATTTTACCAGTGTTATCTTTTCACCGATTCCAGGAAATATTGGAAATGATACACAATAGCCAAAAAGAAGGACTGCTCCCCAAAGACTGTCATGTGGTAATAGATGCACCTTTAGGAACAAAATTACTGAAAGAGTTCAAAGAGTTAAAGCCGGAATATCTGTCTAGAAATTACGGAGATAACGAAAATTATTATTTAACCGCCAAAGAAAGTGCTTCCAGATTTGATTTGGAGGATACAATATTGATCGATTCACACGGAGGATCAAAAATTATGAGCCGGTTGTACGCAAAAAACAGAATCAAAACAATAATAATCGCCAGCGGAGGAATGTGTGAAAACGGAAGAGTGGTTAACTATCTCCGGGGAGATTTTGCTAAAAATCCAAAAAACAAATTCATCTTAACCTGTTTTCAGGTACCGGAGACTAAAGGCTCTAAACTGATTCAGAAAAAAAGTATTTTTAAAGGTTCAAATAACAATAATATCGGGGCAGAGGTAGTAAGCGTTAACGGATTTACCAGCCATATTAGTGGACCGAAAGAGACTTTTGATTTTTTAGAAAGTTTTAATTTGAGTCAGTTAAAAACTGTGATAATTAATCATGGTAAAGACGAATCGAGACGAAAAATGGCAGAAGAGTTTAAAAGAAGAGGATATGGGGCGGAAATCCTGCTGCCAAGAATCAACCAACGGGTTAATTTAAAATGAGACAGTGACGTGACGACGATTTTTGAGACGACATCAATTCGAGGAATAAAACCGGAGAAAAAATCGAAATATATTTTTTAAATGTCTGATAACATATGTTCATGGAACCAAATGAAACAATCACATTTGATAGTTTTTTTTACTCCAAATCGAGTAAAGCAATGCTAGCGAAGTTTTGCACTCAGAATGAAATCAGCTTTACAAATCCTGACACAGTTGATCTCAGTTTATTGAGCGACGAAAAATTGAGAGATTTTCATTCTTATTTGGTTGAAAGTATGTTAAATACCGATGTAGAATTCGGAGGAGGTTTTGGTGTGGTGGAGGGAACAAGTAGATATTTTGGGTCATTACAGGCACATTATGTATATGTTAAGAGAGGCTTAATTTCTTATACCGATAAAGACAGGAACAATATTGAACTTGAAATAACTGAACCAGGCCTAGTGACACGAGTAGATTGTATTCCTCTGGGGACTGCCGAACCATTTCATGAACTACAACACCAATCAGCGGCCGTAGTATTAGACGATAGCATTGGGTTAATAAATATTATCAAAGATGAAGCTGAGGCGCTTGAGGAGAAGTACGGCAGAGATATAGTCTACGGCGCGATAAATATAACCAATGAAACTATGTCAAATTTTGCAGTTAAGAGTATGGGTTTTCATGAGGTTGAGACCATAGATTCCCCTTCCTTGTCAGAACTTCAACAAAACGACTCAGAGAAACTGGTATTTATTCCTTACGAAGAGATGGATAAAAATATTGACCATCTAAAAAAACTTAGAGATCAAACCGTAAGACTGGGAATAAAAAGAGGGAGCTTTTCAGACCTGAGAAATGCCCGTGAAATTTTAATTAAACATATATTAAATAAGATGGATGAAGAATAAACAGAACATAAAAGTTACCTTTGTCCAACTTTGCACATATATACAAATGTGATAAGTGTTACTATTTGAACAGATAAAAGTGTTGTAAATTAAAATAATATGGAAATAAATGAAAATTCGGTTCAACCGCAATCAACTATTACTACGATAAGACAGACAAAATCTAATAGAGTATTGGTGATAATATTATCGATTCTATTACTTGGAGCCATAGCGGTGTCCGCTTATTTTTATTTTCAAGTCCAATCTTTAAAACAAGAACTGGCAAATAACAATACTTTAACCAGTGGTGTTTTACCGACATTAACTCCAACACCTTCCTCATCAACTAATTCTCCAATTACCGTTTTTACCAATAAGTACGAATTTGGAAAAAATATAGAAGCGGAATTTAATAAAACCGCTTCGGAATACGAAGGAAAAATTATTACAGATAGTAAGTCTGATGTATGGTGGATTAGCAATGACAACCTGAACATAATTAATAATGACGAAACAAGTTTAAGTTATCAGAACTATAACTGTGAGTCCGACCTCACAAATAAAAAAATGTTTAATAGCGTTTCCGGCAAATTATCAGAAAATATCAAATTAATAATGACGTCATCGGGATTCAGTTTGAATCAAAAGAATTCTTCTAAATCCATAACTGATGATCAATTTTATGACTACGTACAAGCCTACGAAAAAGGCGATACTAAATGCACATTTACTGCCAATCCGGACTGTGGTGGATCCTCGAATGAAGTTTCCATGCATTATAACTTTACATTTACCTGCACAAACTCATTTGATAAAAATTATCAAGAACAAGCACCCTACCTAAAAGGACTAAAGATCACCAATGCGGTTATCCATGTTGAAAAGAAGGTAGGAGATTATGCTTTTATAAACGTGAATAATAGACGTTCCGGCCATTATGTGATCGCTCAACTAATAAATGGTGCATGGACGGAGATCTCGAGCGGTCAGGATGTTCCCAATTGTGAAACAATGCAAGAACATCAAGTGCCAAAAGAAATATACGGCGATTGTTATTCTTTGTAAAAAAAATTAGACTTCCGAACTAATTGCAGTCCTTATTAATGAATTGTTGAGTTGATAAGATAAACCTTATACTTTTTATTTATTGTCGTCTAAACCAAAAAGTTCATTAAGTGTTGAATCGTTTTCTTCCTTTAGGGTATTTCTGTCGAACTCTGACGGTTTAATCCAGCCTATAACTCCATTTCCTTCAACTTGGATTATTTTATCCGAAGAACGGAAACCATTACCATCGCTATAAAACGGCTCAATAAAACCTATCACCTCAACATCTTCACCGGGTTTATGACCGGAACTAACATAACCTAATGAGTTACCTCGTATTTTTAATTTAGTACCAAGACTAAGCGTCGGATAATCCTTGTCTCTGTCAAGATTTAACAAAGAGGTGATCTTTCCGCCGGTTACAACCACACCTGAATAACCAAATAAACTCCCTTCGTTTTCAAGAAATGGCCTTCCTTCCGGGCCAGAATCTTTTAACTCACCCATTTTACGCTTTACACCATCATTTATCGAATTTGATAATTTATCAAAGTTTTCTTGTCCAGGATTGGGACTTATTGGTAAATTGTCTATATTCATAGTTCAGATTATAGATTAATAGGTAAATTATTACTAATGGACCTGATTCAGTAGATTATATCTATCATATTATAGAAAATCCGGAAGATCACCTTTTGTTTACAACATAACTTCGATCGAGATATTTCAAGGATGAGATTAAAGTATGTCGGGAATACTGGTCGGTTCGTTTGATAATAATATTATTCAATATACTTTTCGTCCAATTCTCGTTTAATATATTTTAGTTTAATTGTTCCAGTAGTCTTCCTATCAGTCCAATATCCACCCTCAAGCGATAATTCCGGCTTAGAAATTATAGTAAGAATTGCTGCTCCATCATGTATTTCACTTCGCTCTCTTACTGTTGCTATTGGCTTATTTGTATAATTAAAGCTGAGTTTTTTCGTTCCGCTTTCTTCAATTTCACTCATCAAAGCCGCGTTGCTGTAGCTCATCGACTCTTGAGTAAATAATGAACAGCTTAATGTATCAAAACTTTGTTTAATCACGAGAGAACAAGGAATAGGTTTTGGGCAACAACCTGTTTTTTTGTCTACCCATGTAGTTTCAATCGTTCCTTTCCAAGTACCTTCCAAATCAGGGAATGGGACTAGCCAGCCCTGTAAAAGTTTCCACCGCCATAACCATTTAGAAAAAACCAAATAGACTATTAAGTAATACGAAATTGCATTTGGAATTTGTTTAATTACATCGATTGTAATATCAAACTTAGTCCCTGACATCTTTAAAGAAATGGCAAAAAGAAGTGAAAAAGTAATGAATTGAACCCAAAAGGAAATTTCTTGTTTGATATTTTTCATTGTTAATTAAAAACCTAAATAATTCCAAACTTTTAATATAAATTTGTTAGCTTGCTCCCTTGTCCAAGGCTGTGAAGTTCGAAAAAGGTACTTCAACTCATTTACTTCGCCAAGTTCTTTACAGCCTGACTCATTTAGAGTCATGTTATAAGTATGCCTTAACACAGCCTTAATATCATTCTCGATCAAATAGTTCCCAAATAAATTATTTGGAGCATTCCAAACTAAACTTTCAATTAAAAAGGAAGCAACATTATTTGTCTCACTGATATTCTCTGTCTGCATTTTATCCCTTAGTTTCTTTAATATTCTAATGGCGGGTTTATATCGTTTGCCAGTGTTTGTATTTTTTTCAACTCCGTTGTTGTAAGTTTGTTCTGGCCAATTCTTAATTAAACCGGAATTATCGTCTGGCATAAATGCGATACCTTCGGGGGTTATCCAGTTATTAGTACCATTTGAAGCATACCTTCTGTGTGCAAACGCAGCAATAACATCAGCGTCAATTCGATATGTATTTTCGTGAATGTCAAAAGCTTTATTACCTCTTTTAACAGACTGTGAACCAAAATGATTAACTAGGGCGTTTCCAACTAAAGACTTAAATTCACTAAATAGAATACTTCCCTCAGTGTTACCATAATATTCTTTTGTATTTCCGTTGGGATAATCGGGATAAAATGTTGTTTGTAAACAAACACAGACATCAACATCACTTGCATTTTTTACATTCGTTCTAGCTCGATATGACCCCTGTGGAAAAATTTTAATTTTCATTCCTGAAAGCCTTGGATTTGCACCGATTGCTTTTTTGATTGCACTGACAGCATTATCACACTTGTCTATTTCACTTTGACTCGGAGGTTCTGCCCAACCTCTAAACATTTCTTCCCAACTCATATAGCCGATTATACCGCTCCTTATTGACAACAGGGTAATACAATTTACAAAAAATAAACTATTCGATGGTCGGTTTGTTTGGAAATTGTTATTTTTCTTATCGAGGAAAGTCTATCACATACCTTTGTATTGAGGAGGGAAGAGAATCGGTTAAGTTGTCACTAATATATGAATCAACACGCATATCACCTTGATGTTGTAAATTGTAATTTGGCATTATCGATACAAAATCACCCTTTGTACAAATTTTATCGATCATTCTTTCTTTTTCCCAATGCGTAAGCCCAAACTTTTGTACAATTAGTTCTTCTACTCCGATATGAAGTATTTCATGTATTACAGCCTCTCCTACGTCTTGTCGCATAAAAGTACCATCAGCACGCGTCATCATTGTTACTGTGCCGTCTTTTGTAGAATACGAACCACCGGTTCCATATCGTGTAACACATACTTGGTATTTAGGAAAAGTTTTAAAACCCCACGCCTCATTCAATTGTTTAAATATTGGAAGTGCTTGTTCAATTCTTGGCCGCATACTTTCCAAATTCGCTAGTCCTGCTTTGTAAAAACCGATATCATATATTTCATTCGTGAATGTTTCAAACAAAGCAACTTTGTCTATGCTTTCAAAATTTGGAGCAATTCTGGCGAGCTCTTGATATGTTGGATGGTCTGGTAATTCAAGAGTATATCCATGTTCTTTAAAAAAGATTGCCGTTTCAAGGCTCTCCCATAAATAATCGTATTCTTCACGAGGGGTATTTGGTCTGATTATTATTTCAGACAGGAAATGAGATTCTTTTTTGTTAGTAGGAGGCGAATCAATCATTTGCCTAATTGTACAAGAAAGTGGTTCATATTGACAACGAGGGTACAAAATACAAATTAGGGAAGTGGAACTCGATATTACTTAAATACAGTTTGTCGGGAATACTGGATTCGAACCAGCAACCTCACGCACCCCATGCGTGCGCGCTAGCCAATTGCGCCAATCCCCGGTTTTGTGACTATTTAATCAACACAGATATCAGTCTCTGCTAAATATAGAAAAGTGACTGAAATCCTTGGGTTTTGTTGATCGTTTGTATTATAACCTTTTTTAATAACTTTCCCAAGCTTGGTTTAATTTTATTTATCTGTCTGAGATACTTTTTCCTCGTTTCGATAGCGTTTAAGACTCTGTCTGATTACTTTGTAGGAAACCAATCTTCTTACCCAACCTTTAACGATTGGTTCTTCAGTCATCTCCAGACGTTTGTATTCGGTGAAGAAATGTTCAATTTCCAAAAGAAGATGAGGAGAGACATCGCTTAGTTTACGAAGATGGTTAAAATAGGGATCACGGCTGGGAACAGCCAGAATTTTTTCATCATTACCATGTTCGTCGGACATAATCATCGCTCCTAAGGGTCTTACTTCCAACAAACATCCGGTAAAGACCGGAGAGTTAGTTATGACCATAACATCGAGATGATCGCCGTCTTCAGAACGGGTACCGGGAATAAAACCATAATCAACCGGATAATGCATTGAAGTATGAAGAACTCTGTCAAGTTTAATGATATCTAAATGCTCGTCGTACTCGTATTTATTATGAGTATCTTTGGGTATTTCAATAATTGCGTTAACAATTTTTGGGCATTTTTCACCAGCAGTCAGGTGTTTAATCATATTAAGTATTGTAACATCAATCTAAACTACATGTGTATCAGATAGGTATATTTAGACCGATACTGTATAATTAATCCTTATGGATATTAATAATATTAACAAGGAAATAGAAAGACTGCTTGAAGATAAAATTTTAGAAAATGAGAGGATCAATAAAACTAAAAGAACATTCAAAAAAGTAGAAAAACATCTGGAAAAAATATTGAAGGACAAACTAAACGGAAAGGTTGGAGAATGCTAGAAATAAAATAATTGCTAAAAGCAGGGTGTAAAAACTAAAATACCATAATTTTCTATTTGCCAAAATTTTGTTTAACAAAGCCAGAGCGCCAATACCTACGAGGAAAGTGACGAAAAAACCAATTATTAACTCCGGCTGAAAGACATTGAGACCGTGAAGGTTTTTGAAATCCAGCAGCAAAGCACCCAGGGAAGCAATAATGAACAAACAAAAAGAAAAATTAAAAGCCTGAACCGCAGAAAGACCGACTAGCAGACCGGCAAATATTGTAGATCCAGACCTAGAAACTGCCGGAAGAATGGCTATTGCCTGAAAAAAACCGATGATTACAGCTTTTTTCAAAGTCAGCTTTTCATCTTTTTTGGGCAGATATTTAGAAACAAAAAGGTAAACCGTGGTCAACAAAAAGAAGTACGGCAAAAGGTTGATGCTGCCAAAAATCATTTCTACTTGATCTTTTAGGAGAATCCCAACCAAAGCAGCGGGAAGAGAACCAATGAGAATGTAAATCAGGTTATCAAAAAAGTATTTGAGTTGTTTACGAAAAAAGAAAAATACAGAAAAAAGAGTGGCAGTGTTGAGAAAAATATCGAAAGTTAATGACGGCTGAAAACCTAAAAAATGTTGGGCTAAATTTAAGTGACCGGAAGATGAGATCGGCAAGAATTCAGTGACACCCTGAATAACAGCCAAAATTAAGGAGTGAAATAATGACATGAGAAAATAGTAACATACAACTCCGTGGAAACGTAATCAAAAAGATTAACGCTTTGGAGATTGTTTTTGACGTCGGGCTTTACCACCGGTACCAACCATCCGTCTTTCCCGAACCCGGGAATCAACTGTCAACAAACCAGCTGCTCTGAGAGCGGAGGTGTGTGTTTCATCAATTTTCTTAAGACAACGGGAAAGAGAAAGAACCAGAGCATCCATTTGACCGGATTTTCCACCACCAATGATTTTAGCCTGAAAATAGTATTTACCTTCAGTTTCGGTGACGGCAAAAGGACGAAGATAAATTTTTTCGTCATGCTGTCCCGGAAAATATTTGGAAACTTCCATTCCATTTACATGTGATTCAGATTTCCCGGTATACAGTTTAGCTGATGATACGGCAGATTTACGTCTTCCGATAGCTGCAATATAAGTGTTTTTGTTATTTGATTTTGTCATTGTAAGGATGTTCTGAACCAACAAATATTTTTAATCTAGTCATCCGGTCATGTCGGAGTTTGTTTTTAGGAAGCATTCCCAGAACACCATGATGAATCACCTTTCGGGGATCGCTTTTCATAAGCTGTCCGAGGGTGAATTCCTTAAGATGACCAGCATAACCAGTATGATGATAGTAGATCTTTTCAGTTAATTTTTTACCGGTAACCTGGATGTTTTTAGCATTTATAGCCACAACATAATCCCCAGCGTCGCGATTAGGAGAATAATCAACTTTATTTTTTCCCTGAAGAAGGGTAGCAATTTTGACAGAGATACGACCAAGAGTCTGACCGTTTAGGTCGACTAAATGCCATTGTCTATCAATATTGTTGCCTTTGGTGACTGTGGTTTTAGATTTCATGATTTCTTAACAGCTTTTTTAACAACCGATTTTTTGGGAGCCGGTTTGGATTTGGAAATTGCTTTTTTATCTTTAACTTCCTCTTTAACCTCAGCTTTTTTCAAAGTATAAGGTTTAACAAAAGAAAGTTTAACAATTAAAGCATCATCACCACGGCGAATTTTGACATTCCACATTTTAGTAAAATTAGAAGTCTGGCCGTTGAATACCTCTAAGAATGAGCGGTAGACATCGCTGACAAAATTACGATCCTGAAAATATTTTGATAATTCCCGTTGGGCATTAACAATATCTTTAGTGGTGATGGAATGAGCCAGCTTTTCAACTGTAGGAACAACAGCTTTAGCTTTAGCCTGAGTAGTTTCGATGGCACCATAGGTGAACATTGATTTGGCTAAAGATTTGAACAAAGCCTGTCGTTCATGATGATTGCGGCCGAGTTTTTTTCCAAAAATACGATGATTCATAGTTTATTTCCAAGAAAAATTCTTTTCCTTCAACCAATTATCAATAACTTTTAATGATTTTTCACCGACGTTTTTAGCTTTGCTTACTTCCTGACGACCACCTTTGATAAGGTTTTCGATAGTGATGTAACCGGCTTTTTTAAGAGCATTGGTAACCCGAAGCGGTAATTCAATTTCTTCAATCGACATATCCAATCCGGAAACTGAAGGGTTGGAAGCTAAAGTGACTACTTCCTCATCAAATTCTTTGGGATCAACGATTTGAGACAAAGAATTAATCATGTCTTTAGCGGCAAATTTAAGGGCAGTTAAAGGATTAATGGAACCATCGGTCCAAATTTCCATGGTTAATTTGTCGTAATTACTCTTTTTACCTAAACGGGTTGGCTCAACTTCATAATTAGCTTTGAGAACAGGAGTGAAGGTGGAATCTAAAATAATTTCACCGACGACATCTGTTTTTTGTTCTTTAGCTAAGGTGTAACCAACTCCCCTCTCAATAGTTAAGGAAATATTGAGAACAGTTTTTGAATCGGTAATAGTGGCAATATATTGATCAGGATTGGAAACATGACAAAGATCGTTGCCAATAATATCCTTGGCGGTAACAATACCGGCACCTTTTTTAGTTAATTCCAGAACAATCGGTTCTTCTTTGGAATAAGTAAACTTAACTTTTTTGAGGTTGAGGGAAATATCGACCAAATCTTCTTTAATGCCCGGAAGAGTGGTGAAAAGATGATTGGCACCATCGACTCTGATTCTGGTGATAGCAGCACCGGGGATAGTGATTAACAGAATTCGTCTTAAACTGTTGCCGAGAGTGTGACCGAAACCGCCAATTAAAGGTGATAACTCATATTTGCCATAAGTGGCAGAGTCTTTAATGGCTTTAATATGAAACTTGCTGGTGTCTATCATATATTTCTCCTTTATCGGGAATAGTATTCAATTATTAAATTAATATCGATTCCTTGGTTGAGATCCTCAGATGAAGGATCAGAGACGACAGAAACCGTGTATTTGGATTTATTTAGGTCGAGCCATTGAGGCGTTTTAAAATCTTTATCGGCCATACGGATAGTATCACCGAATTTTGAAATTGCAACTTTATCTAAGGAGACAATTTCTCCATTTTTTAGATGATGAGAAGCAACATTAAGAGGTTTTCCGTCAACCAGAACATGTTTATGACTAATCAATTGTTTAGCGTGGGAACGGGAAAGTGAAAGTCCGGATTCAAAAATAACGTTATCGAGTCTTCTGCTTAAGAGAATCATTAAATTATCACCGACCAAACCTTTTAAGTTTTTGGCTTTAAGATAATAGTTTTTAAATTGAGTTTCCTGAACACCATAAATACGTTTTGCTTTTTGTTTGGCACGAAGCTGAATACCATAATCAGTCGGTTTTTTAGCTCTTTTTATACCATGCATACCAGGAGCAACAGCGCCTTTCTTTTCGATAGGACATTTAGATGAAAGACATCTGGCACCTTTAAGATAAAGTTTGGTACCGGCAGCCCGACATAATCGGCATTTGGAATCTAAGGTAATTCTTGACATAAATTTATACTCTTCTAGCTTTAGGCGGTCTGGGACCGTTGTGAGGAATCGGGGTGATGTCGGAAATCATTTCAACGTCAAAATCTCTTTTGGTACGTAGAAAACGAAGAGTGGCATCGCGACCAACTCCGGGACCTTTTAAATAAACTTCTAATTTTTTAATACCATATTTTTTAGCAGATTCGAGTGTTCTCTCGATGGCAGTAGTAGCGGCAAAAGGAGTAGATTTTTTAGCACCTTTAAAACCACAGTGACCGGATGAAGACCAAGCAAGAGTATTACCTTTACCGTCGGTAACGGAAACGATAGTGTTATTGAAAGAGGATTTAACGTAAAGTCTGCCCTCGGCAATATTTTTATAGACCTTCTTTTTGGAAGAAGTGACTTTTTTAGAGGTAGAATTTTTGGTTTTAGTTTCTGGCATAGTTTATTTATTGCTGGCAACTGAAGCAGCTTTTTGCTGAGTTTCAATTTTTGCCCAAGCTTCTTTAGTAAGTGAACCGACAGTTTTCTTTTTACCTTTACGGGTACGAGAATTGGATTTAGTTCGTTGACCACGAGCAGGAAGGCTGACAATATGTCGAATACCGCGATAGCATTTAATGGCTTTTAAACGATCAATGTTTTCGCGAACTTCTTTCTTTAAATCTCCCTCGACTACAAAACTTTCCAAAGCTTTCATCAAATTACTGATGTCATCACGGGAAAAATCTTTGATACGGGTATTAAGATCAATGTTGGCTAATTTGGCTAATTTAATGACATTAACGGGGCCGATACCATAAAAACGAGTTAAGCCTACTTGTGCTCTTTCGTTGTCAGGAATTTCTATACCAGATATTCTCATATATTTAATTTAGCCCTGTTTTTGGGTATGTCTTTTAGTGGAACAAATAACCCGCCGAACACCCCTGCGGATAACAATTTTGCAGTTTTTGCAACGACGTTTTATGCTTGATTTGACTTTCATACTTGAGACTTGGATATTGTAACCTAAAACAGCGCCAATATCAAAGAGTAAATTGCATTTTAACCGTGTTTAAGAAGAATACGGTTTTTAGTAATTATTTTATGTAACTATTAAGTATATAAAACACTTAGCCGCGATAAACAATACGGCCTTTTTCACCTTCCGGTGAGAGAACAAGTGAAACTGAGTCTCCTGCTAAACATCGGATATGATTCATCCTTAGTTTACCAGCCAGATGACAAATAATTTCCTTATCGGTCTCGAGTTTAACCCGAAATAACTGATTAGGCAAGACTTCAGTGACAATACCACGAACAGTAGGTTCTTTCATGAAAGTTTAATTAATAATTTGATCAATTTTTTTAACAATATCGGCAAAAATAGGCTCGACAGGACGATTGCCGTCGACGTCGAACAATAAATTTTTAGAACGGAAATATTCTTTAATCGGATCAATAGTTTCATTATAAGTTTTTTGACGGGTAGCAACGGCTTGGGGAGTATTGTCGGAGCGGGAGGAATCCTGAAATTCGGTTCCCATTTTTTCTCTTCTGGCGGCAATTTCGTCGAAGGTAAGATTGAGGTGAATTAACAAAGAAAACGGCAAATTTTTCTTTTTAAGAAAAAGTTCAATGATTCTTCCCTGATTTAAAACTCGGGGAAAACCATCAATAATAAAGTTCTGATAGTCAATTTGAGATAAGCGGTTGACCAAAATATCAAAAACCAGATCGTCGGGAGCCCACGTGCCGGCATCGACATAAGATTTGGCTTCAAGACCGAAGCCGCTGCCGGAAGCAATTTCTTCCCGAAGAATTTCTCCGGTCGAGAGATGTTTTAAATTATATTTTTCGGCGATTAACTTGGCTTGGGTAGATTTACCGCAGCCGCTGGGACCGATGATGAATAAATTTAAAGGCATTAGTAAGTTAGTTTATCGTAATTATAAGTTTGCACAACATTTTCGATTTTGCGGGTAAGTTCGATGACGACCGAAACCACGATCAGAACAGAGGTACCGCCGATAGTTAAAGCAGTGATGCCACTGAATTTCGAGACTAAAGAAGGAGTGACAGCAATCAAACCCAAGAAAACAGCCCCGATAGCAATAACCCGATTAGTTAAATATTTTAATCTTTTTTCAGTCGCTATTCCCGGACGAATACCCGGTAAGAAACCTCCGGATTTTCTCAACTCTTCAGCAATATCTTTTGGTTTAAAGACAACTGAAGTGTAGAAAAAAGTAAAACCAATAACCAGCAAAAAGTAAAAAAGAATATAAATGTAACCATTAGTATTAAAGATACGGGAAATAGTAGTAGCAGCGGAAGCAATGGCCTGATTTGGAACACGACTTAAATATTGACCGGCCAAAGAAGGTACAGTTGCTAAAGAGACGGCAAAAATTATCGGCATAACGCCGGCGGTATCAACTTTTATCGGCAAATATGTGGTTTGGGCACGTTTGGCATAATGAATCGGAATCCGGAGAACTGCTTCTTCAACCATAACTATGGCAAAAACCATAACTATAGCCAAAGCTAAAAAGATGATCATATTGAGGGTGTTTTGGGGATTAGAAAAATCGGTGATGCTGATAGCCTGCATGGCACTGACAGGAAAACGGGAAACGATACCAGCAAAAATTATCATAGAAATACCATTGCCAACTCCAAACTGATTGATGAGTTGGCCTAAAAATATCATAATCATAGTTCCGGCCAACATACTGAGAACCAAAGCAATCAGAGTAAAGGGATCAAGAGTACCGATGATATTTTGAGAATGAAGAATTCCATACATACCTAAAGCCTGAACGATAGCCAAAGGAATAGTGGCAATCCGGGTATATTGATTTATTTTAGCCCGACCATACTCCCCTTCTTTACTTAATTCTTCCAGTTTAGGGCTGACCAATTGGAGAAGTTGAAGCATAACTGAGGCATTAATATATGGATTAAGACCAAGAGCGACTATGGAAAAATTGGCTAAAGTACCACCGGAAAAGATATCCAAAAGGGATAACAATTGATTTTGAGAGAAGAAACTTTTAAGCAAAGCTAAATTGACACCGGGAACAGGAATATGAGCAACAAATCTAAAAAATACCAACACTGCTAAAGTTATTCCTATTTTTTGCCGTAGAAGTGGGGTTTTTAGACCTTCGATGTATAAAGAGAGAGATTTTACAATCTGATTCATTATTCTATCTTACCACCAGCAGTGATAATCAGGTTTCGAGCATTTTGAGAAAAGCCAATGCCTTTGAAGACTAAAGCTTTAGTCAGACTACCATTGGATAGAATCTTAACTTTACCGGTAAGAGTTTTTTCGGATATTTTTGTAATCTTGGAAATAGCTTTAATGTCGACGACATCATTAGCAGAAAACATTTTTTCGAGATCGTTAAGATTAAAAACAAAAAGTTTTTTCTGGGCAAGAACGCGGTGTTTACCCCGAAGAAAAGGAGTTCTTTTGATCCAACCTTTTTTGATTTTGGTACCGTCAAAAGTAATTTTAGTTTTTCCACGAACTTTATCACCTTTAGCTCCACGACCGGTAGTGTGACCACCGACACCGGAACCGTAACCACGGCCGACACGTTTTTGTTGTTTTTTAGTTGATTTTGGAAGTTGAGTTAAGATCTCCATAGTTATTTTTTGAGCAGATCCAAAGCCTGCATAGTAGCCCAAACATTAATTGATTTTGTTTTAGAACCAACGATTTTACTGACCACATCTTTGATACCAGCCAGTTCGATAACTGATCTTACAGGGCCGCCGGCAATTAAACCTGAACCTTCTTTTCCGGGACGAATAATGACAATTGCACCTTTGAATTTAAGTTTGATTTCATCGGTTATAGTGCCATTGACGATGTTAACTTCAATCATACTTTTTCTGGCTTTTTGAATGGCTTTTTGAATGGCATCGGCCACACTTTTAGCCCGGGCATGACCAACACCGACACGGGATTTTTTGTCGCCGCTGGCAACCAAAGCAGTAAAAGAAATTTGGTTTCCACCTTTAGTTTTCTTACTGACTCTTTTTATTTCGATAACCTTATCGGTAAATTCCGATTCCGGTTTATCCATATTTCTGATTTGTTTATTTTCGAAATCTGACATAATTTAAAATTTTAGACCTTTAGCCCGTGCAGCATCGGCCAAAGCTTTAACCCGACCGTGGTATTTGTATAGACCGCGATCAAAACGAATATTGATAATATTTTTTTTAACAGCAATTTTGGCAATTTCTTCGCCGACCTTAGCAGCGATTTCTGTTTTGGTGCCTTTAACTTTAACCGCTTTTGAGGAAAAAGCAGCCAAAGTTTTTCCATGTTTGTCGTCTATAATTTGAGCCGAAGTGTAGCGATTGCTGCGAAAAACTGACAGACGGGGAATACCCAAGTTTTTAGCAATTTTGTTTCGGACACGATTTAATCGACGTTGTTTTTGATCAGTAATCATAATTTTTTAGGCTTTAGCGGTTTTACCGGCTTTGAGCTTGATAAATTCATTAAGATAACGGATACCTTTACCTTTATAAGGTTCAGGAGTTCTTATTTTACGAATATTGCTGGCTGTTTGTCCAACAGTTATTTTATCAATTCCGGAAACAGTTAACTTGGTATCTTCATCCAATTGAAAAAATACACCTTCTGGGGCGACAACTTCAACAGGATTAATGTAACCGGCAGTAACGGTGAGTTTATTGCCGTTGACGGCAAATTTGTAACCGGTTCCCCGGATTTCTAATTGTTTAATCCAAGGAGTGACCATTCCGGTAACCATATTGTTAAGACGGGCCCGAATAGTACCATGATTGGATTTTACTTTTTTGTCTTCCGATAAACGGGTAACAATTATTTGATTGTCTTTAATTTCGACATTAATTTTAAGAGGGATAGCCAAAGTTAAAACACCTTTAGAACCGGTGACAGTTACCAGGCGGTTGTCCAAAGAGACAGTAACATTTTCGGGGATAGTGATGGGAAGATTTCCAATTCTTGACATATTTGATTACCAAATTTCGGCGATTATTTCTCCACCAAGATTTTTGGCTTTAGCCTCTTTTTGAGACATAACACCGGATGAAGTGGAGACAACAATTAATGAGTTTTTGGTTTTTCCCCAAGGTAAGGCATGCTTTTTTTCATAAACCCGACGACCGGGTTTAGAAAAAAGATGAATGTCGTAAATTTTGGGTTCTAAACCATTGTAAGCAAGAGTGACAGTGATTTCTTTCTTTAAATCATCAGCAACAGAATAATCGGAAATGTAGCCGTATTTTTTCATTACAGCAGCAATAGAAGTGCTGAATTTGGAACCAGGAGCAGTGATAGTCTTACGACCGGCACGGGATCCATTTTTTATTCTGATTAAGAAATCGTTAGAAAGTGAAAATATCATAATTGATTACCAGCTTGCTTTTTTAACACCCGGTAGGGCACCGGTATTGGCCAATTTGCGAAAACACAAACGGCAGATACCGAATAAACGAATATAGGCATGTGGACGACCACAAATTTGACAACGATTATGATGTCTGACAGAGTATTTTAGTTTTTTTGATTCTCTTACTATTTTTGCAGTGGTAGCCATATGTTTAATTTTTCTCGAATGGAAAGCCTAGGGCGGATAATAACATTTTTGCTTCAGGTTGAGAAGTAGCAGAAATGTTGAGAGTGATCTGAACACTTCTGATTTTATTTATTTTATCAAGATTTATCTCGGGAAAATAAGTTTGATCTTTGATAGTGAGGTTGTAGTTACCATCCTTATCAAAAGACTGGAGAGACATACCTTTGAAGTCACGAAGACGGGGAAGAACGATGTTAAATAGTTTTTCAATGAAATGGTACATTCTTAAACCACGAAGAGTAACTTTGAAAGCCAAAGGCTCGCCTTCACGAAGTTTAAATGTAGAAATAGATTTTTTGGAACGACAAAGTTTTGGTTTTTGACCGGTGATAGAGGTGATTTCCACCTCGGCGGCGTTCAAATTTTCCTGGCTGTCGCGGCCATCAGAGACACGATAATTAATGACCACTTTCTTGAGTTTAGGAAGAGAGTTGAGATTTCTTTTCGGGAATTCGGCAACTAATTTCTCGGCAACGTTGATTTCAAATTTATTTTTAGCCATAGTTTTATTTAGTAGTTTTACCGGATAACAAGGATTGACATTTTTTGCAGATCCGATATTTGGTTCCGGATTTGTCGATTTGATAGGCTACCCGAGTAGTTTTTTGACAGCTGGGGCAAACCAGGATAACTTTGGAAACTAATAGAGGACGTTCTTTCTCGATGATACCGCCTTTTTGATTTTGTTTACCTTTAAGATGTTTCTTGAAAAGATTCATGCCTTTGACGACAACTTTGCTGGTTTTAGGAAAAACACGGACAACTTCGCCGATACGGCCCTTATCTTTGCCAATCAAGACTTTAACTTTATCAGATTTAATAATTTTCATAATTAGTAGACCTCTTTGGCCATGGAAGCTATCTTATTGAAGCCTAAATCTTTAACTTCACGGGCAATCGGCCCAAAAATTCTGGTGCCGCGAGGATTGTTTTGAGAATCAATAATTACGCCGGCGTTATCGGAAAAGCGAATAAAGGAACCGTCTTTACGACCAATTTCCTTTCGGGTACGGACAATAATCATTTTTACTTTATCTTTTTTCTTGACTACACCGGAGGGAATAGCATCCTTAACAACGGCCATAACAATATCACCGATTCCGGCTTGTTTATGAGAGCTACCTTTGTAGATGTGCATAACCATGACGGACTTTGCACCACAATTGTCAGCTGGTTTGATAATGGAACGTAATTGCAACATAATTAGTTTTTCTTAACGATTTCAACAGTAGTAAATCTTTTTAACTTGCTAAGAGGTCGGGTTTCCCGAACTTTAACAGTGTCACCAACTTTAGCAGAAAGGTTGTTTTCTGAGTATATTTTTTTGTTTTTCTTGACAATTTTTTTATAAAGAGGGTGACGACTAGTGTAGCTAAGAGAAATGACCAAAGTGTTTGTCATTTTGTCAGAGACGACGATACCGGTAAATGTTTTTCCTGTTTTATTGATCATTTTCGTTTAACAAAGTCGAGATGAAGGAAATCTCGTAACTAATTTTTTTAAAGACGGAAGTGTCTTTTTGATTGCCAGTAAGGTATTTGGCTTTAGATTCAACCAATTTCTTTTTTAGATCAATCAAAAGTTTTTGGAGCTCCTCTCGGGACTTTTGTCTGTAGGAGATTTTATCAGTTTTTTTCATAAATTCCAGCTTTAATTAAGCTCTTTTTACAATTTTAGTAACTACCGGTAGTTTAGCAGAGGCTAAAGTTAAAGCCCGATGAGCTTCGACTTCAGGAACACCGGCAACTTCGAACATAATTCTTCCGGGACGAACTACGCAAACATAGCCCTTAACATCACCTTTTCCGGCACCTAAAGGAGCGCCGGCACCTTTTTCAGTAAAAGGTTTGTCGGGGAAAACACGAAGCCAGGTGCGACCATTTCTTTTAGTAGCATGAGCGATTGCCCGACGGGCGGCTTCGATTTGATTGGCGGTTAACCAACCACATTCCATAGCTTTTAATCCATAATCTCCAAATTCAACCATATAACCTTGGGAAAGACCATGCATTCGACCACGAAATTGTTTTCTGTATTTTGTACGGCTGGGTTGCAACATAATTTTAAGCTAAACAAAGGTAAACTTTAACACCGATATAACCTGATCTGGTAAGAGAAGGACATTCGGCATAATCGATTTTTGATTTTATAGTGGAAAGAGGAACTTTACCCTGAGAAAATTTTTCCCGACGGCTGATTTCAGCACCGTTGATACGTCCGGAAAGAATAATCTTGATGCCTTTGGCACCGGCAGCCATTGATTTTTCCATAGAGGAAAGAACTACCCGACGATAGGGCATTCTTTTAGTAAGTTGGAAAGCAATTTTTTCAGCAATTAATTTAGCAGAAAGATCAAAATGTTTAAATTCTTCAACCTGAATATCGATATTTTGTTTACCGCTTTCTTTGGAAATCAGTTTTAAAACATCTTTTTTAATGGCTTCTAATTCTTTACCACCGCGACCGATTACTAAACCAGGACGGGAAACGACTAACGTTAATTTAATCTTTTTGACAGATCTCTCGATGTGAACAGAAACGATTCCGGCAGCGTTTAATTTTTTTTGCAAAAAATCACGAATTTTCTTGTCTTCCATCAGGAAGATGGCATACTTTTTCTTTTCAGCATACCAGGAAGAAAGCCATTCCGGGCTGTTCTTGACGGTTTCGAGTCTGAATGAGATTGGATTAACTTTTTGACCCATAATAATATGATTTTAATTTCAAATTTAAAATTTTAAATTAACTTTGTATTGTACCAGATAAAACAATAACCAGACGACTATGACGTTTCTGAATAATTCCCCTGGCAAACCGGGAACCATGAGATTTGTCCATTCTTTTGATTTTCATGCCTTCATCAACCCGGAATTCACCGAATTTTAGTGATTGAGGCAATAATTTGTAGTTATGAACAGCTGAAGCAATAGCGTCTTCGACACATTTGGCAAGAATTCTGGCGGCATTGGAGTTGGTGAATTTTAGACGAACCACAACTTCGGAAGGATTCATTTTTTTAATTTCGCTAACAACCAAACGTAGTTTGCGGGGAGATACTTTCAAATTTTTATTGATATATCGGGCCGAACCAAGACTGGTTGCCGGCATTTCTGTCTTTTTTTCGACAGCAGTTTTAACTTTTGTTGTTTTAACTTTAGTTGTTTTAGCATCCAGTTTAACCACCGGGGCTTTTTTAGCCAGAGTGACCTTAGCGGGAGTAGTTTTTTTAGTTTCAATTTTGGCCATATTAATTAGGTTTTCTCTATAACTCTCTTAACAACACGTCCATGACCTTTGAAAGTCCTGGTGGCGGCAAATTCACCAAAATAGTGACCGACCATATCTTCGGTGACATAAACATTGATAAATTTGTGACCATTGTGAACGGAAAAATTACGACCGACAAATTCCGGAGCGATTTGGCTTTTTCGGGCATATGTCTTGATAGCATCGGTGCCGGTGGTTTTAGAAACCTTCTTTTGGAGATTGGCGTCGATGTATGGACCTTTTTTTGAACTTCTTGACATAAGTTTCTAGTTAGAAAAAATTATTTTTTTCTCCGTTGAACTATTAAACGATTGGAAGCTTTTTTACGGGAACGGGTGCGTTTACCCATAGCCGGTTTACCCCAAGGTGTCTTAGGATTCATACCAATTGATGATTTACCTTCTCCACCTCCGTGCGGATGAGAGTAAGGATTCTGAGCCACTCCGCGAACACCCGGTCTGAATCCCCGATGACGGGAATCTCCGGCTTTAACTAATTTTTCGTTGGAATGTTCAATATTACTGACCTGGCCGATAGTGGCAAAGGCAGTTCCCGGGAAAATTCTTAATTCTCCGGAGGGAAGTTTGATGGTAACTTTATTGTTATCTATGCTTTGAATATAGGCGGATGATCCGGCACTTTTTACCATCTGAGCACCTTTTCCGGGTTGAAATTCCAAAGCGTGAATCGGGACACCGACAGGAATATTTTTAAGAGGCAAACGATTGCCATCTTTAATCGGAGCGGATTCGGAGGTAATAATAATATCGTTTACTTTTAAGTTGGAAGTAGCCAAAATATAGGTTTTAGTACCATCCTCGTAGACAACAAGGGCTAATTGAGCAGTGCGACCGGGGTCGTACTCAATAGAGGTAACTTTAGCTTTGATATCGAGTTTATTTCTTTTCCAGTCTACCAAACGAAGAAAACGCTTTTGTTCTCCACCGCGATGACGGACAGAAATATGCCCCTGGGAATCACGACCGGAGCGTTTCTTTTTGATAGTTAATAAATGTCTGTTTTTCATTTTTGTTTTAGATGTAATATATCAAGTTTTTGATCCTTATCAAGAACAACAATGGCTTTTTTACGGTCAGATTTTTGAATCGGCATTCTTTTTTTCCAGTCGGTCTTAATTTTTCCCCACTGTTTTGTAGTACGGACAGCTTTTGGTTTGACGGAAAAAACAGATTCAACTGCCTGAGCGATTTGATTTTTATTGGCTGAAAGTTTTACCCAAAAAGTATAGATACCTTTTGATTGAGCGAGAATTGATTTCTCGGTGACAATCGGGCCGATAATAATTTTTTCAGGATGAATATTGGTCATATTATTTTAATGATTCAATTGCTTTTTGAGAAAATATCAAAAAGTTTTGATTAGATAAATCAATGGTATTTAGAGATTTAGTAGACAGTAAGGTGAATCCGGCGATATTACGAAAGCCCCGAATAACATTGTCACTGGCAACGTCGGTAATGATACCAATTTTTTTGCTTTTAGCCAGAGTCTGATTGTCTTTTTCGAGCAAATCAATAAAATTCCAAGCCTGTTTGGTTTTAGGTTCTAAATCTTTGAAATCTTCGATTACTAAAAGAGACTTTTCTTCTGCAAAGTGAGAAAGCAGGGAATTTAAGGCTAATCTTTTGGTCTTTTTATTTAGTTCAAGAGAGAAATTTTGATTCCCCTGAGGACCATGGACACTACCTCCGCCGACAAAGATACCGACTTTAGCGGTACTATGTCTGGCACGACCGGTACCTTTTTGAGCCCACATTTTTTTGGTGGTGCCGGCAACCTCGCCGCGATCTTTGACTTTAGCAGCGGCGGATCGACGATTGGCCAAATAAACACGAATTGACTGAGCAATTAATTTAGGAGAATATTTGACTTCAAAAACACTCTTAGAGAGTGTGATCTCTTTAATTTTTTCACCTTTCAAATTGTAAAGTGGTGCTTTAATCATAATTTTTAAGATTTCTTAATAGTTATCCAGGAATTTAAGTGTCCAGGAACTGAACCGGTAACAAAAATTTCGTTGTTTTCCGGATTAACGGAGTAAACTTTGAGTCCGGAAACATTGGCGGTAGCATTACCGTAGTGTCCAGGCATCTTTTTACCTTTAATGACTTTACCGGGTGTTTGAGCACCGATAGCTCCGGGAGCACGAACACGATCGGATTGACCGCCGGATACAGGCTGTCTTTGAAAACCGTATCTTTTAATAACTCCGGCAAAACCGCGACCCTTAGAAGTACCAACGACATCAATTTGATCACCGGCAGTAAAAACATCTTCAATTTTGATAGCAGTACCAATTTCGGGAAGAGTTTCAGTGGTAGGAGCAAATTCAGCAAAATATTGTGGTTTAATGTCCAATTTCAATTTAGAAATCTTTTTGGAAGTAGACTGATCTAAATTTTTCTTGGTACCATAGGCAATTTGTATGGCTTGATAGCCATCTTTGTCGATGGTTTTAATCTGAGTAACAATCAGGGGTTTAACCACACATTTGGTAACAGAAATTCTTTTACCTTCTGGGGTGTAGAGACTGGTCATTTGACCTTTTTTAGCGATAAATCCGGAAATCATAATTACATCTTAACTTCTATTTCGACACCAGAGGGAAGATCCAAATGTTGGAGGCTATCTACGGTACGAAGACTAGTATCAGAAATATCGATTAAACGCTTGTGGGTGAGAACTTGGTAGTGGTCACGAGCGTTCTTGTCGGTATGAGGACTAGTTAAAACAGTAATAATTTTGCGATCAGTAGGCAAAGGGATAGGTCCTTGAACAGTGGCACCGGCAGTAACAGCAGCGTCAACAATTTTGTTGGCGGCTTGGTCGATGATTCGATGATCAAACGACTTAAGTCTGATTCTAATTCGATTACCCTTAGCCATATTTTTAATTTTTAATTTAAATTTTAATTTTTAAAATTATTCTTAACAGAACCCTCCGATATGCATCGGAGGGCTACATAAAAACAATTTATTTTATGATTTCTGTAATAGCTCCAGCACCGACGGTTAAACCGCCTTCACGAATAGCGAAACGGAAACCTTTTTCCATGGCTACTGGTTTAATTAATTTGATGATAACATCGGCATTATCTCCTGGCATGACCATTTCCATACCTTCAGGAAGAGTGACATCTCCGGTAACATCAGTAGTTCTGATGAAGACCTGAGGTCGGTATCCGGTAAAGATAGGAGTGTGGCGACCACCTTCTTCTTTTTTAAGAAGAAGTACCTGAGCTTTGAACTCGGTATGAGGAGTAATGGTTCCCGGTTTGGACAAAACTTGGCCCCTTTCAATATCGTCTTTTTCGATACCGCGAAGAAGAATACCAACATTGTCGCCAGCTTGACCTTGATCAAGTTGTTTGTGGAACATTTCAACACCGGTAACAACAGCTTTTTTAGTATCTCTAAGTCCGACGATTTCGACTTCATCGTTAATCTTAACGATTCCCCTTTCAATTCTACCGGTAGCAACTGTGCCACGGCCTTTGATAGAGAAGACATCCTCGATCGGCATTAAGAAAGGCTGATCAAGTTCACGCTTAGGTTCAGGAATATAAGAATCCAAAGCTTCCATC
Organism: uncultured Gammaproteobacteria bacterium; assembly: GCA_964448705.1. Lineage (GTDB taxonomy): Bacteria > Patescibacteriota > Microgenomatia > UBA12405 > UBA12405 > CAYUZS01. Next base: position 61,368 of record CAYUZS010000001.1, read on the forward strand.
AATTTCTTGATAGATTCAACACCTTCGGCTTCGTCATTAAGAGCTTTAAGAGCGGAACCGCGGATGATAGGAACTTCATCACCGGGATAACCGTATTTGGTAAGAAGATCACGAACTTCCATTTCGACCAGGTCGAGGAATTCAGGATCGGTAACCAAATCACATTTGTTTAAGAAAACAACCAAAGCCGGAACGTTAACCTGTTTGGCCAAAAGAACGTGTTCTCTGGTTTGAGGCATCGGACCATCTGGAGCCGAAACAACCAAAATAGCACCATCCATCTGAGCAGCACCGGTGATCATGTTTTTAACATAATCTGCATGTCCCGGACAGTCGATGTGGGCATAATGACGTTTCTCAGTTTCGTATTCGATATGAGAAATAGCGATAGTGACGATTTTAGAAGCATCACGAACGGTACCGCCCTTAGCGATATCGGCATATGATTTAGGATTTCCCTGAACTTTAGCAATAGCAGCAGTAAGTGTAGTTTTTCCATGATCAACGTGACCAATAGTACCGACGTTAACATGGGGTTTATTTCTTTGATAAGAATCAGCCATTTTTTCTCCTTTTTTTATTTGTCTTTTAGACAGGTTCTCCCGCATTCGCGGGAAAAAAATTTAACAATTAATTATAGCTAAAACGCTTTAAGATTGTATCAGTAAGATATTGGCTTTGCAAGGCGGAAAATAAGCAAATTTTGCCATATCCCACTGAAGGGTGTCGATAAGTATTGGTTATTCCTTACCGGCAGTCTTAATAGTTAGTTTTTCTTGGATTTCACGAGGAACCGGATCGTAGTGTGACGGTTCAATGTAAAATGATCCACGACCTTGAGTTAAACTACGAATGACAGTGGCATAACCCCTGACAGCATCCAACGGCACAAAGGCGAGGATGGTAGTAAAACCAAAAGCATCAGTTGTACCATTGATTTGTCCACGACGTCCGGACAAATCTCCGATAACAGTACCCAAAAATTCTGAAGGTGTGGCCACCTCCATTTTCATGATAGGTTCCAAGACCAAAGGTCGGGCGGCCTCAACGGCATTCCTAATGGCATAAGCACCAGCTAATTTAAAGGCAGCTTCGGAAGAATCGACTTCATGATAGGAACCATCATAAACAGTAACTTTAAGGTCGGTACATGGATATCCGGCAATAATGCCTTTCAAAAGTGTTTCTTTGACTCCTTTTTCAATAGCGGGAACAAAGTTGGCAGGAATTACTCCTCCCTTAATACCATTCACAAATTCGACGCCTTCACCTCTGTTTTTAGGTTCAATTTTGATTTTACAATGTCCGTATTGACCATGACCTCCTGACTGGTGAATATATTTACCCTCACCTTCGGCATTTTGCGAAATAGTTTCCCGATAGGCAACCTGAGGAGCGCCGGTTTTAACACCGACATTAAATTCACGGCGAAGACGATCCACAATAATATCGAGATATAGTTCACCCATACCGGCAATAATAGTCTGTCCGGTTTCCTGATTGTAGGTAACTTGAAAAGTTGGATCTTCAATGGCTAAACGGTTAAGGGCTGAACCCATTTTTTCCTGATCATCTGAGGTTTCAGGTTCAATCGAGAGTGAAATAACCGGATCAGCAAATTGAATCGGAGACAATGAAATTTGAGAATTTCGATCACAAAGAGTATCGCCGGTTGTTGATTCTTTCAAACCGATACAGGCAATAATTTCTCCGGCAAAACCTTCTTCAATTCCTTCACGCTTGTCGGCATGCATTAAGAGCAAACGACCAATACGTTCAGTTTTTTGTTTGGTGGCATTGTAGACTTCTGAACCGGCTTTAATAGTACCGGAGTAAACGCGGATATAAGAGAGAGTGCCAACGTGAGCATCTGATTGAACTTTAAATAGCAAAGCTGAAAGAGGTTCATTTTTTAATGGTTTTCTGGTTATTTTTTCCTGAGTGTTGATATCAAAACCTTCAACCGGAGGCAAGTCTAAAGGTGAAGGCAGATAATCGACAATGGCATCCAAAATCGGATGAATACCTTTATTTCTCCAAGCAGCACCGCAAAAAACAGGGAAAAGACGACGATCAATGGTGGCCTGACGGAGAACAGCCTTTAATTCGGGAACAGATATTTCCTCATCATTAAGGAATTTTTCCATTAGTTTTTCATCTTCACCGGCGATTTTTTCGACCATTGAAGCTCTGGCTTTGGCGACAGCATCCTGATATTCCGGAGATACTTCTTTAATAGTGAACTCCATACCTTCTTCGTCTTTGTCATAAACAATCATTTTCTGGGCCATCAGATCGATGACTCCCATGAAATCATGTTCTTCACCAATAGGCAGAACCATAGGAATGATAGGAGCATGAAGTTTTTGAGTGATGGAATCGAGGGTGCTTTGAAAAGAAGCACCGATTTTATCCATTTTATTTACAAAGGCGATTCGGGGAACACCATACTTATCAGCCTGACGCCAAACAGTTTCGGATTGAGCCTGAACACCGGCGTTGCCGTCAAAAATCATGATGGCACCATCAAGAACGCGGAGTGATCTTTCGACTTCGGCAGTAAAATCAACGTGTCCCGGAGTGTCGATAATATTGACACGATAATCATGCCAAAAAGTAGTGACACATGCAGACTGGATGGTAATACCCCGCTCACGTTCCTGAACCATAGTGTCAGTAGTAGTGGTGCCGGCATCGACAGAACCAATTTTATGGATGTTTCCGGTATAAAAAAGAAGACGTTCAGTGGTGGTGGTTTTTCCTCCGTCAATGTGAGCAATAATTCCTATATTTCGGACTTTTTCCATAGGAACATCACGGTTTTTGGTAAGTTTAATAGCGTCAGCCATATTGTTTAAATCTTCCCTGCATCCCTTCTTACAAAATCAGTTTTCCGATTTTGAACAGAGAAAAAAGCAATTTAGATGTTTAAATATAATTTATAAATTAAAAAACGGGCATAAATATCCCCGTTTTCGGATGGATTTATGATATCACAGCTAAATAAAATTAGGAAGAGAATTCAATAGACAAAACTTTGAACAGTTATAATAGTAATATGAAAAATAAAAATGTAGTCATTATCGGGGCGGGAATGACCGGGCTGGTGACAGGATATGAATTAAGCAAAGAGGGATATAAAGTTAATCTCTACGAGAAATCGGATAATATCGGCGGATTAATGGGTGGTTTTAAGATTAATGAAACTTCTTTAGAGAAGGCTTATCATCACATTTTTAAAACCGACAGCGAAATAATCGGCTTAATTAAGGAATTAGGTCTGGAAGACAAACTAAAGTGGCACGAAGAAAAAACAGGGCTGTATTTTGATAAAAAGATTTATCCTTTTATGGGAGCAGTCGACTTGCTGAAATTTAAGCCATTGGACTTGATATCCAAAATCAGATTGGGATTAGTTAAGATTTGGCTGGAAAACGATAATAACTGGGAAAAATATCACCAGGTTACAGCCAGTAATTGGATGAAAAAGTGGTGTGGAGAGAAGGCTTACCGAGTTATTTGGGAGCCGTTGTTAAAAGGTAAATTTCATGAACACTACGATAAAGTTTCGATGGCCTGGCTGTGGGCGAGAATTCATACCAGAGCAAATTCGGATGGAACTTTAGGATATATGGATGGAGGTTTTCAACAAATTGCCGATGAATTGGCAAAAAGAATAAAAAACAACGGCGGGAATATTAATTTAGCGACCGAATACAAACCTGATTCTGATAAAGAGGTAGTGATTTACACCGGTTCACTGAATGAAATTAAATATTTAGGGGCAGTCTGTTTAATTTTTACCAGTAAACAATCTTTGTCATCATTCTATTGGCATAATATTAATGACGAGAAGTCCCCTTTTCTGGCTTTTATCCAACACACAAATTTGGTCGATAAACAACAATACGGAGGAAAGGAAGTATATTATCTTGGCACTTACGTTCCCAATGAACACCGTTATTTTAGAGAAAATGAGGGGAATATCGCAAAAGAATTTTTTGATTATCTTAAAAAGATAGTGCCCGATTTTGAGCAAAATAAGATTCAGGACAAATGGCTGTTCAGATTTAAAAATGCCCAGCATATAGTGACGACCGATTACAAAGTTCCGGAGTATAAAGTCGGGAAAAATCTCTATCGGGCTAACTTTGCACAGATATTCCCCGAAGACAGAGGAACAAATTTCTCGGTGAGAGAAGGCAGAAAAGTTGCCAAAATGGTGAAAAAAGATTTTAAGCTTTCTTCTTAGCCATATAGTTTGAAACTTCAAGTAGACTGTCGAAAGTACCCGCATCTTCCCAAAGTCCATTGAAAGTGTTGACTTTAAGATTACCTGCCTGAAGATAAACATTGATTAAATCGGTAATTTCGAGTTCTCCCCTGGCTGAAGGTTTTAAATTTGAAGCATATTCAACCACTTTATTATCACAAACATAGAAACCGACTACGGCATAATTACTTTTGGGTTGAGTAGGTTTTTCTTCCAGAGAAACAACCTTTCGGTTAGCATCGAATTCAACCACGCCAAAGCGTTGGGGATCAGCAACTTCCTTGGCAAAAACCATGGCTCCGGATTCAAAATTACTGATTTCGGTGGAAAAATCCTGGTCAAAAATATTGTCCCCTAAAATCATAGCCACAGAATCGGTGCCGATGAAATTTTTTCCAACAATAAAGGCATCCGGGAGACCTTTTGGTTCTTTCTGAACGGCATAACTGAAATGAGCATTAAAATCGGAACCATCACCTAAAAGATTTAGAAATTGTCCGGAATAATCGGGAGCAATGATAATTAAGATGTCTTTTATCCCGGCCTTGAGCAGGGTTTGGATAGGATAATAGATCATCGGTTGATCGTAAATCGGCAGCAGTTGTTTACTGGTAACTAAGGTCAGAGGTCGAAGACGGGTGGCCCGGCCACCGGCAAGAATAATTCCTTTCATAATGATTGTTTAATAAATTGTAAACCTTCTTTTAGAGTTTTCGGACGAATACCAAATTCCGAAATCACTTTTTCATTAGACAGAGCTAAGTTGGGAGCGTACGGCCGAGCTTCAGGAGTCTTTAGATATTCAGCCAAAGATGAGGGTTGAACCAGGTCACTATTTAAATCAAAAACTTCAGCGATGGTTTTAGCCATATCGTAAGCAGACTGCGAAGATGAGCCAACCAAATGATAAATACCGGATTTTTCTTTACTGATCATCGTGCCAAGAACCAGGGCAATATCGTCAATGAAGGTCGGAGTGGTGAACTGATCATTAAACATGGTAACGGTTTGGTTATCAGCAAGTTTGGATATAATTTTGCGGACTATATCAATTTTGGCAGGAAAGTTTTGACGGTAAGGAAAAGCGATTCTGACAATAGCGGCATTTACGGAGGCAGCAATTTTTTCGGCTTCGAATTTAGTCTGACCATACCAATCCAAAGGATGGGGAGAATCCGTCTCGACATAACTACCCGTCTTTTGGCCGTCAAGAACAGAATCGGTGGAAATATGGATTAGATGTTTATCATGTTTTTGGCAAAGATCAGCAATATTTTTAGTACCAACAACATTGAGTTGATAACACAAGCCGGTTTTGTCGCCCCGTTGAGCCCAAGCGGCATTAGTATCGGTAAAAGCGGCAAAATGGATAACAACTTTGGCGGGACTGTTTTTAAAGATACTATCTAAAGAATCGGGCTTTAAAATGTCATAACCAGTATCAAGGGAAAGATCGGTGAATTGATATTGAGGATTCAGTTCGACAACCCGGGAACCAACCAAGCCGGAAAGACCAGTGCCAATGATTTCTTTGGAAGAACTCATAATTTTTGATTCCAATCAATTTTTTCCAGGTCAGAGCGAATTGATGAAAAAATAGGTAAAGCCAAATCTTTTTCTGACAATTCCAACGTTTGGTGAATATCCAAATTCCAATCAATATTTAATTCCGGATCATTCCAGAAAATTCCTTTTGAAGCCGGCCCATTGTATAAGTTGTCGCATTTATAGGCAAAGATGGCTTTATCGGAAAGCACCTTAAAACCGTGGGCAAATCCGGAGGGAATGAAAAACTGATTGTTTTTTTCAGCAGTTAAAATTTCTTTTTCATATTTACCAAAAGTCGGAGAATCAGGACGAATATCCAAGGCAACATCGAGAACTTCTCCGGAAATAACCCGGACCAATTTGGCTTGAGCATACGGAGGCAGTTGAAAATGTAAACCTCTGACTACATTTCCGGTGGAATAAGATTGATTATCTTGAACAAATTTATTGGTTATACCCGCTTTTTCAAAGATTTCCTGACTGTAGGATTCGAAAAAATATCCCCGATTATCTCCCCAAATTTTGGGTTGAATTCTATAGATTCCCCGTATTAAAGGCGATTCTACAAATTGAACATTGTTAACGGTTATCTCGACCGGAGTATATGCCGAATCTTCTTTGTTCATGATTTTATATTTTGATAATTGTTAAGTTTTTTATAAAATTCTTCGGCTTCTACTTTTGACTGCCGCCACCAGGATTCACGGCTTAAATACCATTCGATTGTTTTTTTAAGTCCGGATTCCAAAGTTTCTTTCGGCTCCCAACCAAGTTCGGTATGAATTTTATTCCAACTGACAGCATAATTATCGTGTGCCGGCCGGTCAACAACATACTCGATCATGTCCTCCGATTTACCCATGAAAGAAATAACTTTTTTGATGATATCAACGTTTCGACAAGTTTCCTTTAGTCCGCCGACACAATAGGTTTCACCTAATTTGCCTTTATTTATGACAGTTTCGATGGCAGAACAATGATCGTCGACATACAGCCAATCGCGAAAATTTTCACCCTTGCCATAAACGGGAATTTTTTTACCATCAATCAGATTAGTTATCATTCTGGGAATTAATTTCTCCGGATGTTGGAAGGGACCGTAATTATTGGAACAGTTAGTGATGGTAACCGGGAGTCCGTATGTTTTACCAAAAGAACGGACAAAATGATCTGATGAGGCTTTTGAGGAAGCATAGGGTGAAGAAGGATCGTAAGGAGTGGATTCGGAAAATTCAGCTGATGAACCGAAAGGGATAGAACCAAAAACCTCGTCGGTAGAAATGTGATGAAAGCGGATGTTTCCATTTCTTTTTGCAGCCGATAAAAGAGTGTAAGTACCTAAAACATTGGTCTTAACGAACAATAAAGGATCATCGATGGAGCGATCGACATGAGATTCTGCGGCAAAATGAACGATTAAATCAGTTCCGGGGATAATTTTATCGAGCAATTCGGAATTTAAAATGTCGCCTTCGACAAAGGTATAACGGGAATCATCTTTAAAATCGAGGAGATTTGACTGATTGGCAGCATAGGTGAGTTTATCCAAATTGGTGATTTGGTCGTCCGGATGATGCTGAAACCAAAAACGGATAAAATTTGAACCGATAAAACCTGAGCCACCGGTGATCAGTATTTTCATTTTTATTTATTTTGTTGGGGTAGGGATTTTTTCGGTACTTAATTCAGCACCAATTATAAAGACGACATCATATGTGGCACTGTCTTTAAGATCGGCAGTAATTTCAGCATTGGAAAAATCTAATATTTTGTCTTTAAAATAGGCAGATTCAGAACTAAGGCTGGCCTTGGTTTGAATCGAATTGGCAGTAGCAGATTCTTTGCTGTTGCCGACAGCGACACTGGTGAAACCTAAAGCGGTAAGTTTTTCTTTAAGAACAGCCGCTTGTCCATTAATATCGGTACCATTTAGAACCTGAATCTTTAGTTTTTTGCTAATTTCAGCGACAGTCGGAACAGGGGTATTGGTGGGCATTTCGACAATGGAGGTGGGAGAGACAGAGTCACTTACCGGGGTTTCAATATTGGTATTAGTAGAATCTTTGGTAAGGACATACCAAATAATTCCTGAAGCGATCAAAGCAGTGACCACAAAGACAATGATAAAGGGCAGTATATTATGACTTTTTTCCATTTTTCTAGTTGATGAATTGCTATCTACAGACTGGCTTATTATAGCAGGTACAGCGTTTGAGGAAATAATCAAACCTATAACCGGAAGAGGCAAATTAGCAGCTTTTTTAAATTCCTGAGCGATTAAGGCCGGAGAATACGGAGTTTTATCCAGAGAACTGGTGGCATTAATTTCTAAATCATGTTCGGCGGGGATATAGAACTTGGTAGTTAGAGTGGGAAAATATAAGTTTGAGTAGTTAACTATTTTTTGGACATCCAGCTCGGAACCTTTTAAATTAGCAGTTAAATAAACCGAATCTTTTTTGGATAAGGAAAGAGTATATTCCCCTTTGGCCAAAGGATAGATTAAAAAGTATTCTCCATCAAAACGAAGAGAAATAACTTTAGAGATGGCCTGAGAAACCGATTCAAAAGCGAAAGATTTAAGTTTTAAGAGATCAAGATTGGCCTTAAGAGCCTCAATTTTTGACTTGTCAAAAAGGTGAGAAAGAATTATGGTTTTGCCGGAAGTAGGGATAAGTTTGAAGTCCATAAAATCCGGGTGGATTTTAAAATGGACAGCACTCTGGGCCAAACCGATAACTTCGGCTTTTTCAATAGAAGTAATTTCGGAATCGTAGATAAATGATTTGGTGATGACAACATCATCCGGGATGAGGATGGTGCATTCGTCAACTTTATTTTGACTAAGAAGAAGAACCAGAGATTGAATTTCGACATCTGAACAAGGTTTCCAAAGATTTATATCAACGGAAAAGGTATTGTTCTCCGTTTTGTCCAGATAGAGGTCGGTGACATCTGATTTCGGCCACAAAACGGCTTTTGGTTTGGAAAAGAGTGACATTGAATAATGGTAGCACAAAAGGTTTTATGATTACCAGCGCAAGTGAGCGAAAGCTTTGTTGGCCTCGGCCATTCTTTCAATTTCCTGACGTTTAGAGACAGAAGCACCTTCATTTTTGAGAGCTGAAAGCAATTCAGCGGACAATTTGCTGCCAAAAGAATGATGTTGTTTACTGGAGAGGGAACGGGAACTATTGACCAACCAGCGAATAGCCAAAGATTGTTGACGATTTCCACGAACCGGAGTCGGAACCTGATAAACAGCACCACCAATACGGCGGGGACGAACTTCAATTTTTGGTTTAATACTGTCGAGGGCCTGTTCCAGAACCGTAACCACATCATCGGTTTTAGTTTCTTTTTTTAGGATTTCTAAAGCAGCATAGACTTCCTTTTGAGCAGGAAGTTTTTTACCGTCTTTCTGGCAATAATTTATTATCTTACTGACAGTGACACTGTTGTAAAGAGTATCGGGAGCGATGTCTCTAATTTTTGATTGACCTTTTCTGGACATAAGTTTTTATATTAATTTAGAATTTTAAGCGGCAGTCTTGGTGGGGCGTTTAGCTCCATATTTACTGCGGGATTGCAGACGTCCGGCAACAGCTCCGGCGTCATATTTTCCACGGATAACATGATAACGAATACCCGGTAAATCCCGAACACGACCACCACGAATAGAGACGATACCGTGTTCAGCCAAGTTGTGACCGATTCCGGGAATGTAAGCAGTGACTGAGCTTCGGTTGCTAAGTTTAATCCTAGCCACTTTCCGCAAAGCGGAATGTGGCTTTTTAGGAGTCATAGTTTTGACAACGGTAACCACTCCCCTCTTAATAGGATTAAAAGTGTTAACCGTACGATTTTTAATGCTGTTAAAGTTGTTGCGTAAAGCACCAGCCTTAACTTTAAAAATACGAACTTTGCGGCCTTTTTTGATTAGTTGGTTAAATGTTGGCATGATTTTTTATTTTGTGATTTGTTCCCGATTAACAGGAATAAGACGTCCGATAATAACATTTTCCTTAAGACCAATCAAGTTGTCGACTTCGGCCAGAAGTGAAGCTTCGGTCAAAACCGATGTGGTTTGCTGGAATGAAGCGGCTGATAACCAACCACCAGCAGACAAGGCGGTTTGAATAAGTCCAAGTAGAATTTTCTTGCCTTTTGCCGGTTTACCGTTATTGGCCTTGGCTTTATCGTTCTCAGCATTGTATACAGCCTTGGTGACGGTTTGACCATACAAGAAATTTGTATCTCCGGGATCTTCAATCTTGATTTTGTCACTCATTTCTTTAACCATGACCTCAATGTGCTTATCATGGATGGAAATTCCCTGAGATTCATAAACTGATTGAATACTGGCGATTAGATATTTCTGAGCAGCTTCGATGCCCTTAATATCCATGATTTCCCGAACATCCAGAGAACCGGAACTGAGCTGTGTTCCCTGAGCGACTAAGTCACCATCAGAAACCATGATATTAACATTGCTGGGAAGCAAATAAGTGACGGTTTTATTGGCATTATTTTTATCTTTGCCGGTAAGTTTAATTTCAAAACCATCAATATTTTCTTTAACTCTAATTTTGCCATCAAATTCGGCCAAAGGTGAAGGAAGTTTAGGAGTTCTGACTTCAAAAAGTTCCTGAATACGGGGTAAACCTTGAGTCACGTCGACACCGACAACTCCTCCGGTATGCTTGGTACGAAGAGTTAACTGTGTACCAGGTTCTCCGATGGATTGAGCAGCAATAACACCAACCGGAACTCCGAGTCTGACCAGTTTTCGGGTGGAAAGATCCCAGCCGTAACATTTGCGGCAGACACCAATGGTAGCCTTACAGGTTAATGGTGAACGAACATCAACAGATTCGATATTGCCGGATTCCAAAATCGCGACATGATCGTTGTCGATAAGAGTGCCCTTAGCCAAAATAACTTTATTGGTTTTGGTATCTATAGCGTCATTAGCTAAAACTCTGCCTAAAATACGACGACCAAAATAGCGTTCGCGGCCTTTTTCATTTTTGTCGACAGTGACGAATTTACTGGTGCCACAGTCATCTTCTCTGGTGATACAGACATGAGCGGCATCAACTAAACGACGGGTTAAGTAACCGGCGTCGGCAGTTCTTAAAGCGGTGTCGGCTAAACCTTTACGGGTTCCTCTGGCTCCGGTAATGTATTCGAAGACAGATAAGCCTTCACGGAAGTTGCTCTTTGTAGGCAAAGGTACGATGTGACCAGTAGGATCAACCATCAATCCCCGCATACCTGAAAGCTGTTTAATCTGATCTTTTGAAGCCCGCTTGATACCGGCGGCAGCCACAATTTTGATCGGAGAATCGCTATTAAGAGTTTCCCAAGTTTTCTCGGCAATCTCTTCAGTGATTTCCATCCACAAACTTTGACTAAGCCGTTTCTTTTCTTCATTACTGATTAAACCCATTTTGAAATTGTCTTCAATTTCGGAAATGCGTTGATTAGCAGAATGAATAATGTCTTCTTTACCGGCAAGATAGCCGCAATCGGACATAGAAAGTGACAAACCGGAAAGGGTGAAACCTTCAAAACCAATATCTTTCAAATCGTCAATCAATTTGACGGCTCTCATCCGACCAACTTGTTCCATAGTCCGGATTACCAAGTCAGAAACTGACTTTTTACCGGCCATAGGTTCGTTGAGGAAACCAAATTCCTTAGGAACAATCTGATTGAACCAAATACGACCGTAAGTAGTTTTTATTAATTTACCGTCGATCCGAACACCAATAAGTTGACGTAATTGTATTTTACCCAATTGATAGGCCAAAATTACTTCTTCTTTGTCAGAGAACAAAGGTAAGTTTTCAAAACTATCCGCTTGTTCCATAGAAAGGTCTGACTCCTGAACGGAAGTTACATAGTAACAACCGACAGCCATTTCCTGTCCGGGAATAGAGATCGGGTTGCCATCAGATGGTTTTAATAAATTGTGTGAAGGCAGCATTAAGTTTCTGGCTTCTTTAAGAGACTCTTTGGACAAGGGTAAATGAACACCCATTTGATCTCCATCGAAATCAGCGTTAAAACCGGCACACATACACGGATGAAGCCTTATGGCCAATCCGTCAGTGAGAATAGGTTTGAATGCCTGAATCGACAGTTTATGCAAAGTCGGAGCGCGATTTAGAAGAACATAACTATCCTTAGTAATTTTTTCCAAAATGTCGTAGACCTCACTAACCCGATGGTCAATAAGATTCTTAGCACTTTTAATGTTGGCAGCTAAACCGCAGGAAATTAGTTCTCTTAATACAAAAGGACGATAAATTTCCAAAGCAATTTCTTTAGGAAGACCGACTTGATTCAATTTCAAATCCGGGCCGACAACGATAACTGAACGACCGGAATAATCTACCCGCTTACCTAAAAGGTTGCGACGGAAACGTCCTTTTTTACCGCGAAGCAAATCAGACAGAGCACGCGGAGTACGTTTACTTGATTTACGTTTATTCTTGGAGCTTTTAGCAGCATCGATTAAAGTGTCGACAGATTCCTGAAGCATTCTTTTTTCGTTACGAAGAATGATTTCCGGGGCGCCAAGTTTCAAAAGTTTTTTGAGACGGTTATTTCGATTAATTAAACGACGATAAAGATCGTTCAAATCGCTGGTAGCAAAACGACCGCCGGTTAATTGAACCATAGGACGAAGATCCGGTGGAATAACCGGAATTTGGGTAAGAATTGTCCATTCAGCGCGGATACTATTTTCAATCATGCCGTTCAAGATTCGGATCTTGTACATGATTTTCTTTTTCTTGAGTTTAGAACTGGTTTTAACCAATTCTTTCTTCAAGTTTTTGACAGTGGCGGGAAGATCTAATTTCTTAAGAACATCATAGATAGCCTCGGCGCCCATGCTGGCTTTATAGAAAATATCGGCTTTGAATTGGGAAAGATAAAAACTTTCTTCATCGCTAAGAGTGGATAAGACTTCAATAGAATTAATCTTGTCTTCCAAGAATTTCATTAAACTTTCGATTCGGTTCTTTTCACTTAAAGCCCGATTTTCCAGTTTTTGGATTTCCTGCTTAAGACGAACATCTCTCTCTTCAGTCGCGATTAACAGCTGGTCTTTATTTTTAATTTTAGTCTTAAGAACCTTCTTTTCTTCCTCTGTTTGTTTGGTTTTATCGACAATTAATTTTTTAGTATCAACATCGATTTGAGAAAGACGGGATTTGGCATTGGAGTTAAGATTGTTCAAAGCTTCTTTTCGCTTATCACTGTCGACTGAAACTATCAGATATTTAGTGAAATAAACAACTGATTCAAGTTCTTTTTGAGGAACATCCAGAATCGTGCTTAAAGGTGAAGGAGTGTTGCGAAGGTACCATAAATGGGTTACCGGAGCAGCCAAAGTGATGTGTCCCATGCGTTCACGTCGAACTTTGGAAGTGGTAACTTCCACACCGCACTTGTCACAAATAATCCCCTTGAATCGGATCTTTTTGTACTTTCCGCAATAACATTCGTAATCGTGGCTGGGCCCAAAGATCTTTTCACAGAAAAGACCATCTTTTTCCGGACGCCAACTTCGATAATTAATTGTTTCCGGCTTAAGAACTTCTCCATGTGACCAGGAAAGAATTTCGTCAGGCGAGGCCAGTTTGATTTTAAGACCACTAAAATCGATCATGCTTTTAAATTTAAACATATTAGTTTTCCTCCTCCACTGGAGTATTTGTAACTGCGGAAGCGTCAATTTCAGTTTTTTCTTCATCGACAACTTCTTTGACACCTGTAGGACTGATGTCGATAGCTAAACCGGCAAGTTCTTTGGTAAGAACTTTGAATGATTCAGGGATTGCCGGTTCGGGAATGGGCTGACCTTTGATAATAGCTTGGAAAGCGTGTGTCCGCCCTTCAATATCATCGGATTTAATAGTCAACATTTCCTGAAGAGTATGGGCAGCGCGATGTGCTTCCAAAGCCCAGACTTCCATTTCTCCAAGTCTTTGTCCACCCATACGGGCTTTTCCACCCAAAGGTTGTTGAGTGACCAAGGAATAAGGTCCGGTAGAACGGGCATGAACTTTGTCGTCAACCATGTGAACCAGTTTGACGATATAACCAATACCGACAACAGCTTTCTGATCGTAGGCGTCACCGGTTCGGCCATCATAAAGTTGGGTTTTTCCGCTAATATCCAAACCAGCTTGTTTTAATTCATCAGCAATTTGGGATTCGGAATATTTCTCGAAAACAGGAACGGCATATTTTTTGCCAAGTTTCCAACCGGCGTAGCCTAGGGTAACTTCCAAAATCTGTCCCAAATTCATACGGGCGATAACTGACAAAGGCGACATGACCATATCCACCGGAGTACCATCAGCCAAACGAGGCATATCATATTCCGGCATAATACGGCAGATAACACCTTTGTTTCCATGACGTCCGGCAATTTTGTCTCCTTCCTGAATACGGCGGATTTGGGCAACATAAACTTTGACAACTTTATTGACTCCGGGATCAAGTTCATCACCTTTTTCTTTATCCAAAATATCGACTTTGATGACAACTCCACCTTCACCATTGGCAACTCTTAAGGAAGTGTCTTTAACTTCACGAGCTTTTTCACCGAAAATAGCACGTAAAAGACGTTCCTCAGCCGTCAACTCTTTTTCACCGCGGGGTTCTACTTTACCAACAAGAATATCGTTGGGTCCAACAGTGGCACCAATCATCACAATACCGTCCTCAGTTAATTTAGCCAATTCGGCTTCGGAAACATTGGGGATATCTTTGGTTAATTCTTCACTGCCTAATTTAGTTTCGACAACCTGAGCAACATTTTCATAAATTTGAATGTTGGTTAAAACATCTTCTTTAATCAAACGATCGGAAACTAAGAATGAATCTTCGTAGGAAAGACCGTCAATAGAAGCATAAGCGACTAAAAGATTACGGCCAATTGACAATTCACCATTATCAGTGGAAGGACCGTCAATAAGTACATCTCCTTTTTTAACTGTATCACCCAAGTTAACTAATACTTTTTGGTTGTAACAGGTACCGTAAGGTGAAGTGCGTTCAAATTTGGAGGTGTAATAGGTTTCAGTTTTACCATCAGAAGAAATTTCGCTGTGCTTACCAACCTCTTCTTTAACGAGTTTGGAATCTAAGGTAACAACGACTTTTTCACCGTCAATATAGGTTACTTTTCCCGGATGATTGGCCACAATTGACCTGTTCATCGAGGTGGCGATTACTCCTTCCATCCCGGTACCGATGATAGGAGATTCAGGACTGACCAGAGGGACAGCCTGAGTCTGCATGTGAGAACCCATAAGGGCACGGGTAGCATCATCATGATCAACAAAAGGAATCAAAGAAGCAGAGGCACCAACAATTTCGTTGGGAACTAAGTCAATATAAGAAACACCTTCGACAGGACCTTCGATAAATTCGCCCTGATAACGAATTGGCAACCATTCTTGTTTAATGTTGTTATTTTCGTCAATTTTTACACCAAGATGGGTTATATTTGCATTATACTCATCATCGGCATCCAAATAGACAACATCATCATCTATATGGTATTGACTGCCTTTCTTAATAACCTTTCGGAAAGGAGCTTTAACAAAACCATATTTATCGACATCGGCATAGAGAGCCAAGTAGGTAACTAAACCAATGTTCGGACCTTCAGGAGAACGGACAGTACAAATACGGCCATACTGACTGGAATGAACGTCACGAATAGAGAAAGCAGCTCTTTCCCGAGTTAAACCACCGACACCGACAACGGTAACACGGCGGAGAAGGTCAATTTCCGAAAGAGGATTGGTTTGATCCAAAATAGCGGAAAGTTGGTTGCTTCTAAAGAAAGTATTGAGTGAAGAAATAAGAGGTTGAGGATTGATCATCTGGCTCGGGAGCGGTTTTTCTTTGGTGGAAATAAGCGACATTCTTTCTTTAACCATTCTTTCGAAACGGGCTAAAGCAGGACGGATGGCGACTTGGGAGACGATTTCGCCACAACGTCGGAGACGGCGGTTGGCCAAAGAATCGATGTCATCCAGACGGGTAACTTCTCTTTTTTGAAGTTGGATTAGGTATTTAATAGTGGCAATTAAATCTTCTTTACGAATTACCCAATTTTCCTGATCATCATCGTCAAATTTGAAACCAAATTTTTTATTGACTTTGTAGCGGCCGACATTTCCCAATTCATAGGTCCTTAAATCAAAAAATCTTTCGGTAAAAAATTTCTGGGCATTTTCCAAAACCACCGGCTCTCCCGGTCGAAGTTTTCGATAGAATTCCAAAACAGCCTCTTCAGAAGTTTTGGTAGGATCAGCTTGAATAGTAGCATTTATAAAATCTGAAAACTCGCCAACTAATTGTTTGTCTCCCATCTGGCAGGCAGCACGAAGAAGAATAGTAGCGGGAAATTTCTTTTTGCGGTCGATTCTGGCAAAAATAACATCTTTTTTACCAATGAAAAACTCCAGCCAAGAACCTCGGACAGGACGAATTTCAGCATTAAAAAGTGTTTTACCGGTTGAAGGATCGGATTCTCCGGTGAAATAAACACCAGGAGAACGAACGAGTTGATTAATGATTCCCCTTTCAATACCGTTGACAATATAAGTACCCTCTTCGGTCATGGTGGGAAGATTAAGGAAGAAAACATTTTCTTCTCTAACATCGCCGGTACGTTTGTTGGTTAATTT
This sequence comes from uncultured Gammaproteobacteria bacterium, assembly GCA_964448705.1. Classification (GTDB taxonomy): domain Bacteria; phylum Patescibacteriota; class Microgenomatia; order UBA12405; family UBA12405; genus CAYUZS01. The sequence continues at coordinate 77,913 of CAYUZS010000001.1, forward strand.
AGCTTTTATTTTGACAGGAATGGTGTAATTAAGACCTTTTCTTTTAGCAATTTCGGGAGATAAAGAGATCGGATCGAAGGCTAGTTCACCTAATTGAAGTTCCCAGTTGTTTCCGGTGTAGTCTGAAATCGGAGAGATGGTCTGAATGGTTTTAGAAAGTTCTTGGTTTAAAAATTCTTTCCAGGATTCTTTTTGGATTCTTAACAAATCTAACTTAGGAAGATTGGGATATTTTTTACCCCAGTTGGTTCTTTTTGCGGATGGCATCGATGATAGGTATAACTACTAAAAGAAAGACCCCCGTGGTGACGGGAAAAGCGAGTTATGTTCCAACCGCTCGCCGAATGCGGAGATTATATACTTAATTTATGCGTAGAGCAAGAGGGAGATTATTGAGTAAATTTGAAGGTGGAGAGAATTTGCTTAAATTCAGCTAGTTGTTTTCCATCACAGCCAGTGTCGCTATTACATGTCATCTCGAAACATGCTCCTTTATTAAAAAATATAGCTGATTTGTAATTTGGCCCTTCGTAACCGTTAATGGCATAAACTGTGTAATTTGGGGCACTATACATAATTTGTCCGTCGCCGACAATGTCTGAAGGTTCACAGACGATATTTAGGCCAAAATTGTAAAAAGATCCGGTATATTTATCCCCAAAATCATTTGATACCAGTTTATAATCAGAACCTTTGAGAACGACAAAAAGATCGCGTGAAATATCCTTATTGTCGGCAAAATAGGTAGATGGATAGTTGAAGGTGAAACCTTCCTGAGTGTCCGCATAGGTATTCCAAACAAGGAGAGGATCAACAGAGGGAACTACCGTCTCAACAGGAATTACTACCGGAGCAGAATTTGAGGTCGATGGCCGTTGGCTAAAAAAATAAAGATAGATCAAAGAGACGTTAAAAATAAATAGAACGGCGATGATAAACAAATAAAATACTTGAGAAAATCCAGATTTTTTCATAATTTAGAGAATTTTGAAGGTGGAAAGAATTTGCTGAAGTTTTTCTTCTTCAGAGGTAGGATACGTGATTGAATACAAGATTGAATTTTTTTCGTTTTGTAAACCTATATATTTATTTGGCAACTGAAATAGAGACCAGGATATGCCATTAATGTTTTTCTTTCCAGTTGAAACCGTGTCGTTCATATATTTTGGTTGATTAATAGGATAATTGGATGAAGCACTTATATCAAAAGCAGCGTTTGATGTTTTGTTAAAAATTAACTGAACATAATTAGCGGTATCAACATTGTTTATTTCCATACTTAGGTCCGATGGATATTGAACGGAAAATTTATATTCATCACTGGTATATGTTTTCAAATCTTTTAGACTGGCGGAGGAAGAAGAAGTGGATTCACAGGCTTTTTCGGTACAAGAAATAGTTAAGTCGGGAGTGCAGGTGCAGGTATTACAGCCATCAGCGGCAGCAAAAGCCTCATTGACCTGATATGTTTGGTCGTTTAGCTGACAGACATTTCCCGGAGCAGCTGTTGGTGAGGTATCGGAAACTTTAGGAACAGAAGTTGAAGGATTAGAAGTGCCGCCTGGATTACTAAGAAAAACAGTATAGACAATGGCACCGCAAACAGTGAGGAAAATAAATAAAGCGACAAAAAATAAATATTTAAAAATATTACTTTGGCGAGGAACCTCCTGTTGAGAATCAAAAACAGGGGCGGGAGGAAGATTACTGTTTTCCGGTTGAGGAGTTGGAGGGAGATCATCATTTTCCGGTTGTGGAGTTAACGGAAGATCGTTGGTTTTCGGTTGAGGAATGGGAGGGAGTTCGTAGCTTTCTGCCTGAGGAACGGAAGAAAGAGGCTCTTCAGAAACCGGTTCCGGTGGATTTGGAACTTCGGTTAAAGCAATATCGTCAGGAACAGAGGTCATTAAAGTATCTTCGGTTTCAGCGGCAGGAATAACAGCCGGATCTTCAGGAGCATCGATAGGTTTTGGGGATGAATTGTCAACAGATTCAGGAGGCACCTGTGGAGTTTTAGAGGCTAGTTCTTGTGAATAATGATCTAATATATCCTGATATTGTTTGGCTAAATCTACATCCTGAGAAGGCTGAGTAGAATTTTGATCTTTAACATCCATATATAAATATCGCATTTAGAGAATATGGAGTCAATGGTAAAATGATTAACCATAAAATGAAAACTAAAAAAGTCTATATTAAAACTTTCGGCTGTGCCCAAAATACGGCTGATTCCGAGAGGATCAAAGCTTACTACTGGGAAAAAGGAGCGGATTTTGTCGATAATTGGAAAAAAGCTGATGAAGTAGTAATTAACAGCTGTGTAATCAGAGAATCGGCAGAAAATCGGGTATATGGATTGATTAACAATATTAAGACTTTAAGACCAAAAACAAAAGTGGTTTTAACCGGATGTTTGGCGGGAATAGCAAAAAAGAAAATTGACGGAGTGGATGAACAAAAAAATATCAATGATTTTTTAACCTGGGAACCGATTCGAAACAAGAAAGGAGCGGCGTTGGTATCGATCAGCACCGGCTGTAATAATATGTGTTCATTCTGTATCGTCCCCTTTTCCAGAGGCAGAGAAATTTCCCGACCAATGGAAAAAATATTAGAAGAAGTTGATAAAGCCATTAAAATCGGTTTCAAAGATGTGGTATTAATAGGACAAAACGTGAATAGCTACGGCAGTGATTTTGGCGGCGAGTCGTGGGTACATTTGGGTAAAAAGAGAATCAAAAGCCAATTTCCAAAACTACTGGAAGAAGTAGCTAAAAGGGAATTGAAGGATATTTCTTTTGTTTCCAGTAACCCATGGGATTTCTCCGATGAACTAATTGAAGTGATTGCCAAATATAAAAATATCAACCGACTGCTGCATCTTCCGTTTCAGTCTGGAGATGATGAAGTGTTGAAAAGAATGAACCGCAGTTATACCCAACAAGAATATCTGGATTTGGTTAATAAAATCAAAAATGAAGTTGAAGGAGTCAGATTTTCAACAGATATTATTATTGGTTTTCCGGGAGAAAACGAAAAGGCTTTTGAAAACACAGTCGATGTTTGCAAAAAAGTAGGTTTTGAAATTGCTTATATTAATAAATATTCACCCAGAAGAGGAACGGTGTCGGCCAAGATTTTTGAAAACGATATTCCACAAAGTGAAAAGAAAAGAAGATGGAAAATTCTGGATGAACTGGTAAACCACAAATTAGCTGCGAATTAAGGTCGACAGCTGTAACTGAAATAACACTTTTTTATGGGGTCTGGAAAAATAGAGTATAATACAGTAGATGGAAAAAGAAATTTCTTCGCAAAGACAAGGCAGAATTTTAGTTTTGGGGACAAATAATGAAGATCAAGTAGCAATGGTGTACGGGAGATTAAGAGAGTTTTTGGATAATCATAATTTACCGAAAGTGCGGGTTGAGGTTGTGAGAGATGGAGTCTTCTTTGCAACTGCCATCAAAATGAATAAGGAAGGTGAACAAATACCGGCAAATATAGTATTAGTAGGAACCAAGGCCAGAATCTACAACGGATTCAATTGCATTACAGAAGATATGGATAATCATATCGAGACAGTTTCGAAAACTTGTGAGGAAGTAGGGGCAAAAATGGTTAGGTTTAGGGTTAACTCCGAGACTAATTTGCCGGAAATTGATGGAAAAATAGAAGATATTTGTCGACGTTTGAACGAAGTGAACGGGATAAATCAGTAAATTGTAAATCAATCGCGGACTGAAAATGATTTTTGCGGTATAATACGAATAATATGGAATAACAATGGTATCGTTTACAAGTAGAAAGCGGTCATGTCGGGACAGGCAAAAGGGAAAAACATTTCGATTATGTCCTGGCACAAGATGCAGGTGAGGCTTACACTATAGGTTCAAAAAACCCAGGAAAAGGCAGGATATTAAGAGTTGATCTACTGGATGAAGAACAATCAAAAAGTTTAGAAGCAGCGATAATTGAAATTGGAAAAAGGGAGGGATGAGTTGATTTCCTGGACAGTGTTAAAAACAGTCAAACATTTTTTGGCAGAAGAAAGAGCGGGGATAGAGTAGAAATTTAGTTATCTTAAATACTTGGCAATATTGGCATTGTGCCCATCAAGAGTGGAGGAATAATACATTTTTCCGTCATTACCCGTAATATAGTAGAGATAATCGTTGTCAGCGGGATGATAGGCAGCATAAAGGGAATCGTATCCGGGATTGCAGATAGGACCGGGAGGAAGGCCGGGGTGAAGATAAGTATTATACAGAGAATTTATGGAAAGATCGGGTTTACTTAATGGTGTCCAAAATTCTTTAGTGGATAATTTGCTGTCCCGGGCATACTGAACAGTGGCATCGATTTGCAGAGCCATATCAATAGAAAGACGATTCAAGATAATACCGGCAATTTGCTGCTTTGACTGCAAACTCCGACCTTCACGCTCTAAAAGAGAAGCTAAAGTAACAATTTCTTTTAACGACAGCTGATTGTTAGTAGGATTAATTTGGGCGGCTGCAAGCTGGTTGTCGAAATTCTTTTTAATTATTTCTGAATAAATACGCTCCGGCTGATAATCGGCAGGCACCAGATAGCTATCGGGGAAAACATAACCTTCAAGTGCTTCGTCAAATTTAACGGTTAGCTCGTCTAAACGCTGACCTTCAATAATTTTTAACCAATAATCATTGTTGCCCTTAGAGATAAGTTTGGAAATAATTTCCGGAGTGGTGAGAGAAGGTTTTAGTTCAAAAGTACCCGCCTGAAGCCGACCGTTCAGACCGGAAAAATAAAGGTAAGTCAAAAAGACATATCGATTTCGAATAAGACCATTGTTTTCCAGTTGACGGGAAATAATTTTAGAACTGTCGCCCTGGTTAACAACAAACACTTTAGTGGATGTATCCGAAGAAAACGCACTAAGTTCGTAAATATAAAATACAAAAGAAACTAAAATTAAAACAAACGGAATAAGAAGAAATAAAAACAGTTTTCTCATTAGATTTCATCAAACAGAGCGCGGCGATAAGAGTTTTTCTTTGTATCATGAACAAATATCCGACCGCAGCGGCAAGTTACCAAATCCAAACCTTTGTTTTGACTTTTTTTACCATGTGTAAGGGAATCTCCGCAACCGACGCAACGCTCCTGAGACAACAACCACGATTGAATTGGAGAAATTAAATTTTTGAACATTTTTTTCTTTTTAATAATTAGTAACCCGCCGAAGGATAACAGCAGCGGAAACAGAATCTACCATTTTTTTATAATCTTTTTTCTTACCCTGATTTTGTTGGTAGATTTCGGTAGCTTCAATGGTGGAGACAGCCTCTTCAACGGTCTCAACAGGTAATTTTATCATGTTCTGAAGACCAGCCACAAACTTTAGAGTTTGAAGTGCAAAATCACCTTCGGATAGACCAACGTATATTTTGGATATTGAATATTGCGTAATAATCCGAGAAAGATTGTCGATTAAGCGGTCGTCATTTTTGAGAGCCGGCAAGGTAGAAATTACACCGGATACTGAATAAGCCAAACCGACATTTTTAGTGCCGTAATCAATGGCTAAAAGATTTAAATTATTCATTAATATCAGCGATACGACTTTTAATTACTAAACGACGAAGAAAGGTTCCGGGAGGACTGCAGGTGATCAAACTAAAATAACGTCCATCATAACGCTGCTCCAGAACTGAGAGGTCGGTTGGCTGGACCTCGAACATTTCTTCGACTAAATATTTATAGCGAATATTATCATAATCAATATAAATCTCATCACCGGTTTTTAAACGGTAAAGAGTGGAAAAAATTGTTAAGTAAGATTTGGGATTATAAAACTGGGGCAAAACCGAATGTCCAAAAACAATACCGTTACCGGGTTGGCCGGGAAGAGCAGTATTGGGATATTGAATTAAACTTTTTTTAAGATCCATGCTGCCAACTTCAACGACGGCATCTTCAATTTTCAAAACCGGAATAGAAAGACGATAAGAGGAGGTCGGATTGTTGGAAAGAACGGAGGCAGCCGAAGAATCCGAGTGGTTATCGGCTACAAACCAGTTATTTAATTGAGTATAGTCAGTGGAAGATAAATCACCCAAAATACTACCGGTGTGATTATAAAATTTTGAAGATAATGGGTTTAATATTTGACCAAACTTAGTTGAATATTCCAACTGAAACTGGACAATAGGTAAAAGGGCTGAAGAAATAAAGAACAAACTTACGGCAAAAAGAGCACCGGCTAAAATTTTCTTGCGACGAGGTGACGGCTTTTTGGGAGCAGTCTTGATTTCTTTTATGTAGATATAACCCACTTATTTAACCTCAACAGTAATATTGGAATGTAAAAAAGGCAGAGGATTTACTGCCCGGAGAAAACGAAAATTAGTTTCGATTTCAAAATTATATACCCTGGGATAATTTGTTTTAATAAGATTCTGAGCAGTTTTAATATTTTTCCCGGAAAGAAGTTTAACCACATCCGACTGGTCGAATTTGGGCAACGAAGTACCTTTAATCGATAAGGTTCCGGAAACTATCCCGGAGGACTGAGTGACTGAAGAAAGTGAAAGCTCAAAGTTGTCGGGGTTTAAAATTATTTCATTGAAACCCGGTTCCGACGAGAGCAAGGCGGTTAACATTTGACTTTTTTGATCGTGATTAAGGTAATAAACAGTAACAGTGCTGGTGGCGGTAGCCGAGAGTTGATCGGCTTCTTCCCCTACCTCACGACTATAAGTTAGACGACTTTTTTTGACCTGGGTTGAATTTTTTATTAAGCCGTTGACACTGTTGGCCTGGGAAAGTTTGTCATTAACTGCCTGATCGATAGCCATAGTCATTTGAGATTCCAAAGCAGTTTTATCGGCACTGCTGACAGCTTTAATTTGGCTTTTACTACCACCACTGATGGCACCACTGACTTTAGCTACCAAAATCGTTTCGGCAAAATCTTTAAAATGCAATTGAGTGTCGGCCGGTAAATTATATTCGGGACCAATGTCGGTGGCAGAGACAATGACTTTGGTCTGACCTAAAGTAATGACTCCGGCCTGTAAATCGGAACTGCTGGAGGCAATTTGGACCGAAGAACCGAGTTCGTATTTATTACCTTTACTGTCGATTAAAATAGTACCTGAGGAGAGATTTTGAACTTTATCCTGTTTATTAAAAATCACCACTTCACCTTTTGATTTATCACCGACAGTTTTTTCACCGGTAGTTGGCACAAAAGCACTGGTGCCGATATCAAAAGTCTGCTGACTAACAGGAATTACTTTTTTAGCCGGGTCATAAGCGGAGGCCGACGGATCTAAAGTTACAGAAATTTGTTTATCGAAATTATAGGGGGTAAAAGATAAAGTAACCTTGGCTTTTGACAAGAAAAAGGGAATTAAAATCAATAAAGGCAGAACTACCAGCGGGGCAATTAAAATATTAAAGGCCGGCAGGCGGAGAACAGGTAATTTAAATTTAAATTTATTTTTTTTGGCAGACGGTGGCGGTGAAGCAACCGGCGGTTCAAAATCTGCAACCAGCTCTGCCGGAGGCGGAATCAACGGATCAAAAGAGGAAAAAACAAAATTATCGGTGTCAACTATTTCTGTGGTTTCGGGAACAGAAAAACCCAATTCGGAGGCAGAAACTTCATCCAAATTTGATTCAACCATTTCTGATTCTGTCGGCACCACCTCCTGACTCAAAACAGGATTTGCTGTCTGCGGGGAAAACTGCGAGGTGATCGCCCGGGTATAAATTTGGGCGACTTCCAAAGGAGAATAAGTTTTAATATCCGGAAAATGGAGAAAAGTTTCGACATCTTTTTTACCTATCCATGGGTAATTTTTTATCGAATCAACAACATTTTCGCCGACGTCGCCAAAAATAATAATCTGAGGAGGCAATGTTGATTCGGTGTGAAATTCAGTTAAAACATTTTCGAGCATGATCGGCTCGAAGGGAATATTCAGAGGCTTTAAAAGCCGTTCGGTAACTTTGCCGAGATAAATCAAAGAGACAGACATTTCGGATAAGGTAAGATTCACCAAGACAAAACTGACAGGAAAACCTTCGGCATGGTTAAAGTCTTCAACAACAGCTTCATCGTTGGTGATGAAACCCATAGGTTTTAGACCTAAGTCGTGGCAAAGAAATTCCACCAGTTTTAAATATTCACCGGAAATTTTTCCATCAGAACCGATCCATAAAGGAGGTAAAATCAGAGCCGCAGAATCCGGTTCCTGATCTTCCGGCAGACTGATGGATTCGGCGGCAAAATTCAAAGATTTATCGGCGGCGGTATTTAGAGATTCTCTTTCGACGACAAAATCCTCCCTGGAACCGACAGCAGAAACAACATAAGACTCGTCAACATAATTGACCAGGGAAACCGTCACTGTTGAAGGGTGAAGATCAACCAGCCAAAATGATTTGTTATCCATTATTAATAAGGATACAACATCAAAAGGCAGGATTCTAATTTATTTGGAAAGCAAATGAGAGATATTGTTATGGTCTGATAGATTATGATTTAAGAGATGAAGATATAAGTTATACAAAGCTGACCCTGACTATAATAACGCGGTAGTTTTGAAGAAAATTTTTACAAATTAAGAAAGGGTGGAGACGTAAAAAAGTTGGTCTAAAAATTAAGACAAGCCGGCGTAGATACGACGTTTGCCCGAACCGGCAGACTCTTCTTTGGTAATTTTGAAATTTCCTAAAACTCCGGTATTTTTAACATGAGGGCCGGTGCAGACTTCACGGGAAAAATAGTTTTTATCGTCGCCGACAGTGTACATCGTCACTACTTTAGGATATTTGGCGCCAAAAAAAGCCAAGGCACCGGAATTTACAGCTTCTTCAAAAGGAAGTGTCTTCACCGAAACCGGCAAGTTTAACTTTATTTGTTGATTTACCAAATCTTGAACTTGCTGCAACTGACTATCGGTTAATTTGTCGGGAAACGAGAAATCAAAACGAAGACGTTCTGAAGTAATGTTGGAACCCGACTGCTGGACATTGGGACCAAGAATTTTTCGCAGAGAAGCATGAAGCAGATGAGTGGCAGTGTGATATTTGGTGATAATTTCGGAATGGTCGGCAAGACCGGATTTAAATTTACCGGCGGAAAGGGTTTGTGATTGTTGTTGATGCTCTGATTTGTATTTATTAAATTCATCGACATCCAGCGATAGATTATTTTTCCGTAATTCTTCCTCGACCATTTCAACCGGAAAACCAAAACTTTGATAAAGATCAAAAGCCTCTTTACCGGAAACGGATTTTTGCCGGTCAATTAATTTTTGGATTTCTCTTAATCCATTGTTTAACGTTTTGCGGAATTTTATTTCTTCAAGATCAATAATTTCAATGATTTTATCTTTATTCTGACTTAACTCGGGATAAACACCGCCATAATTTTCCTGATTACCAATAACTGATAAAGCAACTTCTTTAGTAAAGTTGTTTTCCAAACCGAGCAGTTTACCCTGACGAATCGAGCGACGGATAAGACGACGAAGAACATAACCGGCTTCTTTATTTGACGGCTCAATTCCGTCTGCAATCATGAAAACTGCGGCTTTAATATGGTCGGCGATAATCCGAAAAGGTTTCGGACTATCCATGTATTTTTTACCCGATATTTCCTCGATTTTTTGGATAATTGGCTGCCAGATATCGGTTAGATAATTATCCGATAAACCGGATAAAACAGCAGTGGTCCGTTCAACTCCCATACCGGTGTCGACATTCATTTGAACTAAGGGTTCATATTTTCCGTCAGCGGTTTTGTTGTACTGCATAAAAACGTCATTCCATATTTCCAACCAACGATTATCATCCGGATCAAATTTAAGAGGAGCATCGCCCTCTTCTTTCCAAAAAAACATTTCGGTATCAGGACCACAAGGACCGACGGTTCCAGCCGGACCCCACCAGTTGTTTTTCTTTGGAAGATAGGCAATTCTATCGGGAGAAATCCCCTGAGACTGCCAAAACTCAGCACTTTCTTTGTCTCTGGGAGCATCACTGTCCCCTTCAAAACAAGTAACAGCTAATTTGTCTTTTGGCAATTTTAAAACCTTAGTGAGAAACTCAAAAGAAAATGAGATCATCTCTTTTTTAAAATAATCACCCAAAGACCAGTTGCCAAGCATTTCAAAAAAGGTGTGATGATAAGTGTCCCCGACTTCATCAATATCTCCGGTGCGGATGCATTTTTGAACGTCAGTAAGCCGTTTACCAAGAGGATGGGGTTGACCTAAAAGAAAAGGCACCAGAGGATGCATACCGGCAGAAATAAAAAGAGTCGTCGGATCATTTTCGGGAACGATTGAAGCACTGGGAATTTCGACATGACCTTTAGAGACAAAAAACTCAACATATTTATTTTTTAGTTCTCTGGCATTCATAGAGGAAATTATATCAAAAATAAGATAAAATACCCGGCAATGACTGAAAATTATTGTCAGGAACATGAATGCAGCGAATGCTGTATCGGTATGATTCATAGAAGAATCAAAGTGTCTGAGGCCAGCCATTTGGCGGGTGAAGAACCGCGGGTATATTTTTCAAAACGTAATCAATTCGAACAATCAACCAATGGAGTAATAATGTCCACTTTTGGCAATGAAAAAAATGATTTAATACGTATTTTTCGTCAAAACGGCAGTGGGGCGAATAAAAAAATCGATTTGTATCATCCGGAGGAATGCCGACATCTGAACGGACAAGGTTTATGCGGAGACCACCCAAATAGGGCTAGCTCGTGTAAGCAATTAATACCCGGCGGAAATGAATGTTTAAAAATAAGAAGGGAAAGAGGAAAAGAATAACTTATTTTTTGGGTTTAATGAATTTTCGCGGTCGGTTCATCGATCTGACAGGAACAGTTTCAACAGAAGAGACAGGATGCGGCAAAACAACCGCTACTTTTGGCGACTTTGTTTTGACTTCTGAAGTATCACCGGTAAATTTAGAGAAATATTTTTCCAAGTTTTCTTTGAGATCAGCAAAGACTTCCGATTTATTATTTTTGTAAATTAAAACAGCAATAACAGCACCGATAATTGCCCCAATTAATATGCCAAAGATAAAACCGCTGCTGTCGGAACCGGAATCTTGTTGACAATTTTTGAAGTCGCACATATTAGTTCGTCAAGTTATAAAGTAAAAAGTTTATAAAGTTTTAAATTAATCTTCTTTCTTAAAGAAGGAATTAAAGAGATGAAAACCATTTTTAAAACCCATTAAAAAATCAGAAAAAGAAGTAACCGGTTTGGCGACAGAAGCCGTGATTTGATGAGCATCATCGAGAATAGAAGTAGCAGAAATTACGGCGTTTTTTAGCTCTTTAATCAGAGAAATTAAATAAACAGTACAGGTGACGATTGCGGCGGCAATAGCAACTAAACTAACGGCAATTAGAATTTGGGTTAGATCCATATAAAAATTATAAACTAATTTTCTGAATTTTCATTCAAGAGGTAAGTTCTTTGTTCAGTTTTTACTTTACCACTGGGAGATTTTGATTCAACTACAATAGTAGAAGAACCGGAACCAGGAAGAGTTATTTTTTTTTCAAAGGAACCGTCGGCATTAACAATAATCAAATCACTGTTGATACGAATTGTTGAGTCGGGATCGGTGATACCAGTTAAATCAAAAGTAGGCTGAACAAGAGTTTCCGTTGTCGGCCAGTTAACTTTAAGGTCGGGAGGGTGATTAAACTTGACGTATTCCATGACTAAATATGAAGCAAAGACTATTATGGAAAAAAAGACAGCGATCTTGAAGGTAAACTGAGGGGTAAAAAACCACCTTTTAGAATCTGAAGTTTTACTTTTAGTGACATTGGCAAAATCACGACGAAACAGAGAAAGGACATCATCACTATTTAAACCCAAAAAATTGGCATAATCTTTGATTATTAACGAACAATAGGGTTCTTCCGGAAATTGGGATCTATTTTCCGACTCGATAGCTTCGATATATTTGGCAGATATCTTGAGTTTTTTACAAACCTCATTGATTTCCAAATCCCGATCTTCACGGGCATTTTTAAGTATAACGGAGGCTCTGAACATAATGATAATTACTCGGTATTATTAGAATTGCGATGAGGAATAAGAATATTCCTCGGCTTCGCACCATTAACCGGGCCAACAATATTTGCCTGTTCCAGTTCATCCAATAACCTGGCAGCCCGAGCATAACCAATTTTAAAATGCCGTTGAAGATAGGTGGCAGAGGCCTTACCGGTATCCTGAATAAAGGCAATGGCGTCGTTGAACATAGTATCGTGTTCTTCACCGGAAACAGAAACCACATTCGGATTCTTAGAACCGGGAATAGCCACCGGCTGAGCGACAATGTCGTTGTTATATTCTGTGGGTTTTTGCTGTTTAAGAAATTCAATTAAGTTATTGATGTCTTTATCGGAAACGAAACAACCCTGAACACGAACCGGCTTAGCCAATTCAGGAGGAATATAGAGCATGTCTCCCTTGCCTAATAATTTTTCTGCTCCCGGAGAATCTAAAATTACCCGAGAGTCGGTCATAGAAGAAACGGCAAAAGCAATTCTAGTAGGAATATTGGCTTTAATCAAACCGGTAATAACGTTTACCGAAGGTCTTTGAGTGGCTAATACCAAATGTATACCGACAGCTCTGGCCATTTGGGCAATGCGGCAAATATTATCTTCAACCTCTGATGGAGAAAACAACATAATTTCTGCTAACTCATCGATAACAATGACGATATAAGGCATGGATTGGAAACCGGCCATATTGTTATAAGTTTCAATATTCTTAGCTCCAACTTCAGTGAAAGTTTTATAGCGACGCTCCATCTCCGAAACTGCCCATTTTAAGGCAGAAACGACTTTCTCCGGTTCAACAATAACCGGGGTTAATAAATGAGGAATACCATTATAAGGTGTCAACTCCACCCGTTTTGGATCGACCATAATCAAACGAACCTCTTCAGGAGAGGCACGAAATAAAAGTGTGGAAATCCATGAATTGATACATACAGATTTTCCGGAACCGGTTTGACCGGCAATTAAAACGTGGGGCATCTTGGTGATATCGGCCACTTTTGGATTGCCGGCAACGTCCAGACCTAAAGGTACGGCAATCTTTGATTTATGGTCTTTCATGACTGATGATTCCAAAATGGAACGAAGAGGAACAACTTCCAGTGAACGATTGGGGACCTCGATACCAACCAAAGAACGTCCGGGGATCGGAGCTTCGACTCTGATTTGTCCACCGGGGGCGGCCAAAGCCATTGCTAAATCATTGCTTAAACTGACGATCTTGGCTAACTTAGTTCCCAAGGCCACCTCCAGAGCATATTGAGTAACTGAAGGACTATCGTTAACCTCGGCAACTCTGGCAGTAATTCCAAAGGAATCAAGGGTGTCTTCAATAACCTGAGCATTTTTGTGAACATCTCCCCTATCAGCTTTTGCTCCGGGAGTACCGTCAAAAATGGAAAGAGGCGGATACTGCCAAATCTGATTCTTCGGTGATTTAATTGAAGAACCTGATAAATCAATTTGTTCGGGAGTATTTTTCAAGACCGGAGGGATATTGACGACACCTAAATCGTCCTTGTCTTTTGATAAATTTTTAGATTGATTTTCGTTATGGGAAATATAAACAGTATCTTCGTTTTTAGACTTGGCTGCCTTTGTTTTTGAAGCAGCCACACCAAGCGTATATTTTTTGACGATTTCAAAAACTTTAATTAGGAATTTGACAACAGTCATAACGTCGGTGTCAAAAAGAACGACAAAACCGACGATAAAAGCAAAAATAAAAATAATAAAAGCGGCGACCTGACCAAAAAGAGATAAAATTTGATCCCAGAAAAAACGACCGACAACTCCCTGACGGAAGAGACTGACCAGAGAAATAAACATGACAATTGAACCGAGAGAAATATTTGGTTCTTTTAAAGGGATTTTAAACTTGGAAAAAGTGAGAGCAATAAGTAACAATAAAAAAGGAATAAAAATAGAAGTGATACCGAAATATTTGTCTAAAAACAGGTTATATTGAGTGGGAATCGGACCGGCTTGTAAAAAAGAGACAACCGACAGAGCCGACATAATAGAAAAGAAGACAAAAAAAATTGTCTGAACAGTTGAAGGTTTTAGTTTTAGAGACGGCAAAAGATGCCTTTTTTTACGACCACGCTTGGACATATAGACAGTATAAAGTAAAAATTCAGAAAATTAAAATCTAATAAGAAAGACCAAATAACCAACGGTGATGAGATGGCTGGCCACAGTGGACACATTTTCCCACCTCTTCCTTGGCATCAAGAGGCAAACAACGAGTAGTGGCTTTAGTTTCGGTTTTTATTTCTGCCTCACATTCCGGATTTTCACACCAATGAGCAGAGATGAAACCACGGGTAGTACTCATTATTTTTTTAAATTCTTCATAAGAATCAACTTTAAAAGTGTGCTCTTGAGTAAATTTTTTATGGCGGTCATAAAGTTGCTGTTGAATATCCACCAACAACTTATCCAGAGTTTCAGACAATTTATCCAATGAGACGGTTTGTTTCTCGCCGGTATCACGACGATAGACAATCACTGTATTAGCCGAGACGTCGCGATCCCCCAGTTCGATTCTTAGAGGAACACCTTTTAATTCCCATTTATTAAACTTATAGCCGGCAGTTTCACTCTCGGCATTATCTAATTTTGTTCTGTATTTACTATTAATCTCTGTGTAAATTTCCAAAGATTTTTTCGCGGCCTGTTCATGATTGGGAATGGGTACGATCACAATTTGGATAGGAGCAATTTGAGGAGGCAAGACTAAACCGTTTTCATCCCCATGAGCCAGAATTAATCCGCCAATAGATCTGGTGGAAAAACCCCATGAATTTTGCCAGGGATAAACTTTTTGGCCATCTTTGTCCTGAACGGTCCAGTCAAGAGAATGGGAAAAGTTTTGGCCGAGATCATGTGAAGTGCAGGCCTGGAGAGATTTACCGTTGGGCATCAAAGATTCAAAAGTGTAGGTATCACCGGCACCAGGGAATTTTTCTGATTGGCTCTTGCGGCCCTTTATCCCGTACATGGACATCAAATCTTTATAAGTGGATTCGTACATATTGAGAGCCCATAGGACTTCATCCATACTCTCCTGGTGAGTCAAATGAGCACAGTGACCTTCCTGCCATAAAAATTCAGAGGTCCGCAAAAAAATATAGGTACGCTTTTCCCAACGAACAATGTTGCACCACTGATTCATACGGACCGGCAAATCACGCCAAGAACTGGTCCACTTTTTATACATATCGTACATCACCATTTCAGAAGTGGGACGGACAGCTAATTTTTCTGACAATTCTTTACCTCCGCCGATAGTTACAACAGCTAATTGGGGAGAAAAACCTTCAACATGCTCTTTTTCCTTCTGAAGATAATTCATGGGAATAAAAAGGGGGAAATAAGCATTAGAGACTCCCCTTTCTTTGATCAAAGGATCCATAAATTTTTGAATGTTTTCCCAAAGAGCATAACCATAAGGACGGATAATCATACACCCCTTTACAGGAGCATAATCTGCAAGTTCTGCCTTCAAAACAATGTCATTGTACCAATCCGAAAGATCGGATTTAATATCTTTAAGCTGCGACTTAGTCATGCCATATTTTAACGGAAAAATTTAATTTTATATAAACTTGTTGATAAAATCATCAAATGAAAAATGAATTGTGCCACCACTGCCAAAGAGAAGGACAAAAGATTTGTCCTTTTGAAAGAAGAATGGGAGATCTCCAAAGAAGAGTGAACCATGTTGACAAAAATGATTTAGAGGCTTTAGCCAAACTGGTAAATAATGAAAAAGAAATTCATGCTGAAGCGAGAAAGTGGGAATGCACCAAACACAACGAGTTTACTTTAAATATTCCAAAAATAAGCCCGTCCTGTTAAAAATAAATTTTTAACAAAGGCGGGCAAGAGACAAAACTATAAAAAATAGTTTGGTCTAGAAAAATTTTAGCAAATTAATCCTCGATAATTAATGGCAGAACCATGGGCTGACGGCCGGTTTTATCCAGAATTATCTGTTCAATATGAGCCTGGATTTGAGTACGTAAATACTCAAAATTAGCCGGTGTGCTGGTAGTTTCGTTGAATTTTCTAATTACTTCCTGCTTTAGAAATTCTAAAAGATCACTATTTTCTTTGACAAAAACAAACCCACGACTAAGAATTACCGGATCTTTAGTCATTTCTCCACTGTTCTTATTGACGAGAACGACCACTGAAAACATTCCGTCTTCAGCTAATAGTTTTCGGTCACGAAGAACGGTAGCGCCAACATCGCCAATACCCAAACCGTCGATCAACACCTTACGGAGAGGAATATGGGTTTTAGTATCGAAAGTGCCATTACCATAAAAAGTGACGGCGGAATCGATATCGGGGTTAACAAAACTGTTTTCGGTATAACCAATTTTTTTAGCGATAGATTGATAACTTTTTATATGACGGTAATTTCCGCCAATAGGAAGCAAGAATTTCGGCTTAACCAGGTCGATAAGCAAAGCGTGTTCTTTTTGATAACCATGGCCGGAAACATGCAGCTCCTCTTTTTCACCATAAACAACACTGGCTCCCATTTTAGAAAGAGTGTCGATTAAGCTATAAATATTGCTGGTAGTTCCGGGAATATAATCCGGTGAAGAAAATATGACCTTATCTCCGGATTTAATTTTTATACGATGTTTTCCCATAACCATTTTGGAAAGAGCAGAATCCGGCTGAGCAGCGAACCCGGCAACCAAGAAAATCAATTTATTGTCGGCAAAGTTTTTAATCCTTTCGGGGGCGACGATATCCGTATCGGTGAGATTAATGTAACCTAACTCTTTGGCAATCTTAATGGCTTTATCAACGGAGTATCCGACGATAACCACCTTTCGACCGGAGCGTTTACCGTACTCGATAGCCTGACTCCAGCGGATAATATTACTACTGATAGAGGTAACAAAAACCCGTCCGGCTGCGTTTTTAATTTCGTATTCGAAATTTTCAGCAATGGAGCTTTCAGAAGGAGAAAATCCTTCGTGATCGGCACCAAGACAGTCTGACATCAGAGCAATAACTTTCTTTTCACCAACACGGGCAATATGACTGAAATCCGGAGATTTACCGTCCAGAGGGAACATATCGAATTTAAAGTCTGAGCCGTGATAGAAAATGCCAATCGGGGTGGTGATGGCAAAATGATTAGTATCCGGAATTGAGTGTGTAACCCGAATTGAATCAACAGTAAACGGACCTTTGACGATAACATCGCCGGATTCGTAAACGTTAATTTTGGCCCGAACATTATCTTCTACCAAACGGGATTCGATGAAAGCAGCGGCCAATTTTGGAGCATAGATAGGAATATCCGTACCTAAGATAGGCAGGATAAAACGAATAGCACCAATGTGATCTTCGTGGCCGTGAGTAATAAAGATACCTAAGATACGGTCTTTTTTATCCTGTAAATAATGAGTGTCGGGGATTTGAAGATCGACACCAAAGGCATCTTCCTCTGGGAAACCAACACCGCAGTCAACAATAATAATCTGGCTTTTAGTTTCGTCACCATTAGGAATATATTCGTAAACGAACATATTTTGAGTAACATCACCAAAACCGCCCAGAGAAATTACTCTGACAGCATCATGGGGACTGTTAAACTGTCTAACCTGATTTGTAATTCCGGAAAAAGCGGCTTGTGGCCTAGCAACCGGAGTGCTTTTGTTTGAAAAATTTTTGTTATTTATCATAATTTTTAAAATAATTTTAAGTTTTTTGCTTCCGAATTTGAATTTTGTTTTACTAACGGCTCGGAGGCAGGAATACCGTTTTGTAAATAGTCACCGATTCTTAGAAAATCCATTTCAAGAGCGGTTAACATGGCGCCATTTCGCAAACCAGCTGACGGGTGGTAAACCGGAATAATTGTTAAATCTAAATTACGCCAATTAAGCTGTCTGATTTGCCCGTGAACACGGGAAATAGATTCTTCCGGAAAAAAATAGTTCATAGCGAACCGACCTAAGGTAATAACTACCTTGGGTTGAATAATTTCCAATTGAGCTTTTAAGTAAGGAGTGCATACTATTATTTCTTCAGGGAGAGGATCGCGGTTTTCGGGTGGACGGTGTTTTAAAATGTTGGCGATATAAACGTCTTGCCGATCGACTTGAATCGTATTCAGAAGCTTGTTTAACAGTTTACCAGAGTTACCGACAAAGGGCAAGCCCTGTTCATCTTCCTGAGCTCCCGGAGCTTCGCCGATAAAAACAATCTGAGCGTCGGGATTGCCGTCGCCGGGAACGGGATTATGTGCAGTTTTATAGAGCGGACATTTTTGACATCCGGCAACCAAACCAGAGATGTATTTTAACTTTTGTTCCTTAGTTGCGGACATTATTGAGTAAATTTAAATGAGGAGAGAATTTGATCAGAAATTTTGGTATCTAAAAGTTCATCCACATTAAAACTGAATTTAAAATGATTTTTATCAGTATAGTATTTATAAATTTTTTCTGAACTTTGAATCTGATAAAAACGGTTGGAACCAAAATTCTCTTCTTTAAGAAGAGTGCAAGTTTCTTTTGGACAGGAAAATTTGTTTAGATAATCGACCGTAAAGACATCTGTACCATTTTTATCTGAAAGATAAATAGAAAAAGAAGAATCACTCTGGGTTTGCGACCAAAGAGTAAGATTGGAGGGATATTGAAATTCAAAACCGTATTCTTCATTGCGGTAGGTCTGCCAGGCGGAGGTGTTGTGCGAACCAGAGGGAGGGTTAATAATATTTTTTGTACTTAAGGGAGAAAAAATAATAATGAAACAGGAGAAAAAGATAACTGCCAGTGATAAGGGCCAAAGAAAAATTTTATTTTTCATAGTTTAGAGGGCGGCACCCTGAAAGTCCGGACAATTGTTTTTGGCCCAGTCAAGATATCCGGGTTGACACTGAGCTTTGGTGGGACCGGGACCGGGCATACAATCAACCCATTCACTTTTTGGGCAAGTGTATTTAAAAATATTAACGGTCGGAACCGGGATAGGCCGGGTGACGGCCGGAGGAGATACTTGGTAATACGGATAGAGAGTTAATAACAAAACCACAAAAGCAGTGGCTAACATAATCAAAGGAAGAATTAGATTTGAAAAAGTTTTTTCGGATTTCATAGGGCAACTAATTTTCCATTACTATTGATACATTCCGAAACCATGGATTTGGGAAAATCATAAGGGCTAATGGTTTTACAGGGAATACTTTCGTTACCATCAAAAACAACCAGCCAATTATTGGTGTCTTTGACTGCCAAAAATAAACCGCCTTTCATGGCTAATTTAAAAGTGACTGTGCCCTTTAGATAAGGGGTTTCTTTTTGATCGATATCAATTTGAATATCAGAAATGTTTTTGTTATATTTTTCGGCAAAAAATTTCTTTAAAGACTCCGGATCGAGATTATCGCTGACCACAGTCGGTGCAACGGTAATAGAAGGATAGATCGATACATTAGGGTTAATAGTAGGTGTAACCACCGCCGGCTGGTTAGCACTAAGTAGAGGGAGTTTGTTTTGAAAATGAAAGTAATATCCCCAGACGCCAATAAACAAAAAAACTATTAACCAAATGGGGAAATTTTTCATAAAATTACCACTGAGGAATAAAATTTTTAACATTGGTATCGTCGATCACCACCTGTTTTTGTCTTTCCGAAAGAATAATCATGGCTACCTTACGGCACAGACCTTCAATATTTCTTTTTAAGGTACGGACACCGGCATCAAAGCCGAGAGGACGAACAATATTTGTCCACACTTCCGGTTTAATTACTAAGTCCTGAGGAGTTAAACCCGATTCTTTTAGGGCTTGCGGCAATAAATAATCACGACCGATAGTTATTTTTTCCTCATCGTTATAAGACGGCATTTGAATTACTTCCAAACGATCCATAACAGCAGTCGCGATTCGGGAAGTGTTGTTACAAGTGGCACAGAAAAAAACCTGAGAAAGATCGAAGGGATAGTCTATATAGTGGTCAGTGAAACGATTGTTTTGTTCCGGATCAAGCAGCTCAACCAAAACACCCATAATAGTGTTCAGTGCATCATCGGCAACCCGGTCGATTTCGTCAAGAAGAATAACCGGATTTCTAGTTTTGCACTGAGCCAGACCGCGAATAATAGCACCGGGTTCGGATTCCGGATGCTGACGGGATTGGCCGCGAAGATAAAGAGGATCACCTAAACCACCAAAAGGAATACGAATAATTTCCCGTCCAAGAACGGTGGCAATGGATTTGGCCATTGTTGTTTTACCGGTGCCGACCAGTCCGACAAAAAGCATCACCGGAGCCCGAAGTTTTTGATCGGGCTGACGATTTTTTTGAAGGGTGAGGACGGAAATATATTCCAAAATTCTTTCTTTGACACTATCCAAACCATAGTGTCCCTCGTTTAGTTTTTCGTGGGCAAACTGAAGATCGAGAATGTCCTGTGATTCTTTTTCCCAAGGTAAGGAAATAATCCAATCTATATATTTAGAAATTGACTGATAATTAGCCCAAAAAGTTTCCTCTGAACGGGCATTAATCTGAAGTTGGGAGAACATGTCTGCCAACTTTTCTTTAAGTCCGTCAGGAAGGACAATATTTTTGCTTTTTTCAACCAGTTTATTAATCGCCTCTTCTGTCGAGAGCTGCGGAGTATCCATTAGAAAAGTATACCTTATCTTCGAGGCCTCTGGGGGGCAGAACGGAAATTACTGAAACTACGATTACGATCAAAGTTTGGTCGATCAGGCTGACCTTCCGGCCGTGGTTGGCCAGGGTGAGCTAATTTGAATTCAGGAGAGCTCAACTTTATTTGATGATTATCGTTGAAACCGGCAATCTTAACTTTAAGTTTGTCGCCTATCTTGATGATTGAAGAAGGATCGGATAAGAAACCGCCGCTCATTTCGGAAACGTGAAGCAAGGCTTCCCGTCCCGGAAGAAATTCAACAAAAGCGCCATAGGCTTCAACCCGGGTAACAACGCCATCGTATTCTTCACCAATCTGAACTTCCTTAATCATAGATTCTATTTCAAAAGCGCAGGCATCTATTTTATCGGAATCGACGGCAGAGATTGAAGCCCGGCCATCATCATCAATATCAATTTGAACACCGTATTTTTCCATCAAAGCCTTGATGGTTTTACCACCAGAGCCAATAACTTCACCAATTTTGTCTTCAGGTAAAGTGACCAGTTTAATTTTCGGAGCATAGGATGACAATTGAGGACGCGGAGCAGATAAAACTGAATCCATAACATCCAATATTTGCATTCGAGCCTTAGTGGAAGCAGCAAAAGTGTCAGTGATCATCTGCAGAGAAAGTCCCATTCTTTTAATATCCAACTGGATGGCAGTGATACCATTTCTGGTTCCGGTAATTTTGAAGTCCATATCACCACAGTGATCTTCGATACCGGCAATGTCGGTTAAAAGAACGTATTTTCCATTATTATCAGAAACCATTCCTACAGAAATACCGGCCACTTTGTCTTTAATAGGCACACCGGCATCCATCAGAGACATGGTAGAACCGCAAGTGGAAGCCATGGAAGATGAACCGTTTTGAGACATGACTTCAGAAGTTAAGACGATAGTGTAAGGAAAATCTTCAATAGAAGGAATCACCGGAACTAACGCCTTTTCTGCTAATGCTCCATGACCAATTTCCCGACGTCCGGGACGACCGACACGACCGGTTTGACCGGTAGAAAAGGGAGCGGCAGAATAATAATGAATATAACGTTTGGCAACTTCACCATTACTATCCTGAAGATATTGCTGTTCGGCCAGAGAACCGAGAGTGGTGATAGTTAAAGCCTGAGTTAAACCTCTTTGAAAAAGGGCGGAACCATGAGTACATGGCAGAACTCCGGCTTCAATATGGAGAGGACGAATTTCATCAAAGGCCCGCTTGTCATAACGATGACCATTTAAAGTGGCTTCGCGTAGATATTTACGGACTAAAATGTCGACTCCTTCCATTAATTGACTCTCTTCAACTACTTCCTGATCGATCTTTTCCTGATAAAGTTCTTTTATTTTTTCTTTAAGAAGATCTTCTCCGGCAATATGAGCGCCATCAACTCCATCGGTAAGGAATTTTTCCAAATCCGTTTTTAGTTGTGCTTCAATTTCGGCCAATAAATCGGCTGAGAGAGATAAATTTTCGTATAATATCTTTTTCTTGCCAACTTTGGCGGTGAAGTCGGTAATTTGTTGATTGATTTCCTGTCCGGCCTTATCAGCGGTAGACATAGCGGAAAGAACGAGATCATTACTAACGATGTTGGCGTTAGCTTCGATCATATTGATACCTTCGGCATCACGGCAAATAAGCAAGTCGAGTTGAGATTTCACCTGATCTTCAAGATTCGGGAAAAGAACAATCTGATTGTCGATTAAACCGGCACGCACCGCGGAAACAGGTCCATTAAAAGGAATATCAGAAATATTCAGAGCTGTGGAAGCGGCTAAAAATGCAGGAATAACCACATCGTTAACTTTATCGTTGCTGAGAACAGTAACCATTAATTGAACTTCGTTTTTGAAGCCTTCGGGGAAAAGCGGACGAACTGAACGGTCGATAATACGGCCAAAAAGAATGGCTGTATCAGAAGGATTACCTTCGCGTTTAATCCATTTACCGCCTTTAATTAAGCCGCCGGCATAAAGTTTGTCCACAAATTCCACTGAAAGCGGAAAATAATCTTTAGTTTTATCAAGTTTACCGAGAACAACGGTAGCTAAAACAATAGTATTGCCTGATTGGGCAAGAACAGCAGCATTAGCTTGAGGTGCTAATTGACCAGTAGTTAAGGTGATTTTTTTGTCGCCAGTGACAACATCAAAGGAAATTTTTTCCATGTAAATAAAAATAAAATAATATGACTAATTGTACCTTACTTCTTCATACCCAGTTCCTTGATGATCTTGGTGTATCGGTCAAGATTGTGACTTTGAAGGTAGCGCAAAAGACGACGACGTTTAGCAATTTTGCTTAAAAGACCTCTTTTTGCAGGAGAATCGTGCTTGTTATCGCCTAAATGAGATTGTAGTTTTTCCAATTCTTTAGTTAGAATCGCAACTTGGATTTCGGGAGAACCGGTGTCGCCTTTAGCTTGAGAATACTTGGTAATAATTTCGTTTTTTTCTTCTTTGGTTAATGCCATAGATTATTCGGCTATTTGTCGGTTAAATATTAATGTATTGGAATGGCTACCAACGCACCGATGTAATAGTCAGGTAGGATTATATCACGGTATCAATTTAATAGTGTAGTTTTCTTTAACTCTTTTTTCTTCGGGAACCCAACAAAGATTTCTAACCTGAATACCGGTAATTTCTGGTTGACCAGATTTAGTAGTGACTTCAACAAAACAACCGCCGCATTTATCTTTGAGAAAAGAAGTGCGTTTTTTGTCGGGATGAACATATTGTCTATCAGCTGCATTGCATGGATC
This sequence comes from uncultured Gammaproteobacteria bacterium, assembly GCA_964448705.1. Classification (GTDB taxonomy): domain Bacteria; phylum Patescibacteriota; class Microgenomatia; order UBA12405; family UBA12405; genus CAYUZS01. The sequence continues at coordinate 101,498 of CAYUZS010000001.1, forward strand.
AGGTGCTATCACGTCATAAAATTCTGCTGTCATAAGTTTATCTATTTTAATTATAAATTAAACAGTTGTATTTGGGTTGGGCTGATTAGTGCCGGCGGATAAGTTTCCACTTTTTTCAACCGATTCTATGGGCATTTGGTTAAGTGTCGGATCTTCGACTGGCTGAGTAGCTCTGAGACAAATTGCTCCGGCTTCGAAAGTTTCCGGAGAAACGTTAACAGAGAAAGACTGGGTAGCCACCCGAAGACCGATTAACAGATCTTTGGCGGAATCCATATCCAATTGCAAACCAAGCATCGGCAAAAAGAAGGTAAAAATTTCAGAAAAAGGAGCATCGGGATCAATTAAAGAGGCTTTAGCCCAAGCTTTGGAAACGTTAGTTGGGGAAATAAATACCCAATTACCTTTAGCAGTTAAAGAAGCATTGGCACCTAAAGCTGTTTCTTCACCAAGCATGAAACAAAGATCGGCAGCAGCGGTATCGTTGTTGACGATGATCTTGTCATTACCAATTTTAGGAAAATCAGGTTTAGTGGTGACAACTAAGTTTAGACGTCCACCATCGTCGTTATAGGAAACATTTTCAATCTGATCAACTGGATAATCAAAAGAGATTACCAAATCATTTTTAATAAGATTATCGGTTAACAATTCCAAACCACTAAGCTTGGAATAATTTTGATCCGGTTTTTGGGGACAAAAAACTTTAACGTCTTTACCGGATTTTTTAAGTGAAAGCGCCAAAGCCAAACCGGCACCAACGCTGTCAACATTCATCTGAGGAATAACAACCAAAGCAGTTTTGGCGTTGTCAACTAAAACTTTGATATCAGAAACGTTGTAATTTTTCATAATTTATGTTGTTTTCTATTTCTTATAGGCTATTATATCATCGTTTATTTTAAAGTCAACATAGGGCTTAAAGGTCATACCACAGTCGTTTCCGGACTTGATTTTTTCGATAATGTTTTTACCCTGACGGATACCTTCAACTTTAGTGTCCTTGATAATGTCTGTATCACGCTTAAGGTGAATAGCATCATTCTTGCTGATTTCACCCTTGGTTATCTTAATACCGGCAATGCGGACCTTATCGATCTTAAATTCAGCAATAATTTTTCCTTCACCTATAATTGTTTCTTCAATGGTAGGATCGAGCATTTTTAATACCTGAGCCTGGATATTGTCGATAATTTCGTAAATAATTTTAGACTGATGGATAACAACTTTTTCGTTGTCAGCTAAATTTTTGATGAATTTGGGAATAGAAACATTAAAGGCAAAAATTTGGCTCTTGGCAGCCGAAGCGACAAAAACATCATGGTCGGTAACAGGGCCAACTCCGGCATAAATAACTTCTACGTCATCAGAAAAACTATTCTTTAGAGCTTCAAGAGTGCCCTCAACATCGGCTTTTATGACTACCGGTAAACGGGAAATATTCTGATCTGAAGAAGTTTCATGATCTTTTTTAGCTTCTTCTACCAGTAATTCCTGTTTGACCGAAGTAATTAAACAACCGGTTGAAGGAGTTTTTTCAAATCCAAGTATTTCTACCGGAGTTGAAGGCGGAGCAACGGTGAGTGAATGACCATTGGAATCCAAGAGAGCTTTAACTTTTCCCGATATCTCTTGAGCATAGATATAATCACCCAAACGGAGAGTGCCTCTTTTAATAATGACTGAAGCGACCGGCCCACAGTTTTTATCAAGCCGGGATTCGACCACAAAAGCTTCTAAAGGAGCATCGGCTTCGTTTTTCAACTCCATAACATCAGCATGTAAAAGAATTAAATCCAACAGTTCCTCGATCCCCTGTCCGGTTTTAGCGGAAACAGGAACGATAGGCACCTGGCCGCCATATTCTTCTGGAACCAAATCCTGTTCAACAAGCTGGCCTTTGATTTTTTCCGGATTAGCATCAGCTAAATCCATTTTGTTTAAGGCAATAATTACCGGTAGATTGGCTTTTTTAATCTGAACAATGCTTTCCTTGGTCTGAGCCATAACGCCATCGGTAGCCGAGATCACTAGAACTACTAGGTCAGTGATATGAGCACCTCTGATGCGCATGTTATTGAAGGCGGCATGACCGGGAGTATCAATAAAAGTAATAAGGCTCTTTTTGCCGTTTTTTAGGGTAACTTCAGTTTGATATGAAGAAATATGCTGGGTAATTCCGCCGGCCTCTTTTTTGGCAATGTTAGCAGAGCGAATACGATCTAAAAGTGTTGTTTTACCATGATCAATATGACCCATGACAGCAACGATAGGCGGGCGAAAATTAGTGTCATTATTTACGGTCATATTTAGTTTTAAACTACTATTTTATTTTCTGGCAGTGGTCGAACCGCTGACCTTTATTTCCAGGCCAGTCAAAATACCTGCCAAGCGAACGTTTTCCCCACCAGCACCGATGGCTAGAGCCAAATCGGTTTCAGGAACCTCAACGGTAGCTAAACCGTTGGCAACAGAACTGACCGTAACATTTTGTGCCGGAGACAAAGCATTAGCAATAAATTGATTGATATTTTTGGAAAAAGCGATAACGTCCACTTTTTCGTCCGAAGGTAACTCATTTAAAACTGCCTGAATACGGGAACCTTTTTGGCCGATACAGGAACCGACAGGATCGACTCCGGGTTGGGTGCTGCTGACGGCAATTTTGGTTCTTTCACCGGATGATCGGGCAATTCTTTCGATAGTAACAATCCGATTTCCAACTTCGGGAACTTCCCGAATAAAAAGTTGTTTAATAAATTCAGGATCGCGGCGGGAAAGAATAATGTCTTTACGACCGGTATCATCTTCAATTATTGATTTTAAAAGAAAGAGTTTTTTTGAACCCAAGATAAGCTCCTCATTTCGAATTTGTTCATCTTTAGGGCAAATAGCTTCTGTTTTGCCGATACCGACTGTCATTTTGTAAGGATCAATGCGTAAAACAACTCCCGGAATCAAAACACCGATTTTATTGGAATATTCAGCCACAACAGTATCTCTTTCCGCTTCACGAATTTTTTGATCGATAACCTGTTTGGCGGTTTGGGCGGCAATACGGCCAAAACCCGGAGGAGTGACATCCGTACGTTGATCACCGACAACTTTAAAAATTGAAAATGATCCTGAAGCAGGCACAATTTCAACTTCAAAAATATCCTCGTCGGGGACAATAATACCGTGTTCTTTTTGATCCCTTTTATAGGCAGAAACTAAACCAAGTTCGATGGAATCCAGAATATCCTGAACGTCAATATTACGCTCGCCGGCGATTTGAGCGACAGCGGCAGCAAATTCGGTTTTAGGCAGTCTTTTAATATCCATTTTGTTTCCTTTTAGTAAGGGAACTACTAAAAAAGGGGACACAAACGTCCCCCATTCCACTTACTACATTTAACTGTGGGTATTATAGCAGATTATTCAGTAAAGAATTCAATCACGGCCAAGGCAGCAGACAGCGGCAGACCGGCAATTTTATTTTTGAATTTCGGATCGATACTTTTTCGAAAACGACGGTTGATCTTGTCACAAAATTCTTCGGGGGTGATAACTTCGACAGCAACCGCTACCAAGTCGGCGGCCAATTGACGGGCGCCCCGGGTTTTATCCCCGGCGATACTGCGGGGGTAGTCAGCACATTCTTTCCGAATCATTGTTTTAAACTCTGATAATCGATCACCTAAAACAGCTTTCATGGCAATACCCCGGCCAGACTGATAGTTGCGAAATTTAGATATTTCCAAAGAAGCAAGTTGAGATTCATCAAGTTCAAGATTAAAACCATTTTCTATTATTTTTTGTCTTATATCTGGGATATTCAGCATGTCCGGAGAAAAAGGAGGCATGATATTACGGTTGAAAATATCCTTGAGCGGGGATGAGGGCAAAGGAGAAAGTTTTTCGGTTGACATAACTAATTATAAACCAAGCTCGCGGAGAAGATCTTTTTGTTTAGCAGAAAGACGGGTGGGGACAACAACAGAAACACGAATGTAGAGATCACCTACTCCAAAACCGTTGACGTCACGAATTCCCTGGCCGCGTAGGCGAACGAGAGTGTTTGGCTGGGTACCGGCTTTGATACGAATTTTAAGCTGGCCGTCCAGAGTAGGAACTTCTATTTCTGTACCCAAGGCAGCCTGAGAAAAAGAAATTTCCGACTGAACATAGACATCGTTGCCATCACGCTTAAATACTTTATCGGGAAGAACATCGATATAGAGGACAAATTCGCTAAAACGTATTTGCTGACCATCGTCGACACCAGCAGGGATTTTAATGGTTTTTCTTTTTCCTTCGATGTTTAGAGATTTTTCGCAACCTTTGGCGGCTTCGAGAAAAGTTAGTTGGATTTTAAAAGTCGACAAACGACGGGAGCGATTTTGCTGACTGCTGAATCCCCCGCCAAAAAATTGTTCAAAAATGTCGAAAGGATTGGAGAAACCACCAAAATCAAAATCGGTGCCGCCGAAGGGATTTTGACCGCCGCCGCTTTGCCAGGTGTACGTGAAAGGCCCATTTTGCTGAGTATGGGTTTGGCCGCCAAAACCGCCTGAAGACGGGTCAAAAGCAGCGTGCCCGAACTGGTCGTAGGCACTTTTTTTCTGATCATTACTGAGAACTTCATAAGCCTCGTTGATTTCTTTAAATTTTTCCTCGGCATCGGGTTCTTTGTTGCGGTCGGGATGATATTTCAAGGCCATTTTACGATAGGCGCTTTTAATCTCGTCTTTCGATGAAGATTTAGGGACGCCAAGAATATCGTAAAAATCACGTTTCATAAGCTAAGAGAAGGAAACTGTTTACCCGGAGTTAAAACTGACAGAACAGAATTAGCTCTCTTAATTGATTGATTAAGAATATCTTTATACTCTTGGTGATTGCCTCTTGGACAAGCGAAACAAAAATGGCTTTCTCCTGAGGTGTCTGTAAACGTAACAGTACAATTATTAAATTTGGTTAACTGTCCACTTTTGAACATAGTATCTAAAATATAGGTGCCTAATATATCAGCAAATGCTTTAACCTCTTCCTCAGTTGATTTTGGAAACGAAAATACTTCCGGAATACAAGATAAACCTTTTTCAAGTTTTTTATCCAGAAAATTGATACTATCTTTGTCTAAATCCTGGAGAATGCAAAACTGGTTATCCAAATGGATATCTTTCTTATTTTCAACTTCAGACATTTTTTAACTTAAAGATTATTTTTCCAATTCTTTGATTTTTTTAAGTCTTTTGGTGTTGCCGATAAGAGTATAAATAGCGTAACCGATGGCATAAACAAAAATAGCAATGTTTATGTAGAAAAGATAGATTTCCGGGACGGCGCCAAAACTGGCCACCAAGCTGATTAATGATGAAGCCACCAAGGACATAATGCCGATAGCAACGGTTTCGGTAGCATAAATAAGTTTATCCTGTCGAAGACGGGAAATTTCCAATTCAGTGTTTTTGATTTTCATTTTGTTTAAATTTTTAATCTAATAAAGGGCATCCCGATTCCCGGGATGCCCTTACTTTACCATGTTTATTTAACAATTTCTCCTTCTTCAGCCTCTTTGGCATCAGATTTTGGTTCAGAAGACGAATCCGGTTGTTGAGGATTACCCTGAGCACCGTCGGCCTGGTTTGGTTGACCATATACTGCCTGGCCAATAACCTGAAGAATCTGGCTTAGTTCTTCATTTGCCTTATCGTATTCATCTTTTTTAGCATCGGTTTTAAGGAGAAGCTCTTTACCGGATTTAATCATATCCTCTATTTTGGTTTTATCTTCCGGTTTAACTTTGTCAGTAAAATCTTTCAAAGTTTTCTCGGCGCTAAAAACAGTGGCATCAAAACGATTTCGGGATTCGGCCAGGGCATGCTTGTCCTCGTCTTCACGGGCATGCATCTCGGCATCTTTTTTCATCTGCTCGATCTCGTCTTCTTTGAGATTGGTAGCATTCTGAATAGTTATCTTTTGTTCTTTATTAGTCCCTTTGTCTTTAGCAGAGACGGAAAGAATACCGTTACTGTCGATATCAAAAGTAACTTCTATCTGAGGAATACCCCGGGGAGAAGGAGCGATACCGTCGAGAATAAAACGACCGAGCGATTTATTGTCGGATGCCATAGGACGTTCACCCTGAAGAACATTAATCTCTACCTGCGGCTGGTTGTCGGCGTAAGTAGTAAATATTTGTGATTTTTTGGTAGGTACGGTAGTATTTCTATCTATCAAAGGAGTACGAACTCCACCGGCAGTTTCGATACCAAGAGTTAAAGGTGTAACGTCCAGGAGAACAACATCTTTAACTTCTCCGGTAAGAACAGCTCCCTGAACAGCGGCACCGACAGCGACGACTTCGTCGGGATTAACGGTGGTATCCAAATCTTTACCAAAAAAGTTTTTGACTACTTCAACCACTTTAGGCATTCTGGTCATACCGCCGACCATAACAATATCAGTGATATCGTTTTTGGAAACACCGGCATCTTTCAAACATTTTTCGACCGGAGTAATTGTTTTTTGGATTAATTCATCAACCAAATTTTCCAACTGTGCCCGGGTTAACTTGGTAGTTAAATGAAGCGGTTGACCATCTTTTTGAGTGATAAACGGAAGATTAATTTCCGTTTCGATGGTAGTGGAGAGCTCGATCTTGGCTTTTTCGGCAGCCTCACGAAGACGTTGAAGAGCCTGAGGATCTTTGGTTAAATCGACACCGTTTTCTTTTTGGAAATTTTCCAAAAGCCAGTGGAGAATTTTTTGATCAAAGTCATCTCCGCCAAGGAAGGTGTCACCATTTGTGGCTTTAACTTCAAAGACACCATCACCGATTTCCAGAACAGAAATATCAAATGTGCCTCCTCCCAAATCATAAACAGCCACAATCCCCTTTTTCTTTTTATCCAAACCATAGGCTAAAGCTGAAGCTGTCGGTTCATTAACAATTCTTTTAACATCCAAACCAGCAATTTCTCCGGCCTGTTTAGTGGCCTGACGCTGGGAATCATCAAAATAAGCCGGAACAGTGATGACAGCCTCGGTAACTTTTTCGCCCAAATATTTCTCGGCATCAGCTTTGGCTTTTTGCAAAATCATAGCGGAGATTTCCTGTGGAGTATAAACCTTGCCTTCCACTTCAACACAAGCCATTTTGTCTTTTCCGGCGACAATTTTATAAGGAGCAATCTGAATCGTCTTGACCACTTCAGGATCATCAATCCGACGGCCCATTAGACGCTTAACGCTGAAAATAGTATTTTTAGAATTAAGGACCATTTGGCGTTTAGCCAAATCACCAACTAATTTTTTAACCGGCTCAACGATTGAAGGGATAGTATTGCGGCCTTCAGAAGTAAAGATAACTTTTGGGGTACCCCCCTCCATAACGGCAACGCAGGAGTTGGTTGTACCTAAATCGATTCCAATGATTTTGTTTGACATATTTTTTATAATTTTTAACCTTATAATTTATAATTTTTTGCCCACAACAACCTGGGCTGGACGAATAACCTGAGAATTGAGGGTATAACCTCTTTTTCTGACAGAAATAACTTTGTTTTCATCACCGTCAACAACATCGACACATTCCATAGTGTTGGGATCAAAATCGAGATTTTCGACTTTTATTTCCTCGAGACCTTCTGACTTTAAAACATTAATAAATTTGTCGATGGTAATTTTTAAACCCTGATCCTGAAGATTGTCCTGAGCCAATTGAAGATCATCCAGAACATCGATCATTTTAGAAATGATAGAGACAGTGGCTAAGGTAACAAACATCTGCCGCTGGCTATCAATTCTTTTTTCTAAATTGGCATAATCGGCTAAGGACCGATCAAGTTTTTCCTGTAGCTGAGCCAGTTGCGGCTGCAGGTTAACAGAAGGAGTACTCTTTTTTTTCTTCATAATAAGATTAGCGAGTAATGGATGTTAACAAACCGGCAAAGTAATCAACCACCGGAATTAAAGTTTGATATTGACAGCGGGCTGGGCCGACAATACCTAAAATTCCACGGTGAGGACCGGCTTCGTATGTTTGATAAATAAAACCGCAGGGCTCGAGATGCTCTAAACCAAGATCTTCGCCGATTAAAAGATGAATTACTTCCTCAGAAGAACCAGGAGAACTGTTACTTGCCTTTTTAACAATATCAAACCAGAAATTATTATTATCAATTAAAGAGAGAACGGTTTTAGTAACATCGATATTAAAAAACTCCGGTTCTTCCAACAAATTACTGGCACCAAAACTTAAGACAGAACCCTGATCAGTGGTAGCCACGGCCATAGCCCTGGTTCTGCTGGCGAGTTCTTTGGTTACTTCACGGAGAAGTTTTTCAAATTCATTTCTATAATCCCAAACTTTTTCTTTGGCACCAATTTCTTCACTGATGGACATGTTTTTGGGTGTCATCAGATTACGAATGTAATACTTTAAGCCCATAGAAGTGGGACTTCTGCCGGCAGAAAGATGAGGTTTTTTAAGATAGCCTAATTGAGTAAGAGAAGACATCTCATTTCTGATGGTGGCAGAGGAAATTCCCAAATTATATTTACGTTCCAAATTCTCGGAGCCGACAGGAGCGGCAGTTTCGATAAATTCTTCAGTAATACATTTGAGAATTTTTATTTGTCTTTGAGTTAGATCAGCCATATTAGCAATATAATATGATGACTGCTAATTGGTGTCAAGAGGGAGATTACTTTAAAAGAAAATAAAGCGAGGCAAAAAAAAGCAGGTCTAAAATGAAATTAATGATGGAAAAAAGGTGAAAAAAAGCAATCAAAGGAAAGCTGATCAGAAAAAAAGTCAGCAAAAGGTTTAATTTTATTTTTCGAAAAAAGACCAAGGTTGTGCCAAATAAACAGCCGAATAACAGAATAAAAAAAATAATATAAGAAAAAACAGTGGTAGGAACAACAACATTGACATAGACCAGAAACAAAAGCCAAAGAATAAAAGTTAATAACTTATTCATGAAGAGATGGGGTGGAGCTGTCTTCTATTTTTATCTTATCGATAACCCGCTGAAGTTTTTTAGTCCTGGTATTATTAACTTCATCATATTGTTTATGCAGACTATCAATCCGATCACCAATTTTGTTGAATTCTTCATTATATTTGTCGAATTCTGAACTGAAGATTTTAATTTGGGTAATAATTCCCTGGATATTTTTTTGGAAACGAAAATTGTCATACGCCTGACGAACCATCCTAAGAATTGCAGTAAAAGAGAAAGGACCGGCGAAAACAATTTTCTTACTAAAAGCTTCTTCCAAAAGATCGGGAAACTTTTCATAGATAAAAGAAAAGATCATTTCGTTTGGAATAAAAACCACGACAAAATCAACAGTGTTTTCCTCCGGATTAATATAGTTGCGGTTGTTAACATCGGAAATTTTTTTCTTAACATCCTGTTCAAATAACTTTAAGTATTGAAGTTTTTGGGCCGGATCCTCAACTTCACTCATCTTGGTGATGTTGGTGTAAGGAAATTTAGAATCGACATTAATTTTAGTTTTATCGGGTAGATAGATAGTAAAGTCGGGTCGGCCGGAACCTTCCGACTCCTGTTTGGTATATTGCTGGCCAATAACAAAACCGATTTGCTTTAATAAATCTTCTGCAACTTTTTCGCCGAAAGCACCGCGCATCTGATTGTTGCTTAAAGTTTTTTTTAAACCCTCAGTAGAAATAGACAGCTGTTCAGTGATTTTACGACTGTTTTCAATGGATTCTTTGAGACTATTAAAAGAACCAACCCGGTCTTTTTCAACCGAATTAAGCTGGTCGGAAACCTGTTTGATCATTTTTTCGATAGCATCTTTTTTATTGGAAAGATCGGTTTGTATTTGAAGATTCTTGTCGTTTAATTTGTCGTTTGATTGTTTAACTAAAGTGTCAATGGCTTTGGATAAATCAATTTCGTTGGGTTTGCTGGTTTTTTGGAGATAAATAAAATAAACAACGGCGATCAAAATGGCGACGAGAAGAATATATACAAGAGTCATAGATTATTCTAGCATTCCAATCTCCCCCCAGCCCCCTCTTTGACAAGAGGGGGAGTAAAAGGAGGAATATAATTTTTTAATGAAAAGATCAGTAGAACCTGAAGCAATTAACGATAAAAGAAATTGTGTGAGATATAGAAACAGTTTGACAGCTATGTCCCGTAAAAATAGAGTTAAACCTACAAACACGGAAAAATTGGTATGGGACCAAATATTATCCAGAGATAAAACCGGTTTTAGATTCGTAAGACAAAAACCAATTGATCGTTTTATTGTAGATTTTTATTGTTCAAAATTATCGTTGGCAATTGAAATTGATGGAGATTCTCATGTTAGTAAAAAAGGGACTGATGAGCTAAGAGACGAATTCTTAAAAAAGATCGGAATTAAAACGATCAGATTTACGAATACGGAAGTCGATAACAATATTGACGAAGTGAGAAGAAAAATTTTTGACTTGATTCCCCTCTTGTCAAAGAGGGGCGAGGGGAGATTGAGGGGTTATTAAACCCCCGTAGTCCCAAAGCCGCCGCGGGAGGGGTCGGGCATGGAGTCGACTTCATCAAACTCAAAAGTTTCACACTTGATCAGAACTAATTGGCAAAGACGGTCACCTTTGTGGATCGAAACCGGCTGGTCAGTGAAATTGCGAACGGCAAAATGATATTCGTCTTTATCGCCGCAATAATCGCGGTCCATAATCCCCACTCCGTTTATTCCCTGAATACCCATTTTATGAGTGGAGGAACGGGGGGCTAATAAAACGAAATAGCCATCAGGAATTTTAAGAGCTACATTCATGGGAATATAGGCAATATCTTTGGGTTGAATATCAAGATCGAGGCGGGAACAAAGATCGACTGCGACAGCACCGGGAGTTTTATGAACCGGAAGCGGAAGTGATTTATCAAAACGTTTGATTAAAAGTTTCATTTGAAATATTTATCATATAAATTGTGAAGGTGGTCTTTGTCTTCACATTTTTGATTGGGAGTAAAGTCGAGAGATTTAATTTTTTCAAATACCTCAGTGATTTGGGATTTTAATTTGACCACATCATCGTTGGTTAAAGAATAATTTTTGCGGACAAATGAATTTTTATTATTCTTTTCAATAAAATCAATGGTGCCGGAAACTACCTCGTAAGGGAAACCTTTAGCCTCGGAACAAAGTAATTTATAGAAAACCAATTGTCGAAAATAATCCCCTTCCGGACTTAGTTCCTGATATTTGGAATCAGGTTTTCCGGTTTTGTAATCAACTACATTAACCTCCGACCCAGACATAAATTCAATCTTGTCGATTTTACCGGTGAGAGGAATGTCGTTCATTCTGACATTGTAAAATTTAAAATCATGCTCAGTGAAACAACGGCCGTTAAATTCATCCTGATAATGGGTGTAGTAATCCGTTAAAACCTGATGACCATGAGCCAGCAGATCGTGATAATCATTTTGGGAAAGATTTTCCCGGAATAAGTTTTTATCAAAAACAGAGAGAAACTTTTCTAAAGTAATCAGACGGTTTTCTTTTTTATAAGTTTCGGTAAGATAAGCCAGGGCTCCGTGGACACTGGTCCCAAAAGAGAGAGATTTGGTTTTGGGATACGGCAAACGCAAAATAGTTTTAAAGAAAAAACAAAGAGGACATTTGAGATAAGAATTGAGGTGAGTGATATTAAACCGGTATTTGGTAGACAAGTAATTCTGAAGGTAAGCTGATAAATTAACGGATTGAAGTTGAGGAAGGGTGGAGGAAAATAAAAACTTCAAAGAGTCCTTTTCGATATTGGAATCGGCCGGGATTTTTTGAATAAATTGGGGATCGATTTCAGAGACAAATTGAGAGGCTAACTGCTCCCGTCGACTTTCATTGAAACGGGAATAAGAAATATAAATTTGTTTTTTGGCCCTAGTTAAGGCGACATAAAAGAGACGGCGATCTTCCTCCAAAGTTTCCGGAGAGGCAATGTCGTAGTTAAGAATTCCTAAAGGCAGCTTAATCAGAGAACGTGATGAAGAAGAATCCCATTTTCCCGATAACACTTTAATTAAAAAAACATGTTCAAATTCCAAACCTTTGGCTTTATGAACCGTCATCAAACGAATTGAGGAGGCCTCATCGGAAATAAGCGGAGAAGAATTAAGAGCTAAATTATTTTCAAAAAGAAGATCAACTTTTTTAACCCAGGTAAAGAGATCAATTTTGTCAACCGCCAAACTTTGTTTTAGGTGGGAATAAAGAGCGTTTAATTGTTTTAAAAGAGAAAGATTGCCGCTGTTTAAAACATAAGGTAAATAATTAAATTTACGGATGATTAAATTAAATAATTCGTCGGGGGGAAGATTGACGGATTTTTTTTGAATTTTAGCAACCCGGATGGTGAAATTTTTAAGTTTCTTAATGAATTTTGGGGAAAAAGAATTTTTGGCAAGAAATTCCTGATCAAAGATTGCTTCTGAAAGTGAGAGAGAACTTTTGCTGACCAAATTAAACAGCTTGTAAAGATTGAGAGCTTTAAAATTCGTAAAATTGAAGGAGAGAACATGAAAAAGAAGGGTATTATCCCGGGGATCAGCAAGATACTTTAAGAGGGTTAAGAGTTGTTGAATTTCCGGAGTGTCTAAAATATTAACAGAATCGGAGCGGAGATAATGAAGATTGTTTTGCGTTAAATAAGGCAATAAATCGTTAACATCAGCATTGTTGCGATAAAGAACGGCAATAAGACTCGGGCTGACACCGGAGTCGACAAGACTTTTTATTTTTTGGGAAACCCAGTAGTTTTCCTGACTGACAGAATCGGCAGTAAAGAGATTAATCGGATCAGGATCGTAGACAGCTACCGATTTTAGAGACTTATCCAAGTTACCAATATATTGAGTAATACGGCTTAGGTTATGACTAATGACATTTTCCGAAGAAGAAAGAATCAATTGATGACTACGATAGTTGTTTTTTAGAACAATTAATTTAATGTCTTTTTGATATTTTTGATAGAAGGAATAGACATTTTCCACCGAGGCACCCTGAAAACGATAAATGGACTGATCATCGTCGCCGACGACAAAAATATTGGGACGATTTTGATTTCTAGTTAATAAATTAAGGATTTCCATTTGGGCGGAGTTAGTGTCCTGAAATTCATCAACTAAAAGATATTGATAAATTTCCTGATATTGAGATAAAAGCTCGGAATGAGTTTGGAGGGCTAAAATAACCCACAAAATCATATCTTCATAATCATAAAGACCACGTTCCAAAAGAGTTTGTTGGTAAGATTGGTATATTATCAACAAATCCCGTAGTTTAGGTAAATTGTTGTTAAGATTTTCAACGAAATCTTTGACGTTTTTCTTTAGTTCGGATAAAGAAATGACTTGTGACTGGTAAAGATTAAGAAAATATTGGAGACGAATTTGGTATAGAGAATTAATTTTCGAATCGGCAGACAAAAAAGATATTAAACCGGTAATTTCCGTTTCGGCTTTGGCAACAGCACGGATACCCTGCAACTTTTCGACAACCGGATAAGCAGAAACAACAAAGTCGGCAGCATATTTGATTAATTCTTCAAAACGGGTAGGGGAAATATTTTCTTTTTTGAGAGTCGAGAGAGTGGAAATAATATCTTTTTGATAAAAATAGGTGAAGTTAAGATTTTTTAAGGGAGAGTCGGAGGGCAGCTGATCGATAAGGGAACGGATTATTTCAATTTGAGTAATATCATCAATAGCCTCGGATTCAACAGTAGATTTAAGAAAATATTCAGGATGATCTTTAATAATAGAGTTACAAAAACCATGGAAAGTGGCGATGCGGACACTGTAAGCAGAAGAACCGATCAAATCCAAAAGACGCTGACGCATATTCAGAGCCGCATTTTCAGTGAAAGTTAACGACAAAATATTACCGGGATTGATTTGGGACTCTTTTAGGATTTTTCCGATTCTAAGGGCTATAGTTTGTGTCTTGCCGGTGCCGGCACCGGCAATAACCATCACCGGACCTTCAATAGCATCGACAGCCATTTTTTGTTCGGTGTTTAGTTTTTGGTACTCGGAGAGAAAATCTGACACTCACCTATTTTAGCTTATTACCACCGATCAATTATGGGTTGACGATGTTGGAAATAGTCTTCAATCCGCCTCCGGGCTGCAGGTGAGATATGAATTTGTTTTTTTAACTCGGATACCGTGAACCAGCGGGCGTCATTTAGTTCATTGTTTAAGTGATTAATCTTAATGATCGGTTTTGAATTGAGATTCAATATGTATAAATAGATATGATCATCAAATTGAACAAGATTATAGTAAACACTCCAAGGGATCGGGTCGACATTTTCTATACCAAGCTCTTCATTAATCTCTCTTTTAGCAGCTTCTTTTGGGGTTTCATGTTTTTTAATGCCGCCACCTGGCAATGAATAGACAAAATTGTTTTTGTTTTTTACCAATAACACCTGATGACGAAAAACGATTATCACCTGGACTCCCAGGCGTTGAGGATGAAATGTTTTTAATCGTAAATTAGCAAAATAGTTGACTATTCGAAACACAATGTTATATTAATCCGTTATATGAGTTCTGGTGAGTACTATAGCGTAAAAGGGGCACGATATCCAATCAGCGATCATTACGGCTATCCAGACACCTTTATTAGAAGAAGGGTTGATTGGGCTTATCGTTTCGGCATTGATACTAGTCCTCAGTTGATAGAGGGTAGAGTAACCTTGGATATAGGATCTTGTCATGGACATGGACTGGAAAAAATTAGAAATCTAGAACCAAAATTGTTAATAAGTGCCGACAGATGGATTGATTTTCTCAAAAAACAAAGAAACAGCTTTTCAGAAATAAGTCAAGCACAATTGGATTTAAGTGATAACTTACCTTTTGCCGATAAGTCGATAGATAGCATATTTCTATCTCATGTAGTCGAGCATTTAAATAACCCTTCTAAAGTAATACAGGAAATTTCGCGGGTATTAAAAAACGATGGAAAATTATTTATAGCCACTCCCTATAAAAAAACTGCTATACATAATAATGATGATGTACGAGTGTTTGATGAGGATTCGATAAGAAATATAATGACAAATAGTGGTTTGGATTATCATTGTAATTATTTAGATGCTAATTACAAGGCATGGAAAATTCATAGGAGAAAAATATTATTCTCGAAAATTTCGAGACTAACTGATAAGTTAAGACTTAAATATTGGATGTTGTGGGATAAGTTTATCCTCGAATCATCTGAGTTAACGATCGATGATTTTTCTGTCAGAAATCAAAGCGGTCCTACAACAATTGACTTGTTGGTAACGGCAAATAAACACTAATTTTTTAGCTTATTACGACGAAAATTAATTTCATCGGAGCAGGACAGAGCATCTTCACGGCTACTAAAAGAAATTATTTTTCCGGTGTCTTTAATATATTCTGAACCCAGCACAGTTTCGATCCGAAAACGATTGTTGCTGCGGGTGGCGCGAAGAAATAATTCTATTGGTGTACGATCCATATCCTGAGCAATTTGGATATCTAAAGAGTCCCTAAGTACCACCAGATGACCACTCTGCTCTGCATCGGAATCATACGAAATCTGATCAAAATAATAAAAACGAAATTCACCTATTTTTGACATAGACAGGGATTTTATAACAAAAATCGAGAAATGCAAGAAAAAGTTAAGTAGTTTTCCGCTACTTACATCCCAAAACGGCAGGAAATCTCTTTAACAACAAGATGATGTTCCGGAAATTCCTGAAGATGGACTTTAGCCTCGAGGTTAATATCCAAAACATTACCCTCAGAACTAAAATGGCAGTCGTTACAGACAACATCACCCTGACGGTTTCTGAGACGTCTGGGAGCATGGGAATCATTTACCATTTCACCAAGTCTTTCCGGAATATATTCGATAGTCATATTTTAATTAATGTTTACCAGCTCTCATTTTCTCTGCCTGAGTATTGATTCTTTGGACAATACATCGAGCGTTATCTCTAGCCTTAAAAGGAATAAGGACTTCATTAATATTATTATTGGCAGGTACAATAATTTTAAGACGATTCTCTGAATGAGGATTAGTAGTGCGGGCAAAGATCGGAAGAAAATTTAATTCAAAATTTTTGGCTACTTGTTCTTCGACTCCAGGATTGAGAACAATATAAAAACCCCGGCTCTCGAAAGAACCATTAATAACCAAATATGATACTTTAGCCATAAACAAGGGAGTTGTAACAAAAATTATTTCAGAAGCTTTTCTAAAATTTCCTTGGCCAGCTGAGGATTGGCAGAACCTTTGGACTCTTTCATTACCTGACCGACTAAATAACTGACGGAAAAGGGATTTTTTTGGTAGTCAGCAACAGCTTTGGGATTATCGGCCAAAACTTTTTTGGCAATTTGTTCCAAAGCACCGGTATCGGAGACCTGAAATAGGTTTTGTTCTTTAGCTAAAACCAAGGGATCTTTACCCTGATTATAAGCGTCTACAACCAACTGTTTGATGGCACTGGAAGAGAGTTCCGATTTATGATCAAAAAGATTTTTAAAATGCTCTGGATTTATTTTGTCTAAAGTAAGATCAATAGTTTTAAGTGGTCCAATTAAAAGATTGGTGACGAATTTAGCAAAATCAGGCTCGGAGGAGTTGTGAAGAGCTTTTTCGAAAATAGCAGAAAACTCGCTGTTTTCGGCCAAAAGATTGGCATCATAATCGGAAAGACCAAGAGCTTTATATTTGACAATTTTTTGATCGGGAAGTTCGGGTATAGTGCTGCGGATAGCCCCAATCTGATCCTTGGTAAAAATCATCGGAGGAATGTCGGGCTCGGGGAAATAGCGATAATCAGCACTCCCCTCTTTTTCCCGTTGAAGAAAAGTGCGGTTTTGATCGGCATCCCAACCACGGGTGGTTTTGTTGGTAGAGTTTTTTTCCAAATGATCTTCGGCAAACTGTTCTGACTGGCGGGTTATTTCGTAGTTAATAGCGTTCATAACGCCGGTTAAAGAAGCGACGTTTTTAATTTCAACTAAGGGAGTGTAGAACTGATCATCGATACATAAATTGACAGTCGGTTCACAACGCATGGAACCTTTTTCGATATCAGCATCGGAAACGCCGATATAACGGATGATTTGCTGAAGTTTTTCCAAATATTTCTTGGCCTCTGCCGCTGATTTTAAATCAGGCTCGGAAACGATTTCGACGAGAGGAACCCCGGAACGATTGAAATCAAGGAGAGTGGAGCCGTCGAGATGAACACTTTTGCCGGTATCCTCTTCCATATGAGCACGATTAATCCGGATATCATGGCCATCAATATTTAAATGACCATTTATGGCAAACGGTTTTTGAAGTTGAGTTATCTGATAACTCTTGGCCAGATCGGGGTAGAAATAATTTTTCCGCTCGAAAAAAGATTCCTCGTTAACAGAACAACCTAAAGCCAGGCCTAATTTAATACACCACTCGCAGGCAACAAGATTCGGCACCGGCAGAGCGCCGGGAAGGCCGAGACAAACAGGACAAGTGTGGGTGTTAGGTTCTGCGTGGAAATGCGAAGCATCGCAGCGGCAAAACATTTTTGATTTGGTTTTTAATTCGACATGGACTTCGAGTCCGATTATGGGAGTGATTTTCATAATTTTGGTTTTGATAATTTATATTCAGTGTTGGATTCAAAAATCTTAGCAATTTGATAAACAATGTCTTCACGTTTTTGTGGAGCCATGATTTGTAAACCAATAGGCAGTCCGATTTTATCAAAACCACATGGAAGCGAAATACCCGGTAGTCCGGCAATACTTGATGGTTCCACCAGCATATCCTGTAGTTCTCCAAACATAGCCTGGCCTTCGGAAGCACCCTTTTTAAGAGCGGTGGTCGGAGAGACAGGACCGATGATAGCGTCAACTTTGGCAAACTGACGATCAAAATCCTGACAAATTAAAGTTCTTACCCTTTGGGCTTTATCATAATAGGCATCGTAATAACCGGAAGATAGTGAATAAGTTCCCAGCATGATTCGCCTCTTAGCTTCCTGACCAAAATAACTTCGGTCGTGACCATAACGAATACCATCAAAACGAGCCAAATTGCTGGAAACCTCGGAACGCTGGAGAATAGTGTAAACAGCAATTGAATATTTCGGATCCATAACATCGTCAAGTTCGATGATTTCAGCACCTAATTTTTTTAAAGTTTCAGCTGCCGAGAGAATCGCCTCTTTTACCTCCGGTTGAACTTCTTTGGGAAAATAGGCCGAAGGAATACCAATTTTAAATCCGGTAAGATCTTTTTTTATTTCGGGGCGAATCCACGGTCCTTCTTCAATAGAAGTAGCATCAAAAGGATCATGGCCGGACATAATTTCCAGTACAGCCGCAGCATCGTCGACAGTTTTACAAATCGGACCAGGAGAATCAGTGGATGATTTCATGGCAATGACGCCATAACGGGAAACACGGCCGTAAGTCGGTTTAAAACCAACCACACCACACCATGAAGCCGGCTGGCGAATAGAACCGGCAGTTTCTGAACCAGTAGAAATAATAGTCTGATCTGAGGCCACAGCCGAGGCAGAACCACCAGAAGAACCACCGGGAAGATGTTCAATGTTCCAGGGATTAAAGGTAGTACCATAATCAGAAGTTTCCGTTGAAGAACCATGCGCCCAAGCATCCATGTTGGTTTTACCAATAATAATGGCGCCGGCAGCTTTTAATCTTTTAATAGAAGCGGCGTCATATTGGGCCAAATAATTGTCGAGTACTTTAGAAGAGGCGGTAGTCCGGATACCGAGGGTGCAAAAATTATCTTTGATGGCAATGGGAATTCCACCTAAAGGAAGAGAGAGGTCAGCATTATCGGCAGATTTTAATGCTTCCTGTTCGGTAACAGTGACATAAGCGTTGAGGACCGGCTGAAGTTTTTTAATTTGGGCTAAACAATCAACGACCAAGTCTTTTGAAGAAAACTTTTTTTCAAGAAGTCCTTTTTTCGCTTCGGTTAATGTAAGTTGGTTGAGTGATGACATAATTATTTTTTATGAATAGTAGGTGAAGTTTTAAAATAACCGTCCTGGGTATCTTTAGCCTGAGAAAGAGCTAATTTTTGCGGTAAAGAAGGAATTATTTCATCAGGATGAGAAACGTTTATTTTGTGATTAACCTGATAGGTAGGAGGAACATTGTCGGTATTTAATTCTTTGAGAATATCAACATATTCAGCAGCCTGAGCCAATTGATCTTTAATATAATTTTCTTCAGGTTTAATTTCCAAACGCGAAAGTTTGGCAATATGTTGAAACTGGTCATCGGTTATAACTGTCGACATGATGTATTTTAACAATTAATCTTCCCAAAGCGGATAATAAAAAACCCGCTTTCTGAAGCGGGAATTGTTTATCTGGTGACAACCAAAAATCCCCGCCTTAGCGGTTATTATTTTGATTGAAACGAACCAAATAAAACATTTATTGATGATAATACAAAATTAGTGGTTGTAAAGAAGATATTAGCGGCGGAAAACAGAAGCACCGAAACGAAGCAGTTTCCAGCGAAGTTTATCAACTAAATTGTATAGTTTATAAAGTTTCGGGTTGATAACTAAATCATAAGTGCCGACAAACTGGACTAACTGACCGCCATATCCCTGTTTAAAACGGTGAAAACCATAACCCTGCTCGCCTTCTTTGGCATCCGGCCCCAAACTGCCCCACATATCAAATTTTTTAAGATTCAACTTTTGGCCGAATTTAATAGTTTCCCACATGAGTAAATTTTGGGCCATTACTTCTTTGTGTTCAAATTTTGAAGAACCGTAGGGATAAAAAAGTTTATCCTGATTAACAAAAAGCATAAAGGCAGAGAGCACCTGACCTTGATACTCAGAGAGCATAATGTGAACCATACCGGTTGGTTTTAAGATCTTCCATAAATTTTCATGGTACTGGCGGGAATGGAGATAAAAACCCTGACGTTTAGTAGTTTCGAACAATAAATCAAGATAAGTTTTAAAACCAGCAGCGTCGGTTTTTTCGTAAACCTTTACCCCATATCGATTGGCGATACGGATGTTGTAACGGGTTTTGGAATGCATGTTGGCTAAAAGCTGATCTTCTGAGAGAGTAAGATCGACGACATACGAATAGGGATAAAAGGCTACTTTAGGTGAAACTTTTAAATCCGGAAAACTCATATCAACTTTTAAAGAAGTCGGATTATTGTTGGCATCAAAAGTTTTTTGATAAACGTCAGGCTCTAATTTCACAAAGATAGCTTTTTCGTCGATAGCAATTTTACGGATATTTTTAATCATTTCCTCATCGACCTGAGGACCACGAAGAATGGTGCCGATGGAATAATCAGTATGGGGAATCCGATGAAAACTGACCGAGTAGGCAGAAACCATTTTTTCGTTGTCGAAAACCCCAAGACGATAAATTTTATGACCTTCGTTGATTTGGAAATCACCCCATTCCCATGTTTGAACAGGATGCTTAACTAATTTGTTATATTGGTTTTTTTCTTCGTCGTAGAGAATGCGGGTAATCATGTGGTAATTATAAATGAAAAAATTATTAAATACCCTTTATTTTCAAAATTCACTTAAATTTTTAAAAGAAATTTAATAGATATCAGGATCATAGATAAGATCCGAGTCGTCGGATCGTTTTTGACGACGGAGATCGATAATTTTATCGACCGATTCCTCGTACTCGATTAGTTTTTGGGGAATATCCAACAAAAAACGGGAAGGTTCGTTTAGCGAACTTTTGCCGAAAAATAGGCGTCTGGTAGCATAGGAAATATAGAGATAATCTTTGGCCCGGGTAATACCGACATAACAAAGCCGACGTTCCTCTTCGACTTCGGAATCGTCCATCATGGAACGGGAGTGAGGTAAAATCCCCTCCTCAAAACCGACCAAAAAAACGACTTCAAATTCCAAACCTTTGCTACTGTGGAGAGTCATTAAGCGGACACCGTCACGATTTTCCTTCTTTTTATTTTTCTCCTGAAGGGAATACTCCTGCTGAACCAAGGCTATGTTTTCCAGAAAATCATTAATCTTTGGAAAGGAAGCGGCAACTGATTTTAATTCTTTAATATTTTCGATTCTTTTTTGATCTTCCTCATCTTTAAGATCGAATTTGTCCAGATAGCCGGAGTTGGTGACCAGAGACTCCAAAATCTGAAGTGAAGTTAACTTTTTAAGATCCAAATTTTTTAAGTGCTCTTCAAAAATAACCTTGCGGCGTTTACCCAGAGCTTTTTCGACACGGTCTTCTGAGATTCGATCATGACGGTCGTGGCCAAAACGGAGCATACTTAAAATGTCCTTAATTTCGGCTCTTTCATAAAATCGCAAACCGCCAATTAGGACATAAGGAATGCTGTATCTTAAAAAAGCTTCCTCCAAAACACGTGATTGAGCATTCATCCGGTAGAGAACGGCAATCTGACGAAAAGGAATATGGAGGTTGGAATAAATAAAATTAATTTTTTGAGCGATGTATTCTGCTTCGGCAATTTCCGATTCAGCGGAAAAAATTTTAATTAAATCCGATGATCTTTTTTCAGTGAATAATTTTAAAACCGGATGAGAAGAATTTTTGGAAATAACGGAGTTGGCAGCATCGAGAATAATTTGGGTTGAACGATAGTTTTGCTCCAAATTAATGACCGTCGCATTTTCAAAATCTGTCGTATAAGCAGTCAGGTTGTGATAATCGGCGCCGCGCCAGCCATAGATGGCCTGTGAGGCATCGCCGACCGCCGTAATTTGTTTATATTTATTAGCCAACAATTTGGTTAACAAATACTGAATTTGATTAGTGTCCTGATATTCGTCTACCAAAATAAAACGATAAATTTCCTGATACTTGGTGAGTATTTCCGGATACTGAATAAAAAGTTCGACGGTTTTGAAAAGAAGATCATTAAAATCCAGAGCCTGAAATTCGGTTAGTTTTTGCTGATATTTTTTGTAAATTTTAGCGGCGGTGTTTTGCCAATAACCGCTGCTGCGTATTTCAGCATCAACCGGATTAACAAATTTATTTTTACAATCCTCAATATAGTACATAACTGAACTCGGCTTAAATTCCTGAGGAGTAAGGTTCATGTCTTTAAGCAACAATTTGACAATATTTTCCTGATCATCACTGTCGTAAATAACAAAATCAGGACTAATACCAAGAGAACGACCGTCGCTTCGAAGAACACGACAACAAAAAGAATGGAAAGTTCCTGCCCAAAGTTGGGAATTTTTGGATGAAGGCTTTGTGGAATTTTTCGTTTTAGCGGCTAGTGGAGAAAGCAATTTTGACATCCGTTGTTTCATTTCATCAGCAGCTTTGTTGGTGAAAGTTAACAACAAAATCTGCGAGGGAGAGGCTTGTTTTGTGGCGACAAAATAAGCCGCCCGATGGGTAAGAACTCTGGTTTTACCCGAACCGGCTCCGGCCAAAAGCAGAAGCGGTTTACCGGGAAAAGTGACAGCCTCTTTTTGAGCCGGATTAAGACCTGATAAAATTTCATCGAGCATGTTATTGAGTATAGAGCCTAAACCTTAGAGTTGGTAGATGTGGGTATCACCTGATTCAAAAATAATTTTGGCACCGAGATTAGTGAAAGTTTGTTCATTAAGTTCGGCATATTTTTCCCGTTCCTTATCGCCGACAAAAATATATTTAACGGCATATTTTTGGAGTAAAGATTGAGCTTCTTTAGGATTATCCGACTCATATATTTTTTTAACATCAGATTCTCTGGCAGCAGGTTGGTCATAACCACCACGCCACAACCATTCATGGACAATCCAACCTTCAACAGTCGGGAGACCGGTAGCAACTGAAACCTGATTAAAGGTGGTGTAACTGTCTCCGACAGCTTCCAAAATCACCGACTGACCGGAAATATTGTTGTTAATCCAATTGACTGCCTCGAAGTTGTCGGGGTAATTATTCTTCAGAAAATTCAGTCCCCATAAACCTTGGTATTTTTCCAGAGTGTAATACGACTTTACTGCAAAGTAGGGATAAATCATGTGACTGACAAAAACAAGTACAAAAATAAGTTTTAGGGGTAAATATTTTTTAAGACGAATAAAAATATATCCGGAAACCAGGGAGTACATAATAAATGCCTGGTAAACAAGTTTAAACATAGTGTTGGCCCGACGATGCTCATAAATATAGATGTCTTTCAGATAACCGATTTCAGGGAGGATAATTAAAAGAGTAGCGGTGACGATAAGCGAAAAAACAAAAACGTCGGCAGATGAAAAATGAAAACGATGTTTTAAATTTCTGAAAAAAGAAGATAAAAACCAGATAACAAATGGCAGAGAAATTAACCAAAAACCACCGTACAAAACAAACAATTGATAGAAAGGACTATGGCTGTCGGCCAGACGTAAGCCCTGAACCATGGGAGTGAAATTAAGAGAGAAAGGTAAATTAAACAAATACCAGGTGATAATAACCAATAAGCCATGAAAGACGGTAGTAAATAAAGCATTCTTAAAATCTCGCAAAAGAAGAAGATTAAAAAAAGTAAAAACAGCAAAAACCAGACCGTAGACAGCGAAGTCCCAGGCGTTTGTCATATAGGCAACAGAAAGAAGAAATCCGGAAGAGATTACCAGAGGCCAATCGATTTCCTGACGGCGAAGACGGGCAAAAGAAAATGATAAAGAAAAAAGAAGAGCCAGATAAAGTAGGACATTAGGAATGTCGTTCATGTGACCGTGAAGATCGGCGACGACAAAACTATAAATCGGAAATTCGTGAATAGTTTTGTCCTGAATATCGGGATCGTAGCCAATAAATCTGGTAGCATCGGGGTACCAATACATTTTAGCAGCGGTGGAAATTGCTTTTGGACTTAAAACCAAACTACCTTCATTTTGAATATCCAATTTTGCTATTTTATAAATTGAATGTAAATTTCCACCGAAGGTTAATAACAGCGCCGAGAACAAACCGGCAACAATTATGGCTTTGAAATTTGTTTTTTTTAAAAAATTTGCGACTAAATTTGAAGACAAAGAAAAAGTTAAAGCAAAAGTTAAAGAACAGGTGGAGGCGATCGCCAAATTGTAAGTGATGGCCGAGGAAATACCGGAGAGCTTGGTGAGAACGGCAGTCATTAAATGGCCGAAATAATAATAGTTGATCGGTGAGCCGGAGTACCACATATCGACCGGAGGCAGATATTGACTTCTGAGAGCCGAATTAACAAAACCCCAATCCATAAACTTTTCCAAGCCTTCAATATCCGGAGCATAACCACGGATAAAAGACCAAGCGATTAAGACCACCAGGAAAATTATTTCTTCAACAATGAAATATTTTTTATTTTTTCGGAGAAGATTTATGAAGTCTTTGAAATTATCGGAACGACGAAGATAAATAAAATCTAAAATCAGAAAAAATATTATGATCAGCAAAAGCGAAGTAATAGTAAAAGGAAGTAAACGAAATACACCCAAAACAAAAATAACATAAGTTAAAATGATGAGGGAAATTACTTTGGAAAAAAGATAACCCTTGTCCCAAAATTTTTTGAAAATCGAAAAGGTTAGAGGGAGGGCAATCGAGCCAACGACAAAAAACGTTGACCACCACAAAATAATATATTTAAAATCTGAAAACATAATTTAATAAAACTCCCCTATTATAAAAGCAGGTGAACCATTTGGATAGTTTATGATTTTATGAGATACAAATTTCCGACCGGGAAGATATTCGGGGTAATCACGTAAAGTATCCGGAGTGATGGCAAAAAGCTGACTTTTACGGGAATCATAATCATTAGTACCGCAAATTTGACATTTGTCCTGACAATAATTGTCAGGATCATAAAACTTAAGAAAAATATCAGGAGAATTAAAAGCACCTTCAAGACATAATTGCTGATAAGAATCTTTGTTTTGTAAAAAATAGTTCATTACCGGTTTAGCGCCGTACTGCCAACCCCAAAAATCCGAAGAGTACTGAGGATATTTTTCCAAAAGACGGGAGAAATTTAAAACCGATAAAAACATAATAGTAAAAAATATAAATAAAATTATATTTTTAATTTTAAATTTTTGGGCGTAATCGAGCAGATAAACAAGACCAACTGCGCAAGCAATTTGGAAAGGGACGACACCGATAACCGATCGGGTAGCCTGGGGGTTAACCTGAGTAAAGATAGTACCAAGAGGATAAATTAGGAGGAAAAAGACAATAAATAAGAGAGATTTATTTTTTTTATATGAGGTGATGGTTTTAAACAAAAAAGAAACCAACAAAGGCAGTTGAAACCAATAAAGTTGACCTAAACCTCGAACTGAATGACGGGTAATAAACTGGCCGGGAAAATCGATATCCCCTTTTTGAAAAAGAAACTCAAGAGAAAAATGATTGAGATATGAATTAAAAATTTCCGAATAAGCCAGAGGTTCTTTGGTAACCTGGTGCCATCTGGAGAAAAAAGAGCCGTCAACAAGCGAGCTGCGAAGTAACAAAAACATCACCAGAAGTGAAGTAAAATTAGTGAGCCAAAACAGAGGTTTTTTGATGATCGGCGACAAAGAAGAAAAATGAGTAAGAAAAAACAGTAAAACCAGAACCGGCAAGTAAAGTTTGGGAGTTGTGTAACTTAAAAAAGCGATCATCAAAGAAACAGCCGCCAGAGGATAAAAAACCAGGTTTTTAATACTTTTTTCCAGCAGATAGAGAGACAACACCACCCAAAAGACAGAAGCAATTAATTCAAAACCGACCCGACTAAAAAGAATATGCCACGGAGAAACTGATAAAAATAATGCCGAAAGGATGGCTGTCGGAAAACCAAACAATTCCCGGACGTAAAAAAAGATAACAAGAATAGTTAAAAGACCGTAAATTACCGAAACTAAACGCAGCGAATATTCACTTAAACCAAAAAGTCCAACAATAGGTGCCGCCGAATAAATATAAACCGGATTTTTATAGTCATCAAAAGAACGAAAAAATAGCGGAAAAGTATTTCCAAAACTATCTTTACCGGTTTGCCACAAATTATATGCTTCATACCCAATCGAGGCTTCGTCACAAAAAAATCCGGCCGGATTTTTGGAAAGTCCGGTTAGACGAAAAAAACATCCCAGCAGCAAAACAAGAATTAATAACCATCCTTTTTTGAAAGGCATTTATTTTATAAAAAAAACGAAGTTAAAAATTAGACGAATAATGTCCGTCCAAGCGGAAGGAAAGTAAACCAGACTCGATAAAAACCAAATTAGGATTCCCAGAATCAGTCCTCCGTAAATATCGATTGGGTAGTGAAAACCTACCAAAACTCTAAATGAAAGCAGGGGAACAACAACTAAAAGATAGATATATGGAGACATTACTCCCGAAGTAACTACAAATAAGAAAAAGAAAACTGCCTTAACGGTGTGACCTGAGGGAAAACTACCTGATTTATACCAACTATCGACTAAACCGGCGGGAGTACTGTCGTGACGGACAAACATTGGCCGGCGCCAATAAATTTTCGATTTGATTACCCTTTCAACGATTTCGGAAAGAATGCTGGCAATTAAAATCTGCCAAAAATAATTAGTTTTCTCTCTGATTAACAAAAATGAAATAAAGAAAAGAAAAACCCAAATCAAATAATTTAAAAAAATAAGCACCGGTTTAAGATATTCACGTTGAGTGAATAATCGAAGATAATCAGTCTTCGGCTGCCAAAAAAATAATTTTGATTTTCTCATGATAAAGTAACTTTATATGTATAAAAAGAAAGTACTTTTTGGGATAACCTATTATTTACCCAATATTTCCGGAGTGACCCAGTATGCAGTAATTTTAGCTGAGGAATTAGCAAAAAGAAAATACCTGGTGGAAGTTTTATCCGCCAAATTCAAAAAAGAATTGGATGAAGAAAAGATGATTAATGAGGTGAAGGTAATCAGAGTGAAAGGCTTTGGTCTGGGAAAAGGATTTATTATGCCCTACTATTGGATAGAATCATTAAAAAGAGTCCGGGAAAATGAGGTTATCGTCTGCCATTTACCGTCGATTGAATCTTTTTGGCTGGCGTTGTGGGGAAAATTGTTTCACAAAAAAGTTATTATTATCCATCATTGTGAATTTTCATTTTCGGGAACAGTTACAAATAAAATAATTGCAGGTCTCAGTTTTCCAATTCACCTGTTTACCTATGCAATGGCCGATAAAATCACAGCCTATACCAAGGACTATGCTCAGCACTCGACCTTTTTAAGAATGTTTAAAAATAAAATTGAATACATATTACCGCCAATCAAAATAGAGGAAACAGATAAAAAATTCAATTTAGGAAAAGAAAAAATTGTTGGATTCGTGGGTAGAATCGGTTGGGAGAAAGGTTTGGTATTCCTGATTGAAGCCATGAAAAAAATCGAGGCCAAACTGGTTTTGGCCGGACCATATCAGGAGGTGGTTGGTGACAAAACATATGAAAAATTAAAAAAAATTATTGACAAGAAAATAATCTTTTATGGGCCGATAAATCATAAAGATCTGAAAGGTTTTTATAACCAATGCGACTGTTTGGTTCTTCCCAGCATTAATAATTTGGAAACATTCGGAATTGTTCAGGCGGAGGCAATGAAATGCGGAGTCCCGGTGGTGGCTTCCAATTTACCAGGGGTAAGAGTTCCGGTAAAAATGACCGGAATGGGGGAAATTTGTAAAATTGAAAACAGTCAAGATTTAGCCGAAAAAATCAATTTAGTTTTAAAAAGAGGCAAAAAATATTATCAAAACAGAGCCAAAAACCTGGAAGATTTCAGCTATCTTAAAACTGTTGATGCTTTTGAAAGATCAATACTTTAGGGTGGTCGTAGACAGTAAAACTTTCCTCGGCAATATCGTCGCGAAAATAAATACCGGGATAATTACAGGAGTCATCTTTGGAAAACCAAGAATTGCTACCACCCGGATAGTTGGTTGGACCAAGGAAGTAACAGGCTTTCAAAAAAGACAAACTGAAACCCGGATAAGAATTTATTTCTATTAGTTTTTGGAAATCGGAAGTACCGTCAAAAAGACGACGATAAAATTTTGAAGTCACCGGATAAAGATCGGTGAGACGGGGAATCGAACCCCAAAGACGATTAGAAGACATAATCAGATACTGCGCCTGGCCGAGCTGATTCTGAATTACCGGCCATTTAGTCTCTGAGGAATCGGGATCGTAAAGACTTAACATCAGACCATGATAAATATTCGGATCAAGATGAGGGAGATAAAACGGAAGCGGATCATCCCAATTTTCGTTGGTAATCACCGAACCGGCAGGAAGATGTTCATAAATCCAGTAAGCAGCCTGAACCCGGGAGTTGGGGTGAAAATAAATATTTAAAAAGGCTAAAGTAAAAAATGATTGGATCAAAATAAGTATTTTAAAAAAACGCGGGTTTAAGTTTTGACAAAGAGAAACCGAAATTAAGACTATAAAAGGATAAATCGGCAAAAAATATCGTACGTTGTGGGTAAACTGTGAACCCTGAAAAATAAATAACACAAAAATCCAAAACAAAATAATTATTTGTAAATTAAATTTCCGGCGGATTTTGAAAAGTGAAAAAACAAAAAAGATAAACAACGGCAGACCTAATCCGAAAAGAGCAATATTTTCCAGCGAATGGAATAAAGGTAGACGATTAAACCATTGGATTGACGGAGGGAAAAAACTGTTCGGACTGCTCATCTCTTTTAAAGAGAGAAGGCTGGAAACAAATTTGGGATTGGGAGTTAATAATCCGGTAAATGAATACGGTTGTAAAATTCTAAAAGCCAAAAAACTAACAAGAGCAAAAATAAAAGCATGAAAAATAGTTTTTAAAAAATGAGAGGACCGGCGATAGTGGTAGAAAAACAAAAGTAAAATGATTGGGGATAAATAAACAGCTGACATTTTAGACGCCAGAGCCATGCCGAAAAACACCCCGGCAAGAGGGAAAAAACCATAAGTCAGTGAGACAAAAGTGGCCAAAAGAAAAGTGTTTAAGAAAGTATCAGTGGCATAGAAATGGGAAAGCTGAAGAGGAAGGACAGTGAGACCATAAAGGAGAGAGGGAATAAAACGCAAAAAAGGTTTTTTGATAATTTTTCTGGCCAGAAAATAAAGTAGTAAAACATTAAAGGAATCAAAGAGAGCCGATAGTCCCCGGCCGAGAAGATGGATGGTTCCATAACTATCAAGATTAAAAGCGACTGCGGCAATTTTGGTTAAAAATATCGGAAAAGTGCCATAAACAAAAAACTGATAACTGGGATGATTAAACGGATTTAGAGGAGAGGCGGCAGTGTCGAAATACTGAAACAAACTATTGGGCAACTTGATGTCATTGGTAACCATCGTCAAAAAACGTTCATCAGGGTGTAAATGTTGCCCCTGATCCCAATTTAAACCAAGAATCCGGAGACTAAAAGAAAAAATAAATATAAACAAAAGAATGAAAAAGGTTTTAGTTTTGGAAAAGTTGTTCATATTGATTAAGAGTACGCGGACTGGTTTTTTGATAAATTCTGATTGTCGGATGATCAAATACAGACCAGGTTTCTTCGGCGTTTTCGGAATTCAGAATAATGTCCGGGTTTTGACTGAATTCTTTAATTTTCGTAAAACCTAATAAATTATTAAAAAGAAGCCGATGGTAATCATAATTATAGTTTTTAAAAACGCGGCGTGAAGGAACAATTATATATTCGGAATTTTCTACCAACTTAACTACTTCGTCGGAATGATAATTATAAAAATCATAATTTTTAACCCGGAGTTGGTTATCAAAAAGAGGAATATCGACAACGTTACCACCCTCAGAAAGAACCGGTGAATTTTCCGGGAGATTAGTGTTTAACCAACGACTGGCAGTAATCCGAATATCGGGATGGAGATATAAACTCTGGAAAAAATAAATACCGGGTAAACAGGAGACAAAAATAAAAAATATTTGTAAATATTTACTTTTTAAACGACTGATAAAATAAACGGTGAATAAGGGAAACAAAAAATATAAGGGTGACATAAAACGGGTCCATTTAACGTACAATTGGCCAAAATACAGAAAATAGACTAAAGAAGGGAAAAGGATATAAACCCAAAGATTATTTTTTAAACGACGAGAGAATATATTAACAGCAAAGATAATTAACCCGATTAAACCGAACAGGAATTGCGGTAGTCCGGAAACATAGGGAAAGATACGTGTAAGCTGAAAAATATAAGGAGTAGTGCCGGAAAATTGGGTGGTATAAAAAACTTTTAGCTGGCCGGAAGCTACTTCGGTTTCATATTTCATACTGGAAATAAAATCCGAAAATTGAAGAAGATTGTAGGGAGAAAAAGCAACAAAGGACAAAAGACAAACTAATAACATTAAAAATACTCCCAAAATCGGAAGTCGTTTTTTAGGAGATTTGAACAATAAAACAAAGGATGCCAATAAAGGAGGCCCTAAAAAGATGAGAGAAGAAATTTTAGTAGCTATCCCAAGACCGCTAATAAGACCGGCTAATAAAAAAAACAGATATTTTTTTGGCTGACTGACAATTTTTATGGACAAATAAATATTAGATAAAAAAACAAAGATCAAGAAACTCTCTGTCGTACCAAAGTGGGCCATTTGAATAAGTCCGGGATTAAAAATGGTTAAGAATGAAGCCGCTAATGAAAATTTTTGGCTGAATAAATGTCGGGAAATATAATAAACCAATAAGATAGAAGCAACGGAAAATATCGCTGACCAAAAACGTAAAACAAAAACGGCATTATTAAAACTTGTGGCCACAGAAAGAGCCTTGAGAGTAAAAAAACCTAAATATAGGGGAAATTGGCCATAAGCAAAAAAATGAGGATTAAGATCCCCTATCTGTAGGCGGGAAACAGCACTAGCCATATTATTTTCATCCGGATGAAAATAAAAACCGCCACCCCAAGCTAAACCGACAAACCTAGTTAAAAAGGCACAAATAAAAAGGATGACAAATAAAGAAGACTTAGAGAACATAGATAATAGTGATGATCATTAGCCCCCACGAAACAACTGACAATAACAGGGGGATATCTGTGGCAATAGTTCTTTCCGGACGCTCCCCTTCCTGCATTTCAAAAATAATCTGACCATACCTCATAATTCCGTAAATAACCGGCACGATTGTTACCATGTACCATTTTCGGTCCAACGCAGAAGGAAAGTTTTCTAGAAGATAATTGCTAATGACACCCTCAAAACGAACTTTTTCTTCAAAAAAAGTAAACATGGAATAAGTCAATAAAGTACAAACTGCAAACATGGTGGTATAAAAATTGAGCAAGGCTTTGCCATAACCGGTCATGGCCGATCTGGTTTTAGTGCCGGTATTGAAAAGTTCACTGCGGCGTTTTCCACTGGCAATAAAGAGTGATAAGAAAATAACCGTCAACATGATCCAAACGGGAAGATGATAACCGGTAGCAATTTCTCCGGCGTAAGCCCGGATAATGAAAAATAAAGAGATGCCGATAATATCAAAAACCGCTTTCTTTTTGAAAATAAATGAATATGAATACTGCAATAAAATAAAAACAAAAGAAATTAAAAAGAATCCGGAGTTTACCATCAGCGATATACCCAATCCGGAAAATAAAAGGACAAATACCATAATTACGGCCGTATTTACGGATATATCACCATGAGCCAGAGGACGAAACTTTTTAAAAGGATGCTGTTGATCTTTTTTAATATCCAAAAGATCGTTTACCAGATATGAGGAAGATGAGAGCAGACAAAAAGTGATGAAAGCCATAAAACTCTGCGAGAAAATTTCGGGGTCAAACAGTTTACCGTTAAGAATAGCAGCAGCAAAAAGACTGAAGTTTTTAATCCATTGATTTGGACGAAGAGATTTAAATAAGGAAACGAATTTAGTTTTTTTTTCCATTACTTTACAATAATATCAAGAAACCAAGCAAAGTGACAATAACTCCGACAACTCCCAAGACTTGCCCCGGAAGTTCGAATCCGGCACTGGGCAAAATAATTCTGGTAGGACTGGGACCGGAAGCAAGAGCGGCAGTACCAGTGGGAATCGGAGGTGATGTTGGAGTAATAGTGGGAGTGGAGGATATGACCAAGGTGACAGTGGGGGTGGAAGTATTGGTGGGTGTAGAAGTCGGCTGAAGAGTACCAGTGGGGGTTGAGGTAGGAATTAATGTTTTTGTCGGAGTAAGAGTTCGGGTGGGAGTAAGAGTTCTGGTCGGAGTTAAGGAAAGAAATCTAGTTGGAGAAGGAGTGCGGGTGGGAGTTAAGGTTGGAGTAGAAGGCCGGGTGGGAGTTAGAGTGCGGGTGGGAGTAAGAGTTCTGGTCGGAGTTAAGGAAAGAAATCTAGTTGGAGAAGGAGTGCGGGTGGGAGTTAAGGTTGGAGTAGAAGGCCGGGTGGGAGTATTGGTAGGATTAGTTTGACAATTTCGGTCAACAGTACTGATAAAACAATTGTTAGTGTAATCAATTTGCTGAACACCACAATAATTACTATCAAAACAAACAGAGGTGACATTACGGAGAGTTTCGACATTATCCTGACAACCGCCGGCAGTATCAAATCGATTCGGACATTTATATTTATTAACCACCGAAAGAGTACCACTGGTAGCAGTGATACAACGACCAACGATCTGAGCATGGGCTTCTGAACAGGTAAAATTACTAGGATCAGTGCCGCCGCCCTCGGTTGGACAACGACCTGTATCCGGAGTTGTACACTGCCAGACTCCGGAAGTTGCTGAAGAAAAAGCAATACAAGTACAGAGAAAACCCGTGTTTTTACCGGAAGAATTTTGTTGGCAAGAAGTTCTGCCGACAGGACTGCAAGTTTCGTCACCTGTGGCACGATTACGATTGTCCTGATTTTGTCTGACGAGATAAAGTCCCCCAAACATGGACAAAATTAACAAGACTAAACTAAATATTCCGTATCTTTTCATCTTCTAAGATAATATAGAGAAAATCCAAATAAGATTATTGATAATAATACGAGAAAATAAGTAGGAAAGGAACCACCTGTTTGATATAAAGTAGAAGAAGTGCTGGAAGGTGTGACCGTTTCTGTAATTGGAGTAATTGAAGGTTTAAGAGTGTCGGTCGGGGTTAAAACAACAGTAGTAGGAATAACAGCAGTAGTAGGAATAACGGAAGGAACGGCAGTGGGAATAATGGTAGCGGAAGACGAGGCTTGGTATGACGGGCCGTCATCATCTCCGGCCAGGACAGTGAAATTTCTGGTAACTGTTTCCCAAATACCAGTGGTAGTGTTTTGAACTTTAACGGTGATGGTGTGTTTACCGGGAGCTAAATCGCTTGGCGGCGACCAATGCCAGGAACCGGAATTATCGGCTAAGGACTCTCCATTAATAACAGTTTCGGAATTAACTTCGATAATAACTTTTGAACTGGCCGGTGCAGTGCCAAAAAAATCAGGACGGACAACATTCAGTGTTTCGTTATCCTGGGGATTAAAAATATCAACTGATTTTTCCGACTGAACATTGGTAGTATCAACAACTTTTCCGACAGGTAAGGATGTAACTTGAGGAGCGGCCAGAGAATCACGACCGATAACAATATCGGGAACAGGGTTGTTAAGAGCAGTGCTGTTGGTAACCTGAGTGGTTGTGCCGTCATCTGAAATAACCACAATGTCTTCGTCAGTGGCATTTTCCGGAGGAATGAACCAGTCTGTTTTAGAATCGTTAAAAGTACTGGCTAAAGAAACCGACCAGTTTCCGTCAGTGGTGATAAAAGACGAAAGCGGTGAGGCTCCGGGAATGTTGAGATAAACAAGAGCATTAACTGCAGGTTTAGACTCGGCATCAAAAACTTTTCCCCAAGCCAGATTGGAAGTCGGGAGAGAAGATACCGGATTGGAACCTGTTTCAAAAACAAAGCTGTTTTCGGTATAATTTTGACCTCCGCTGATAATGGTGTAATTATAGGAAGTATTGTTTTTAAGGTTCCTAACCTGAAAATAATGAATTTTTGTGGCGGTATCGTTTTTGATATCCGATAAAAGTTGACCATTAACAGAGAGACTAACCAAACAGGAGGCCGAAGTTAGAAAAGAAATATCTGCGGTACTATTAGTAATATTGGTAACCTGAGAATTTATAGGAATACAGTCGCCACTGGCTTTTGAACCCAAACTGGTTCTGTTAGTGGTTAAATAGATGCCGACAAAAAGAGCAATTATTAAAAATATCAGACCTAAGATAGTGGGAAAGCGTTTTTCTTTATTCATGGGAAGATCGATTCAGCCGAATAATATTTTCGGTTTTGAATTTCATCGAGGGTTTTAGTATCTAGATTGGGATTAATCGGTTTTAAAATGTCACTGGTTTTGATTTCATTTGAAGGTCCGATTAAGTTGGAATAACTTTGTTGAACAATAAAAACAAAAATAGCCAAAAAAGTGAAAATACTGACTAATAGAAGATAGGTAGTAATTTTATTTTTGATCATTTGTTTTTGGAGACCAATAATAAAAATTAGCAGTAAAGTCCGTGGAAACAGATCCGGATGGGGCGGCACTTTCGGTTGACTCTGAGGCGGCAATACCTCTGGTTACTCCAACACCGATGGAATTGATATTAATCAGACGACGATTTTTCAGCAATTCGGAAACTAATTTAACTGCAGAATTAAACTGACCTTCAATATTAAGAGATATAGTGTAAATTCCGACATTGGGATCAATACTCTTTTTGGAATTATTTTGGAAACCGTACTGTAAGGTGGAAATATTTAAACCGGCATCCTGGCCGCTTTTTTGAATTTGATTGGCAGCCTGATAAAATTGGGGAGTATCCGGAAGACTGTCATTAACAATTTGATAATGTTCCTGAACTTCGGAAAAAACCTCCTGAGCAGCAACAACCTTGTCGATTTTAGTTTTTAGCTGGGTTTTAAGAATTTGCTTTGATTTTATTTCTCCAACCAAAGAAGAAATAGTTAAGGCGGTGGGGCGGATGGCAAAAATTAAGAAGAAAATAATTAAAACGAAAGTAGCGGTTATTTCCAATGATTTAAGAAAACGCTGATTCTCCTGTTTTTTCCTAACATAGTCCATGAGAGGCCGGAGCCGGTTCATTTGGTTGCTGATAATGGGGTTCATTTTTTTACTCCTGAAAAAACGAGAGAAAGATTAACATGGTATTGATTTTCCCGGGCCTTTTTTTCGATGGTCTGAATATCAACAGAAGAGATATTGGGATTAACAATAAGATTAGTTATAAAGTTGACGATAGAACTTTCCTGATATGTGGACAAACTGACTTCGGCAT
This sequence comes from uncultured Gammaproteobacteria bacterium, assembly GCA_964448705.1. GTDB lineage: Bacteria > Patescibacteriota > Microgenomatia > UBA12405 > UBA12405 > CAYUZS01. Next base: position 136,858 of record CAYUZS010000001.1, read on the forward strand.
TAACATCCCCTTCTTCATTCAGACCGACACTTAAACCGGTGAAGGTAATATCCAAAGGAGTACTTTCGGTTAGTGTTTGGATTTTGTCTTGATATTGCGGTTGATTCTCGTAATAGGTTTTAATAAGTGTAAGCCGTTTTTGTAGTTGTGAATATTCATTTTCAAAACTACTGGTACTTTCGAGGATAGCTTTTTGCTGTCTTACGGCTTCTGAGAGATCGGAATTGATACGATCCAGCCAAAACCGGGAAATAAAAGCACCAACAACAATTAGCTCGGTAAAAACGATGACATAGCGACCAATAGTGGACAGCCATCTGATTATCCGAGCCGAAAGAGAGTCGGCATTTTCCTCATTAGGCAAGAGGGAAATCTCTTTTTTGGCAGGCATAATAACAGTATATATAAATTTAGCGGGAAAGAAAACGTTTCAACTTTTCAAAATAGCGAAGATAGTCTTTATATTCTTCAATTGACAACTGTTTGGATAAAATTGCAAAGACGATAAAACCAATCAAAGAAGAGATACTGGAGAGAATAATTAAATAGAAAGTTTTTGAGGTGTCGAAGACGAAAACATCAAGGAACCTGAGGCTTAACCATGAAGCGATTCCCATGCCGATTGAGGCCAGCAATATTTTGAAGAAATGATAGAAAGTTTTGTCCCAACCTGAACCATCAACCACGCGGATGAAAAAATAAAATAAACCAAGACCTTGTGTCAGATTTCCCAAGGAGGCACTGACAGCCAAGCCAACAATACCAAGATCGGTGAAATTAATCAAAAGATAGCTGGTAACGATATTAACTATCAAAGAAACCGCTGAAATTTTTAGAGGTGTCCGGGTATCGTGTAAGGCATAAAATGAACGAATTAAAATCTGAATCACAGCTTGAGATACAATTGCCGGGGTAAGATAGGCCAAAGTTTTAGCAGTTAACAAGGTAGCCGCCCAGGGAAATTGTTTAGCACCAAAAGCAATACGAATAATGGCGATGCGATGAATCAGAACTAAAGTGGTGATAGGGGCGGCAATATATAAACTTTGAGTCAGTGTTTTTCGAACAGTATCGCGAAAAATAGTAAGTTCATTCCGGGCTATATTTTTGGAGAGAATGGGCAGAGAAGCCTGGCCAATAGTGGTGCCAAAGATGCGGCTGGGAAGATACATGATTTGCATGGCCAGATTGAGCAAGGAAATTGAACCGGCGGCCAGGGAGCTGGCAAAAAATAAAGTAACCGTGTTTTCAATTTCACCCAAGCCGAGAGATAAAGTCCGGGGAATCATAAGCCTGATTATTTCTTTAACCCCTTCCAAACCGGAGCTAATAGAAAAAGAATATTTGAAACCAAATTTTTTAATCAAAGGAATTTGAATCGCCAAATGAAAAAATGCACCGACAACAGTACCGTAAGTTACCCCATAGATACCGAAAATCGGAGCCAGGGTAAAAATACTGAGAATGATAAAAAGGTTGTAGACAATCGGAGAAAGTGAAGGAACAATAAACATCTGATGAACCTGGAGAATACCGGTTAAAAAATTACTGACCAGAAAAAATATTTGGGCAATCAACAAAATTCTCGTTAGACTGGCCATTAAATCCAGTTGATACGGAGTAAAACCACTGGCAATAATTTCGGAAAAAGGTCTGGCAAAAATAAATACCACCAAAGAGACAAAGATGAATAAAATAAGCAGTAAATTTATTACCGTGGAAGCGATCTGATACGCTTTCTTTTCGTCTTTATGAAGATAACTACTAAAAACCGGGATAAACGAGGCTGAGAGAGCTCCGGTTACCAGTAATTTAAAAATTAAGTCCGGGAGTCGAAAGGCGGCATTGTAGGCATCCAGATCCAAAACGCAACAATTGAAAAAATGGGCGTAGAGAAATTTGCTCCGAAAAAGACCAAGCAAAGCTGAAATGGCAAAAGTAATTCCTAAAACAAGACTGGCGGAAAAAATACTATTCTGTTTTCTGGTTCCAAGGGAGGTTAACAGAAATTTAAGGTTCATTGGCTAATTATAGACGATAGATAAAATGTTGTATTTAAGTAGATCTTAAGATAAAATACTTTCCATGCCAATCAGTCGTTCATCTAAAAAATCACTGCGAAAATCGATTAAAAATCGTAAAGACAACTTACACCTTAAAAATAAATTTAAGGAAATTGTCAAGAAATTCTTAGCTTCACCAAAAGCTGAAGAGGTTTCTAAAGTACAATCAGTTCTCGATAAAGCCGTAAAAAAAGGCATTCTTCACAAGAATAAGGTTGCCCGGCTCAAATCACAGATCAGTAAAAAAGCCGCCCAAGGGACAGTAGAAAATAAAAAGATTGTCAAAAAGGCAGCCGCTAAAAAAGTAACCAAAAAACCCGCAAAGAGAACCGCAAAAGAAAAGATGTCTAAATAATTGAGTATACTTACTTAATTATTTAACATATTCTTCCAATGAAAAAATTTTACGTTACTACCCCAATTTACTACATCAATGCCGAACCGAGCATCGGATCAGCCTGCACAACTGTAGCCGCCGATATTGTCGCCAGATTACACAAACAATCAGGAGAGGAAACATTCTCGTTGACCGGAACCGATGAGCACGGAGAAAAAATAGCCGAAACAGCAGAAAAGGCCGGCGTATCCCCTATTTCATGGTGCGATGATATGGCACCAAAATTTGTTGAAGCCTGGAAACTATTGGATGTAGATAATGACTTTTTCATCAGAACAACCGATCCGAGACACGAAAAAATAGTCGTGGAAGTGCTGCAAAAAATTTATGATGCCGGTGATGTTTACAAGGATAAGTATGAAGGCTGGTATTGTACCGGCTGTGAAGCATTTAAAACCGAAAAGGAACTGGTGGACGGACACTGTCCAATGCATCCTCCGGAAAAGACGGTGAAAAAATCCGAAGAAAATTGGTTTTTTAAACTGTCTAAATATGTACCGAAAATAATCGAATTAATAGAGAATCCGGAAACAAACTATATTTTCCCGGAAAGCAAAAGACTTGAAATTTTGGCAAAATTGAAAGCCGGAGTGAATGATATTTCCATTTCCAGAGAAAAAGTAAAATGGGGAATACCGGTGCCATGGGATCCAAAACATACTATTTATGTGTGGATTGATGCTCTGATTAATTATTACAGCGCCACCCGGTTTTTGGAAAACAAAGCTGATTTTTGGCCGGCAAACTTACACCTCTTAGGAAAAGAAATTTTATGGTTTCACACGGTTATTTGGCAGGCGATGCTGATGTCAGCCGATCTACCTCTACCGAAAAAAACTTATATTCACGATTTCTACACTATTGACGGAGAAAAAATGTCTAAATCTCTGGGAAATACTATTCCACCAAAAGAAATGGTGGATTTATTCGGGACCGACGGAGCCAGATATCTTATCGCCAGATCATTTCCAACCAACGGCGACGTGGATGTAGGAATAGCCAGATTTAAGGAAAAATACAATGCAGACTTAGCTAATAATTTAGGTAATTTGGTGAGCCGAATTTGTAAATTAGGAGAGGGTGATAATTACGGAAAAACAATTGTTGAACGGGACAAACATTTTGATGAACTGGTCGACGACTTAAAATTTGACGAAGCGATTAACTATATATTTACCTCATTTGTCGACAGCTCAAATTTACGACTAAACAATGACAAACCATGGACTTTAGAAAAAGACAATCAAATCAGGAAGGAATGTTTATCGGTCTGCCGCAGCAATTTACAGAAAGCAGCACATCATCTTTGGCCGATAATGCCAAAAACTTGTGAGAAAATAGAGGCATTGTTAAAAGATGAGATTAAACCACTGAAAGATGGTTTGTTTCCAAGAATAAAATGATTGATACCCACGCCCACATCGAAAATTCGGATGAACATTTAGGAATTGATAATTTGAAAGCAGTAATCCTGTCGGCGGCAAATATTGAAACTTCTAAAATGAATCTAAAACTGGCGGAAAAGTATCCCAATATGTTTGCCGCTATCGGAGTTCACCCTCTGGAAATAGGAAAAGTAGATGAACAAATTGATATTTTAGACAGAATGGCGGAGGAAAATCCAAATGTGGTCGCCATCGGTGAATGCGGATTAGACTACAGCCAAGAAATAGATAAATTGAAACAGGAAATACTGTTCCGCGGACAGATTGCGATCAGTTTGAAACATAAAAAACCACTGATTGTCCATAGCCGGGAAGCCTCTGATGAAACTCTGGAAATTTTAAAAAGCTACAAGGGATTAAAAGGAGTAATCCACTGCTACAGCGGCGGAAAAAAAAGAATTAAAAGGTATCTGGATATAGACGGAAAATGGTATTTTGGAATTGACGGAAATTTAACTTACGAGGACGGTTTGATTGAAGTTGTGAAAGAAATACCTAAAGACAGGTTATTATTAGAGACAGACAGTCCGGAACTGACACCAGTCCCCCACAGAGGTAAAAAAAATCAACCAAATTGGGTGGAATTTGTCTATAAAAAAACAGCCGAAATTTGGAATCTGAGTTTTGAAGAGACGGAAAAAATAATTGATAAAAACGCGGAAACTCTGTTTGGATTAAAATAAAAGAGAAAAGAAATTAGGTATAGTCGGAAATCAAATTTTCCAATTCTTTTTGAGAGGGATATTTGTCGATAAGAGCAACTTCGCCGTTAATCAAAAGAATGGTACTACCCTGATAACCCATTGAATAAACACGATTCATATCTTTAAGATATTCCGGAGCACAATCAAGCTGCAGACGCTGGCAAACCATATCTAAATCGGCAAAAAGTTTTTTGCCCTGCGGTAAACCGCGATCAAAAAGTTGTATCCTCATGATTAGTTGTTAATTATTAACTAATTTCCAAAAAATCAGTGGAATTATATTTTTCGGAGATTTGATAAGTCGATAGTTGATTGTATCAAGGAGGCGACAGTCATCGGACCAACACCTCCAAAAGTGGGGGTAAGATAACTACATTTTTCCGAAACCAACTGAAAATCAACATCACCGGAGGCGGCGTCGACCACAACAGCGCCGGATTTTATCATATCAGCATTAACCATATTTTTGACTCCGGTGGCAGAAATCAGAAGATCGGCGGTCAGAGTATGGGTTTTAATATCGACTGTTTTGTCGTTAAGCAATTCAACATTTGCCCGACGTTTTTCAAAAACAGTTTTCAGAGGTTGACCGATTAGTTGACTATCGTTGATGACAACCACTTTTTTATTTTCAAAATTTAGGTGATATTCATCCAAAAGACGAATTATGCCTTTTACAACCGCCGGCAGAACTCCGGAATTGGGATTTAGACCATCAACATCTTTGTGAGGAGCGATAGTTTGGACGATGGCCGGTTGATTAAAATGAGGCGGTAAAGGAAGCTGAACAAAAAAACCGGTAACAGAAGGATCATCATTTAAAGACGTAATCAGGGACAAAATATCCGACTGAGAAACAGTTTCCTCCAATCGATGAACTAGACACTTTAAGCCTATTTCCCGGCATTTTTTTTCTTTAATAGCGACATACAATTCGGAAGCGGGATTGTGGCCAACCAAAATAATATGAAGACAAACGGATGGGGAAATATTTATCCCGGAGAGAATTTTTTGAGAAAGTGATTTTCCATCCAAAAGAATCATTTGGTTAACACCTCCGCTCCATGAGGAGTAATTAAAACGGTATGTTCAAACTGAGCGGATAAGGAACCGTCGCGGGTGCGGATTGTCCAACCATCATGAGAGTCGAGAGTTACCCGCCAATCGGTGGAAGCATTAATCATCGGTTCGATAGTAAAAATCATGCCCGGTTTTAGAACAATATCGCCTTCTGAGGTCCGATGGTGAAAAACAAAAGGATCTTCATGAAATTTTAGACCAACTCCATGACCACCAAGCTCCCGTACCGGAGCGTATCCAAACGGAGTGACATATTTTTCGATAACGGCACCGACACATTCATTAAGATGTTTGCCCGGTTTTAGGGATTGAATTGCCATATCTAAAGAAGTTTTTACCCGCTGCAGCAATAATTTATTTTCAGTAGAGATTTTTCCAACTCCATAAGTAGCAGAAGTGTCTCCATAATATCCGTCTAAGATAGTGGTGACATCAATGTTGATAATGTCCCCTTCCCGAAGAAGTACTTTTGGCGAGGGGATGCCGTGGCAAACAACATTATTGATGGAAGTACAGATGCTTTTTGGATAACCATTATAATTTAAGGGAGCGGCGACGGCGTGATTTTGACTGATAAAATCTTTGGCAATTTGATCCAAATATTCGGTACTGACACCCGGTTTTATCGCCTCGGAAACATAAAGCAAGGTTTTGGCAGCAAGTTTTGAGGCACGACGAATACCCTTTATCTGAAGAGGCGTTTTAATGGTAACCATGACGAATTATAGCTTATTTTCCAAAAAATGATTACTCTTTTGGCTTTTTTTATTAAAAGCGGGTAAAATCTAGGTGATGAATCATACCAAAGATCTTGGTGTTGGTTTAGGAATGTTGATCACTATACTGGGCGCCAATAGAAAAACTTTTGCTGCGGGGGCGGAATCGATGACCGCCAAAGACGGAAATCTCTTATTTTGGTTTTTAATGGCAATAATTGGATTATTGGGGATAATTATAATTATCCAAGTTTGGCCGGAGAAAAAGAAAAAAGAAGAATCTTGACAAGGTTGTCAAACTATTACTATACTTGTAGTAGAATGAATAAATTAATCCAAAAACCTTTACCGTATTCCTATGAAGCTCTGGAGCCGGTAATCAGCCGAAAAATTATGGAGCTTCACTATAGTAAACATCATGCTGCTTATGTAGCTGCGGCGAATGCAGCTTTGGAAAAACCGGAAAAAAATCGTGAAGTGATGCGTGATTTTAGTTTTAATGCCAACGGGGCGATGATGCATGAAATATTTTGGGAGAACATGAGAGCATCAAAAGAGGAAAATCTTCCCGGCGAAAATTTAAGCCGAATATTAACTGAAAACTTCGGCAGTGTTGAAAACTTCAAATCACAATTTTCAACCGCAGCGGTTGGGGTAGAAGGATCCGGATGGGCAGTATTATGGAAAACACCATTAGGACTAACTGTGGGACAGCTGGAAAAACATAATTTACTAGCGATAAACGGAGCAACGCCAATACTGGTGTTGGATGTCTGGGAGCATTCCTATTATCTTGACTACTTAAACGACCGTAAAAGCTACGTGGAAAAATGGTGGCAGGTGGTTAATTGGGAAGATGTTGAGAAACGATTGAATCAAGGATAGTGTTTATTTCTTCTACAGTAGACGAAGAGGGATCATAAGAACCTGTCAGCGTATAGACTGTCTGGTTGCGAAGATAGACTCTTTGAATAACGGAAACTGGTTTGTTACTGTTGCGATAGCTACCGGAAAGTAAGCGAAGATTATCCTGAAGACTGTCCTGAGAATACTTTAATGAAGGTAAAGTTGATTTGGCACCGGCGATCAAAGAATTAGTATATTTTTCAAAAGTAGTGTCGGCAGGCAATTCGGATTTGGCCATCACAATTTGGGGTTTCAAACCGGAATCGACTGTTTTCTCGTACTTCAAAACAACATCGGCGGTATTGTCCACTTTTTGCCAATTGTTAGGAAGATTCTCTGCCACTTGAGTCGGTGTCGGGGTTAAAGAATCGGAAATTTTAAAAACTCCCGGCTTTTTGACAATTAAGACGACGATCAGAATAAATAAAACGATGAGAGCGGGAACAACCAGTTTTTTATTGAGTTTCATTTTGGTATTAGTTTTCATATTTTTAATTTAATGGAACAGCTTTAACCAGAATACGATGATCAGGCTGAGTGTAGCTGCAGGTCATTAAAATAATTTCACCGGGAGTAGAAGCGGTGACAGCCGAGACATCGTCTTGAGAAACAAAATCGATCTTGGTGACCACATATTCGGTTAACAAACCATGACGATCAACAATTATTTTTTCACCGGAGTGAAGTTTAAAAAGAGAACCGAAAACATCACCAGCGTTATGACCGTAATATAACTGAACACCATTTAAGTTTGTAGATAAAACTTCATGACTGCCGACAGTTAATTCGTCGCCAACTTTTTGCGGCAAATAAACCGGCTGATTAAGATTGATAGCGGGAATCGAAATGGTATGGTCGGCATCGAGGACATTTCCTGAAGGAAGTTTTTCCGAAGTATAGGACACTTCTGCAGTGTTAACCAAAGAGGTAGAAGTACCTAAAACCTGACCGCCATAAGATTCTTTAATGCCTGAAACTAAAGGATTGTAATTAGTCGAGGCACCCAGAACCTGAAGCGATCCGGCACCCTGGTTACTACAGACGACATTTGAAGGGCTACCACCGCGGCAGCCGTTTTGAGCCTGAACATAAAAACAGTATTTGCCACCTGGATTGAGGGCGGATACCACATAAGTAGTAACATCACCAACATTGGGATCACCATAGAGATAATTGCCAATAGACGGACCGTAGGCTACTACATAATTAGTGTGTGTACCTGGGGAATGATCCCAAGTTAACCTAACCTTGCCGCCACCGAGAGCAACGACACGAAGATTTCCGGGAACTCCAGGATCGGAATTGTTACAGACCGGTGCTGAATTTGAACCGGAACTTGAATTGTCACCTGAATTATTGTTGGAAGGCTCTGAGGTAGGAACCGGAGTTTCTTCCGATGGAGTGGGAGTATTTTCTGATGGAGTCGGTGTTTCCTCCGGAGGAGTGACGGTTACAGAAGGAGTAACAACGACGGTAGTTGTAGGAACCGGTGAGGTGGTCGGTGTCGGTTTGATACAACGACAGTCTTCATAAGAAACTTTATCATCATACTGATAGGTGGTTTTGGAACAGTTATTGCCAATTTTGGTATAACCTGAAGGACAACCTGAAGGAGAGGTGGTCTCATCACAAGAAGCTTTCCAGCCTTTATCTCTACGCCATTCCCAACAATTTGGTTCCACATTTTTGTCGTTGCGATGACAGCGCTGATTCCAATTTCCACTATTTTGATAATGGTAGTTAGTCGGACAGAGAGGATTGGCCTCAGTTGTTATTTCTTTTCGGCATTTATTTTCATCTCCGTATTCGTCAAAACCACGGGGACATCTTTGTTCAGTATCACACTTCCAAACTTCACCAGGTTTACAACCAAAATGAGCCTCAGTGACAACCGGTCGGGAGGAAATATATCCAAATGCAAAAGTTATAAGTGTAATGAGGGGTATCAATATGATTGAAGAACGTGATAGTTTTTTCATAATGTAAGGTATTATACCATCATGTGTAAAAAACAATACAGGCTTATAGTAATTTAAATAACAATAAATATATACGGATTTTTAGGTTATAATCAGCTTATGAACAAAAATACGTCCTGGGAAAAGGTAGGTGAGTGGTATAAAAAGACAGTCGGAGAAAAGGGAAGTTATTATCACCAAAATGTAATTCTGCCGAACATAATCCGGCTTTTGAATTTAAACAAAAATTCTAAACTCCTGGACCTGGGCTGCGGACAAGGAGTTTTGGCGAGAACTATTCCCCCGGAAACGGAGTATTTAGGGATAGATTTATCCACCAGTTTAATAGAAGAGGCCAGAAAACTGGATCATAATCCTAAACATGCTTATGCCGTGGCCGATATCAGCAAAGAACTGCCAATTAGATCTTCAGGATTTACCGAAGCGGCAATAATATTGGCTTTACAAAATATAAAACATCCGTTCGGGGTGTTTAAGAATTTAAGTAAACATCTGGTTAAAAACGGTAGAGCAGTGATCGTTTTAAATCATCCGAGTTTCCGGATTCCAAAACACAGTGATTGGTTGTTAAAAAATAACCAACAATACCGAATAATGGACAATTATATGAGTAAACTGGAAATCCCGATTGACTCCAGTCCTTTTGATAAAAAAGATAATCAAACTACGTGGTCCTTTCATTACCCTTTATCTGTTTACAGCGAAATGCTGGCAGATAACGGAATGGCCATTGAAAGAATAGAAGAATGGGTATCGGACAAAAAATCGACTGGAGGAATGGCAAAAATAGAAGATCGAGCCAGAAAAGAATTCCCGATGTTTATGACAATAGTTGCTTTCCGAAAGTAACACAAAGCTGATCCAAATCTACCAAACTAAAACCGGGCTGTTGAAGGGCTTCGGCGATGGTGGAATTAACAGCCGGGGGCTGACTGCAGCTGACATGTTTGGCAAAAACTTTAGGGTTTACCGTATTAATCAAAGATATAGGATCTAAGGCAACACTAAGAGAACCCTGGGGAGTAGATTTGGTTTTAGAACCGATGGGAGTAGTCGGACTGGTTTGGCCGGTAGTTAGACTATAAAGATGATTGTTGGCCACAAGGACAGTGATATTTACATTTAATCTGGCAGCCGATAAAAGGTGGTTTAAACCTTCTCCATAAATTCCCCCATCGCCGCCGACAGCAATGACAGTTAATTTGGGATTAGCTAACTTAACACCGATAGCAGTGGGAATACAGCGACCGTGAAGGGAGTGAATACCATAAAGGGTAAAAAAATCAGCCATATTGCCAATACAGCCAATATCGTAAACCATAACGACATTTTCTTTCGGAAGATTAAGAGCGGTTATTGCCTGCTGAATGCCGGCAAAAATAATATAATCATGACAGCCGGGACACCAAGTTGGGGTTACGGTTGAACGAAGATTCATAGATTTTTTAAAGTTTTAACTATTTCCTCCGGAAAGAACGGACGTCCGTCATATTTGGAAACAATTTTGGTGGGATTAAAATCGAATTGAGACTTTAATAAAGTTACCAATTGATTAGTGGAATTATTCTCGATCACAATCACCTGTTGATACGGTTTAATTAAAAGCGACAAGTCCGGATTAATGGGCCATAGACTTTTTAACTGTAAAAAGGCAAAAGAATCATCGTTTGACATTCTTAAAGCTTCTAAAATCGGAGATTTAGTTGAACCCCAGGATACAATTAATTTAGTAGCTTTTGAAGAGCCAAAAAAAGTTGGTTTGGGGAGAGATTTTTTAATTGCCAATTGTTGTTTAAGCCGAAGTTCAACTGATTTTTTAATAGTATCGGCATCTTCAGTAGAAAAACCCTGTGAGTCGTGTTCGTAACTGTTGGCCAAATACTCTTTCCCTGGCATACCGGGAAGAGGAAGGTTTGAAGAAACTTTTTTTACTTTCTGAGCGGATAAAGAAGATAAAGAAGCGGCAGATTCGGCAATAAATTTGTCGCTGACCACAATAACCGGAACATGGAACTTGGCCGCTAAATTTAAAGCCTCGGAAGCTACTTCAAATGATTCCTGTTGATCTCCGGGTGCCAGAACAATTTTGTTAAATTCGCCATGACCGGAATGAATAGCAAAAAGCAAATCGCCCTGGCTGGTCCAAGTGGGGAGACCTGTGGCCGGACCGGGACGGGAAACTAAATAGAAAACGACTCCGAGATTTGCTACTCCGCAAAAACTGACTGTTTCAACCATCAGGGCAAAACCACCACCACTGGTTCCGGTGGCACTTCTGGCACCGGCAAAAGCAGCCCCGGCCACCAGAGAAGCAGCGGCAATTTCATCCTCCGGGTGAACAACGGTCAAAGTTGATGACTGCCGGGGGGCTAAAAAATGAAGAACACCGCTGGCCGGAGTCATAGGATAGGCAGCATAAAAATTTCCACCACCTTTAATAAATCCCCAGCCAAAGGCTTCATTGCCGTCATAAATTTCATATTTAGGAGATTCAGGTTGGCTGATAACAGTTGGCTTAGTATGTAAACGAAGATGAGGGAATCTTTTTTGTGAATATTGATAACCGAGATTAAAAGCTTCCAGATTGAAATTATCTTTGCCGTAAAATCGGCCAATTTCCGTCTGACAAACCTTAACATCGAGATTAAGTAAATAAGCAGCGACACCAAGACAAATAGTGTTGGTAGAAATTGCCGAACCAATTTGAGCCGAGAGTTCTTTTAAAGGAAGAGTATCTTTGGCATCGTCGCCAAAAACTAAACTTTTAGTGGTGAACTCTGATTGATGATTCTGCCAATGACCGGAAACAAGGGAAAAGAACATATCCACCTGATAATGAGGAGCAAATATTTCTGATGAAGAAAAAGTTAACTGATAGGTGTTATGACCGCCGCGGACTAAAGAGGGATATTCCGAATAATCTTTTATATTGTAACCATGTTTTAATAAAATATTTGACAACAACAAACCGCTGCTTTTGATTCCGGCTCCAGCCGGGCCGGCAATTTTCACAGTGTAAACAAAAGGAGACATTATTGATTCTAACATCGATTATTAACCATATTGACAAGAGAATTTTATAGGTGTTAACTAATCGAATGTTTAGATCTCAATGTCAGAAATGTTTGGAGGTAGTTTCGGACCCCACAAGATATAAAATTTATTTGTACTTACAAGAACATAAAACAGGAGTAAATGTGAATTCCTTGGTAAAGCTAACAAATTTGCGTCAGCCGACAGTTACTTTTCATCTAAATTCAATGGAAGATCAGGAGTTAATATCAAAGACAAGATACGGCAAGACAGTGATCTGCAAAGTGAAGCAAAACTGCAGAAATTGTCCTTTATTTTCCAAGTAATTTTTGTTTGACAGATTGGTGGGAGTTGTTACAATTTATTATATAGATATTTATCTATTTACTATCGACCATTATCTCTGACGTTATAGGTTTTTATAAAGGAGGAGAAAAAAGAAAAAAAGTTGACTGAGTTTCCTGTATTTTTATTAGTTTTTATTTTTACGAAATTATGAAATATCTATCCTCACTTCTAACCGGCGGTGCACTGCTATTGGCAACAGTGGCTCCGTCTTTTGCTTTCTGGATGCCCCCGATGCCAACCAAACCCACCGGAGCGACAGTTAAGAACAATGCCGTCATTTATTCCTCGGCGAATTCAGGAGCAAATACCGGATTTAACGTTGTTAATGCCGGTTCGGGCTTTAACACGATATTGACCGGACAAGCCGGAGCTACATCCGCCTCACTGGTTAATGGAGTTAACTATGTTGATGTCGGCAGCGTTAAAACCGTTACCAACAATGCTGTTGTGAACAGCACCTCCGGAGCTTTAAGCAACACCGGAAACAATGTGGTCAACAGTATCTCGATGCCAACAATGTGGTTTCATACCACACCTTCAGTAAACACTATTTCTACCGGAATAGCGGGTGCTGAAAGTTATTCGACGGTAACTAACGTCAATTCAACTCTTTAAAAAGCTGAAGTACACCTCAACTCCTCTTCCGGATTTATCACCCGGAAGAGGAGAAGACACTTATGAAAAAAATATCCAGAATACTAATGATTACCGCCTTGATTGTTCATCAATTCGGGTGGCCATTAGCAGTTTGGTCACAAAATATTGAAAATACACCGACACCAACCGTAACCGCTGCTCCAACAATTGTCGAAACAAACGATGAAACAACAACTCCGACACCAACCCCAACAGAAACAGAAACAACCGCAACCTCGACACCAACATCGATAATATCCGAAACTCCAACACCAACTCCAACCATAAATCCGGATGAAATCATTGGGATAGAATTACAGGCGCCAACACCAGAACCGGAGGCAACTATAATCGTCGTGGTAAGCAACGAGGCCACAGTCGGGCAGCAAAGTGATACCAGTGCCGACAGTGGGAACAATACGATTGCGATAACCCCAACCGGAGCACCGGTTGTAAATAATCCGACAGAATCGACGATTATCACTGATAAAGCAATTGCTCTGGCTAATATTGTGAATGCTGTCAATACCAATAGTTTTAATTCCAACGTAAAAATTTATTTATTAAATAATTTAAGCGGAGCAATCGGCCAGGTCGACCTGAATACGGCCTGGAATCTTTTAAACAGCAATGGGAACCAGATGAATGTCTTAACAGTGGATACCACCGGACAAAATAATCAAATATTAATCGATAATTTAGGAATTATTCAAAATGAAGTTGAGGTGCAGGCCAACAGCGGAAACAACCAAATAAACGGTGGAGATCAGGGAGTAATTTTTACCGGTAACGCCTATGCATTGGCAAATATTTTAAATATTCTTAATGTTAATGTTTATAATTCCAGTCTGTTTGCGGGAATAATCAATGTTGACGGCAGTACTTTAGGAGACATCGTTTTGCCAAATCCGGAATGGTTTTTAAACCAGAGAGAAACATCATTAAATATCAACGGCACAATCGATAACGAAGCTTTAATAAACAGCCAAGTTTCAACAGAAACCGATAGTGGAAATAACGGGATAGAAACTGACGGCAGCGGATTGATTATAACCGGAAATTCCCAATCTTCGACTAATGTTTTGACCATGGCAAACATGAACACGACAAATAATAATCAATTATTGGTGGGACTGAATGTGCTGGGAAATTGGAGCGGAAATATTTATAATTTTTACGGATTAGGCACAGCGGTTAACGGAAGCAGCAACAATTGGTTTCTAATTAACGACCATAACGAGGATACGATAGATGAGGAAATTAATACCAGTGTTAATAATGCGGCGGCAATTTCGAATTTGGTTTTAGCTAGGGCAATGAGCGGTCAAAACCAAATAACAGCCGGTAACGGTGGAGTTATCCAAACAGGAAATGACTGGGCCCTGGCCAATGTCACTAATCTAGCCAACTTGAATATTTTTGACAGTAATTGGTTTTATATGACGATCAATGTCATCGGAGACTGGGGAGGAAATGTGATTTTTGCCTACCCTGATTTGACATTATCACTTAACTTGACGAACGAGGAATTGAGAGTCGATCAGGAAACTGAATTGTTAGTTAATTATGCAAATGTCGGCTATGACGACACCAATGATAAAAACCAGATCGAGATAGAATTACCCGGTAATCTTCAGTTTTTGAATGATAACAGCGGACTCCCCTTATCAAGGCAAGGCAACCGACTGATATGGCAAGTTAATAATATGCCGGCTAAAAGCAGTCGGAGTTTCTATATAAAAGTTAAATTGAATTCAGAAACTGCGTGGAAATTAGTGAAGACGGCAATGGCGGCAGAAGCGACAGCCAGAAGTGAAGTGGTGGTTAACGGAGAAATATCAACGACTAAAACGGAAGTAAGTACTGATAATAATAGTGCCTATGCTGTGGCTTATGTAAATGTTAATGGAAACGAGACTACTAACGAACTACTGCCAAAATTGATGATTTCGGAAAAAAATAATGTTAACAACTGGGTTTATAAAAATGATGTGATTTCTTTTGAAATCAATGCCAAAAATGAAGGAGAAGCGACGGCTTACAACACTTTTTTAATTCAAAAAATATTTGATATCAACGGGAAATTATTAACATCGAACAAAATTAAACTGGGAAATGTGGTGGTGGGTAAATCGGGAAAAGTTACATTCGGTCTGCCGATTAATTTTAATCTCAATGGTCAGCAAAGATTATTTTCCCAAACAGAAATGACCGGATACAGCGAACAAGGCCAGGAAATTATTTCCAATATTTCCGAATCTACATTTACGGTTAAGTTTTCAGAAATAAAAAGTCAGGAAGAAAATAAACTCGAAATCCAAGCAACAGAGACTTCAGGTGAAGTTCTGGGTGATAAAACAGAAACCAAAAAGGTAACCTGGCCCTACTTAATGATGTTTGTTACTTCCTCCGGCTGGATTATCAGACAAACAAATCGATGGCGTATAAAAAAATAGCGGAGATAATAGGGTTTATAGCAGCACTAATGATTTTCTTATACAGCGGTTGGTTTCTGTTCAGACAATAAGAAAATTAATCGGAATTTAGATAAAAACAACTACAGATTGCTTTTATCCTATAGTGTGATAAACTACCATCTGGTTTGCCCGATATAACGAAAGTCGAATTTAATAATCTTTTGGGCAATAATCCCGATTAATCGGGATCGCCTAAAAAATTATTATGTACAACAACAAGAGAAATGCGGGTGGATTTCGAAACAAAAATACCCAAAAACATTCCTATGGCCACTTTAGCGGATTTGGTCATGAAAACAGTTCAAATTCGAGTTCCGGAAATGAACAAAGAAAAAGTTATGGAAAAAGATTCGGATACGGAAAAGCGAATCAAGGCCGTTTTAACGGACCAAGCAGAACAAAAAGACCGCGATTTGTCGGCGAAAATATAGACACTTCACTGTTTATTAAAAAAGCTGAAGATTTTGTAAAAATAGAAGAAACCGAAACAGTTAATACTTTTGAAGATTTCAAATTAAACGAAAATCTTCTTAAAAACATTAAAGACAAAGGGTTTGTTAAACCGACACCAATTCAGGACGAAGCGATTCCGCATGTATTGAAAGGTAAAGATGTATTGGGAATTGCCAACACCGGAACAGGAAAAACAGCCGTTTTTGCAATTCCACTGGTTAACAGAGTGCTGGAGAATCCGAAGGAAAGAATTCTGATTATGGCACCAACCAGAGAATTGGCACAACAGATAAAGACAGACATCAGATCTTTTACTCCGGGATTACGGGTATATGTTACTTTGGCAATCGGCGGAGCTTATTTAAGAGAACAAATTCAGGAAATAAAAAGAGGACCGAACATTATTATCGGTACTCCCGGGAGAATTAAAGACTTAGGTGAAAGAAAGGTGATTAATTTTAAAGAAATTAATACTTTGGTTTTGGACGAAGTCGACAGAATGTTGGATATGGGATTTATTGATGATATCCGTTCAATTGTGAATCAAATTCCGGAAACCCGACAAACATTGTTTTTTTCGGCAACAGTTAACAAAAAAATTGAAGTTTTAATTCAAACATTTTTGCATGAGCCGGTTAAAGTATCAGTGAAAACCAGAGACAGTTCCTCTCATGTTGAGCAAAACATTGTTAAGGTTTCACGAAACATGAAAGAAGAAAAACTAGCCGAACTGTTATCGAATAAAGAATTTAAAAAAGTGTTAGTATTCGGAGCGACACATATGATTGTTGATAAGTTATCAACTATGTTAATCAATAAAGGATTTAAAGCTCAAGGACTTCACGGCGGAAAAACCCAATATTTAAGACAACGAATTGTAAGATCTTTCCGGGAAGACCAGATTAATATTCTAGTAGCAACCGATGTGGCGGCCCGCGGTTTGGACATTGCGGACATTACCCACGTCATTAACTACGATAAACCGAATAATTATGAAGAATATTGCCATAGAATAGGCAGAACCGGTAGAGGTAATGCTAAAGGATTTGCCCTGACTTTTGTGGAATAATCCCTGCCTCCCCTGCTCTGATATAAAAAATTTGTTTTAGTTTTTACGTCCGGTTTCTAACTTTTTACGGGTTTCCCGGAGCGCGATTTTGGGAAGGGTTAAACCCTGAGCGTCGAGGTATTCACCGACATCACGGGAGAAATTTTTGACCATCGAACGCAAAATCCAAGAGACGGCTTTGGTAATTAAGATATCGGTTTCTGTTTTTAATTTTTCTACCAGCTCAAGAGATAATTTTGATAAACGGGGATCAGTTGATTGACGAAGCGGCAAACAAAGAAAAACTAAAGACGCCCGCCGTTGATTAATATTTTTAGAAACGGATAATTTTTTCAGTAATTTTGACCAGGCGGGAATGTCGGCGGTCATAATTTCTCCGGTAATTGGAGAACTGCAGAGAGTGTCCACTTCCACCCAACCATGGCAAAAAGTTAACCAGGATTCAAATTTTTCCAGAGGTATTTGGGATATTAGTTTAGGATAATAACCAATAATACCGGCGGCAAACATTATTTCTTCGACAGTAACGGCTTGGGAATAGAGTAAGTCCAAGAGTTGAACCAGTTCATCAATCGTTAAAGGATTATTTTTAACTGTCAATTTTAGGCATTGACGAAGATCAGCAGTTTTTACCCCGCGGGCTGTACGCTGAGTGCCTAAATAACGCTGCAACCATTGGCATTTTTTTGGGTCTGAAACTTCGGGAAGCTGGTTGAGGTCGGTAATAATTTGGTGATGGAGTTTTTTGATGTCAGCCATGGTTGATTATCTCCAATTTTTGGAGACGGGACAACTTTTTAATCCGGGCTTCTTCGATTAGAGCTTCAGAACGGGTGGTAAATTCCTGCTGATAGACGAGTTTTACCGGCCGACGAACACGAGTATATTTTGCCCCAAGACGGGATGAATTATGTTCCTTCACCCGGCGGGCAAGATCGGTGGTAATACCGGTATACAAGGTTCCATCCACACATTGAAGAAGATAGAGAAAATACATTGTTTAAGTTTACTATTGTCGGCCCGATTTATTAAAAATGTTTCAGGATT
Organism: uncultured Gammaproteobacteria bacterium; assembly: GCA_964448705.1. Taxonomy (GTDB): domain Bacteria; phylum Patescibacteriota; class Microgenomatia; order UBA12405; family UBA12405; genus CAYUZS01. The sequence continues at coordinate 155,211 of CAYUZS010000001.1, forward strand.
TTATTTTTTTATAAATCCAAAAAGGAATCAAAAAGGAAACGAGATCACCAATAAAGTAATAGTTACACAACCATTTTTGTCCAAAACAACAACTGTTTTTGTTGATGAAAAAATCAATGGCAAAAGCGATGGCGGAAATTATAAAAACAAATAACCAATGTCCGGACAAATTTACCAGAATCAAATTAATAATTAAGGCGATAAGAAATATCAGCGGTAAAAATTTGACGGTGCAGGAGATGTCCGTTTCACCTAAAACTTGTCCCTCTGAGGACAAACTGGAAACGGAGGCGGACGATGGGTTTTGGTCGGAAGTGTTGGTACCCAACACCTGAGTCTCCAGACCGGTAGGAACGGTGGCAGCAGCAACGATGTTTGATCCAGGGTTAAGACAATATTCCGGAGTTCTTTCTCCCGGCATACAACCGTTTAAACTACGGACATAAAAACAATATTGGGCGCCGGGGGTTAATCCACGGACAGTGTAATGGTCATCTTTTCCGATATCAGGAGAACCATATTGATAGACTCCCGGCGAGGTACCAAAAGCAATTAAATATCCGGTATATGATGGTGATGTGGTGTTATTCCAATGAAGAGTAACAGTGCCGCCATCATATTCGGTGGCATATAATCCGGTGGGAGCCAAAGGAGCAGGGTTGGTGCATTGAGAAGGTCCTGGACCGGAAGTACCGCCGTCGGATGTCCCTAATACATTACCCGAAACATCGGTACTATTTTCATCGCATTCAAATTGATACTTGATATCAAAACGAGAACTGAGATTTTGATAATTATTATCAGCGGATTGATCCAATAATATTGTCCAAAGATAACTATTTTTTTTGTTTTTATTAACGTGTCCGAGAGATAAACTAGGCTGGGCGGAATTGAGCAGATCACTTAAACGATAATGAGAAATATTAAGATCGTTTTCATTATTGGTACCGGTGATATCTAAAAATATTTTTTGGGAAAGAAGATCTAAATTTGAATCAGCAGAGACAGCTTTTAAAGTTAAGTTACAGGCACCTGTGCGATTATTATCAACAAAAAATTTTTGAGAAGTAGTGTATCCGGGGTAAATATTGGCTTCATTAAATATGGGAAGGTTAGGAGAAACAGTACATTCAGAATCCCCGCTGTTACAGGTAATCGTAATATCATTGCCGGCAAAAACAAGTGAAGGAAAAAAGCCGAATGAAATTATGAGGAGAAAGAGAATTTTTTTCATTAATAGACAAATGATTTCGTAACTTGGGTATCTCCACTAAGGTTAACGGTGATGGTGGAACCGGGAGCAAGATCGTCTTGGACACAAACCCCACCGGAGGAACAAGTGCCGAGATATAAAATCTGTGAAAATTCGGAATCAACAATCTTGTCGGCGGTGATCTTGCCGAATAGACCTTTTTGAATTCCGTTGGTAAAATACAAAACTTCATAATCAGACGGTTTCGAAAGGTTGTCTATTTTTAAAGTTATTTCATTTTTAGAATGATTGCTGGTGAGACTTATTAAAGGATCGTTACCTGCCTCAGTTATCAATTCCGGAACATCAGTATTTTCAAATTCTATAATGGCCGAATTTTCGATATTACCAGCCTTGTCGACAGCATGGGCGATGATTTTAAATTTGCCTAAAGGAATGGTCATTGGTTTTATCTCATAAGACCAATTGGAGGTGCCATCGGCCAGGACACGGGTAACAGACTCGCTGCCGTGAACCCAAGAACTGCCATTCCAAAAAAGATTCACATTTTGCCGGTAAATAGAAAGTTCGATATGATCCAACTGAGAGTTGTCCGAAGCGGTACCTTCAACTTTGCCATTCCATAACCAAACGATGGGAAAGTTAACATCGTTGTCGTGGTCGGAATTCCAGGGTTTAGTGATGGTGCTGACCGGTAATGTTTTATCGTAAGTAATGGAACACTCATGAGACCAGGCGGAAACATTTCCGGTGGTGTCGTATGCCCTAACTTTAAAAGTATGAAGACCTTCACCCTGATTAAAAACACCGGTATATTGTGAACGGGTGACAAAAGTAGACCAGGTGCCAGTACCGCCGCCGGCTTTAGGATATTCCAGATAATATTCATATTTCAAAATCCCCTGACTACTGGCAGAATCGTCCCAATCGGGAGTAATGGTGTAACTGTTGGTGTAGCCATTACAGGCAATGTTGGGGTTTGACCAATGAAGATTGGAGGGAGTGGAAGGTTTAGCAAAATCGGCAGTAGAAATAGTGATACCACTGACGACAACAGTATCGGAAAATAGTGCTTTGGCTTGGGTAATGTGATTAACACCTAAAATGGCGGCAGTAAATAAAAAGAAGAAGATTAAAGATTTTAAATTGGTTTTAGATTTTGGTTTAATTTTAATTTTAGTGCCAGCGGTTTCGAGTTTTTGAGCGACTTTGCGATTGACTTCGTCATCAATAGCTTTTTTGATATTAAAAATTTGACTGATAATAAAAATTAAAGCAGGAATACCAATAATTACAGCAAAACCTACAGGTTGACGGAGAAGAGCGGCTAAAGAACCAAGATAAGGGATGGCAAAAAAGTAGACACCTTTGACACCAACATCCTGAACATCCCAAGCGTCAATATCCTTATTGTTGTCCCCTTTTGTCTTGAATAAAAGCGGATCGGTAGACGAAATAGAATTGACGCGATGAAGAATAGTGTCTTGGGAATTGCTGGGAGAAGTGAAGGCAATAATATCACCGGTTTTAATATTTTTAGGATCAACTGTTTTAATAAAAGCAACAGAGCCAGTTTTAATAGTTGGTTCCATAGAACCACTGACAACGACAAAAGATTTGGGAATATTTTTAAACGGTAGCTTAGGGGAAATAACTACGAAAAGCAGGCACAACAAAACTATGAATGCGACCCATTCGATTGCTTTTAAAATTGTTTCAGACTTTTTGAGCATCTAAGAGATTGCAGAAGTTGCCTTCTGCAATCAATAGAGACTCAAAACTATTGGTGTTGAGTACCAGTAAAGACAATGTTTCCATATAAACCCATATTGGCTTTAGTATTACCAATATTATTTAGTTTTACATGTAAATCATATCTTACATAATCATCAGTCTTTTTTAATGGTGTTCCAAATGTAACAAAACCATTTTTCAAATCATCTAATGTATACCAGGTTGTTGGTGTACCACCAGCTTCACTGATACCGACTAAGACTTCATTACTTAACTCTGTCCAGTTACCTGCTGGATTGATTAAATTCATTTTCAGGTCTAAATCGATAGCTGAACTGCTTTCGTTTCTAAACCATAATTGAGTTACATCATCAAAACCAGGATAGATGGCTGCGAGTTTTTGTGAAAAAAAGGCACCTATTGCCGGATCAGAAACAGAAATATATTTTGATCCTTCTGTTCTGGCGTTGTCATGGTCATAAACACCAAGATTAGCATTACCGGTAGTCATGGTAATACCAGAAACATTGACCGTGTCACTGAATAATGCGTAAGCACTAGCAGAGACAGTACCGACGGTCAAAGCGATTGCCAAAATACTTAAGAGAATCTTTTTCATAAAATATTCACCTCCTAACAAATACACGAAACAAATAATTGGGACCTAATCAGCATCGGACAGTTAACAATGATTAAAAGTCCTGAGTAATCATTACAATGTATTAGTAATAAAGTCAACAAATTGAGAGTGTGTTTTTTCTCATTATTACCGTAGGGAATTTATTCCGCCAATTTTAAGGTAAAAAAGAAAAAGGTATATTCTGTTCGAGAAAATCGTTTAAAAAGTGAAGATTATTTTTTCAAAATCGATTATTTTATTATTCTTGTCGAGACGAATACCCTCCTCTAAATATAATTTTGCGCGAATCTTATCGTATTTAGGGTCGGTCCAGATTTTGCCGTTACTGTAGACAATTCGATGCCAGGGAATTTTGTCTGCTTGTGGAGATTTACCCAAAATATGGGTAATCATCCGGGAAAGCATGGGGTGGCCGCCGGCGGCGACAGTCAAAAGACCATAGGTGGTAACCCGGCCGGGAGGGATGGAAAGAGCCAGGCGAATAACTTTTTGAGAAAAAGTTTCTGTCATTTATTGGAAAAAGAGAAAAAATATTTTTCCATATCAACCTTGCAGGGTTGGGAAAATATCAGACCGTCATTTTCCAAACGTCGCTGCTGTTCGGCGGAGCCACCGAGAGAAAATTGAGGTGCTAAAGTACCATCACCACGAACAACCCGATGGCAGGCAAGAGTTTTGTCCTGATTTCCCCGTAAAGCCCAGCCGATAATCCGGGGTGATTTTAAATTAAGATATTGAGCAATGTGGCCATAGGTACTAACTTTTCCCTGAGGAATTTGACGAACGGTTTGACGAACAAGGTCGAAAATTGGCTGAGCAGAAATCTTTGAAGACTTAATAGATGTTTCAGCGGTCATTTTTTCTGTGGTAAATCGTGATGATATATTATTTTACCTAAACCAAGCTGCAGATGACGACCTTTAAGACAATCGTAAATCATGGATTCTAATTCTGCCCGATATTGGGGACTATCTGCACGTTCAAATTCGGGAATTAAATCCGGCGATTCATTTTTTAGATATTCAAAAAGCCGGGATTTTATTTTGGAACTTAAATTTATATGTTCGAACCAAACTTTTTTTACACCAGAATTTTGTAGTTCATCAAGTAAGTTATTAATATCGTCTTTATTTTTAGTAAAGTGGGGAAGAAGCGGACCAATGAAGGCATAGGTGGAGATACCACTATCCGTTAAAGTTTTAATAGCTTTTAATCTGGCGGACACCGGAGGGGCCATAACTTCCAAGAAACGGGAGACTTTGTCATCTAAAGTGGTAACCGTGAAACCAACACTAAGATTTTTTATTTTCTTTAAAATATCAATGTCTCTGACGACCAGCGGTGATTTGGTTTGGAGAGAAACAAGGTCGGGATAATTAACATCGACTAAAACCTGTAAACATCGTCGGGTTAAATTATATTTGGCTTCGAGGCCAGTATACGGATCGGTGACAGAACTAAAAAATATCGATCCGGAAATTTTTTTAATTTCTTTTTTTAATAATTCCGGGGCGTTAATTTTGACATCCAAAAAACTGCCCCATTTTTCGTTTGGATGCTGCCAACGGGCAATTTGAGCAGCATAGCAATACATACAAGCAAATTGACAACCGTTGTAAGGATTAACTACATAATCACAGCCAGGTAAGTTAGTTTTTGTGAGAATTGTTTTTGCCTGAATTTCCTTAATTTTGGTGAGCATGCTTAGTTAAAGATTACTAAGTTTGGATCGAGAAATGAAACTGACAAGAAATAAATCACTAAATACAGAACAATACCAAGTAAAAATTTAGTTAGTTTTCTATTTTGAAAATTATTTTTTAATATTATCGGTATAACAATTAAGATGGTTATTTCGACAAAAAATGATAAGTAACCCAAGAAAAGAATTGTTTTAGTGATTATCGGATTTAAGCTGCTCAAGTTTTCGTTTATATTTCCTAAAAAATCAAAAATAGACGGAATGTGCAAAATATCCTGAGTTATATCTTTTATAAAATGGATCAGAACTACTATAAAGATAATTTTTATAGTTATCTTTCTCATTTTTTCTTTTCTTTGAAATACTTCTTATTTTTAAGTTTGTCCGGAAGTAACGACTCATTGCTGTACATTTTGTAGTCTTTGCCATAGCCGATTTCTTTCATTAATTTAGTTTCAGGATTGCGGAGAGACATGGGAATAGGGAGATTGCCATAAGTCTGGACATCTTTGAGGGCAGACATAAAAGCATCGTAGGCCGAGCGGTCTTTGGGACATTTGGCTAAATAAGCCACACCGTGGGCTAAATTTTCCCGGCATTCCGGATATCCGATGGTTTCCACCGCCCGAAAAACAGCATTGGCAACCAACAGTGCGCTGGAACTGGCCAGACCAATATCTTCCGAGGCAAAAACAACCATCCGGCGGGCTATAAATTTAGGATCCTCGCCGGCATCGACCATCCGGGCCAGATAATAAAGAGCAGCATCAACATTGGAAGCACGCATACTTTTGATAAAAGCAGAGATGGTATTGAAATGTTCCTCGCCTTTTTTGTCGAAACGAAGATAAGAATTTTGAAGAGTATTTTTTAAATTCTCGATGGTCAGTTGATCATAAAGAGTGTGGGCATTGTCGATCATGGTGATAGCCTGACGGGCATCACCATTGGCCATTTGGATTAACCAATTTTTGGCCGCAGGAGTCATTTTGGTTTTTAGAATCCGAAGACAGCGATTAATTATTTCTTTTATTTCTTCATCGGTCAATTCTTTGAGAACAAAAACGCGGCAGCGGGAAAGAAGTGGAGAAATAACCTCAAATGAGGGATTTTCGGTGGTGGCACCAATAAGGGTTAGCTGTCCGGACTCAACGTACGGTAACAAAAAATCCTGTTGGGCTTTGTTGAAACGATGGATTTCATCCAAAAAAAGGATTTTTTTATTTAATCCGGGCTGACCGGTGCCAAGAATTTTTTTAATGTCATCTTTGGAAGCAGAAACAGCGGAAAGTTCGTAAAGATCAGCCTGTGCTTCGTGAGCAATGATCTTGGCTAAAGTGGTTTTACCGACACCGGGAGGACCCCAAAAAATCATGGAAAAAACCTGATGATTGGCAATAGCCAAACGAAGAGGTTTGTCCGGACCAACCAGATGACTTTGACCAACGAATTCTTTAAGAGTTTTGGGTCGGAGAATGGAAGCGAGTGGTTGAGAATTATTCATCTTCGGATTTTGTTCGGGTGGTTTAGGATATGATTTTTGTTTAACAATGTCAAGATGGTTATAATGAGATAGATGAAGATTTGGCAAATATTAATTTTCTGTTTTTTAATCAGATTAGTTTCTTTAAATCAATCTCTGTGGCTGGACGAGGCAATTTCGGCAAACGTGGCAAAAAATTATAGTTTTTCTGAAATTGCAACCAAATTTTCTCCGAGTGATTTTCATCCCCCGCTGTATTATCTGATGCTGAAAAGTTGGACCGGTGTTTTTGGATATTCAGAAATAAGTTTAAGAATGCCATCGGTTATATTTTCACTAATAACCATTTATATAGTATATCTACTCGCCGGTTCCAAGGCAGCCTGGCTGACTGGATTAAATCCGCTGTTGATTTACTATTCACAGGAAGCACGAATGTATTCTATGGTCACCATGCTGTTAATAGCGGCTCTTTATTTTTTCAAACAGAAAAAATATTTATGGTTTAATGTTTTAGCATTTCTAAGTTTTGCAACTTTTTACGGCTCTGTATTTTTGCTGGCAGCATTGGCATTATATTTACTGATAAATAAAAGGTTTAAAGAATTGATAATCAGTAATATCGGATTAGCAGCGGCCATATTGGCACTATCTCCATTATTAAAACTGCAATTACAAACTTCAAAGGAAATGCTGGCAATAGTGACCAATTGGAACCTGGTGCTGGGAAAAGCCAATCTGAAAAACTTGCTAATTATACCGGTGAAGTTTACCTCCGGAAGAATTAGCTTTTTTCCAAAATGGATTTATTATTTAGTTTCCGGAACATGGACAATGGTGGTGTTGAGTCGATTGTTCAGAAAAAATTTCTGGAATTATTTATTGATCTCAACTTTGGTAATAGGAACAATATTTTCTATATTTACGCCAATGATGCAATATTTTAGATTTTTATATCTGGTGCCGGTGATGGCGATGGCGATTAAAAAAAGCCGGATTGTGACAACAGGATTTTTGATTTTTTCACTAGGGTATTTGTTGACTCCGGCAATGTGGCGGGAAGACTGGAAAGGTTTAAGCCATGATCTGGGAAATAGTGTTTATATGATAGAAAGTTTTAAAGATCCAGTGAAATATTACAGAAATGATGTTTTGGTTAAAGATATTAGAGGCAGGATAGGCGAAAAAATTGTGACGGTTATCCCCTACGGGGAAGCCATTCACGGAGTTGATCATCAGCAAATTTTAAAAGAGGCGGGATATCAAAAAATTAATGAAAAATCTTATCGGGAAGTATCGTTGGAAACATGGGAATTAACTAACCCAGCAAATCTTTAATCCGGGGGACAGCTTCAAGACCGCTTTGATAACCAATTTCGATATATTTTTTGGCTTTGACAAAATTAAGAACATTAATATCTTCAACCGGAGGAACAATACTAACGTCGGCCAGGGAAAGATTTTTTTCGGAAAGATGACAGACCATAACCTGCATGGAAGCATAGGCAATTTGAGTAAAGTTGGCTTTGGAAAGTTTTCGATAATTTTTTGGAAAAATACGACTATATAAACCAACAGCCACCACTTTTTCACCAGGTGAGGGAAATACTTCGGAAACCGGAATCGGATCGACAGCACCACCGTCGATTAAAATTTTTTGTTCATGTTTTAGAGGAGAAAAAATAGCCGGAATACTGCAGGAAGCGCGGATAGCGGTTGATAATTTTCCCTGACTAAAAACATATTTTTCTCCGGAGACAATGTCGGAACAAACAGCCCGAAATTTTATCGGTAAATCTTCAATTCGTTTCTGACCGCACATTTTGTCTAAAAAATTTTCCAGTTTCTGCCCGCGAACCAGACCGCTTTTGATAGGCCAATCAATAAGCACCTTGGCAATTTCCAGGTAGTTAATTTCGTCAGCTATTGTCTCTAAACGATGAATGTTGGGATCGGCGGCATAGAGTCCACCGATTAATGCACCGGCAGAAGTGCCGGCAATTTGGGTGATTTCGATACCGGCTTCGGTTAAAGCTTTAATGACACCGATATGAGCCAAGCCTTTGGAACCACCGCCGCCCAGAACTAAACAAATCTTTATTGACATAGCTAATGATATCAAAACCGATTTTGGTAAGAAGTGAATATAAACACCATGGCTATCTGTAGCTTTAAAGACTTTAAAAAACAAACACGTGTATTTCGTTATTGCTTCAGTTTTAATACCTCGTCTGTGGTTAAGGAACGATATTTTCCAAAAGGAAGATTGCCTATTTCAATCGGGCCGATGGCGATGCGATGGAGATCAACCAAGTGAAGATGAAGAGCGGCACACAATAAACGAATTTGGCGTTTTTTACCGGTATAGAGAATTATTTCGATCACGGTTTGATTAAAATTGAATTTTATTTTTCTGGCTTTGGCAACATCAGAATTCATTTCAGATATTTTGTTGTCCGGTACTTTGCCAAGAATAGTGACTAAATAAGTTTTCGGAAGATGATAACGGGGGTGGGTAAGACGTAGAGAAAGATCGCCATCGTTGGTTAGTAAAATCAAACCGGTTGATTCGTAGTCGAGACGGCCGACCGGAAAAACCCGAGGTGAGGAAGGGACATAATTCATAACAGTGTCGCGGCCGCGATCGTCACGAACTGTGGAGAGAACGAATTTAGGTTTGTTCAGAAGATAATAAACAAACTGCTGAGGCTGGGGTTTAATTATTTTTTTATCGACAACAACTTCATCAACTTCAGAATTAATTTTTTGGCCCAATAATGCCGGCTTTTTGTTAACAAAAACGCGGCCGCGGGAGATAAATTCGTCGATCTGACGACGGGAGGCGACTCCCTGCGAAGCTAGATATTTATTAAGCCTGATTAATGGCATAATATATATTATATGGCAAAGGATAAATATAGCGCGTTGTGGTTGAGCCACTCATCAATTTCCAGTTTTTTGGAATGCCCAAGAAGTTACTATTTGAAAAATGTTTATAAAAATCAAAACGGACACAAAATTAAGTTAATGTCGCCGCCTCTAGCCTTGGGACAGGCGGTGCATGAAGTGGTCGAATCTTTGTCGGAATTAAAAACAGATCAAAGATTTAAAGAACCTTTGATGGATAAATTTGAAAAATCATGGAAAAAGATTTCCGGTAAACAAGGTGGTTTTTCTGATGAAGAAACAGAATATAAATACAAAGCCAGAGGTGAAGAAATGATCCGCCGGGTTATAAAACATCCCGGACCGGTGGCAGAACTGGCGGTGAAGATCAATATGGAACTCCCCTATTATTGGTTGTCGGAAGAAGACAATATTATTTTATGCGGTAAAATCGACTGGCTGAAATATATTCCGGAAGATGACAGTGTGGAGATTATTGACTTTAAAACCAGTAAAAACGAAGAAGGAAAGGAAAGTCTGCAACTGCCCATTTATTCATTACTGGTGGCCAACTGTCAAAAAAGAAAAGTGGCCGGAGCTTGGTATTGGTATTTAGAAAGCAGCGACGAATTGACTAAAAAAGAATTGCCGGACGTTAAAGAAGCCGAAGAAAAAGTGCTTAAAATAGGTAAAAAAATGAAGTTGGCCAGACAAATGGGAATTTTTAAATGCCCACATGGTGAATCGGGCTGTCGAGCTTGCCGACCTTTTGAAATGATTTTAAAGGGAGAGGCAGAATTAGTAGGCAGTGATGAGTATAAAGCTGATGTCTACATTCTCCACAAACCAACCAAGACAGAGGAAGAGGACAGCCGAATACTTTAAAAAAGACCCATTTGAGATTCTACAGCGGGAAGCGGATAGGAAAAATCAACATCGATTAAACGCGGGGTGTTCCATTTGTCTTTGTATTTAAGCTGTTTGTTTTTGAGACCAAAATCATAAACTTCCTTGGTAACGATAACGTCCATCTCACAATATTTTTTTAATTTTGCCAGTGATTCCGGAGAGTGTTCCTGCCAGTAGGCAACGGCATTAAGACCATTGTCGATTTTGGTGTGGCCAAGTGTTTCGGTAGCGATGGCATTTAAACTGAGACGGAAACCAAGACTGTTTTTAACTTTTTCCAGAATATCAAAATGATTTAATTTTTTGAAATCATAGGGAGAATGGGGAACCAGAGCCGGAACATCAAAATGGAGAGAATTAAATCCGATAATCCGGTCGGCATTAGAAAACAAAGGCCACATTTTTATAAAATCTTCCTCATAATAGGAGCTGATTTGACCGGAGATTTCATTGAAATTATCATCTAACTGACGGGTATAAAGTGAAACAATAGAAATACCCAAATCTGCGGGATTATTGGTGATGATATCGTCAAATATTTTCTTGGTTTCAATGTCAAAGATCACTTCGGTATAGGTTTGAGGCATGGGACTAAGATATCAGAAAATTCAGATGACTGCAATTATGCTATAGTATTTTGTTCATGGAAACAACATTGTACAGTTTTCCGATCATTAGAGACATTTTATCCCGAACCAATCACAGGGCGGAGAAGCTAGGAATTGTCGCTTTTATGAAATCTCTGATCAGAATCGGAAGAAATAATCTTGAAGTAACTATTCCTAAAGAAACTTGGAAAACATTAGCACAAGAACCGGTACTGATCATCTCCAATCATCCGGCCGAATCAGACGTTCCTTTATTATTGTCGATACTGCAGGAAAGAGAGGACACTTATTTAATTGCCAGCCATCATTTTTTGAAAATATTACCCGATGTCGATAAAAATATAATTCCAGTGTACATCAGCCACCATCACTGGGAAACAAACGATGTCAGGTTGAAAATTTTTAACAAAGTACATCATTCCGAAATTTATAACCAGGAAGAAGCTCATGCAAAAAACAGAGAAAGTATTGCTTTGGCCGGAGAAAAAATTAATGCCGGAGGGGTGGTGGTGATTTACCCGGCAGCTCAGGAGATGAATCATCATTTTCGAAACGGGGTTGGGTTTTTGATGGAACAAATTCAAAATCCGAAAAAAGCCAAAATAGTAATGACTTACATAAAAGGAACATCACCGTGGGATTACCTCAGATTAGTCCCATTTTTAGGAAAGATTATGCCAAAGATAAAAATTGTGTTATCAAAACCTTTTCCCGTAAATGAGGTGATAACCAGCGATGGGAAAGCAACTACTAAAAAGTTAGAAACAAAATATAATTCCTGGACTAAAAAATTAGGGAAATTGATTGATTAAAACCACTTTTTTGTTAACTAAAGAAGTTTTATATTTGTGAATTGTTTTTTTATAGTTGGCTTTGGCAGGAACCCATTCGGACCAGGGACCGGCAGTGCAGCCATTGACAGCCGCTACCCGGAAATAGTAAGTGGTTCGGGGGTCCAAGAGATTAACCGTAAAATTTTGTTCACCTTCATTATTGTTGACGTAATTAAAAATGGCACTGAATCGATCTTCATCTTTTTTGTATCCATAGTTGACAACATAGCCGGTAATTTTGTCATTAATGGGAGTAAAAATTATTTTTGCTGAACCTTTTGTCGTAATTATTTTAAATAAGTCAGGTCTTGATAAGGGAGTTGTGTCGGTGCAGCGGGGAGGCTCGTGAAATAGGGTGAAAACCGGAGGGGAAGAATTGTTATTAGAATTATTATCAGAAGACGGTGGGATAGTCGGTTCGGGAGTGGTTGAAGCGGAACTGGCGGCAACAAAATATGAGGCAAGGTTGGTGGTAAACTGGCAAAAACCACTATTAATAGTACAAGTATCATTAACCAAACCTTCTGCAGTCCAAGCACTATCGAGACTCAGCGATCTAAAAATATGTAAAGTGTCTCCGTTGTAACTATCACCAACATAAATATTGATAGTAACCGGTGAACTAAACTTTAAAGTGGTATTGGCAATCCCCCATTGGACACCGGCTCGAGAGACATAATCAAAACCCAAATTGATACCGGTGGCGACATCAAAGGAAGAGACTCCTATCTGGGAGGCATCGAATTCATTGTCCGTATTTTCTGAAATTGTGAGACCGTCACTTAAAGCAACACTGCTGGTGGTGGAAGTATCGCCAATGCTTATTAATATGTTCCCAGTGACACCGACAGAAAGTGAATTGTTTTCAACGGTGCCCGGAGTAGTAGTAAATAATCCGGAAACAAAAAGATCGGGCAAATAATTACTAGTGATACTGAGGGTAGAAGGATTGATAGACCAATTATTACCGGATGAAACTAGCCGTAAGGAAGAGATGGCATTGCCTAAGGAATCATAAAAAAGAGTGGCAGTGGAACCGACGTTTAAGACAAGACTACCACCGGCAACAACACCACTGGAGATAAAGGTGATTTTCTGAGAACTATAAACTGCCGATGTTAACGACATAGTTGAAGGAGCAACCGTGAAATAATCAGAAACGTCCGTACTATTACCAAGAGCCACACCACTATAGTCGTAAATATTTTCAGCAAAATCGATGACTAAAGTACTGCCGATTCCTGTCTCGATAGAAGCAGTGGGACCGGTATTATCTAAAATACAGGAGACAGTGACAACCGGACCTTCATTATCGTCGGTATCTTTGGCCTGAACATGAAGATAATAAGTTCCGGTGCCGGAAGAAACATAAGCACTATTACCAACACCATAGGCTCCACTGGGAGCGGAAGTGGATGACTGATCAATTAAATACCGATAGGTGTCGGTTGAAGGAGTGGCAGAACTCCAAGTCCAGGTTTTGGATTTTGCCGGGGTGGAATCATTTGACAAACCGGTAACTGCCGGCCCGGTGACGGAAAGACCAAGGGCGAGCACTGATTTATAAGCATTAATCCTTTTACCGGTAACTGTTTTTCCGGAAAGAGAATTGAGAGAATCTCCGTTGGTTAAAATATTATCCTTAAGCTGGGCATTAGTTAAAGAAGGGTCGATACTCAACAAGTAACCGGCCAAACCAGCAACATGAGGAGCGGCCATGGAAGTTCCGCTGAGAAATTCGTAATCTTCATTAGAACCATCGGTGTAAGTGACTACTTTTAAATTTTTTACCAGACAACCATCACCGGTACCACGGTCAGTGTCGCTGTCGGCTACCCAACGTAGGCGGAATTTAAAACTAGAAGTGTAATATTGACTGGCAAGATCCTGACTAATATCAGCAATATTACTACCATATAGTGCAACTAAAGAATAAGTGTTCCAGCGGAGCAATTCGGTGTAATTAGTCCCATCAGAACTGACTTCGAGAGCCATATAATCTGAAGAAGCACCCTGAGGATCGGTATTTTCCGTGTCGCATTTAGTAAGAAAACTAAACTTGACATTATCAACAGTAGAAAGGTCAACAGTATCGTGAGTTAAATAAGAATCGACCGGATAATCGTAAGGAGTATGGGAAACATCACCATAAAGAACATTATAGATAGGGCCGGTGCCGCCAATATTATACGTTCCCCACGCTGAACCATAATCGGTTGTCCAGCCAGTAGGTAAATCCGGAGCAGTGGAATTATTAAAAGTTTCATTGACCAACGACAGCTCGTCGTAAGTGCTGTAGATATTAACACCGGGAGCTCCGACATCAACCGAGGTAGCGCCGGTGTTAGAAAAACTGGCCAGACTATCGCCCTGATCAGTAGCAGCAACGGAAATAATATCTGCTAAATTATAATCTGAAGGATAAGAATGAGTTTCGGTATCGTTGTCAACTGATTCATTACCGGCAGCGGCGATCAACAGACCTCCGGCATTTTCAAAATCACTGATGGCATTGTATTCAGAAGCAGAATAATCGGAACCACCATAACTGGCATTAATTATTTTGGCACCGTTTTGTCGGGCAAAATTCATAGAGCTTATCAAACAGGAAACAGTCAGATCGCATTTAATGGCCATTATTTTTATTCTGGGGCCAACTCCGGCAATACCCCGGGTATTATTTTGAGTAGCAGCAATAGTACCGGCAATATGAGTGCCGTGAGTATTGGAAGTAGGCAGAGGATCTTTGTCGTCGTCTTCAAAATCGTAACCATGCTGACAACCACCCAAATAATCGCCATTTTCATCAACACAGTCGGAACCGTCCCACATATTGTTTATAAGATCAGGATGATTGTAGGCAACTCCGGTGTCGATAACAGCCACAATTACATCGGAACTACCGGTGGAAAGCGACCAAGCGGAAGGCATGTCGATATCGGCATCGGCAACACTGGTGGCAGTGGCTCCGGAACTTAAAGTTAATGTTTGGCCGGTATTGTCCAAACCCCAAAGATTGGTTTTATAAGTATCATCAGTATTAATAGTGTATAGATGGCGATAGTAATTTGGTTCGGCGGATTCTATACTGGCATCCTGACGAAGCATAGTGATGGCATCTTTAACATTAGAGCGGCGATTGATTTTGTAGACGATGGTATTTTCACTGCGATGTTCGACTTTTGAGTCCAAACCTTTCAAAATAGGAAAACTAAATTTTTTGACGGCAGTAATTAAATTATTGGAATTAATGTTAAGACGATTTTTTTTAAATTTAACGATGACTTCATCTGGAACATAATCAACTAAAGGTACAAGATCCTGAAGTTCGGAAGAGGTAGTTTGTCTTGGAGGCAAAGCAAAAGATGAGGCAGGATAAATTAATTCGATAATTGCCAATAAAGCAAATGGCATTAACCGAAAACACTTTTTGAAGTCCATATCAATAATTAATTAAAACACAACAATTCAAAAAAAGGTGAAGATCAGCTGTTTATTTTGTGTATCGTAATTAAATCGAGAGAATCTTCAAATGATTTTGCAGAGACAACAGTGCCATGATTAACAAAATAGATTTGGTCTGCTTTTTTAATAGTGTTTAACCGATGGGCAATAATAACTTTAGTTGTTTTTTTAGGAAGTTTATCGATGATAGTCTGCAGCAGACTTTCGGTGACGGTATCAATGTTGGCAGTGGCTTCGTCCATAATTAATAAATCAGGACGGCGAATAATGGCTCTGATAAATGAAATCAGTTGTTTTTGACCAAGACTGATAGTTTCAATAGTGGGAGTAACCAAAGTGTCTAAACCTTGATCAAATTTGTTGATTAAGACCTCCAAATCAAGATCCCGGAGAATCTTTTCCAGTTTAGTTTTGGAATAAACGGGAAAATCCGGATGACCATAGACTATGTTTTCACCAACAGTACCGGTAAAGAGATATTGTTCCTGATGAATAAATCCGATTTTTTCGGAAATTTCCTGCGGCGAATAACTTTTTATGTCACGACCCTGCAGATAAACTGTACCCCGATTGGGATCATACAATCTGGTCATGAGAGAAGCCAGAGTACTTTTTCCACCACCGGTGGGGCCGACAATGGCATAAGTTTTGCCGCAACAAAAATTAAAATTAACCTTTTTAAGAATCCAATCACTATCGACATATTTAAAGCTGGCATTTTCAAAGTGAATAATGGAATCAGTGGGTTTAGTTTTTGTTTTAGGTGAAATTTCCAAATTTGATTTCAGCTGAAGAATCTCGAAGATACGATTCCATCCGGCTAATGCCACCTGAGCCGAAGCGATGAGAGCTGCCATCTGACGAAGAGGTCCATAGAAACGATCAGTATAACTTAAGAAACTGATGAGGATACCAACAGTGATCTGACCCTGACTGATAAAATAAACCCCAAAGACAAGAACTAAGAGGACCGCCATGTTTCCGGAAAAATCATACAACGGCCCGGAAATATTGTTGGCAATTCCCGAACGGACAGAATGATGAAAATTATTGAAGTTAACATTTTGAAAATTGTCCCGGAAATAATCACGCCGATCATAAGCCACCACAACTTTAAAATTATTTAAACTCTCCTGAATTTCAGCAGAAAGAGTACCAAGCGACTGAAGACTGAGGCGGTTTTGACGACTTACCCACGGAGAAATTAAAAGAGTAATTATAAATAGAAGAAAGGCACTGCCGAGAGTGATTAAAGCCAGGCGAAAATTAATGGTAAACATAAAAAGACAAATACCAAGCATGGTGAAAAAGTTACCCATAAATTGATTCAGCTGTTGAGAGAAAAATTGATTTAGTTTGTCGGTGTCGTTGTTAATCCTGGATATCAAATCACCAAGTTTATTTTGATTAAAAAAGACCAGAGGCAGCATTTGAATTTTCTGAAAAAGCGTATTTCTAAGATTAAAGAGAACATTTTGGCCGATAGTTCCCATGAGTCTGGTTTGTAAATAATTGGTGATGAAACCTAATGAAAACAAACCCAGAAGAATAAAGGTATTCATGGTTAAACCATTCAGATCCTTGTTTTGGATATAACGGTCAACAGTCTGACCTAAAATAAAAGGGGTAGCGATGCCGATGAGTGAGTTAATTAAAATAGCAACTAAGGCAATTAAAAAACGGATTTTTTCGCCAACCAAAAAATGAATAAATTGTTTTACCAAACGGAAAAAGTTTAGTTTTTCTTTCTGACCGGACTGATAAGTTTTTAGAGTGTAGTTCATGAGGTTGACATCTGTGAATTATAAATTTGTTGATATTCAGGTGATTTTTTTAATAACTGTTGATGGGTGCCAACGGCTAAAACCTCCCCTTCCATTAAAAGAATGATCTGGTCGTAATCTACAACTGAAGATATTTGTTGAGTAATAAGAACCCGGGTGGCGAGAGAATAATTTTTAGAGATATTGGTAAAAATATTTTTTTCAGTTTCCTTGTCGACACGGGCGGTGAAATCATCCAACAATAATATTTTTGGATTCAAGGCCAAAGCCCGGGCCAGGGTTAACCTCTGTTTTTGACCACCGGAAAGATTACTCCCCCTTTCGGCAATTTTAGTATCCAGACCATGAGGCAGACGATCAATAAAACCTTTTAATTCAGCAGTTTCGATTGCCTTTTGTAAATCGATATCACTGAGATTTTTATTGAAACTGATATTTTCTTTAATTGAAGTATTAAAAATAGAACTGTCCTGAAAAACCAATCCGATTTGGGAAGAAAGTGATTCGGCTGAGTAGTCGCTAAGCGGAAAATTATCAATTGTTATCTTGCCTGAAGTTGGCGGTAATAGTCCTGACAGCAGATAAAATAATTGGGTTTTTCCGGCAGCAGTGGGACCGAGAATTGCTGTTTTAGAATGAGCTTTTATGACAAAGGAAACATCTTTTAAAACAGGTTTGTTGTCGAAAGATAAATTAACATGAGAAAAGCGAATATTGCCATTTAGTTGACGATTTAATTTGCCCGGTGATAAAGGAGGCTTGGAATTGATTACCTGATAAATACGCTCGTAAGAAACTCCGGCTCTGGCCAATAAATTACTAATAAATCCAAGCACCAAAATCGGGAAGATAAGCAAAGAGATATAGCTTAAAAAGGCTGACAAACTACCGATAGAAAAAGTACCATTCATAATGGAACGACCGCCGGTATAAAGAACCATTACCACTGCGGAATTAGCAATAATTGAAATTACGGGAATTAAGGCAGAGAAAAGTTTTAAAATTGACAAACCATTTTCCCGGGCTTCGGAACTGACCAGATTAAATTTCTGATTTTCCACAGAACCGGAATTCAAAATTCTTATCAAAGGGGCAGCGACCATACTCTCGTTGATGGTTTTGTTTAATTTATCAATTATTTGCTGGGCACTAAGAAAATATTTTCTTACCTGTCGAAAAATAAGAAAGAAAATTGTACCAATCAGCGGAACTATAGTAAGAACAATCAGCGCCAAACCGAAATTAATAGAAATTAAAAGAACTGAAGCGCCGATAAGGACAACCAGTGAAGAAAACATCTGGATTAAAGCCTGAGAAATGGCCATTTTAAGATTATCGACATCGGCTGTCAGATTGGTTAATAGTTTTTCCGGAGTAGTTTCGACAATAAATGAAAAATGCTGACGGGAAATTTTATCGATAAGTTTGGTTCTTAAATCACGGGCAACCAATTCGGAAAGATAAGTTTGCAAAATACTCTGAATAGCAGAAAAAATAAAGACGGCGATCGAAACAGCGGAAATTATTTTGACATAATTTATTAATTTGAAATCGGGCTGCGAAAACGAATCAATAACCCCGGCAACCAATTTTGGTAAAAAGAGACCAAGGCCGTTGGCCAAGAGATTAAAAATTAAAATAACTATTATTAAAGCCAAATACGGCCTTGCCAAAGAGAACAAACGATACGGATTTTTCCTGGTTTTTTCTGGAGATGACATGATTTTGAAAAAAGAACGATTGGTAATTTTAAGACTGTAATATGAATTTTACAAGTGATATATTGACAGACTAGCACTCCGAGTGCTAGACTGCTTATGCTTAATTATTTATCAAAAAAGGAGATAAAAAAATTATGTCTATCATCCGTTTCGATCCTTTTAAAAATGATTTCTTTCCCTCAATAAGACCAAACTTCTCCCCTTTCTGGGAAGACGAGGAATGGCCGGAGCTAACAATGACTCAGGGACTTAATGTTTACGAAGAAAACGATAAAGTGGTGGTTAAGGCCGCAGTACCGGGAATTCCTGAAGACAAATTGGAAATTACTTATGAAGATGGAGTTTTAAATATTAAGGGCAGTGTTCAGGAAACCGAAGAAGAAAAAAATAAAAAAAAAGTTGTTTACCGTAAACAAATGATATCCTCGGTGAACTACACTACTTATCTACCAAGAGCCGTCGACACTGAAAAAATGGAAGCAACAATAAAAGACGGAGTAGTTACTATCTCGGCACCTGTTGCCCAAGAGGCAAAAGCTAAAAAAATCTCTATAAAAAAGGATGTCAAATAAATTTTGATAAAAAAATAAGACCCCCGAAAGGGGGTCTTTATGTTAGTATAGAATTCATGGAAGAAAATAAAAATGAAGTCTGCCCTAAATGCGGAGCACCGTTAGGAGAAGTTACTGAAACATCAACCGGAAGGCGGATACAGAGATGCAGTCGAGGTTCATGGAACCCACAAACTCATAAAAATGAAGGCTGTGAATATGTTAAATGGCTGGAGGTTGAGCCAAAATCCTTAGGTGAAAAATGTCCTAAATGCGGGGCTAATCTAATTTTAGCAGTAACCAGGTTTGGTAAAAAAATGAAAAAATGTTCAACTTCCGGATGGGATAAAGAAGCTAAAAAAGCTACCGGATGTGACTATGTAGAATGGATAAACGGAACCACAGAACCTTTGGATGAAGTTTGCCCTAAATGCGGTGAAAAATTAGTTTTGTATACCACTGCCAACGGTAAAAAAATGAAAAAATGTTCAACTTCCGGATGGGATAAAGAAGCTAAAAAAGCTACCGGATGTGACTATGTTCTCTGGTTAAGGGCAGGACAAACAGAGTCGGATAATGGTGAAGAGTATCTACCTCCGGAGGAATAAACCGAGAAATTTTTGGCCGCCGTGTTTTTTACAGAACCGATATTGGAGCAAGTAAAACTGATTTCTTAAGTTTTCTTCAGTTAAGCAAATAACCGATACTGTAAAATACTCTGAATGAAAAAATATGTGGGAATGGGAGCAGTTTATTGTTCAATACTAATAGCGGGATGGTTGTGGATAGGAGAAGGTAAAGAATTTTCAGTAAACGAAATTGGTAAATTGTTTGGTATTTTGGGAATTGTTTTGATGTCGTGGACAACAATACTTGGGGCCAGAATAAAATTTTTGGAAGATTACTTTTACAGTTTGAATAAGGCATACATTAACCACCATCTGACCGGCGGAGCCAGTTTTTTATTGATTTTGTTTCATCCGGTATTGCTGAGCATCCGCTATCTTAATTACTCAGTTTCTGCAGCCTGGGAATTTTTTCTACCGAGTCAATATATGGCCAAAAATTTTGGAATAGCGGCCGTGTGGTTAATGGTAGGATTGATGGTTTTAACTTTATTCGTGAAGATTGATTATAAAAAATGGCATATTTCACATAAGTTCATGTCTGCCGTTTTTATTTTGTCGGTGATCCATTGGATGACAATCTATAGCGATGTTTCCGAAAATATGATTTTAAGAGGATATTTGATGCTAATAAGTTCCTTGGGAATCGGGGCAATAATCTACCGAACTTTACTGCCCGGAAAATTAGTTAAAAAATATAATTATGTTGTCGGCAAACATAAAGTTTATCATCAACATTTAATTTTAAATTTAAAACCTGAGACCGAAAAAATGGTATATAAACCGGGACAATTTGTTTTTCTTGAGGTATTCGGAGAAAGCCATCCTTTGTCACTATCCAGCAATAATGACGAGCTGGAATTGATTATAAAAATAAACGGTGATTGGACCAACAAACTGACCCGGCTTAAAGACAACGATTTGGTAAAGGTGGAAGGCCCATACGGAAAATTCGGACAAAATAAAAGCAACGATGAAGAAGTGTGGATTGCCGGAGGAGTAGGAATAGTCCCCTTTGTGGCATTAGCAAAAATAAAAAGCAAGAAAAAAATAAAATTGTTTTACTCTGTGAAAACTAATTATGACCTGATAAAAGTTAAAGAATTAATTAAGAAAACTTCAGATAAATTTCAAGTGAAATTTATAGAATCCGATAAGCAGGGTCGGTTGAAAGCTGAACAGGTACTGAGCAATAACCCAAACACGGAATATTTGCTGTGCGGACCGACTGGAATGGTAGAAAATATTAAAAATGATTTAATTAAATTAAAAGTTAAACCGAAAAAAATTATTTCGGAGGAGTTTTTTTTAAAATGAAAAACACAAAAATTGTTATCGGCCTGGCGTTAATATTAGTGGTTGTCTACCTTGGATTTTTAGCGACACAAGGCAAAAAGACTGAAGAAACAAGTGTTGCCCCCACACCGACTGAGGCGACTGAAAAAACCTATACTTTGGCGGAAGTTGAAAAACACGTTACCGAAAGTGATTGTTGGACAGTGATTAATGAGGATATTTATGATGTAACCGGTTTAATTAGCAAACACCCAGGAGGAAGGGATGCGATTTTATCAGCCTGCGGCAAAGACGGAACTTCAATTTTTGAAGAGCGAAACGGAAAAGGACCGCATCCGGATAAAGCCCAGGATGTATTAAGCGGTATCCGTGTCGGAAAATTGAGTAGTATTTAAGTTATAATCCACCCATGCAGGTGGAAAATAACTACTTAAGCCCGATCGAGAAACAACTATTGTTTTTGAGATGGAGAAAACAAAATGAGAATAAACTCTTTTTGTTTGATCTCGATGATACGATCTGTCCAACCAGGAAAGAGTTCAGTTTGGCGATTGAGGCGGCCAGCCAACAAATGAATAGATATTGACCGGAAACAACGACCCAGGATTGGAAAAAAGAAATCGTAACAATTAACAACCGGCTATTTGAAATTTATAGAGTAAATCCAAATCGTTGGAAAATATTGACGACAGAACTGTCGAAGACGTATCAACTAACACCGACAGCCGCTGACGAGATAAACAACATTTTTGATTCGATTTATCAAAAATCTCTGGGGTGGCTGCCGGGAGCCAGAGAAGGATTAGAATTTATGAAAGAGACGGAAACTCCAAAATAGGAATAGTGACACACGCTGATAGAGATTGGACCTGGCGAAAATATCAATGGTTGGAATTGGAAAAATATTTAGAATGGGATAATGTCTACACAATCGACACCAGGGAACACAAAACAGCTGAAAAATGGGGAGAGGCAATTAGTTATTTTTCGATCAGACCGAAAAATTGCGCCGTAGTCGGCGACAGTCCCAGATCGGATATTAATCCGGCTGATGAAATTGGGGTGAAAGAACTTTTTATGGTGGAAGATCCCGATCAATGGTCGCTGCATAAACAAGCAGTCCCTCCACGAACAAGGGTTATTGCTAATCTAAACCAAATAAGAGAAGTCGGACGGGAAGTCCGACGATAAGAAATGACAATTATTTCTTTACGGATTTTCAGAAAGAATATTTAGCTTCCAGACGATTTTCAGGTAGATAAAACTTTTGGTCAACATCGAGTTCATCTATAAACTCCTGATTATGAGAGACAATTAAAAGCGAACCGGTATAAGATTTTATTGATTCCAAAATTAAACGTTGAGAAAGTGGATCGAGATAAGTTGTCGGTTCATCAAGAATTAAGAGATTGAAATTTTGAGCCAATAATCGGGCAATAGATAATCTTGTTTTCTCTCCGCCGGACAGACTGACGACTTTTTGAAAAACTTTGTCTCCGGCAAAAAGCATTTTAGCCAAAAGAGAACGAACCTGACTTTCATTTAAACCGCCTCTGGTATTTTTAATAGTATCCATGAGAGTCATTTCCGGAACCAGATCAGAAAGTTCCTGACAATAATAACCCCATTTTAGTTTCGGATCCCGAATGATGTCACCATCGTCAGGAAGAAAATCACCTAAAAGTATTTTTATGAGAGTAGATTTGCCGGCACCATTAGGTCCAAGAAGAGCCGTTTTTTGGCCGCGTTTAAGAGTAAGATTGACATTATTCAAAACTGATTTAGTCCCAAAGGATTTGCTAATGTTTTTGGTATAAACGGGAATTTCACCAACCCATAAGGGTTCAGGTAGAATAAGTTTTATTTTTTTAGCCTCCGGCGGCATTGAAGGCATATTTTCTTCAATATCTTCGACTCTTCTTTGAAGATTTAATCTGGCTTTGACTCCTTTTTTAGATTTGAAGTGGGCCATTTTTATTAAACCTTTTTTCATCTGAAGCAGATGTTTTTGTTCAGCTTCGATATGTCTTTTCAACAAGGCTTCTTTTTCTGATTTCAATTTTAAAAAACTTTGATAATCGCCTTTGTAGATATCAATTCCATGGGATTGTTGATTTAAATAAAAAATCTTGTCCAGTTTGCCACCCAATAAATCCAGATCATGAGAAATCAAAATTAAAGAACCTTTAAATTGGCCGATGAAGTTGACCATCCACTGTTTACCCTGTTCATCCAAAAAATTAGTTGGTTCATCAAGAAGTAAAATGTTAGGATGGCTTAATATGGCCCGGACAGTGGCCAAGCGGGTTTTTTGGCCGCCGCTTAAAACCTGAGGACGGAGACTCATATCCAAATTTTTCAAACCAAGTCCGGCCAGAAGACGATTAATTTCGTAAAACGGAGCGGAAGAAACGTTAAGATAATGAGAAATACTGACAGCCTCCTCCATAATTGGATCAGATTTTATTTCCTGAGGCACAAAAGCAATTTTACCCTCGACAATTACCCGACCGCTGTCTGCCTGTTCAATACCGGAGAGGATTCTGAAAAGGGTGGATTTTCCGGCACCGTTAACACCGACAAGACCAACCTTCTCGTGATTACCGACCGAAAAACTTATCCCCTTAAAAATAGGGGTATCTGTCCAGGCAAATGATAAATTGTCAACTTGAATCATTGTTAGATTATATGACAAATGCCTAAAAACAGGAAATATTAAACTGCAGTCGGAGGATGTAATTCTGAAACTACTTGGAATACCAAGACTATAATTTCGTTTTTTTCGCAGAAAAATGTAAAATTACACGGAAAGTATGAGAAAGATAAGTCGTACTTTTTTCTACAAACATGGTAAGATGCATGAGTAGGGATTATTTTTGGATGTAAGAGAGGTCGCTACATTTATAAGTTTGCAAATAAAAAATGGCAAAGAAATTATATGTCGGCGGCTTGTCTTATCAAACAACCGATGACACTTTAGGAGCAGCATTTGCTCAGGCTGGAACAGTAGTTTCGGCTGTAGTTATTAAAGACAAATTTTCAGGACAATCGAAAGGTTTTGGATTTGTAGAGATGTCTACTGACGAAGAGGCTAATGCCGCTATCGAAATGTGGAATGAAAAAGAACTTGACGGAAGAACCGTTAAAGTAAATGAAGCCAGACCGATGGAAGATCGACCCCCAAGAGATAATTATTCCCGTGGGCCCAGACAAGGTGGATTCAACGGCGGTGGAAAAAGATATTAAATAATAACTTTTTTAAAAAAATAACCCCCTCTTAAACAAAGGGGGTTTTATTTGGAACAAAAATGGAGGCCAAAGATCCAAATCTAAATTATTTAAATTTGTTAAACTCTTGAAGTGAAGAAATTAATTAAAGATAAACTGATTTGGATAGTAGTACTGATAGCGATTGTCGGAAGAATAGCAATGACTCCGTTAGGATTCCATGGAGATATTATTACCCAAGCAGGATGGGGAAAATGGATATACGAAAACGGAATGAAAGGTTTTTATGAAAACGATGTCTGGATTTACGGATGGCCGAATCATCCACCAATAGTCAGTATGTCTTACGGACTGGGATTTTATATTTACCAAAAACTGAACACCGCGATTGTGGTTTCCGGCAACTTTATTGCCTTAAACCATTTAGGAGCCGGCCATATGCCATGGTTGTACGAATTTGCCGAATGGTGGGGCAATGCCAAATATATTGATACTCCATTTAAAATCGGGGAATTGATTTCCATGAAGCTGCTGCCGATTATCGGTGACGGAATTTTGGCTTACCTAATTTTCCGGATAATTAAAAAAATGAAGAACGAGAAAACAGGAAAGTTAGCGGCAATTTTGTATCTGTTTTCCCCGTTTAGCTGGTATGAAAGCGGTTTGTGGGGACAGAATGATCAGTTGGGGTTGATATTTCTGCTGTTGGCTTTCCTAACTTTGACCAGCAAAAAACAAGTGTGGATGGCGCCATTATTAATGGCGATTAGTATTATGGTTAAACCAACGGCTTTTGTTTACGGACTATTATTCGCCTGGGTGGCGATCAGAGACAGAGAAACTTTTAAAAAAGTTGTTTTAGGGGGAATTTTGACAGCCGGAGGTTACTTTTTATTAACGACTTTAATTTCACCAAACAATTTTATTAATTTCAATCTTAACCTGCAAAAACAAATGTTTGTTAAAGGCGAATATTGGACCTGGGTAAACACCTTTAATTTTTGGAGATTGATTACACCTTACCTAACTGACTACCGACAAACAATATTGGGGATAAATCTGAGAATTTGGGGATTTTTGTCGTTTATAATTTTGAATTTGGCGGTGTTTTGGCATTACCAAAAAAGAAATTGGGACGAGGTTTTAAAGGCAATTTTCATAATTGCATTCGGCGGGTGGATGACGATGACAGCCATGCATGAAAGATATTTGTTTCCGGCAGTAGTAACCGGATTAATACTGGCTTTAAAAAATCAAAAGTTAATGAAATATTGGGTGGTCATGTCACTAATTTTTTCAGTCAACCTTTATAACGGCTGGTGGTTTCCGGAAAATTTTGGTTGGCTAAAAAATATCCTTACCTGGGGGAGTTATTACGATGGTTTAATACCACGAATCCTGGCAGGGATTAACACTTTCTTAATAATTGTGATGGTTAAAAAAATCTGGACAGAGAAAAATAAAAAACAGCTTATGGTTTCTGATTAGACGTTTCCGATATATGAAAATTACAAATCATCCGAAAGTGGCCATCATTATAAGCGACACGATATTCTCCCGGAAAAACCCCGGGATGCTGGTTGCCACCGGGTAAATCCTCACAAATTTCACAGGCAACAGTTGAATTCTTAATATGGTCGATAGACTTTATACCGTTGAGAATCAAATAAGGAGTAACTTGGTAACCCATGTCTCTCATTTGTTTAACTTGGAATAGAGTGTAGTTTCTGGAAAGCGGAGTTTCGCCGTTGTTACTGACTAAAAAAGGACGGGGCAAATTACGGTGATTACTAATAAGTTCCGGAATGGGAGATTTTTCTCTGGATTTATTTCCCATCTTTTTGGGGATCGGAAACGATTCTGGTAACAGTTTTGCCGTTTTCAGTAAAAGTTATCTGCCTCAAATTGGATTCTTCGTTCGGAACAAGTCCTTGCAAACTGCTGTGATCGACAACAGGTCTGGTGGGAGTATTGGCACCAGCTGATATTCTTTCATTGTTTTTTGGATTCATATCGGGAGAGATAATTTATATATTGTATTATATCATCCAAAAAACAGCCGGAAAAAGTTTATAAAAAATAATAGAATTTGAAGCAAAAGAAGAATGGTTAAATATTGCCAATATCGATTTTTAGAATGGTTACCGGTTGGTCATTAATTAAAACCTGATCACCCTGACTTTTACCGATTAAAGCAAGACCGAGAGGACTTTCACAGGAAACCCAGTTTGGCTGCAGGCGGGCGTCGTTTTTACCAACCAAAACTATGGTCATTTCCCGCTGATCGTTTTCAAAACGGACGGTAACCTGATGGCCAAACTCGATAGATTTTGTCTGAAGAGGGGCAGATTTAACTTCAGACGAAGACAAATCGGAAATTATTTCGGCAATTTGGGAATTCAAAACATTAGCTCTTTCACCTTGAAAAATATAGGCGGAGTTTTCTTTCAGATCGCCTTCTGCGGCGGCCTCGCTTCGTTTTTCATAAGTCAGACGCAACTCCTCTTTCAGCTTCTGAAGTTGTTCTTCCAGCTTTCGTTTTCCATGTTTAGTAATCATAAGTTGAAGATAATAACAGAATAATTTAAGAGATTCAATTTAAAGATTTAATTTAAGGGAAATGAAAAAACTAAAAAAAACTACTTATCTAACCAAAAATAGAGTTCAAATCTGCATTAAAGTTAGAAGGCGAAAGACAACAAAAGCCGGCCAAAAAACAGCTTTGGCGATTCCCACAAGAACAGCTCCGAGAGTGACGGTGTTTTGAAGGAAATAAAATAAAGCGCCGACAACTCCCAAACCATAAATTGCACCTCCCCCACTCTGATGTCCGGAATGATGATGGCGGTGTTGGTGTTGGCAGCAGTCTTTGTTAATTTCCTGATTGATTTTTTGTTTAATATCTTTCATGATTAAATATTAACAAATTTTTTATGATTTTTTATACGAAACTGCGGCAATAAAAGTAGTCACCGGAACAGCAATGATTAAACCAATACTACCAACTAAAGTTCTGACTATCTCTTCGGCAATAATTTCATAATTAATTATTTCAGAAAAAGGGTGGGGATTATTGGTAAATATCAACAGCAACGGCAAAGATGCTCCGGCATAAGCAAGGACAAGAGTGTTAACCATAGAAGTAATGTGATCTTTACCGATCACCATCGCCCGGGAATAAAGCTTGGAACTGTGAGTTAAATTTGCGGTAGTGGCTAACTCATCAACAATGGCAGACTGAGAAATAGTAATATCGTCAAGAACACCTAAGGCACCGATTACAATTCCGGCTAATAAAATTCCTTTCATATTCAGATTTCCCTGGTCCACCGAAAGCATGCCTGCTTCTTCAGAAGACAAACCGGTGAGATGAGAAATGTTAATAAAAACAGAGGCCAAGATGGCAGTGATAGTTAAACTAATCAGAGAACCGATGATAGCAATGGTAGTTTTTTTGTTAAAACCATGGGAAAGATAAAAGGAAACGGGAATAATTAAAACTGAAGAGGTAATGGCAATAAACACCGGATTGTCTCCGGCTAAAAGACGAGGGAGGATAAAGAAAAAAACAATAACAAAGGTGTAGGCCATACCAAATAGCGAAAAGAAACCTTTCCATTTGGCAATAACTACCAAAAGAACAATCATTATTAAAAAGAGCAGAAAAAGACTGTCGTGTCGGACAAAATCCGTAATCACATATTCCGTTGAACCATCCGGATTAACAATTTGTGATACCAAAACATTATCATTGACAGCGTAGCGGATAACATTAACCAACGGTTGAGCACCATTCTCGATGACGACTATCTGCTGATCCGGAGTATTCAGTTTTAGTTCCAATCTTTGAAACAACTGTTCCCGACCCATAACCTGAACCTTTTTTTCTTCAACGATTTTTACTATCCGGGCTTGGTAGCTGACACCAGCTTCGTCTCCGGACGCATAAACGAAATTTGAAGATAAAAAAGTTAAACACAAAAAAAATAATCCGAAAAAATATTTCTTAAAAATAGTCATTATGAATTGTAACAATAACGTCTTACCAAAAATCAAAAATCGGTTGAGCTGAATAAAAAAATACCCGAACAAGTTTTGTTAAAAAAGGTTTTACATCGCCGCGAACATATATGTATAATCTATTTGTGTATAATGTTACAAAACGAAATTGAAATAGAAACTAAAATAAACGACGGGAATGTTAGAGGATGGATAAGAAAAATATGCCAAGTGCAGTCAGAATGATATTGGGGGCATTGGTCGGACCAATATTGTTAATACCGGTAGAAATTATTTTGCCATACCCAGCGGTAGTTGAAGAAATCTACAAGTTTTTAATTATCGATAAAAAAACAAAAAAAACGTTTAGGCCGCTGGTAGCCGGATTAGTTTTTGCCGTCAGTGAAACAATACTTTATACCAATCAAATATTAGGAAAACAAAACGGATGGGTAGTTATTGTGGAGAGGTTAGTGCTGACCGCGATAATGCATTCGACCACAATGCTGATTATTTACTTGGGTAAAAAGAGAGATCAAAAATGGGGATTTGTCGGATTGTTGACGGCAATAATAATTCACACTATTTACAACGCCGTTATCGGAGTGTTTTAAAAATCAGTCTAAATCGAATCTCCAAAAAAAGGCAGTAATATTTGTTCCACCTTTGGCAAGATTGATAGCTTTTTTCAATTCATATTGGCTTATCATCTGATCCAAAGGTTCCCGATCAGGAATATTACCGGTAAAGTATTTCTCCAATATCGGCAAAGCGCGGCTATCTCCAAACTGGCCTAGAGCCCAAATGGCATGATTTCTGGTGCGAAAACCCTGTTTTTCATCATCAAGTTGTAGTGATAAAGCGGTTACACAATCATTATTGTGATATTCCCATTTGGCTTCCTGACAAATATTTTTGGCACTATAACCTATCCAGACATTAGTAATTAAAAACAATAACCCAAAGACTCCTATTCCGACAACTAAAAAATACATTAATTTATTTTTAATATTTTTCATATTATTCTCCTTCATTGTAAAAAATGTCTTCAATTTTAACTTTAAATAATTTGGCAATTTTAAAAACAAGAGCCAGGGACGGCAAATATTTGTTACTTTCGATGGCAATCACCGTTTGACGACTGACGCCGATTTTCTCCGCCAATTCCTCCTGGGTTAGATCTTTCATAGCCCGAAAAACTTTCAATTTATTCTTCACTGCCACCTCCGAATTTTTTATTAAAATAGTAGTAAGCAATGGCGTAAATTGTCATTAAAAAAAGAGTGAGATATGCCAAAAGCATGCCGATCGATTCGGTAAAGAGCCACTCGCCCTTACTGAAAACTTCTACTCCACTTTTTGAAGGAAAAAATAAGATAAAGGCAGTAATACCTAATATCGGGGCAAAAATGCTGTAGGTGATCCGGGATGCTTTTTCCTGAATACTTAATTCCCGCTCGTCAGTTCTGACTTTGGCTTTTGATTTTACTAAAGACATAAAAATCATTCCCGTCAAAACTCCAACAGCGGCCAAAAGAAAATTTTCTTTCGAAAAGGCCAGACCGACAATAGCACCAACAAAAAAAGCAGAGCCAACACGAAGTTGTTTGTATTTTTGATTATTCATTACCTTAATGTAATATATACTTTACATTTTGTCAAATATCTTATACTAAAGAAATTATCTTAAATCTATTTTGAACTGTCAGCAACCACGAATATTGATGTTTCTAGAACAATAAAAGCAGGACGAGAGCGACGAGGGTACAAGCGGCAAATATTCCCACGGTTTTGATAAACAAATTTATAGCTTCTTTTTTCTTCCCCTCAATAAACATTAAAAGCGGTTGATAAAAAAACAAGTATGCCATCACCGTCACCGACAAGGTCAATAAAAATAACATGGTAATTGGGGCAAATATTGTATCCGGTTTGTTGTTCATGGGTTGGGTCACCATGGTCATAACGGTTACCACCAGGATAATATAAGCCGAAGCACTGAGAGCGTTTATCAACGGGTTTTTGGTCATTGGTTAATTATACATAAAAACAATTTAACAGCAAAATCGGAACACATTTAAAGATGACGTTGGTTGATGTTTAATATTTCTGACGAAGGCTGTAGAATATTTTCTAATTTTGATGATGAACTTGAGGTGTCAAGCCAAATTTTTTCTTGTTCCGTTTGTAAAATCACCGGCATACGATCATGAATCGGTTTAATGGTCGAACAAGGCTTCGTGGTAATTATGGCATACGAATATACTTCACGACCACTGACCGGCTCCTGCCAGATATCATAAATACCGGCAAAGGCAAAAAGAGGCCGGTCTTTTACTTCAATTAAATAAGGTTTCTTCAGACCATTTTCCGTTTTCCATTCATAAAAACTATTACCCGGAATTAAACAGCGTTTGGTCTGAAAAGATCTTTTAAAACCGATTTTGGTAGTAAGTGATTCGGCCCTAACATTGAACATTTTATTGCCCACTCCCCGCTCTTTAGCCCAATAAGGAATCATCCCCCACTTCATAGTCCAGACTAAATTTAAACCGTTTTCACGGGTAATAACCGGTTCGATTTGACCGGGAGAAACTTCGATATTTTTTGGAAAAGACGGCAACTTATTTGCCAGACCAAATCTCTGATAAAAATCATCGTTTAAATTTAAATTATAGCGACCGCACATAATTATTCCGTACAAATAAATTGTTCTAACTCTTTTATATTACCAAAAGCAACCCGATCGGGAACTTTATCCTCGGTTCCCAACATCATGGCAGGGGTAATAATAAAGTCTCCCCATTTTTCTTTTATTTTATCAATAGCGTTGCTTAAATTAATTTTTTTAGATATTTCGTTAAATAAATCTAATTGAGAAAAATCGGTTTTTTTTAAATCAAAAAGCGAAACAGAAATATTGGCAACTGATTTTCGGTAAGGTGAGGCGACCATTATTTTGTAAGCCTGTTTGTAGAGGTCATTGGAGGTAAAGAGTTGATTGTGGCCAAGAGAACCATGGTGCCAAAAAGAATGATCGCGGTATAAAAGAGCGATATGGACACCGCGGGCGGTATACCCGGCCCGACGCATTCGAAAGCTACATTTTTCAACTAATTTATGAAGTAAAGGTGAAAGCTGTTCCGGACTAGAGGCGATTATCGGCAAAGAATACATGTTGCCAAAACTCTTCCGACCAAAATCGACATCGTCGATTTCCCAGCCCCTTAGGCGAAGATACCAATAGTAACCAAGAATTGAGTGAAAGGCAGATTGAAGTTTTGGGACCGGGGCATTATAAAAATCGTTTAAATTAAAAATACCAACATTGTTCAGACGAACAGCACTGGCATTTTTGATGCCATTTAAATCAACTAAAGAAAGTTTGGAATAAATTTCCTGATAATTATTTGAATTTATTTCTTCCAAACCGTCCGGTTTTTTAAGACCGGCTGCCAGTTTGGCCAAGAATCTGTTCGGACCAATACCAATAGAAATAGTTAACCACTCGCCTATTTCTTTTTTTATTTTTTGCTTTATTTCTTTTCCAACTTCATTCATACCCAACTTAAAAGAAGGAAAACCTTCAAAATTTAAGATAAATTCATCAATTGATTTGGGAGAAAAATCGGTGGTGTATTGGGAAATTAAATCGCGAAGCTGAATGTGAATATTCCGATACTTCCACGGATCCGGTTCCAAAATCTGAAGACTGGGGCAAAGCAATTTTCCTTCTTTAACCTGCATACCGGTTTTAACTCCCATTTTTTTAGCTTCGATTGAGGGAGCCAAAATACAGCCTCTGGGAGAATTGTAAGCAGCAACAGCGATGGGACGATTACGAAGTAAGGGATTGGCCTGCTGCTCGATGGTGGCAAAACAAGAGTTAAGATCAATATGCATTAAGGTCGGCGGTTTAACATTGAATGGCAAATTAGTCAGGTAGTCCATCGGATACCTCCTCAAGACGCCAAGATAAATTATCGGTATTTAAATTAAGACGAAAAAAAGTTTCGTCGGAAATTACGGAAAAAATGTGATGAAGTATTTTTCCCTCCCTAAAGTGATGATGCAGACCGACTTTGGTAATTGAGTAAACCCGACCATCCCAACGAACTTTTATCGGAGAAACTTTAGCACCATTGGGATCGGAAACAAAAATTACTGATACTGGAACGTCAACTTTAAGATGCATGCCAAAATTATACCCGAATAAAACACGAAGTGTCAATGATAAACAAAACGGAAAATTTATTAGATTGGTTTGTGGTCAAGGATTGTAAACCGAATATCACCCCCAAATTTCAGTAGCCAAATGCAAGCCTTTTTGACCTTAATTATTTTTTTTCAAACAAAAAAGACCTTTGGATGGTTTGTAAACTTGTTCAGGAAAATTTTCTACTAATTTCCAAACGCAGCCGTTAATTGTTTTGGGATGAAAATCCGGATTGGATTCTTCAATTTTTTTATTTAATTCAGACCAGTGCAAACCTTGCGGATGTTGGGCTAATAATTCCAGAGCTTTAGCGTTTATCTGACCGGTGATAGTGGATTTATTCATGTATTATTTTATCAAAAATCATATTGTCTAAAACATGGTGTAAAAATTGGTTCTGTTCTAACAGGTTCTATATTCCAAAGTCGTTGTGACAGTTATTAGTGAATTTTAGGGCAATATATTAAACAAATAGCCGATCAAAATTATTCCAAAAATAGTAATTCCGAAGAAAGTAGCTAATAACTGCCATTTCATGGCTTTTTTTAGAATTAAAGCTTCAGGAATTGATAAAGTAACCGTGGCTGTCATGAAAGCCAAAGCAGTTCCCAGAGGAATGCCTTTGCCGACTAAGGCTTCAATAATTGGAATCACAGAAACGGAATTTGCATAAAGAGGTACACCCAATAAAGCGGCAATAGGCACTGCCCACCAAGCTCTGATCGCCAGATATTTTTCTATTAAAACAGCAGGAACAAAACCATGAATAACAGCACCCAGACCAACTCCTAAAATAACATAGGGGAAAATACTTCTGGTTATTTTCCAACCATCAAACCACCAATAACTTAGAAGTTTTTTCAACTTTATTTTTTCTCCGTCATTCTCAGATTCGAGATCTGATTTAGATTTATATTTCAGCAGTTGTTGGTTGACATATTTTTCGAAATGCAACCTTTGAATAATCATTCCTCCAATTACCGCCACCGCTATTCCAACCAAATTGTAAATGATAGTGGTATTAAGACCAAAAAGAGCGGGAAACAAAATTAAAGAGGATTCGTTGACCAAAGGTGAAGCAATTAAAAAAGCAAAAGTAATACCCAAAGGAATGCCGGCACTTAAGAAACCGATAAACAAAGGAATTGAAGAACAAGAGCAAAAGGGAGTGGCTACCCCCAAAAGTGCCGCTGTCAAATAATCAAGGCCAAACCAGCGTTTTTGAGTCAATAAATTTCTAACCTTATCTACGGGGGAATAATAGCGAGTAATGGCCATTAAATAATTAATAAAAACCAAAAGTATACCGATTTTAATGGTGTCGTAAATAAAGAAATTCAAAGCACTGCCAAGATAAGAATCTTTAGCCAATCCAAACCAATTATTGGTGACAAAATTTGAAAATAATTGAATTGGATAAAAAATGTCCATAGTTAGCATTTACCTCCACAATCACAACAAGATTTTTTCTCAGTAGGAGTAATGTCTTTACCTTTAATAATCACTTCTTTAATTTTTTCTAAGTTATGGGAGCCAAGGAGGGCAATTTTGCCATTGATAGTCATAACTGGTGATTCCATCACGCCTAATTCAATGATTTTGGAAATATCAGTTGAATACTCAACTTCAGCGTTTACACCTAATTCAGCAACTGCAGTTTTGGTTAATTCATAAAGAGTTTTGCAGGTAGGACAACCTGAGCCTAAGACTTGGATTTTCATAATCTTTAGATTTGAAATAATAAATTAGTAATTCTTTTACCCCTATCGGTTAGTGAATAGTAAACCTTTTTACTTTCTTTTCTGTCAGAGACTAAATTAGAAACTTTCAAATCTTTTAGGTGGTGGGAAATTAAACTTTGGGATAGTTTTGTTACTTCCATTAATTCACAAACACAATGTTCATCTTTTTGAAGAATACACAAAATTTGAAGACGGCTATCTTCAGATACTATTTTAAGTAAAGACAACAACTCCCTTACTTTCTTAGATTTAGGTTTTGGTGTAGAACAGCAATCATATGAATGCATGTTCATATGTTATTACCAGAATAATTATTTAGCAATAACTTGAATAAGGAGTTGTTTAGTCTGATACTGTGGGTAAAAATTAGAACCTATTTTAGGCAAAAAGACAGATTCTAGTACAAGATGATATGGAGAAGTGCGAGTGTTAATACTTTAATATTTACTTATTTTTAACGCCTTGATATATACCCCTTTTATCCATCTCTTCGGGTCCCAGCCAAAAAATAGCTGAGGATAAATGGGTAGTTTCTTTGGTTTTTTCGAGTATTTTATCGTATTCAGTATAAAGATTATCCTCGTGTAGTTTGCCTGTGCTCAAGAGTCTTTTTAGAATTGATTCAATACCGTAG
Source organism: uncultured Gammaproteobacteria bacterium (assembly GCA_964448705.1). Classification (GTDB taxonomy): domain Bacteria; phylum Patescibacteriota; class Microgenomatia; order UBA12405; family UBA12405; genus CAYUZS01. The sequence goes on from CAYUZS010000001.1 coordinate 190,481, forward strand.
GTATTACCTTTTTTACTTAGCTGATGGGCCAGGTTTTCGGCATAAGTAACAATAAGACTGATGTCATCCGTGGCCATAGGAACAGTTTTGTCAAACTCAGCAAGGGCGACTTGAAGATTTTGTGATTGGTCTGGACCAGCAACAGAGAGAAATTCAGTTAGGAGCCTGGGGAGAATATAACCAGTGGCAGGACGAAAAGCAGAAGTATTCATCTCTTGCGGCAACCAATTTTGTGAGTGTTTTCCTAACGGCTCATTGCCTAACCTAGGTCGTGGTAAGGACAATTGAGAAGCTAGGTCATCTCGTCCAGATTTTTTAAGTTCCTCAGTTAAATATTTAAACCAGAATATTACTTGTCCGTATCTTTTTCCCATAACCTCGGCTCCCCTACCACCTTGACTTTTGGGTTTGACCAAATCAGGGCCAACAGGGCAGGCCTCAGACCAGGCTAAATCTAAAGCTCGCTGCTTCGGAGGATTTGTGAAAAAATCATAATCATCGCCAATTAAGGTGGCGTCACCATAGATTCTTCTATTCCGTTCGATTGACATAGATAATTATATTATAATACAAAAAATATGAGTCGGCGGGTTAGAGATGACTATAATAAATGTGTGGTAAAATTTCGCTATTGATATAAGATTATGAATAAATTTGAAAGATTGATCAAGAAAGGACTGGCCAGTGTTGGTATTTATCCTGATGACGGTAAGCAAGTAGTTTACATTAGAAAAGGTGAATTATGTGAAGGAACGGTAATCGGATCCACGGTTCTGACAGGTCACACCCCCTTATCCGAAGTTGATAGCGTTGATTTAATGTCAAGTACCCCTTTTGTCATACCGATTTGTGAAATTGAATTTGGCGTAAAAGGTATTGCTGTTTAAACTGTACCGGGGACATCTTCAGAGTGGTGTGGATTCTTCTTTGATTGTAGTAATTAATTTGTTGATGAATGGCTTCGACAAATTCACCAACAGAATTAAATCGGTCAAACTCCAATCCTAAATCAGTTTTGAAATTATCATAAAATGATTCCTGATAACCGTTTTCCCAGGGAGAAGCTTTTTTACTCATGGATACAGTGACTCCTAAATCACTGATTAGTTTGGTGTATTCAAAACAGTTGTATTCCGATCCCTGATCCGAATGAACAAATTTAGGCAGAACACCTTTGTTTTCAAAAGCATCAAAGAAAGCGTTAATGATTAGATCTTTGGTGTGGCGAGCACTTAAACTCCAGCCTACAATCTCTCGGGTGTACAAATCCATAAAGGTAGCCAGATAAATGAATTTTGAATTAAATCGAAGATAAGTAAAATCAGACACCCAAGTAAGATTGGGGACAATTGGGAAAGAACCTTTAATTTGATTGGAGAAGACGGCCTCCGGCCGTCTTTCATCTCTTCGCTTTCTCCATCTAGCTTTTCTCTTGTAGGGTTTAATCCCGTAGAGTTTCATGACTCTCCGGATTCTTTTCTTACCCACACCTAAAGCAATGGCAATCCGATGATGACCATAAGCTGGATTGGTAGCCAGGACAGATAGGGTTTGTTCTTTTAGTGCTTCATCCTTAGAGGTCTTTTTTGATTGATAAAAACAAACTGATTTGACTACCCCCAGAAAACTTAAGATTTTATTTTTCCCTAATTCAAGGGAACAACTATTAAGTCTGACTTTAATTTGTTGATAAAGCCATTGATAGAAAACCGACCTAGTTTCTCTTTTTTTTTACCTTCTCCAATTCCATGGTTAAAACACCAACTATTTCTTTAAGGATTTGATTCTCTTTTTTAAGTTTACCCAGTTCTAGGGCAGAGATGTTACCCACCACACCTTTCTTGAGCCAAAGATAGATAGTTCGGTCGGAAACACCATATTGAACAGCAATCTTTTTGACTTCTTCACCGGCTTTAATTTTTCCTAATATTTCTTGCTTAACTTCATTGTTGATAGTACTCATTTAGTACCTCCTTAAACTATTAAACCATTTTCGCTAACTGGTCTAGTTTAAGGGGTACCGGTCACTTATGGTAGCACCCACTCTTATTTTTAATTTTTCTACATTTGAGTTCTTCATTATTAGTTTTTTTATGAATTATATTTATTGGTTGTGTGGTTGTAGTGAAATTATTGCTTCATTTTTACTCTTATCAAGTGAGTATTTTGGATAGCCCTTAACTAGTTTTTCGTGCAATTTCATGATTTTTTTGGCAAAAGCCGGTTCATATTCACCATTTCTGCTCATGATTTGCTGTATTTTTAAAAGTACTTTATAGATAACAGGGTCTGTTTTTTTGTAGTAGTTTTCAATATTATTTTGATCAGGAGTAAAATTTCCCATTAGGTATTGGGCGTAATATGTTGAGTATAAGAAGTGTTTAACAACATACTTTAAAGACGATTTCTCGTTGGTGCCAAAAAGAATTCCTTTTTTGGATTTATATAAATTAGCACTGTCGGCGAATTTGGCATCAGCTTCAATGACCTCTTTAGGATAATCCGGTATGGATATGTTTCTGGAAATCTTTAGCGGGAAATAATAATATTTCAATTCATGGATAAAAGATGGACCGCGATTACTTCTGACAATTTCGCTACTATAAAGCTCTAGATCAGTGTTGTAGCTCAAATCCATATACACTCCGTAATCTTTGCCAAACTGAATCCCGTATCGGTTTAAATCTAAGAAATCGTCAAAACCAAAATCCTTGTTGATCAAAATTACATCGATGTCATTGCTGGTAAAAGAATATCTATAATTCAGCGCTCCTCCCCATAAATAGAAATTCATCTTTGGATATTTTTTTTCAAGACTATGGGCGAATACAATAGCAGCTATTATTTTATAGATTCTCTGCCCTTCATATAAAGTATCTAATTTGTGAAGACCTTCGGGAACGTTTATTTTAAAAATACGGTTGTAGCCAGATTCCCTACGGAAAGTGTCCAGAAAATTATTTACTATGGGTAAGTTAATAACCGGATCTTTATCGCCGATTGCATACACTAAGGGAACATTAATGTTTTGATTAAGAAGTTTTTGGTAGTTAGATTCAAATTTGTTATCCAACTTTTTAACGAATTGTCTCCATGATTTTATATCAATATTAAATCCTTCACTCTTCGATATTTCTTCCAGCTCCTTAACAAAATCAGATTTAATGCTTTTATGAACATCCATGATGGGAGAGAACAATAATACTCCCATTAACTTATTAAATTCTTTTATCTTAGAAAGGATGAAGTATGTGCTAAACGAATAAGTCACCAACAAGACAGGTAGCTTCTGTTTGTTAATGTATTTTGCTGATTCTTCGATTATTCTGTCTGTGCTCTCGGGACTGAATGTTCCTTCGCCTCCGTGAGAACCAGGATAGACGACAGAGTAAATATTGAAGCCTAGTTTTTTTAAGTCTTCCATTAGCGGACGGTCTTTGTATTCTCCGGGAAAGCCCGGAAAAAATATTGCGTTATATTGTGAATTCTTGTTCACAAATTGTGTCTTTATCAAGTTTTTCATATTTTTATTTTACTCCTTATAAATTAATGAAAATATATCTTTTAGTTGTTTAAGTGCTTCAGGACTCGGCTTTGACCCTTCTGCTTTGCATTTATATAAATATTTACGTGAGAAATCATCATAAATAAATTGTCTCATTCGAGCGACACCTTCTTTTATTTTATATTGATTAAACAGACTAAAAATTTCTTTGATAGGAATATTTGGCTCTACCGTGTTTGGCGACTGAACATCGGTTGATATTTGTTCTAAAGAAGACAATGCAAACTCAAACTGTCTTGAGGTACGATCAAATTCCTTAAACAAATTCATCCTTGCTTGTGTATCAATACCATTAGGCAGAGACATTACCGCAAGCGGCAGAAAAGTTCTATAAAATGGTCTGTTTCTATCGTTAAGAACTTCTGCATTAAATGGGGGTACGAGGCCAATATTTACAAAATTATAATGACTCTTGGGATCCGCTAAGAAAACATAAGGCGCTAAGTTACCTATTGAATCGATTCCCTGAACAAAAGTTTTCAATTGACCCAATCTCATTTCACTAGTTATGTGACCCATCATTGCTAAAGGAATTTTGGGATCGAGTACGAATCTTTTATCAACACCAAACTCTGTTAAGCGAATACCTGTTCGACGTTGTTTAGATAGCTGAATTAGATCGGGCAAAGTCAATACAGTTCGCTTCAAGGAAGATCTGGCGGACTCCGGGTAGATAGGAGTGTTACGAATTATTTGTTGGCGGTCATTGTTATCTATTGTGGTAAATAAGCCTTGAGTGGTTATCTGATCTAGGCCTTTCTGGTTGCATATTGGACATTTATCAATATTAGCCTCTATTGGAGCAATAATATAATCACATGGAGAACAGTGAGAAAAACTTGCTTTTCTGACCACGAAGTCACCACTAACAACTCTTTGACGGACTTTCTCAGTCACTACTAAGCTATATTGTTCGTCACTATCAGTAAGAACGACTCTGCCTTCTCTTGTTATTCCATATTGCTCTTCAAGAATTTGATAACGAGCTTGAATTTGCTGTTGGTGATATGTTAGGTATTCGACCGGATGGACAGCATTAGCCGCAAACCAATCTTTTTCCGATTTAGTTCCGACTGTATTCCACACATCTACTCGGGGAGATTGTTCTCCTGTTTGATACTCGTGGATACGATTAAGTGCTTCGGCTGATAAAAATGCTAATAGTCTTTCGTGTTTATTGAGAGAGTTTTGCCTGGTCTGTATTGGAGCATTAGCAACAAATTCGTGCATGTATAGGGATTGTATCACTTTTTACTATTTTGAGATATAATAGATCTATTATGGGGTTGTTATCTGAATTAGGATTAAATGGTGTAATTGATTGCCATACCCACACTGGGTATGATGGATACAATTTTGTTCAAGGTAGGTTTCCGAATCAGCAATCAGTTGCTGACTTAGCTCGCAAGACAGACCTTACGGGAGTGAGCAGGGCAATTACGTTTCCATTTCCGTCGACTGAATATTGGAATACTGACATATTAGTTCGCGAAAATAGGCTGGTTGCCTCAGGAAAACAAAAATTTCCCTATCAGGTTGAAAACCAAACTTTATTGGACGAAAGTCGTAGCTATGGCAGAAAAATAGTTCCATTTGTGTGTATTAATCCGGTAGTTGAGGTACAAAAGCAACTAGATTTCCTGGAAAGTGCTATTCAAAAAAGAAAATTTTGCCTGAAGAATAGACAAAGTTGTCCAAACGGAAAAGATAACTTATCATAATAATATAGGATATTAAATGAAAAATGCATTAATTTATACCAGAGTGTCAGACCCCGATCAAATTAGTGGATTATCGCTAGGTGTGCAGAGAGAAAAATGTATGAAGTGGGCTAGGCCAAATGGTTACAAGGTAGCTGGTATTTACGAAGATGGGGGAAAATCCGGAACAAAAACTGTTGGCAGAGATGGACTTGAGGATGCAATTATTCATTGTCAAAGAGAACATATAGATGCAATTCTGGTAATAGACAGTGATCGGTTTGCCAGAAACGAAGAAGACCACTTTGCTATTAAGGCTTTACTGAAAAAGCTAGATACGAAAATAATCTCAATAAATCAGCCAATGATTGATGAGTCGCCGGAAGGAAAACTAATGGAAACGGTGCTAATAGGTATAAATGCATTTTATTCAAGGTTAACGGGTAGAAAAGTAAAAAAGAGTTTGGAGAAAAAGTGGGAAGATGGGATATATCCGTCGTGGGCACCGCCGGGATATTTGAATGTTAATAAAGGAACAGAAGAAAAACCATACAGAATAATTGATGTAGATCCGATTAAAGGTCCACTTATTCAAGAAGTTTTCAGACTTTATGCCACCGGAAATTATTCACTTCTTTCATTGTCCAGGGTGATGTATAAAAAAGGATTGACTGCCAGAAACGGGAAAACTATATGCGATAGTAGCCTCCAACAAATTTTGACTAACACTTTTTATTATGGCTGGATGAAATGGAGCGGAATGGAAAAAACGGGAATACATAAGCCGTTAATTAACAAAACTCTTTTTGAGCAATGCCAACTAATAGCAGCAAAACACCGACTGTTCATTGTTCGTGAGAGGAAACATGATTTTCTTTTGAGAGGAGTGGCATTTTGTCAGAAACATGAATCCATGTTAACTGCTGAATGGCATTATTACCATCATGACCACTACAAGAAACAAAAGATTGGTTATTACCATTGCCACAATCAGGGCGGGTGTCCCGGTTCATACGTTGAAACTGAAGATTTGGAAAAAAGAGTAGCTAATCTAGTAAAGAATTTCCAATTCGACGAAAAATTTATTGAATTGGTAAGACAAAAGGTCAGAGATCAACTGAACAATGGAAGAAAAACTATTGAATCTGAAAAACAAGGAATTGTTAATAAGAAAAAGTCGATTGAGAATAAAAGGGATAACTTAGAAGATTTACTAGTTGATGGAATAGTTGAGAGAAGTGCATACCAAAGACAACACGTGAAACTTCAGGGTGAAATAGATATTTTGGACAGTGAGTTGAAGGAACTTGATAATCAAAGAAATATCGATGTAAATTTGATTGATGAAGTACTTGCTTTGACGAGAAATATTTATCAGACGTATATAGACGCTCCGACGAATTTGAAAAGACATTATTTAAAATTCTTCTTTGAAGCTATTTATATCGACGGGAAAAAGATATCGAAGGTTGTTGAAACACCGATATTCTCAACCTTACGTAGGCAGCACCACATTATAATAAGGACGAACTGGCTCC
>CAYUZS010000002.1:0-1628 GCA_964448705.1 uncultured Gammaproteobacteria bacterium
CGTGCGCGCTAGCCAGTTGCGCCAATCCCCGATGCTCACTTCGTTCGATCGGGGCTGGGCCCCGATGCTTCGATCGGGATGTGACCCCAAACTTCGAAACTGCGAAATGAAGAGTGCCGCCGGCGGGAATCGAACCCACACGGTTGTTGAGACCACAAGATTTTAAGTCTTGCGCGTATACCAGTTTCGCCACGGCGGCAGTTCAAAGTATTATAGCAGTAAAAAAAGGTAGTTTTTATCTAATATTTTGATAGAATACTAGTAATTGCGGGATTAGTTAATCGGTATAACTTCACTTTTCCAAAGTGAAATGATGGGTCCGACTCCCATATCCCGCTCTGAAAATGATAGAAATATTTGAGACTTACGAAATTCTTATAGAATCAGGGGCTGCTGGAGATTGTCCCAAGAATGTGACTGCAGGTTGTTTAACGCGTGGATATGATAATTATGGAATGAGATCAGAGGCGGGCAATGTAATATGTGATGGCTACGGAGAATATGGTTATCGAGTTTCTACTGAAGGACATAGACATCCGGTTTGTGAAAGGTGTCCAATAAGAGGGAAGGTGACGGATTTGACAAAGCCTTTGTATGATTCAAAAATGAGATCTAAAATTGCTTTGAATAATTTTTTAAATGAGCAAAAATAAAATAGAGTAAACGGAAATTATCAAACATAACAGTAACGACGAGGGAATGATTACTTACATCTGTCGGGATGGGAGGAGACTGACAATTTTTCCATCAATGAATCAAACTCAGATTCAGGCAATTCAATCGGAATTTTGGGAAAGTTATTCACCGGAAAGGAAAGAAACATCAAGAAAAAATGCTCATTTTGAGAGAAATAGTAAAAAGAGGAAAAAATAAGGTAAAATAGGAAAGTCTGCCGCTGTGGTGAAATTGGTATACACGTACGTTTCAGGTACGTATGCCGAAAGGCGTGGAGGTTCAAGTCCTCTCAGCGGCACATATGAGTTTTTTAGTACTTTAGTGCTAAAGAGCTATAGTTTATAATACAGTCACCTCTTATTTGCCAATGCGAAAGCTAGGGCAAATTAAGCCGAAGTAGCCAAGATGGTCACGGCACTGGTCTGAAAAACCTGGGATGTTGGTTCGAGTCCAACCTTCGGCACAGCGTAATAAGTTGTTATACAATTTAAACGCTATTAGAAACGTAAAATTACAAAGTAATTTGTACGTTTCACCTATTGAAAAATGGGGAAGTATATTACGCGAGAGTAGTTCAGTTGGTAGAACGTCTCCTTGCCAAGGAGAAGGTCGCGGGTTCGAACCCCGTCTCCCGCTCTAAATGTATTTTGTTTATATCCTCCAAAGCATAAATGCTGATAAATTTTATGTAGGATATACAAGTAATCTTGAAAGAAGATTGTTGGAACACCAAAGTGGTAATTCCGTTTTTGATAGAACTTATCGACCATTTAGATTAGTGTTTAGTGAAAAGTACGAAAACAAACTTGTGGCTATGAGACGGGAAAGAGAGATAAAAAGTTATAAAGGAGGAAACTCTTTTAAAAATTTAGTTGGTAGAACGCCCCGCTGAGCGGGGAGGTCGCGGGTTCGAACCCCGTCTCCCGCTCTAAATGTATTTTGTTTATATCCTC
>CAYUZS010000002.1:1728-186675 GCA_964448705.1 uncultured Gammaproteobacteria bacterium
GAACGCCCCGCTGAGCGGGGAGGTCGCGGGTTCGAACCCCGTCTCCCGCTCTAAAAGATATAAGATTAAGTAGATAATCGAATTATTTCCCAATAGAAATACCTAGGAGACCGTTGATAATAGAGAGAACTAACCCGAAAAGCAAAGCGGAAAAGAAGCCATCAACCTGAAATCCGGGAACTATAGCACTTGAAAGCATGACCATAGCTGCTGAAATAATCAAGCTAAAGAGACCTAAAGTTAAAACATTAATGGGAAAAGTTAAAATACTTAAGATAGGTCGAACAAAGGCATTAACGGCTGCCAGAATGACGGCTGTGACAACCGCAGCAAAAAAACCGTCAACATGGACTCCGGGAATAATGTAGGCACTAATCAAAACGGTGATACCGCTGAGGATAATAGTGAGAAGAGTATTCATAATTGTATATTTTTAAATAATATTGAGATAATTATGAAGAAGATTAAAAGAAGTGTCAAATTTATGAAAAATATCATCAGAAATAATTTTGGCGATTATATTCTTTCCTGGGGTTATGTACTTTTTATCGGTTTGTTTGGTTTTGATGAAAAGGTTTTAAGTTTGGGTTTTTTGGTTCATCAAATCCCCTTTTTGATTTTGGTAATTATTAGCATAATTTCTCTTAAATACCGTAAAATTGGCGGTATATTATATATAATCATGTTTGCAGTTTTCACTGTTGTCTTTAAAACATATCGTGAATTAGGGGTGTTTATGTTGATTTCGCTGCCGCTTTTAATTTTAGGGTTGATTTTTGTTTTAAAGAAAACGAGAAATAGGCTATAATATCTAGGAAAGTAGGACGTCAGACAGATAACTTAGTTCGGGTCTATAGCTCAATTGGTTAGAGCATTCCGTTTACATCGGAAAGGTTAGAGGTTCAAGTCCTCTTAGACCCACCTTTTTGTTATAATATCGTGCTCTTTTAACAATCTGCCGACGTGGTGAAATTGGTATACACGTACGCTTGAGGTGCGTATGCCGCAAGGTGTGGAGGTTCAAGTCCTCTCGTCGGCACCATCATTGCCCTGTCGTCTAATGGTAGGACAGCAGCCTTTGGAGCTGTTTATTGTGGTTCGAATCCATGCAGGGCAACAAAAGTTATTTAAGTCTAAGTTTAAGCATTATTTTGGGATTGTCTTCAAACTCACTGTCTTTCTCCAGGTCATATATTTCATAGCCTCTTTTAATTAGTAATCTGATGTTTTCTTTGAACCGATTGAAAGTGTTAAGCGATACTCCTAAATAACCCTTTTTTTGAGCATATTTTTCTACTTCATCATAAATTTTTGAGGCAATCCCCTTGCCTCTGAATAATTCCTCGACTCCTAAATCCCAAATATGATAGAGATTTGGATAACGTTGGTAACATAAAGCGAACCCGATAAGTTGAGAATTTTCGTAAGCCTCAATAATTAATGGGTCGTGATCAATAGTTTTATCGTAAGCAAACTCGGAACTATAATCATGAGCGTTAGGATACTTGGAGAAAATTTTATTTAATAGATTTATTGAATTATTAAAGTCAGATTCTTTGCTTGGAACTATTATTTTTATATCCATTATTGAATTATATAATCAAAAGTCTGGATTAAGTCTTTGATAGAATCAATTATCCCGTAGAACTTTTTATCGGTTAGATATGAAACCATGTGGAGCAACCAATAAGAAGAAAATTTTTTTATTTTTGCAGGATTATAAAATGATGATGGGAAAATATCTCTAAAAAGGAGTGGTTTAATATTGTGTCTATTATTTTGGTAATTGGGTAAATTCTGTTTAAGGAAAATTGCAGCTTACCCGGTGCAATTTCCGGTAAAAAATCTGTTTTTTGATAAAGAATTATCTTATATTTATTTTGGCTGAGTAATTTAAATATTTCATGTTTGGAAAACTTTATATCATGACTTTTTGCTAAGAATTCGGTTAATGCGAATTTGTTTGGTGTCCTAGATATTACCAGATGACCATGTTTTTTTAGCACCCGATATATCTCATTAAGAACTATAGGTAATATTTTTGCCGGAATATGTTCTAAGACAGCATGACAAAAAACCATATCGAAACAATCATTTTTATATGGAAAATTGTTACCATCATAAAACTGAAAATGTAAATTTTTGTTTGATTTTTCAAGATTTTCCCAAAGCAATCTTTGTGATTTCTTGCCTTTTAGAATAAAAGCATTTTGGACTTCTTCGTTTTTGTCATAAATATCAATTGCTTCGATTTTATTATTTAAGTTAGCTAATAAAAAGCTTGTTAGCCCGGTTCCGCAACCTAAGTCTAATATTTTAATTTTCTGTTTTTTGATTTTTCCAAAAGTGGTGTTTATTATCTTCTTAATGCCGCTTAGGTAGGGTAATGAGTGAAATAAAAATTCTTCTTTTTTAAAGTTACTTTTTTCCAGGATTAAGATAAACTGAGAAAAATAGATATCAGTTAAGGTTTTGATCATAAATAATGTACAAAAACATAAATATTAATGTTATTTTTATATAAATGATCCAGGATTAGTAATGATATTTATGTAGTAATAAATAATACAATACAGAGCAACAAATGAAAATACTAGAGAATATTACTGTTGAGGAAATGGTGGCTGTTTTTTTAAGCGGTGAACTTAATTCACCAAGGTGGGGAGAAAAAATAAAAGCTATTCTGACAAAAAATAAGATAGATGAGCGGATAATAACTAACCCGGATATTAAAAATAAAGATGAAAATTCTAAAAGAGCTTTGGTCCTAGGAGAATCAAGGGGTTATGGCCGAAAAGACGGTTTGTTCGATGATTTGGAAGAAGTGACGGGATGGAAAAGGGTTTTGTTGGAATCTGATGATTTTAAAAACATTAGGTATATTGATTATGATTACTGGAACGAATTGTCGGGAAAAACAAGATTAGTGACCGAAGGGGCTAAGAGTGTTGAAGAAGGACGGGAATTTTTTAATGTTAGTAACCAACAATATTGGCAGGTTAGCGAATTCGTAAAAAAGGGCGGCAGATTTCCCAGTTTAATTTTGATATCAGATAAAACGGGAAAAATGAAATTACTTGAAGGTCACGTAAGACTGACTGGTTATCTGCTAAATAATAAAGAACCCGAACCTTTAGAAGTGATTGTTGGTTTTAAAAACTAACTATTTTGAAGATCGATAAGTTTTAAAAAAAGATCGGGAAATCATAAAGAACAAAATCAGATTGAGGATAGAGAGAGATTTTCCAATAAGAAAATTATTCGATTTTATGAGCGGCGGAAGCCAGCTTAACCATGACCAGGGCATGAAAGCATTGAACAGATTTAAAGTATAAATTGCAGCCAAAATTAGAAAATATTTTAAATATTTTCTCTGATAGATGGAAAGCAAAAGTATGGAGACGATGCTGATAAAAAAATAACGTTCGTGAATACCGGTCATAAATAAAAAACAACCAAAACTGTTGATAAACATAGCGGCCAGTAAGTTGTCTATCTTTTTGGTTTTTAAAGATAGTATGGCAAATACAATTGTGACTGCAGAAAGCAGCCAACCCCATGTTTTTAGATAAAATCCCAGAAATAAGTTGGTATCCAATTGACTTTGACTGCCAATAAAAGGATAAAAAATATACCAGAAGTTGAAGGCATTATAGTTTATAAAACCATCACTGGTAGTGATCTTATAAGGCAGGACATTTAAACTATATATTAAAGAATTATCCGAAGTGAACCAGGAAACAGTCCAGAAAGTGAAAACGGCGGCAATTATTCCCCCGATAAACAGTTTAAAAAAAGATTGTTTTTGGATGTAGATGCCATAAAAATAAATCGGAGCAACAATCAGACAGGTTGGTTTTATATTGGCAGCAATAGCATATAAAAGCGGAGACATGAAAAAATATTTTTTGGAAAAAATAAGAAGAAAAGAAATAATAAAAAAGATGAATGAAAGCTGGTCTGACTGCCCCCAAACTGAGGATATGTACCAGGAAAACGGCAAAAATAAATATAAAAAAACCGGTAAATGCCAATCTTTTTTGGCTTTTCGACAAAGATAATAAATGACAACAGCGATGCCAAGATCGGCAACAATCATAAATTGTTTAAGAATAAAAATGACTCCGGAAAGGATTGGAGTAGTGTTGTACAAATCGGTTCCAAACCAAATGGAAAAATTGAAGAGCCATACGAATTTGGTCGGAGCTAAACGATGAAGGGCAATGAAATTACCCAGATTTGAAAGAACACCCATTAACCAACCATGCAAAGGTCTTAGAATGTAATAAAGTGACGAGATTAAAGGCGGATGGTTTGGAAAACCACTTCCCCAAACGTCCCACTGATAATAACCTTTAAGTGTTCCGAAATTAGAGGCAGTTTGCCCCCATCCGCTTTGAGTTAGCAGATCATCATGAGCAGTATTGAGCGACAATATAAAACGTAGAATATAGGCAATGAAAATGAGTACGAGATTAAGCCAATTGGATCTGATGAATCTGAGAAGAGTCCTCATGGACTAATTATATGGTTTTTAAAATAAGTTTGAAAAGGGATTTTAAAAATAGATGTGGAATAAAAATATTATTTTGATAGAATTTTTTCAAATGAAAGAAAAGGCAAAATTAATCTCTTTTATCGGAATGGAAGGTTCAGGAAAAAGTACGGTTGCAAGAGATTTGGCGAAAAGATTGGATTATATTTATGTTTCTACCGGTGATATGCTGAGAGAAGCGGCGAAAAATGATATGGGGACGTTGGGTGATGCCTGCCGTAAAATGTTTGAAAATCATGCTTATCTTGATCCGCAAATATTATTAAAAATTGTCGAAAAAAGATTAGAACAGGACGATGCGGTTGACGGAGTAGTTTTGGACGGTGGTTTCCGAACTCTGGAAGAAACAAAAAATTTTGACAAGATAGGGAAAGACTTTGAGGTTAAAGTTTTTTATTTGAATGTACCAAAAAGAGAATGTTTAAATCGTCTTTTAGGTGAAAACGGTAGAAAAAGAAGTGATGATACCGAAGATGGAGTCCGAAAAAGAATGTTTGAGTTTTCCAAAGATTTATTTGCCAGAACAAAATTTATTAGGGATAAATACCAACTGGAAATAATTGACGGAATGAGACCACTTGAGGAAATTTCGAATGAGATTTTGAGGAGATTAGGGTAACAAATATTGTGGTTGTCGTCCGTAAACTGATAGAATAAATTGAGGTAAAAAAATATGAAAAAACTAAATTGGCTATGGGCGATTTTATTGTGTCAGGGAGCGGGAATTATCGGCTCTCTGTTTACTTTTAAGGAAATAGATAGTTGGTATTCATTTTTAAACAAGCCAAGTTTTAATCCCCCTCCGTGGGTTTTTGGTCCGGTATGGACATTTCTATATTTGTTGATGGGAATTTCATTGTTTTTGATTTGGCGGGCGAAAAACAAAAGCGACAAAAAGGAAAGTTTGAAGTATTTTTATATTCAGTTGGTTTTAAATGTTTTATGGTCAATAATATTTTTCGGAGCCCATTCCCCTACCTTAGCCGGAATAGAGATAATCGTTTTATGGATGACGATTTTAATATTAATTAGAAAGACCTGGAAAGTGTCGAAAACAGCGTCTTATCTGTTTATTCCATATTTACTTTGGGTAAGTTTTGCCGGTGTTTTGAATTGGGCAGTGGCGATTCTGAACTAAACTATTTGGTGACAGACGGAGAGGCTATTTGGGCGGAAGGTGAAGCGACAGCCGGAGAAGGAAGGACTAAGGTTTGAGATTCTATACGTTGAAGAACGGTCCAATCGATACTTTTATAGGAAAGATAGCCGGCAACTATTAAAGATATAGTAAGAAAAATAATAAGTGAGTAGGTAAGGAGATCTATTTTTGGCGAATCCATAAAATTATTTTACACGAGAAATATTGTATGTGGTGGGGAATTTTAAGAATATAGCCGGAGACTCTTCAAGCAAAAAACGCTGGAAATCATAATATATTTTTTTTCTTTCCTGTTGATCGAAAGTCTGACGACCTTCTTCGAGAAGTTTATCAATACGGGAATTATTTAAATGAGTGATGTTGGTTGATGTTTGGGTGGAATGCCAAAAAGTATATTGATCCGGATCGTTAGGAATAACCCCATAAGTTAAAATCGTATCGTAGTTGTTAAGATCTATTTGATTGCTGTTGGCGTTGATGGTGACTTTAATTCCTAAATTCTGCTCCCAAGCATTTTTAATTTGTTCGGCAGTATCCAGTAATTTACGATCACTAACAATAAGGTTCATTTCGAGAATCTGGTCTTTGGGAAATAATTCCTTGGCACGTTCGGGGTTGTAGGGATATTCTTTTATGTCAGAATTGTAGGCCCAGGAGTTAATGGAAATCGGTCCAAGACAGCGATCATTTTTGTCGTTTGATTTGGGAGTGGCGTAGGCAATAGCCTGTCTTAATTGTTTGGAACCAAGTTTTTCGGTATTAATGAAGATAGCCAGATACTCACTGTCGGAAATTTGGGGTGAAACTTTAACCTGTGGCCATTTGGCCAGGTCATTGTCGAGTGAATTGATAGATATTTCATCGACTTCACCGAGCTTAAAAGCGTTTAACAAATTTTGACTATTGGAATAAAAATGGTAGGTTAATTTTTGTTTTTTGTTTTCATTGTTGATAAGAGTTATGGTTTTAACATTACCGTCTTGATAGGTTATCTGATCAGATTTATATGGACCAAGTCCGATGAGAGTTTTTTTATAAAAAATAGGACGGGTTAAAAGCGACAATAAAGGGGCATAGGCTTCTTTAACTTTGATCTGAAGCTGATTTGAAGCAGGAGTGGTAATATCTGCCCCGGAGATATTCAGTTGAATGTCGTTAGTTTGAAATTTTGAACCATTGTGCCAATAAAGATTGTCCTTAAAGGTAAAAAGGTAGACGGTGTTATCTTCTGAAATTCGTAGATCGGAAATTATGGGAGAAATTTCCTGTTTATCATTTTCATTATTGACGGTGAAACCGTAACTAATTTGATCGACAATGTTGGCAGGAAGAGACTGGAGATTATAAAGTCCTTCAACACCGATATGAGTGTGGTCGGTTTGAAGAAGCTGATAGATATTGATTAATTGATTTCTTTCAATAAAAGCAAAAGAGCCGATGGCAATTCCCAAGATGACTATCAAAAAATATTTTTTTAGATAGTGGACCGAATATTCGAGAAAAAAATGAAGTCTTTTGCTCAATTTTGATGATTAAATTGTAGTTTGAATAATAGAGGAAGCGATGAATAAGACCAGAACACCAATGGTGATGTAGAAGATTATTTTTTCCCAACCGCGTTTTTGAAATCCGGAGTTGGACATAATGTTTGATTGTGATTGAGAATCATCCGTTGACTGCAGAAAAATTAGAACGCTGAGAACTACGGAGAGAACGATTTGAATTATTGTGAGTGCAATTTTCATTTTTTATCCTTTTTGGGTTTAATAATTGATTTAAAAATAGCTAACAAAATATTTTGCGAAGTAGAATTGACCACGTAGGCCCAAAAACCGATAAAACTGAGAGTGGGGACGGTGAAACCCTGCCAGATAAAAGAAGAAATATGGATGGAATTAACTTGAAAATCCGATAAAAGAAAAACAGCGAGATAGAAACCGACAGTGTTGATGACGATACGGAATAAACCTAAGGTTAGAACATTAATCGGCAGAAGAAGGATTTTTATAATAGGTTTAAGGAGAAGCTCAAAAATAGTTAAAATAAGGGCAACTTTGATGATGGTCCAGGAATGGCCGGCAAAAACTAAGTTGCCCCAGATTTCGTTTTGTAAGGCTAAAGAAAATGAAATTAACAGAGTGTATTTAAGAAATTTTTTCATTGTTTTTTATGTGAAACAGTTAATATTATACCGCCTATGCAAAGCAAAAAGATGACGGCGCCAATGGTGATGGTTAGATTTAAATAGTGCTCTTGATTTGGGAATTGATAAGAAAGAGGGTTAACTGATTCGGCTAGGGTAAGAGAAAACTTATATTCTTCATATCGAGGCAGGAGAGATTTGAAAAATGAAGGAGAAGAAAGGTTAAAAGTGACGGAACCAAGCGGTGGAATTAAAGGAATAGTTTCGGAAAAAGGAAAATCTTTGTCGGATAAAGTTAAAGAGTGAAGGCTAAACAAATTGGGGTTGGTCAGAATTACAGAATTATTTTTGACGGTAACCTGAGGAGAAACAAAAGTAGGCTTTAATTCTTCAGTAGCAAAATTGACGTAAACTGATTTCTCAGAAGCTGATCGTTTATAGGAACCCGGCGGCGATGGATAATCGCTTTGAAGTCCGTGAATAACAAAAGTAAAATGATTAAGATCGAGGTCGCTAAAATAATCGATACCATTGGTTGTTTTTTCCCAGGTCGGATCTACCTGCACCCACTGTTTTTTAACTGAGTCATAAAATTCCGGCCAGGCGTGAAGAATATCAGAATTAGGGTTGGTGGGTTTGATTTTAGAATTATTACTGTAGGCATAGCCCTCTATTTCCCGGGCAGGGATATTTTTTGATCTGGCTAAAGTGACGAAAAGATCGGTAAATTCAGTACAAAGTGAATTATTAGGTAAAGTTAAAGCGGAAAGAGCGCCTTTTCTGGAGGCAGAGTTTATTTGGTTGTAGTCGTAATTGAGAGTGTTGACGACATATTGATAAATTGATTTAGGTGAACTGAGAGATGAATTAATGATGGAGATTTGGGAATCGTTAACCGGCCAATATTTTTGAGAAGAAAGATATTCACCCGGTTGAGGTTGATTTTCGGAACGGGAAATCGGAGGATGAATTTTGGCCTGACCGGAAACAGTAATATCCAGAGATTCGTTTTGGGAAATTGTATATTGAGCCAACCAATTACCATCAGCATCAACAGTGATGGCTGTCGGTGAAGGGGTGATGGACTTAAAAATAACAGTTTGGCTATTGGTGTCCGGAGGTAAAGGGATTTCGGTGTTAACAGGCTGGGATTGGTCGTTTTTAAGATAATAATGTAATTCGAAATCAAATAATTGATGATTACCAAAAATTAACAGGACTTTACCGGAGGAGCTTTGGTTTTGAATAAAATTTATTTGAGTCGTATCGGTTAGAACGTGAGTGCTGGAAATGGCGGCCGAATAAAAAGACAAGTCGCCAAAAGAACTTGGTACTTCCAACAAAACATTGGTTTGAGGAGAATCCTGAGAAGAACCAAGAGAGGGAAATTGTATTTCCCAAGTATTGCCTTTCTTTTTGGCAAAATTCGTTATTGAATAACGAAGAGTGAATTGATGATTTTGATCTTTACCGATTGACGGTTGGGAAAAATGAAGATTGATGGAGGTTTGGTCTCCGTCGGTTTGAATATTATTGATGATATTTCCAAAAGCATCAGTACCGGTGATATTTTTTAGGACTGCCCCGACAAGAGTTATCTGATATTCTTTGGCGTATATCTGCGAATAATTATTCTTAAGACTGATTTCCTGAACGACTTGGGCAGTCCCCTGTCGATCGACCGTATATGAGATATTTTGACTTATATTAAATTCTCCGGCAGCAAAGGTTGTTTTTGGAATTAAAAAAAATAAAAATAAGAGAAAAAAGAACATGATTATTTAAATATAACACTTCTAAGTGTTGACTTCGGGTATTGTTCGTGTAAGATGTTGATATGGCAGCAATTATTTATAAAAGGCAAAAACAGATACTTGATTATATTAACGATAATATCAGTAAATATGGATATGCTCCAACTCTAACTGAAATTGCCGATTATCTTGGGTTATCCTCTTTGGCAACGGTACATGAACATTTGGCAGTGTTGGAAAAGAAAGGTTTGATTCGACGATACCGGGGGGCAGTGAGAGGAATTGAAGTAGTGGAAAATGACAATTATATGGGCAGTAACATGATGGAATTACCAGTGTTAGGATTTATTGCCTGCGGAGCACCTATAGAGCCGTATACCGATCCAAATGCGACATTAGCAGTCAGTTCATCTTTGGTGTCATCCGGACAAAAATCATATGTACTGCAAGCTAAAGGCGACTCGATGGTTGATGACGGAATTCTGAGCGGTGATTATCTGGTGATAAAAGAACAAAATACCGCTAATAACGGAGATATTGTAGTCGCAGTGCTTAAAAATGGTTTTGCGACTTTAAAAAGATTTTATCGGGAAGCTAATCGGATCAGACTGCAGCCGGCGAACTCGAAAATGTCACCGATATATGTGACGGAAGTGGAGATCAGAGGAAAAGTAGTTTCGGTTATCAGACAATTTAATTAATCCCAATGATTAAAGAAGTAACAAATTTGTTTTTGGTGAAAGAAGATGAAGTTTGTTTGGGTATGAAGAAGAGAGGTTTTGGAGTAGGATTGTGGAATGGAACAGGGGGAAAAGTGCTTGAAGGAGAAAGTGTTGAAGAGGCAGCCAAAAGAGAGGCACAAGAGGAATTTGGAGTAAAAGTGAGTCAGCTTATGGATGCCGGAAAGACCAGATTTATTTTTAAAGACGGATTAGAAATTTCTTGTCATCTTTTTGTATGTGGAGAATGGGAAAATGAACCGGTGGAGAGTGAGGAAATGGCACCTAAGTGGTTTAAGATTGCCTGCTTACCATTGGAAACGATGTGGGAAACGGATAGAAGTTGGCTGCCATTGATTCTAAGGAATAAAAGAGTTGAAGGTATTTATTATTTTAATGACGATGCAAAAACAGTGGAAAGATATGAATTAAAGGAGATAAACTAATGCTGTATATAATTTCAACCCCAATAGGTAATTTGAAAGATATTACTCTAAGAGCGATAGAGACTTTGGAACAATTGGATATCCTTTTGTGTGAAGATACCCGAAAAACCGGTTTACTGCTGCAAAACTTAAAAATTGTTAATAAGCCCAAATTGATTTCCTTTTATGATGAAGTAGAACAACAAAAAATACCGGAAATACTGAATTTACTCCGGGAAGGATTGGAGGTAGGTTTAGTGTCGGATGCCGGGACACCACTGATTTCCGATCCGGGGTGGCTGTTGGTTAAGAAATGCCGTGAATCAGGAATAAAATATACTGCTATTCCGGGTCCAAGCGCAGTGGTTGATGCTGCGGTATTGTCGGGAATGCCGATACAAAGATTTGTGTTTTTGGGTTTTTTACCTAAAAAGACCAGCGATAAAAAAAAATTGATCGAAAAATATAGGGAAACTGACGGTGTGAAGATTGCCTATGAAGCCGGAAACAGGGTAAAAGATTCGGTGCAAATTATCAAAGAAGTAATGGGAGAATGGGTGGAAATAAAAATTGTCAGAGAAATGACTAAAAAGTTTGAAGAGATTCTCCTACCTTCGGAAATTCATAATGAAAAAGGTGAAGCAGTGATTTTATTTTTGTAATTTTCTCTTTTCGGCCCAAGCAACTATTTCTCGGGTGGAATCGATAACATCCGGTGAAACAGAAACGGAAGTAACTCCCCATTTGACCAGTTTATCTACAAGATCCGGGTGGTTACTAGGTGCTTGGCCGCAAATTGAAACAGAAATGTTTCTTTTTCTGGCTTTAGTGACCGCTCTTTTTAAACTCCATAAAACTGCAGGATCCATTTCATTAAAATCTTTGGCGACTTCACTGTTGTCTCGATCGAGTCCTAAGGTAAGCATGGTTAAATCGTTGCTGCCGATGGAAATACCGTCAATGCCGACATCAATAAATTTGTCCAGGAGAATAATATTACTGGGAATTTCGACCATCATGAATAGTTTAAAAGTCGGAGATCGAAGCAATCCATGATCAACGGCAATTTGTTTGACTTTGGCCAACTGCTGCGGAGTTCTGACAAAAGGAATCATTAACCATAAATTCTTAAGGTTGTAGCGATTACGGACCATCTTAATAGCCTCAAGCTCCATGGAAAAAACATCAGGCGAGTTTATATAGCGAACAGCACCACGAAAACCCAAAAGCGGATTCGGTTCTTCAGGTTCATAAAGTTTTCCCCATTTAAGAAAACGATATTCGTTTGTTTTGAAATCAGTAGCCCGATAAATTACCGGTCGGGGGTTAAAGCTCCGGCAAAATTCTGCTAATCCTTTGGCTAATTTTTCGATGTACTCTTTCTGTCGGCCATCAGCGATCATTTTTTTAGGATGAATGCCGATGTTGGCGATCATGAATTCAGCCCGAAGAAGACCAACTCCATCCACATTTCTTTTAGAAATGGTTTTGGCCAATTCCGGTTCGCCGAGATTTACATAAACTTTGGTGGCAGTTTTCAGAACTTTAGAGCTACGGTCTTTTAGTATTTTAGAATCGGGAGTTTGACCGTAAAGCAAGTCTCCTTTCCAAATTTCACCGGTAGTACCGTTGATAGTGACTGTATCCCCTTCTTTGAAAAATTTAGTAGCAATTTTTGTGCCAACAACACAAGGAACACCGAGTTCACGGCTAACAATGGCAGCATGAGAAGTTTGTCCACCTTTATCAGTAATAATGCCGTTAACTTTTTTCATGGCCGGAACATAGTCGGGAGTGGTCATACTGATGACCATAATTTGACCTTTTTGGACACGCTCCATTTCTGTCGGAGACTTAATGATGATTACTACACCGCTGGTAGTTCCCGGACTGGCAGGCTCCCCTTTTAAGTCGGGTTCGAGACGGGAAATTGTTTTTTGAGTGTCGAGAATTTTTTGATTACTTTGAATAGTGGTAATCGGCCTGGTTTGAACGATGTATATTTTTCCCTTTTCAATGGCAAATTCGATGTCCTGAGGTTTGCCATAGTGATTATGAAGTTTTTGACCAATCTTGGCGATCTTGGTGGCAGTTTCCTTGGAAATTTTGACTTTGTTTTGTCTAACTTTGGGAACTTTTACTTCTTTAGTTTCATCTACTGATTTAATTAATTGAACATCCTGAGAGACATGGGTCTGAGAAATAATATTCCAATTGCTTTTATCGAGGATAATCTGATCGGGAGTAACCCGACCCTGAACGATGTATTCCCCAAGGCCCCAAATAGTTTCAATAATAATTTCGTTTTTGTTGTTGCTTACAGGGTTAACGGTAAACATTATCCCCGAAATATCTGACTGGACCAGTTTTTGAACAGGGACGGCAACACCGATTTTGAAATGATCGTAATGTTTTTTGACCTGATAAAAAATAGACCTGGGAGTGAAAAGACTGGACCAACAGTCACGAACTCTTTTTACAACATTAGCTTCTCCGATAACATTCAAGAAAGTATCCCCTTGTCCGGCAAAAGAAGCATCCAGAGTGTCTTCGGAAGTAGCTGAGGTGCGGATAGCAACCGGAATATTTTTTAAACCACCAAAACCGGACAACTGTTTATAGTTTTTCATGATGTCGATGGCGATTTGGGGAGGAACCGGAGTTTTGCGAATTAAAGATCTGATTTTTTTGGAAGCGGAATGAAGCTGGTCCGGTTGGTCAACATCGGTAGTTTTTAAAATGTCGGCAATTTTTGGTTTGAGATTATTTTCTTTTATAAACTGAAAATAAGCAGAGGCGGTAACTACAAAACCATTAGGAACAGGAATTCCGAGGTTGTACATTTCCCCAAGATTGGCACCTTTACCACCGACAATATCGACATCCTCGTAATGAATTTGTTTAAACCAAAGTATATCGTTATTAGTTTTCATGACTGATTCCATCCACGGTTGGGAGAATTTCTAATTTCAGGGGTTTCGTTGGGACGTTGATATTCGTCTTCGAGGCGAAAAGTGGTGCCGACTTCGGCGGTAGAAACTTCAACAACGACAGAATTGGTGACAGCTTCAAGCCTATGGATTATAGGCGGTTTGATGGTGTAGCCGTGGTTAATTTCCATATCGGTTGTCTGTTGATCGAGGGTAATTTTAGCTGAGCCGGAAATAAGGGTTAAAGTCTCAATTTTTTGATCGTGATATTGGAGAGATAATTTATGACCGCTTTTGATTTCCAATATCTTGCCGGTGTAAGGTAAATCGGATTCGGTAAGGATTGTCTCCCGACCCCAGGGTTTTTCGATAATAGTGGGCATTAGAAAAATAATAGCAGAAATTATATTAGCAGTCCAATGTTTCGACTGCTAATAATAGCGTTAAAAATTATTTAGCCTGTCTTTACGATAAATATATGTTATGTTACAAAGTGTATACAAATAATACTATATATTACTAACTATCTCACCAAAGGAAGTAGTACCCTTTTTAAAGCAATTTCCTTGGCGAAAGATAACTGCCCTGTTTTGTATTGAAACTCCAGCTCGATTGTTTGAAGATATATTTTTTGGACTAAGGATGGTTGATATTTAGAACTGCTAATCAACTGGCGACGAAGATTACCTTTTAATAAATATAAAAAAAGATCGAACAGTCCTTGGGAAACAATCAGATCGTAATAGCGATTAAATGAGTTGAGGTTTCCTGGTTTGATAGAATTTAAACAACTAAAAATCTGGTTGTCTGATTTAAAAAAGTTTATTTTGGCACCGGGAAATATTTTTATTTGGGCGGCAGTAAGGGCTTTATCCTGCCAGATAACAATATTGATTTCTGATTTGCTTAGAATCGAAACGAGTTTGTCCAGAACAGTTTTGTTTGTTGAAAAAAAATTATCGATGGCCAAAACATTTTCTTCCGGAAAAAGCGCTCCGCCGTTTAAATAATTATTAATTTGATTAAACTCAACAGATTTAGAATCAAAACGGATAATTGAAGACGGAGAAAATTGGCCAAGAAAATCAAAAAATGCCTGACGACTTTGAACGGGATTAGTGCCATGAAAAATGGTGATCATGTGAGTAAGGATAACAGATTAAAAACAGACAAGAAATGAAGACGAGGTGGGGTTTACTATTTATTATCCTTAAATTGACAATAAAATATATGTATAGGATAATACACCGATGACAAAAGAGAGTTGGCAGAAACACAAAAGTAGAGGGTTAACTGAAATAGATACCCCGACCTGTCTGCCGGCAGCGCTGGACACGATTTCGAGTCGGACTTCGGTGTCCGAAGACACTTATTGGGCCTATATTGATGCTTATCAAGAGCAGTCTAAGAATGGTTACTCTTCCCGAAGAGTAAGAGATCTTTACAGGAAATTGCTGGAAGATTTAACCGGGTCAAATTGTTTAAAAAGTATATCTTATAGAAGAGCGAATTCTCTAGTAGAAACTCACCAGGTATTAAATAAAGCCAAACAAGGGGGCAAAAGAGTTTTTCTAGCGGTTAAGGACGGTCATTTGATTGGTGTTAGACCGGTTAGCAACGGCTGGAAAGTAAGCGGCAATACCTGGCTTGATACAGAAAACATTTTTACAGTAGAAGAGATAAACGGGATGTTATGGAAAGGAAGAAGAGAATTTAAAGGAAAAACAGAAGCGAATATTTTTCTGTTTCCTTCTGAGCCTAAAAAACCCAAACGATAATTATTTTGAGAGGAAAATAATTAATTTAAGCAAAAATTATTTAAACTTATTTCCCCTATTTTTTCGATGCTTTTTCTCCCAAAAATCCAAAAAGTGCTCCGAAAAACATCAGGCCTATCGGTCCGGTAATAAAAATAGTTAAACTGTATTTTCCCACCGAGTTTAATATTGAATTCAAGGTCAAATTATCCGGATCAGAAATATACAAAATCAACAACAGAAAAAATGCCAATAGATACGGAAATAATGCTGATATTAGACCATACAACCATCCTTTCTTCTTAATTAAAAAACCGACAAAAAAGGCAGTTAAGATCGAAAGTATTATTGAAACTAATGTACCGTTATTTCCTTTTAACAGAACAAACAAAACCAATGCCACCAAGTTCAGAAGGATTACTTTTCTCATTGTGACTCCTGTGGGAGTCGAACCCACGATTGCCTGGATGAAAGCCAGGAGTCCTAGGCCACTAGACGAAGGAGCCGCGTCTGGATATTTTATCAGATTGTCATGTTTCTTGGTAGCCTTTAGCCTGAAGATTGAAAGATTTGGCATAAAGACCTTTAAGTTTAAGTAAATACTGATGGCTCCCCTGCTCAACAATCTTTCCTTTATCAATGACAATGATTCTTTGGGCGTTACGTACGGTGGAAAAACGGTGGGAAACAATGATCAGAGTTTTATTTTGAATGGTTTTATAAAGACGGCTAAAAATTTTATTTTCAGAAACAGCGTCGATGGAGGCGGTGGGTTCATCGAGAAGAATAATCGGACTGTCCCGATAAAATACTCTGGCGATGGCAATCTTCTGCATTTGTCCCCAGGAAGGTTCCTCACCGCCATAGCGGTGGCTCATAGGAGTATTAAGACCATCAGAATATTTGTTTATGAATTGAGCATCGGCTTTTTTGAGGGCGGTGATAACTTTGGGATCATTAATGATTTGCGGTCGGCCGATGGTAACGTTTTCCCGAAGGGAAAGATTATGATAATGATTAAATTCTTGGGAAAGATAGGATAATTGGTTATACCAACTTTCAAGATCAATCTCTTTGAGATTGATACCATTGACTAAAATTTTACCGGAGTTCGGTTCGTAAAAATGACAAAGTAGTTTAATTAAAGTACTTTTACCGGCACCATTTTGACCGACAATGGCAATTTCCTCATTACTGTTAATCGTCAGATTTAAATTTTTAAAAACGTAGCGTTTAGAACAAGGGTATTTAAAGGTGACATTTTGGAATTCAATTTTGGCAGGGATGGGGGGAGAAATTTTAACCGAGCCGCCATTGATATTATTTTTAAGATCCAAAACTTCCCGAAAATTACTGATATGGTAGCTGTTTTCAGTAATATTTACCGAGCTGTAAACTAAGCCACGAAAGAAATCGGAGGTTTGTTGAATAGTCTGAAAAAAGAAGGTGAAAAGACCAACAGTTAGGATATTACTTTGAGCATCGGAAATTAAAACATAGAGACAAATTCCGTTTATTAGAACAGAAAGCCCGATCAGAAATAATTCACTGGGACTTCGTTTAATTCTGAGCTCGATACGGGAGTTAGTGAAGAAATTAAAGCTGTCCTGGAATTTTTGAAAAAGATAACCAACGGCGTTATTTATTCTTAATTCAGAAATATAGTTTTTGGAACGGAGTTGATAATTTAAATCCCACATCATCTTGTTTTTATCGCTGTTATCTTCCCTAATTTGCCAATCTTTCTGGATCCAAAATTTTTCCACCAAATATTGAGGAATTTGAGAGATAAATATTAGAAGCCACAGTTGAGGGTAACGGGGCAGAATAATAATAGTGACGGCAATCAGACTAATAAAATTACTAAAAATATTACTAATATCCTGAACACTTTGACGGATGCGCCAGCCAAATTCCTCATCGACTTTAGAGATAAGATTGCCGGTTTTTTTGCCTTCAAGGTGTTGGTAATCAAGGTGAGAAACTTTGTTAATGAACAAGATCCGCAGTTGGCTTTGAAGTTTAGTATCTAAAATCCGGCTAAATTGACTCTGGAGGAAATAAAAAACAGAGGAAAAAACTAAAATAATAATAAAAATACTAAAGATTGTAAGGATATTATCCTGTTGTCGATAAACAATAGTGTCGAGAAGTTGGGAAAAAACTTTATTTCGAAAAAAAGGAATACCGGCAACCAGAACCTGAATACAAAAAATACCGGAGAAAAGCAGAGGGTTGAATTTAAAAATCAATCTTAGAGTCCAAAAAGTGTTACTTAAAATCTTTTTGTATGATTTTGACTTTTTCATGGCTGATTAATGTTAATCCAAGAACAAAGAAAAGAATACTGATTAATTGGGCGATTTTGATTTCACTGACGGCCCAGGTATCAGAACGAAAAAATTCAAAAATAAACCGAATAAGACCGTAACCAATAAAATAATGAGCTGTTGGAGTTTTGGATTTTTTAAGAAGAAAGAAAAGAATTAAATTAAATGAGGCTTCCAGCCACCATAAAGGAATTTCCTGATTAACAAAATTGCCCAGACGGCCAATAGCCTGACATAAAGGTAAAACCGGAGAGATGGAATCAAGTAATGATAAAAAAGAATAACCTCCTAAGCGGCAGAAAATAAAAATGAACAGGAGAGATCCTAGGATACCACCATAGATTCCGAGTCCCCCGTTCCAGGTTTGGGGTATGAGCCATAGATTTTGGGAATAAAACGACCATTGGTCGATAACATGATAGAGTCGGGCGCCAATTATGGCGGAGAAAATAGTACCAAAAACAAATAAATTAAGCTGAGAAGAGGAAATGTGTTTTTGGTGTTTTAGAAAATATTCGATACCAATGACAAAAGAAATACCTATAATTAGGCCGTAAAGATGCATGCGGTGGGCCCTGCGAGGATCGGACTCGCGACCAATCCCGATAAATCGGGACTGTTCTACCAATCGAACTTCAGGGATTGTGAATTAATAACCTTTTCAATTATTTTACGACTTTTAAGTTTTTTTAGGTATTTTTCCATTTTGTTGGCAGAGGTGATATCCGGAAATTCTTGAAAAAATTCAAGTTTGATAGGAAGAAATTTTTTGGTAAAAGTGCTTTTGCCGGAGGAATGATCAATTATTCGTTGACTGATATTGGTTGTACTGCCGATATAAAACTTATCGTTGCTGAGTCTTAGGATATATACCCAGGCCATTTGGTGGGCCCTGCGAGGATCGGACTCGCGACCAATTGCTTAAAAGGCAACTGCTCTACCACTGAGCTAAGGACCCAAATTGTTAAATAAGCGATGTTAAGGTAATCGCGACCAATCCCGATAAATCGGGACTGCTCTACCACTGAGCTAAGGACCCAAATTGTTAAATAAGCGATGTTAAGGTAATCGCGACCAATCCCGATAAATCGGGACTGCTCTACCACTGAGCTAAGGACCCAAATTGTTAAATAAGCGATGTTAAGGTAATCGCGACCAATCCCGATAAATCGGGACTGCTCTACCACTGAGCTAAGGACCCAAATTGTTAGTTCGTTCCTGTTTATAGGGTTTTTTTAGTTTTGGAGTTACGGACGTAATAGAGTTTGGAACGACGAATTTTGGATTTTGGAGAACGAAGTTTTTTAATACTTTCGATCCATGGAGAATCAATAGTAAAGATTCTTTCAACTTTAATTCCATCGGCGGCATCTTTACGGATAATGATGCTTTTATTGCTACCTTTTCCCTGAACAGCCAAAAGAATACCATCGAAAGCTTGAATTCTTTCTTTGTCTTTTTCTTTGATCTTATAATTAATTTTAAGGGTATCACCAACGGTATATTCGTGATCCTGGTGCGTAAATTTGAGTGACATAGTTAATTATTTAATAATGAATTATTCTATCAGAAACTTTGGTATTTTATATTAACTAGCTTCAGTTATCAACCTGTAGATTATTTTGATTATTGACAATAAATAGAGTTGGAATTATTATAAGCCAAGATGAGTATTCAGTACACATTCGGTCCGCCGAGCAGCGGATCTTTTTTAAAAGGAATTTTGACTAACAGGTCCCGCATGGCGGGGCTTTTTTTTACTTAAAATTTATTTTTTTAAAAAAGGAGGTGAGAATTTAAAGTGACTGAAAAAAAAGAAAAACTGCCAAAAACTGCTTTAGAGTTATTGGTTGGAGTACCTATTTATGGTGGTCCTACCGGAGGAAACTCGCTGAGAAGAAAAAATTTTATTAGTGTGCCAAATTTGCCACCGGAAGGAGGATATAAAAGTAATGAGTCTCAGGATGTACCACAGACAAATGGACAATAAATTGTAATTGATTAACCTTACGGATCCGAGGTTAATCAACTTTTAAAATAGAATCTATTTGTTTTTGCAGGTCTTTATTGTAGCGGACTCCGTATGGGATAGCGATGTTTTTGCCGTTAGAAAAGGCAATAAGGCCGCGATGGCCATTAGGATTATTTTTAAGGAGATTGTTTAGTTTCATGAGTTTACTTTGAGTGGTTTGAGGCGGAACTTCGATGACGAAATCGTATTTATTGATATTATCCGGGAGTTTTTCAGAGACAAGATCAATCAGAATGGAGATTTGATCATCACGTAAAGAAACTTTGCCTTCAAAATAGAGAGGTTGGTTTTCGTTTAAAAGAGAATCAAAAGTTTCGTAAGCTTTTGGAAAAATGACAGCTTCGATCTGTTGGGACTGATCTTCAAGTACAAGAAAAGCCATTTGAGAATTATCTTTTTTGGTGCGAATATTTTTTTTCTTGTTAATGACAGCTACAAATTTAACTAATTCGTTAGCTTTTTTTTTAGAAATTTCTTCAAGAGTCGGCAGCGATGCCTCCTGAAAAGGCTTGAGCATTTTACTAATTGGATTTTCAGTGACGTAAATTCCAAGAAGAAGTTTTTCCTGTGAAAGTCTTTCTTTTTCCGGCATTGGTTCGACCGGGGGAAAATTATCAATTGGAACAGTGGCTTTGTTTTGTGATTCGTCATTATCAAACAAACTTGACTGCCCATTATTTTTTTTGTTGTTGATGTTTTGGGCTTGGGTACGAATTTCATCAAGAGCAGAGAGGATGGCATTTCTTTCTCCAAATTGATCGAAAGCACCAACCTTTATGAGACTTTCAAGCACCCGTTTATTAACCTTTTGACCGTTTACCCGAAAACAAAAATCAGTGAAACTTTGGAAAGGACCATTCTCGGAACGTTCGATAATGATATTTTCAATGGCGGCATCACCGACATTTTTGATAGCATCAAAACCAACACGGATAGCCATATTTTCCAAAGAATCTTTGTTATCTTCAATTTCAAATCCCTTTTGAGAGAGATTGATATCGGGAGGTGAAACAGTGATTTTCATTTTGCGGCATTCTTCGATGCCGTCACTGACCTTTTCGATATCATCAGCTTCGGCGGTAAGCAAGGCACACATATATTCCACCGGATAATTAGCTTTCATGTAGGCAGTACGATAGGCCAACATACCATAGGAGGCAGCGTGAGCTTTGTTAAAACCGTAAGATGTAAATGGTTGGATATAACTGAAAATTTCCTCAGCTTTTTTTTGAGTATAACCGTTGTCAATACAGCCCTGAATAAATTTCTCTTTTTGGGCGGCCATTTCTTCGGGAATTTTTTTACCGATGGCTTTTCTAAATTTGTCGACTTCTACCCAGTTGTATCCGGCTAATTCGATAGCGGTGTATAAACAGTCATCCTGGTAGACGAGAAGTCCATACGATTTTTGAAGATATTTTTCCATTTTCGGATCAAAATAAGAAATTTTTGAGGCATCATTTTTTCTGGCAATATATTCGGGAATCATGGCCATAGGTCCGGGACGATAAAGGGCCACCATGGCCATAATGTCGTCAACTCTGGTTGGTTTTAGTTCTTTGAGCCATTTGGTCATCCCCTCTCCGGAAAGTTGGAAAACGCCCATAGTGTCGCCTCTGGAAAGCATGCTAAAAGTTTTTTTGTCATCCAGAGGGAGTTTGCGAAGATTGATATCGATATTTTTAGTTTTACGGACATTTAAAACTGCCTGTCCTAAAAATGATAGATTACGGATTCCTAAGATATCAAATTTTATAAGACCAACATCCTCAGCGGCATGCATTTCGTATTGAGTAATCATTTTGTCGCCACCGGTTTCTATCTGAGTCGGGGAAAAATCGTTGATAGTGGTTGGGGAAATGACGATGGCACAGGCGTGAACAGAAATGTGACGGGCACAGCCTTCAATCATTTTGGCGGTGGTTAGAATTTTTTTGGCATCCGGATCGGTTTCATATAAGTTTTTTAATTCCTGAGTGGTGTCTATGGCTTTATCGATAGACATGGGAAAACCTTGAGAACCAAGAGGGATAAGTTTACTGACTTTATCGCCGATGGCATATTCGTAACCAAGAACCCGGGCGGTGTCACGGACAGCTCCCCTGGCCATCATCCGGCCAAAAGTGCAGATTTGAGCAAATGCATTTACACCGTATTGTTCGGCAATATGATACAACATTCCCTGTCGTTTATCGTCGGCGATATCCAGATCGATATCCGGAGGAGAGGGACGGTCCTTATTTAAAAACCTCTCAAAAGGCAGTTGATAAATTAAAGGATCAACGGAAACAACCCCTAAAACGAAAGAAACAAGCGAACCACCGGCGGATCCTCTGGTGTTGGTCGGAGTGTCGTTCTTTTCACACCAGGAAATAAAATCACGCATGATTAAGAAGTAGGCGGCATAACCTTTGGTACAGATAACATCAAGCTCGTATTCCAGTCGGTCTTTAACTTCCGGAGAAATACTGCCGTAATGCTCTTTTGCCGACTCAAAAACCATGTCGCGAAGAGTTTCTTCAGCTGTTTTTCCTTCTGGGAGATTAAATTTTGGAAAATACCATTTTCCAATTTCTATTTCGAGATTACATTTTTCGGTAATTTTGATGGTGTTTTCTATGGCCTCGGGAAGATCTGCAAATTGGGCGGCCATTTCCTCGGGACTCTTAAGATAAAAGTCGGGAGTTTCGGCCATTGAGAGGCGGTTGGGAGTATTGATGGTGGTCTGAGTATTGATCATAACCAATACGTCCTGTCCGAAAGCATCTTCTTTTTTAAGATAGTGGGCATCATTGGTGGCGACGAGAGGAATTCCTAATTCACGACTGATTTTAATCAGTCCTTCGTTGGCAAGATCCTGATCTTTGATTCCGGGGTGGCGTTGGAGTTCCAAATAATAATCCTCACCAAAAAGCTGTTGATATTTTTTGGCTGACTCGTAGGCTCCTTTATAGTTGTCACCGACAATTTGAGAAGCAACTTCTCCCTGAAGACAGGCACTAAGACATATTAAACCTTGGTGGTATTTTTCCAATACTTCCCAATCAATTCTGGGTTTGTAATAAAAACCTTCCATGTGACCGATAGAAACCATCTTCATAAGATTTTTATAGCCATCATGATCTTTGGCCAATAAAATCAGGTGGTGAGCTTTTCGATTTAGGGAGGTTTTTTCCAAACGACTACCTAAAGTAGTATATAGTTCACAGCCAATGATAGGTTTTATTTCATTTTTATGGCAGGTTTTATAAAACTCAATGGCACCGTACATATTGCCATGATCAGTTATGGCACAGGCATTGGAACCTTGTTCTTTGATAAGAGCGGTTAGTTTTTTAATTTTCGAAAGTCCGTCGAGAAGGGAATATTCTGTATGAACATGAAGATGAGTAAAATCGGACATGGTTTAATTATCAGTTAATAAATTTGATTTGACAATGGAAATAAACTAAATCAAATCAAGTTGTTCTGACAAAATGCGGTAATTACATCATAGATTTCAAGGCTTTGATGCGGTCTTGGATTGGTGGATGGGTAGAAAACATGGAGGCCATCTTGTTTCCGGTAAAAGGATTGTTGATGTAGAGTGAAGCTGTGGCGGTTGATGCAGTTTTTAAATGATTGGTATCCTGAGAGATTTTTTCAAGGGCACTGATTAGTCCTGATGGCTGGCGGGTAAGCATTACCGAACCGGCATCAGCGGTATATTCACGACGACGGGAAATGGCTAATTGAATTAATTGGGCGATAATTGGGGCAAAAATGATAAGAATTAGACCAATAATGGCTAAAATTCCATTACTGCGTTCACCCTGTTCATTATCAGAGCGACGACTACCAGATAAAAATCTTGATCTACTGGTCATATTGATAAGTATCGATAATGTGCCGATAAGGATACTAACAATGGTCATCAGAAGAGTGTCGTAGTTGCGAATGTGAGAAAGTTCATGTCCAATGACGCCTTCAAGTTCGGTGCGGTTTAATGTTGAAAGAAGACCAGTGGTGGCACAGACGACTGCATTTTGTGGATCACGACCGGAGGCGAAGGCATTCATGGCATCGGAATCGATGACATACATTTTCGGAACGGGAATTTGGGCAGCAAGAGACAAATTTTCAGTGACAGTGTAAAAATCAAAAAATTCTTTTCGGGAAGCCGGACGGGCATTATTTAAACCAAGGACAATTTTATCGCCCCAAAAATAACTGGCTCCGGTGCTAAAAAGCGAAAAAATAATAGCTGCCGGCAGCAACTCCTGAGCGTCATAAGCATAGGAAATAGCATATGCAGCGCCAATAATAAAAGTGATAAAAACTCCGATTATAAATACAGAACGACGTTTGTTACTGGAGATCTGCTCGTAAACATTAATCATGGATTTTATCCATCAGATTCCTCTTTTTTTAAAAGAGAGAAAGAAAGACTTTATTTAAAAATTAACTTTAGGAGTTTTGGTGTCGGATTCTGAGACGGTAAGATGTTCTCCTGAAAGCGGGGTATCCAGACCTTTTTGAGGTTTAAATCCCATCATCGGGCCAATCCAAATACCCGGAATGGTGGAAATTTTAGTATTAAAATCTGCGGATAGATCGATCATAGTTCGGCGGGCATACATTACTTTATCGGAGGTGTCCCGGAGTTCGTTCATTAAATCACTGACAAGATTGGCAGACTTTATTTCCGGATTGCTTTCCATGACAACTTTTATGGAACCCAAGACTTTAGAGATTAATTGCTGAGCTTCATCGATTTTGGAGCCGGACTGGTTTTTCATGGCAGAATCAATACTTTTTCTAGCAGAAGTTAAATCTTCAAAAATAGATTTTTCGTGTTTTAAGTAACCTTTGACCGAGTCGATTAAATTAGGAATAAGCTCTGCCTGGCGTTTGAGCTGATTGCCAATTTCCTGGATAGAAGCAGTGATTCTGACCTGGGTGGTTTTAAGACCGTTATAAAAAGTAACTAAGTACGCGACAATCAAAAATAAAATTACAAGTGAAATAATCATAAAAAGATTATACCATTTTGTATTTTTCCAGTTCTTTCTCCCCTAACCTTTCCTGAGGAGGGATGAAGCGTAAATGGAGAAAATTATAAAATTTTTCTTCAGACGAAAATTGATTGATTTTTTCTGTTTTTTGGTCTTTTATTCCATATTCAGAAAGTGAATAACCTAGTTTAAGTGCATGACGACGAAGAAGAATATTATGTTGTCGGGAACCGGTAAAATGCTGAAGCAAGGCACCGAAAGATATTGGAGGCTTAACCATCAGATCGACATGGACATCGTGAAGCAAACGAATTGAGGCTTTATCCTGACCGCGGATGATGGTTTGAACAGAATCCGGATAATTGAGAAAATAATCTAAAATAGGCTGGGAATTATCTGAGGCGGCGGCGATATCAATATCGCCGATTGTAGCTGACTGCCGCCGTAAAGAACCTAAAGGAATAAATTTAATTGAAGGAAATTGTTTTTGAAGATACGAAATTATCTTTGTAGATAATTTTTCGGCCTCTTTTAACGGCATACGGCGATTCCGGCCCAGGAATGAAAGAGTGTTGTCGAGAATTAAAGCTTCTGACTTTTCTCCAAGGGTGGGAATGGTGCGGATTTTGCCCTTTTGGCAATAGCTGATTAATTGGTCAAGTGCTTTTTCGGGAGATTGGGAAAATTTTAGATTTTGGGTAAGTTTATAAGCAATAAGGGGTCCAATGCCGTTAATTTTGGTAAAGGTAAAAACAGCAGGATGAAGTGAATTTAAAATTTTTTGAGTCGGAGGATAAATTTCTTGGTTTTTGAATAAATAGTCAATTTTTTTGAGGATGGCCGGGCCGATATTGGGTACTTCATCGATCAGTTTTGGATCTTTTTGCCAAAGTTCATATAGAGATTTAGGATAGGTAAGAATGGTGTCGGCAGCGTTTTGATAGGCAATAATCCGAAAACGATTTTTCTTTTTGATTTCATAGGCAGTAGCGATGTTGGTAAGAAATTCAGAAACATAAGCATTTGTATAGTTCACATCTAGATTATAATACTGTTTTTTGGTATATTACCAAAGCCGTTGTATGGGTCCATGGTGCAGCGGTCTAGCACATCCGCCTGTCACGCGGAAGATCGTGGGTTCGAATCCCATTGGACCCGCCTTCGACTCGCTGAAGCTCGTCTTCGGCGAGGTAAACCCGCTTTTGAAAATCCGCTATTGGCGGATTTTTTGATATCATATTGCTATATGAATATTAAGTTTGACGAATTTTTTAAGAAATGTGATAAAAATGAGCCTGTTTCAGAAACGGTATTAAAAGAACTAAACAATAGACTTCCAAAGAGTTATTTTGATTTCCTTAAGTTTAGTAATGGTGTTGAGGGAGAGGTTAGTAACGGTTCTTATTTGCAATTATGGAAGGCCGAAGAATTGGATGAATTGAATAAAAGTTACCAAGCTAATGAATTTGTCCCTGGAATGTTTTTAATTGGAGGAGATGGAGGTAATGAAGCTATTGGAATTGATTTGCGAAAAGATGGAGATTCATATCAGAAGTTTTTTAGGGTTCCCTTTATTTCTCTTGAGTGGCAAGAAGCCATTGAGCTGGGTTCTGAGGTTACGGATATAAAGATCGTCTAATACTGGTGTTGGTAATAGTTGCTGATGTAGTCCGCTAGACAAAAGAATGTATATAGAAAATTTTGTTTACAGTCTTACAGATATTTGTTAGCATTGCTTATGTTAAAAAATGAAGATATTGATTTGATACTTGAACAAGGTTTAGCAGAATTGGGTATGGTAGGAGGTGTTATTGGCGGAGCATCGGCGGGAAGTTTGACGACGGCGGCAGTGTCGGTGCTAACCGGAGGTTCCGGGGCAAAAATAGGTGCCAGAAAGATTGCGACTGATCATAAAAATGAAACTATCGTGGTAAAAGATGATATTAAAACATCTAAATTAATTCGACAGTTCTTTGGAGAGGGAAACTTTGGTGTTGACGCTAATAATGAAAATTATGTAATTGGTCTCAGAGGTTCGGGTTTTTGGAATATGAATCCGTGTGTTTATGAGCTGGTTCAAAAACCCGGTGAGTTAAATGTTACTACTCATGCAAAAGAGGGACTGATTAAACAAAATTCCTGCCAAAAAGCGATTGATAATTTGAAGTCATATTTATCGACTAATTAGTTTGAAAAGTTTATTCAGCTGGAATTGGTCTGATGATGAAATTCGGATTTGATAAGAGATATACTGAGAAAGGATGAGAAATGTTTGGAAAGAAGTTAAAAAACATAAAGTTTGGATCGGAATATATTTGACGGGAGTACATTTTTTGGCTTTAGTTGGGCTAATATTTATCGGAGTCTTTTTTGCAGTAAAGTTTAAGGTAACTGATATTCCGGGAAAAGTTGATAATTTAAATGAAAGTTTTGCGGATAACGCTCAACAGTCATTAGTACTGGGAACCGTAGATGATAAAAAATATGAACCGGGAAAAGATTTGGAAGTAAATGGAATCGACTCTCAAATTGAAGAGCTTAATAAAAAGAAGAAGGAAAAGATTGATTATTTGTGTACTTTAGAGGAGTTGAGTTTTGTAGCACCAAAAAATGTAAAAAAAATAATGGCAGTTAAAAAGAAAACTAACTCGGAAATAATAGTTAAACAAATGATTTTTGCAGTTAGAACACATTTAACGGATATTAATCAACTTAACGCTGAAATTGAAAACTGCAGACTTAATTTTGATAATGAAAATATTAATGAAAAAGAAATAAGCGAAAGGGTAGAAAAAAGCCAAAGTGCGGATATTTTTGGTTGGCCGGATAAAGAAGAGTGGCAAAACGTTAAATTATCAATTCAGAAAGATGTGGATATTATTAACAAAGCAGCAACGGTTGCAGAAATTGATCCAAGGTTAATTGTTTCTGATTTGATGGTTGAACAGCTTAGGTTATTTTTTTCTCAGAGAGAACTTTATAAAAAATATTTTGAACCTTTAAAAATATTGGCTAATTCATATAAAATTTCGCTGGGAGTGATGGCGATTAAAGAAGAAACGGCAGTGCAGATAGAAAATCATCTGAAAGATATTAACAGCCCTTATTATTTGGGAGAAAAATATGAACATTTACTGGATTACCCGATGGAGGCCGATGAAAAAACAGTAAGGTTTAACAGACTGAGCAGTGAAGATCATTATTATAGCTATCTTTACGCTGCTTTATATTTAAAACAAATAATGGAACAGTGGAAAAAGATGGGATATGACATCAGTAACCGCCCGGAAATTATAGGAACATTGTTTAATGTCGGATTTTCTCAGTCTAGACCCAATGCTAATCCAAAAGTCGGTGGATCGACAGTGAAAATTGATCAGACGGAATATAGTTTTGGACGGTTATCTTACGAGTTTTTCTACTCCGGAGAAATGGTTGATGAATTTCCGATGAAAAATTAAATTAACATATTGATATTTATATATGATATAAAAAATTAGATTATAGTACGTTATAATAATTACAAATTACTATTTTAATTATTTTAATATGGGTTTAATCACTAAAGAAGAATTGGAGCGAAGTATAAGAACTAAAAATAGCAGGAAGACATTGACTGATCTGGAAAAGGACCTCAATTTGGTTGGCAGCTTTGGGGATAATATTAGGAATTTTTCTAATGTAGACGATATCAATATAAGATTCATAGCTTTTATGGGAGTGAGTTTCACTGAAGGAATTGATAAAAGCTATTATCCCGGGATGGTCGATTCACACAATGGACTTGGATCAAAATTTCGGAGGAACCTAGCAAAGGTGTGTGTGGCAATGAATCCAATGTCATTAAATATGTTGAAAGAGAGAGCTGATATATTAATGGACAAGGCTCTGTCGATGCTAAAAGAAGGTAGTACAGATTATCACCGGATTAATATTGAAAAACAATTTATTTCGACCAGAAAATCAACTGACGAATGTATTAAAAGTTTGGGGAAATTACGAGAACAGGATCCGTCTTTGTGTAAACAAACTTTGATTGATAAAAGCATAAGAGTGGCTTGTTTAACCCACGAACAAAATAAGATAAATGATATATACAAAGCGGCGGGCAGTGATCTAAATAATGTATCCAAACATTTGAAGACAGTACAAATTGAACGGCAAGTTTTAATGGATGAAGTTAAAGAAGAATGTTTATTCGATAAATTCTTAGAACTGCCGGAGTTTAGGTCTATATTTGTACTGCAACAGACTGAAAACTTAACAGAAAATTGGATTAAATAATTTAGATATTATTCCAGAATACCATCGAGGTTGACGTCGTAGATGATGGCTTCAGTAACCAGACGATAACTGAGGATTTCTTCAGGTTTAAACCAGATGGCCATTTCTTTTTCGGCCTCTTCGACGGATCCAGAAGCATGAATGATATTGCGAACAGCTCTTTTATCCGAATCTGCGGACCGGTATGAATCAATAGTATAATCGCCGCGAATAGTTCCCGGCACCGAGGTTAATGGTTCGGTACCTCCGGTAATTTTTCTGATGACTCCAATAGCATTCATCCCCTGCCATACCATAGCGACAACAGGACCGCTGCTGAGGAACTCGACTAATTGTTTTCTGACGGCTTCGGCTAATTCTACCGGATCTTCTGTGGGAGGTGTTAAGCCTTTGGCTTTCCATGATTCAATCGATTTAGTACCGGTTTTTAGCGCCCATTCCGGATCAACGGAATAATGATTTAAAGCCATTTCTTTTGAAGGTACGACCATTTTAATAGCAATTAATTTTAAACCTGATTGTTCATATCTTCTGATCGATTCACCAATAAGGCCCCGTTGGACACCATCCGGTTTAACCAATACTAAAGATTTTTCCTGTTTATTATCGTAGTTGTTCATAGTGGTGTATTTTGACAATGAATAATCATTATTGCAATAGGTTGATATATTGAGTAAAGTCGATATAATCTAAATATGGATAAAATATTTAAGTCTTTGGCTGATGTGAATCGGAGAAAAATTCTGACGGCACTTAAGGAAAAAGATTTAACGGTGAGCGAACTTCTAAATTATGTAGAAATAAAACAAGCGACACTTTCCAGCCATTTGGCAATACTTAGAAAAGCAAATTTGGTGGAATTTTTTGTAAAAGGAAAACAAAGAATATATAAGTTTAAAAAAGAGACGATAATTAGTTTTGTAAAAGAATTAAATAGGTTTTCCGGGTTAACGGATACAGATTCCAAGGATGAAATAATTTTACGGAGAAAAAACGACTAGAAGGGTTGACTATAGGATTTAACTAAGGTATTTTTTGGTTATGAAGAAATCATCAGAAGAAATCGTGAGTATGTTTTTAGGACTAGTGGTGGTGGTAGCAGTTGTCGGCTTGGTTTTTAGTTATTTTCAAAGACGAAAAGGTAATGTTGAAATTCCGGGAACGTCGCAAACATTAACTAAACCGGATGAAGGTGAAAATGTCAGCAATAAAAGAGAATACACAGTGAAAAAAGGTGATAACTTGTGGAAAATAGCCGAGGAAACTTATGGTTCCGGTTATAATTGGGTTGATATTCAGAAAGCAAACGAAATTAAAAATCCGGGTTTACTGGCTGTTGGCCAAAAGATTGTATTACCTGAACAGGTTAGTGCAATGGAGGTAACGGCGGAAAAAGGCGGCGACGAAATTAAAACTTCAAAAATAGAATCTGAAAATTATCAGGTAGTTAGAAACGACAATTTGTGGAAAATTGCAGTAAGGGCTTACGGAGATGGTTACCAATGGACAAAAATTTGGGAAAACAATAGAAATAAATTGAATGATCCCGATAAACTTGAAATCGGAATGATATTGACTTTGCCGGCAATAAGGTAAAATTGTGTTAGAATTACCCAGCAATTTATAATATAATTGCGGCTATGGTTTAGTGGTAAAATGAATCCTTCCCAAGGATTAGTCGAGGGTCCGATTCCCTCTAGCCGCTCCCATCCTAGACAAATATTTTAAGGGTGGAATTAAGGCCAGAGTAGCTCAGTTGGCAGAGCAGGACTTTCGTAAAGTCAAGGTCGGGAGTTCGATTCTCCCCTCTGGCTCATAAGTTATAATAGGTTAATAAAAAATATGGCAGAGTTTAGAAGATCACGTTTGGAAAAAAAAGCTGACGAAGAGATAACCAGAAAAACTGTTTTTTTGGGGTTATTAACAGTCGTTGTTTTTGTTTTGGTAATAGTTTTTGGTTTACCTTTCTTAATTAAATTTTCCATAATGCTGGGAGAGGCAAGAAGTAAACAGGATAGCCAAACACAGGAAAAAGTTTTGCCGCCAATGTCGCCGCGATTAATACTGCCGTTTGAAGCAACAAACAGCAGTCAAATTGTGATTTCCGGTTTAGCAGAAAAGAACATGATGGTGGAATTGCTTAAAAACGACGTATCTATTGCTAAAACGCAGACCAATGATGCCGGTGAATTTTCTTTTGACGGTATTCAACTTGATTCCGGCGACAGTAAGTTTACAGCGGTGGCGATCAGCGATAAGGGCGGAAGCAGTGAATCTTCAAAGGAAGTGACGGTGACCTATGATAATAATGCTCCGGCATTAACCATGCTAAATCCAAGTGAAGACAGTTTAAGCGTTGATTCTGCCGACTTTGATGTGATCGGCCAGAGCGAACAAGAGGTAAGCATCACAATCAACGGACAAGTGGCAATGGTGGATGACAACGGAAAATTTAAATTAAAAGTTCAGTTGAATACCGGTAAAAATAACATTGAAATTGTAGTTAAAGACCTAGCTGGAAATGAGACCAAGAAGACAATTGTTTTAACTTACGATATCTAAATTAGAACAAGGAATAGAATTACCCAAGGGTAAAACAAAGAATTGGCAAACAAAGAGTGAACAGCAAGAGCGACGATCATGCTTTGGGTAATTAAAGAAGATTTTTGAAAATAAAGCTTACTTCCATGGATAAACAAGGCAAAACCAATGATGCCGGAGGTACAAAGTATGGTTAGAAGACTGGAATCAAAACCGGAGTTAGAATGAGATTGAGGTTTATCGATATAACGTATGTATTGGAGATTATTATAACCATGCCCGATAATCGGAGAAGTTGAAAAGACACCAACCCCCTCTTTATAATTTTCAATTTTGGCAAAGATGGACGAGGTTCTTTCTAATTTTGTCCCCTCTCCAGGTTGACGGGGAAGAATGAGAATAGTTAAACCAACTAAAACAATGCTGAGGATGGATAAATATTTTTTACCTGTTTTAAAGGAAATGTAAATAAAGGCGAATATTAAGGATAAAAAAGTAGAACGGCTGTAAGTTAATGAAATAGCAACATAAGTGATGATTATCAGAAGACGATTAATAATAGACGGATATGGTTTGTTTAAAAATAAATATATTAAGAAAAATAAATAAATGAGGGCGGTGAAAGTAGGATCAAAAAAACTGCTGACTAAACGATAAAGATGCGGATCCCAATTGAGGGAATTAAAAAAGGTAAAATCGGGCCAGAAAAAATATTGGATTAATCCAAATAAAATGTTGGAAATTATGGCCAGACGAAAAAAACTTTTAAGCCGGAGATTGTTTTTTGAAAAAAGCGGGAAAACTATGAATGACAGCAGAGCGGTGAAACGCAGGAAATAAAATAATGGTTTTACAAAAGGGTAATGAAAAAATATCAGATTTGCCAATAATGAAACCAAAGAAAAACAGATAAAGTACAAAAAATACTTGTTTTGAGAAGTTATTTTTTTGGATAAAATGTGGTTTAAAAGATTGACGGAGGCTAAAAGTAAAATGAAAATATCGATAACCGGGAAGGAAATCGAAAAAAGAGTAACACGTAACAGTTGGCCAAAATTGAAGACGATAATAAGTGCAAGAGTAATTAAGAATTGGATAAGTGCCATAATTTGGCTCTAACTAAAAAAGAATGAAAGCTCATCCCTAAAGCTAAGATGATACCGGGAGTACTGTCCAGAAAACCTAATCTAAAAATGTAATTTTGAATAAATTTTCCTACAGGGTAGGCAATTACTTTAAAGAGATCGACCTGAATGTGCTGATGATAAAGTTCATGGGCACGAATGGTGGAATAGAAATTTATTTTTTGAAAAAATGTATCTAAATTTTGATGAGATGGGTGGAGAAGATAGGTTTCAAGACATAAGGCCGATTTTTTTGAATACCAAATTTCATGTACTTTTCCTGAAAAATGACCGTGTTTCTTGTGAAATAGACGAAGAAAATAAAGAGAAGATGTCTCCCCGTGTTTCAATTCTTTGCCAAGAAAAATATCATGACGAGAAAAGGCATAATTGAAATATTTTTTGGGTTTAAAGTTTTTAATGTATTTAACGAAATCCTCTGAAGGTACTTCATCCGGATCTATCCACAAAATCCAATCGTTTGAGCTTTTGGATACGGCGTATTGACGCTGGGCGGAAAAATTGTTGTTTAATCCCCTGCTGTAAACTTTTAGTTTTCTGGAATCAGATTGTAGTTTTTTTAGAGAATTAAGAGTGTTGTCGACGGATAAATCGTCGACAACAACAATTTCATTAATGATGGGACATTCGTCCAACCAACCAAAGTTGTTTAAGATTTTGTTTTCTTCGTTGTGGGTAAGAAGGAGGAGAGTGATGTTAGGCATACTCATTTTGATATATTTTGAATATTTTTTCTACATACATTTTCCAGTTCATTTTAACAGTTTTATATGATGATATGTTTTTATTGTTAAGTACATCTCTAATATTTTTTCTTGCAACTTTAATATCACATGGATGCAAAACTCCACTTAGGCCATTTTTAATTATTTCTGGTGTTCCACCTTGATTTTTCCCAACTACAAAAATATTGTTGTTTGTTGCTTCTAATGTTGTTATGCCAAATGGTTCGTTTTCATTGTTAGCTAAATAAATAGAACTTTTTTTCAAAATTTCAATCTTCTTTTTGTTACTTTCAGTTGACACTAGATTTATTTTTACTCTTGTTTTCTTGGATACCTTAATAATTTCGTTATATTCATGTGTACTTCTTCCAATTATTGTAATTGAATCAATTAATCCACTTAATTCATACAAAGAGAATGTATGTCCTTTTATTTTAGATAGTAATCCAATAGAAATTATCTTATTGTTGTTTTTAATAAAACATTTCCTTGGTGGAGTTTCTTTTAGTCCAGGATAGATTACAAATGATTTCTTACCATATATTTTTTTAATTTTGTTTTCAGAATAATATGAGTTTGAAATAATTACCTTGGCTTTCCTTGTATTTAATATATCTATTAATCTAATTGGATACCTTACGATTCTTGATAAAGTCCTTTTAAATGAATAATAGTCAAAAGAAGTTTTTTCGTAAAATTCCCTTTTTGGTTCGTTAAGTATATAAATGTACTTTGTTTGATTACTTAGATATTTCAAAATATATGGGCTTTGTATAATTGAACACTGAAAAACTAATACCAAATCGTATTTGTTACCTATGTTGGCAGCTATTTCTTTACTTACATTCTTTAATTCAAAAAATATTTGTAATAGATGTTGAAATATATTATTTGTTTTTTTAAGTTTGTATACATAAATATTTTTGAAATATCTATTGTTAATCAAGTTCTTGTGACAAAAAATATCTATTTCGTTATTTTTATAAATATTTTTGACGATTTTGGTGAGTTGGATTAATGCACCTCCTTTTTCAAGATTATGATATATGGCAATTTTCATATTGACAGACTTTCTTTGTATAAGTAATATTTAAATATGTTAAAAATGTTACAAAAATTATTATTAACATTTTTATTTGTTTTCTTTCTGATTTTACCAAAAATAACGCTTGCTTCTGAATATCTGTATAATGATGAATTCAATAACTTTGACTATGAAAAGTGGTCATTTAACCAAAATGAAGGTTCTTTTGAAATTGATAATGGAATAATTACACTCGATAGTCATCTTGGTTCTTTTCCTGTCATGTATAGTAAATTTCAAAACGTATTCACTTCATCTGGAAAAAACACTCTTGATGTACGTTTTAAATATAATAGCTATGGTTCTATGGGTGATGGAATAAGTATTGGTTATACAGGAGATACTATTTATCCGTATTATCAATTTTCTCTTTGGAGAGATTTATGGCCAGTGTTTTCATATAATGATTTTAATAAGGCAAAGTATTCTTACTGTACAAAATTTGAACCATGGAAGGATATTGACGATAGAGTAAACGTCACATTAAACAATAATGATAATGATTGGCATGTTTTAACAATTAATAAAATAAATTCTTGGTATCAGATATTTATTGATAAAGACACGAACCCCACTCCTATATATAGTGCTTATGGTAATCAGTGTGTACCCCAAAATATAATAATTGGAAATCCACTTTCAGGTGGTAGTACTAATTGGAACTCAATATCAATAGATTATGTCAGATCTTACGATACGGATAATCCACCACCAACTCCAACCGTCATTGAAACCCCTACTCCAACTCCAACTCCAACTTTGACACCAACATCAACTCCTACTCCAATACCAACTTTAACACCGACGATGACACCAACATCAACTCCCACACCTACTCCAACCCTAACACCAACCCCAAAAAGAAAAATCATTATTATTCCCGGTCTTGGAGCAAGTTGGAACTCGGAGGCAATGGTTTTTAATACCGAGGTAGAAGATGACCAATGGAAAATGACTCCGTTTGTAAATAATTATCAGCTTTTAATCGACACATTGAAATATAATGGATTGGTCGAAGGACAGGATTTTTATGTTTGGAATTATGACTGGAGAAAACCTATAAGCCAAATAGTTGGTAGACTGGACAATTTTATAAACAAAAATATTTTATCCGGTGAGAAGGTGGTCTTAATCGGTCATAGTTTGGGCGGAGTAACTGCCCGATTGTGGTCACAAAATCACCTATCTGATGATCGTTTAGATAAAGTGTTTAGTTTGGGAGGTCCACAGCTTGGAGCGATTGATGCTTATGATGTTTGGAATGGTGTTCAAATTCCTCAACGGGATTTGGTTTCCAACGCTGCCATAAATTTACTTCTAGCATTACAAAGCCAAAATCAATTAAGCAGGCTGGAAACGTTAAGAAGCTATGCTCCGGTGCTAAAAGATTTAATGCCGACATTTGATTTTGTAAAGAAAAACGGAGTGATCGTGAATATAAACAATTTGAAAAGTAAGAACGATTATTTGATTAATGAAAACAAAAATATTTCCAGCTTAAACGATAATTATTTACCTATAGTAGGAGTCGGAGTTTCAACGAAGGAATATATAAATTTGGGAAAACAAAGCATTTTTAGTAGATT
This sequence comes from uncultured Gammaproteobacteria bacterium, assembly GCA_964448705.1. Lineage (GTDB taxonomy): Bacteria > Patescibacteriota > Microgenomatia > UBA12405 > UBA12405 > CAYUZS01. The sequence continues at coordinate 37,892 of CAYUZS010000002.1, forward strand.
AACCGGTTTATGGCCGGACGGCGATCCGGTCGGTTATATTCGGGGCAATGGTGATGGAACGGTGATATATAAAAGTGCGGCATTCGGAAAAACACCGTTTGAGATTAACTCTAACCATGGTGAAATAGTTGATAAATCGATAAGTGAAATTGTCAGAGAAATCAACTTAAATAATTACGGTGAGAGTAACTTTAAGGAGGCGGATTTAAGCGGGAAAATGTTATTTTTTATCGGTTCTCCGGCATATATGTCGGCTGACTGCGGATTGGGGGTGACAAAAGTCTCTGATGAGTTGGGTTTTATAGAAATGAGTGCTGAAAATAAACCGTGTAATGTAAAAGTGACGGCAATTGGTAATGGCGGTACTTATCATTTGGTAACCGGAAAAATCGGTGAAGAAAAAAGTTGGCAATATTTTGAAACAGAAATCAATTCAGGTGAAAGCGATGTGTTAATTTTGGATGGAAAAACAGGAGAACCTATAGACAAGAAAAATGATGACTATTGGTATAAATTGTTGATCAGAGAAATAAATCAGTTATTAAAAAAATATCCGAATAACAATCATTTGAAAACGGCTAAAGAGTCGGCGATCAGAAAAAATTTGTTAATGACAATAAATAGAGTTTTTGAATTTAGAAGAGAAAACAAGGAAATAGTGATTACAAACAGAATGATTGATTATTTTAAAGAATTGTTGATTAGTAAATATTCACGGGTAGATAGACCAAGTACAAAATATGTGTGGAATACGGTTAGCGGCAGCAGAAAAAAGATAGACACTTGGATGGAGATGTATTGGAAGCTCGGTTGGAAACCGTCGAGAATGATGATGGTTGATTATCAAAAGATTGGAGATCTTGGAGAAGAGGGAAACGAAGCTTGGAATTCAGGAAATAATGCCAGCGCTTATGCGAATTCACTATTAATGTCCTATCTTATGGAGAGGTTTTGGTAGTGTATAATTGGTTGAGGCTGCTTGGCTCAGTGGTAGAGCGTTCCATTCACATTGGAAAGGTCAGTGGTTCGATCCCACTAGCGGCCACAACAATGTTAAACTGTAAATTATGATAAATAATTTAAAATCTCAGGCTGGATTTTCGATCGGCAGTTTTATTTTAGAATTTGTACAGTCGATAGTTTTGGCTTTATCGGTGTTTGTACTTTTGTATTTATTTGTTGCTCAGCCAAACGAAGTAAAAGGTAGTTCTATGCTGCCAAATTTTGTTGACGGTGAGTACCTATTAACGGATAAATTAAGCTATCAATTCGGAGAACCGCAACGAGGCGATGTAGTTATATTTAAAGCACCAGCAAGCGAACCATGTTCTGCTGAGGAATGCGAATATATTAAAAGAGTAATCGGTATTCCCGGAGACAAAGTACTGGTTAAGGATGGCAAGGTTTTTCTTAACGGGATAATGCTGACAGAATCGTATTTGTCTGAGGAAACAGTGACCGATGCAGGTGAATTTAGTGTTGAAGGTGTCGAAAAAACTGTACCTGAAGGCTATTATCTGTGTTTTGGTGATAACCGCGGTCATTCCCGTGACGGTAGAGTGTTTGGGCCGATCAAAAGAGAACTGATTATCGGAAAAGCTTTTTTTAAATACTGGCCGGTATCATCGATCGGATTGACTCCAAAAACAACTATCTAGATTATTCCTGTTTACTGATTTCCTGGTGACATATCTCTTTATAGAGACTTTTTAGGTTGTCAAATCTGTGGTCAATGGAACCTTTGAATTCGATGGTAACTCTGGTGACAGTGTTGGTTTGGGTGATTTTAACATCGGTGGTTTTGTCTTTAAAAAATGATTTGATATCAGTGGAGATATTATCGAGATGAGACTTTAAAAATTGGGGAAGGTTTTCTTTGGTAATGGGAACATCACCCTCTTCGATTTTTTTTCTCATTCTTCTGGCTATTTCTTCTGCCCGTCGAACTGAGGCTTTTTCTTTAATGACAATTTTATAAGCTTCGATCATTAAACGGGAATCGCCAATACTGGAAAGAGCCCGGGCATGGCCTTCAGTGATTAAGCCGGAAAGTAAACCGTCTTTTAAAGCGTCGGGAAGAGTGAGAAGCTTTAAAACGTTGATGACGTAAGGAACACTTTTACTGACCTTTTTGGCGATACCAACGTGATCAAGATTAAATTCTTCTTTAAGTCTTAAAAAGGCTTTGGCTCTTTCGATAGGGTTAAGATCTTTTCTCTGAACGTTTTCGACAATGGCCATTTCCAACATTTGTTGGGGAGATGTTTTTTTGACAATAGCCGGGACATAGGCTAATTTTAAAATTCTAGCTGCCCGCCAACGTCTTTCACCGGCAATGATTTGAAATCCAGCCGGGGTTTGAGCGACGATAAGCGGTTCGAGAATACCGTGTTCCCGGATCGATTCAACTAATTCGGAAACTGAATCAGCACTAATGATGCCCCGTGGCTGCAGAGGGTTTGGTTCAAGCTGATTTGTGGGCAATTGAGCAACATCTTTCATGGAAAAAGATTACCATGAAAACCCGTCGTGAAAAAAGAGAGATGAACTGTGCCAGAATAGGTCAATTATTTAAGCTTTGACAACTGAAACGAATTTTTTACCTAGTTTAGTGATGAATTTGACAATTCCCGGCCTGATAGCGTAGACAGTGTAGTCTTTACCATATTTTGTACCTTCACCGGCATGAAATTTAGAACCAACCTGACGGACAATAATTTGGCCGACGGAAACTTTTTGATCACCAAAAAGTTTTACTCCCCGCCTCTGTCCGGGACGGTTTGATTTCTGATTAGTTTTTCCTTGTGATTTGGTATGTGCCATAGGTTATAAAAAGTTAAAGTTTAATTTTAGTGATTTTAATATCAGTAAGCTGAGGTCTGAAACCCTGAGTTTTTCGGTAACGGGACTTTGATTTGTATTTAAAGACTTTTAATTTATCACCCTGATAGTTTTTCAAAACTTCGTAATCAACAGAAGCATCTTTAACATTGGGCTGACCGACGGAAATCTTGTCGCCGTCGACGGTTAAAAGGACATCGGTTATTGATCCGGTTTTCTTTTCATCAAGACCGAGTTTATCAATAGTGATAACTTGATTTTCTTCAACTTTGATTTGAGTGCCGGAAATGGCAATAATGGCGTATTTCATACTTGGGAAGTATATCATAAACTGTTTATTTATCTAAGAGGAAAAGATGATACCCAAAGAAAACATTAAAGTCATAATCGAAGAGCCACCGACAGACAAAAAAGGCAGCGGAATACCTGTAACCGGTAAGATTCCAATATTCATGCCGATATTAATAAACGATTGAGCCCAGATTTGAAATGCAATACCAAGAGTAAATAAAAATAACTGACGATCCTGACTGATAGTAAAGGCTTTGTTAAATAGGGTTTTAATTAATAAAAAATATGCAGCCAAAATTAATGAGGCTCCGGCTAAACCCAGTTCTTCGGTGGTGGCGGCAAACATAAAATCAGTGTGTTTTTCCGGGAGAAACAACAATTGTCCCTGACTCCCCTTTTTGTAACCCTTACCCCATATACCGCCGGAACCAATAGCAATTTTTGACTGGATAACATTGTAACCTCTACCCAAAGGATCATTTTGAGGTTCAAGAAAGTTAATAATACGATTACGTTGATAATCATGAAAAGCGAAACGCCAGATCAGAGGAGAAAACAAAACTAAAACGATTCCAATAATGACGGATATTTTGGCTAGTTTTTTGTTATAGAGAATAATGGGAATTAAAAGCATTAGAACAGTGATGGCGCTACCTAAATCCGGTTGCAGGGCGATGATGCCAATCGGAATAAGAATCAGTAGTGGAAAATTGGTATTAACTAAAAACAACATCAGCCAGGGTTTAACTAATTCTGATGGTTGAAGAGTACCGATTCCGACATCGATCCATCTACGGGAGCCTCTGGTGATATTATTCAACAAGATAGGCAAAAATAGTGCTATGCAGGACATTACAAAAATAAAAATCTTGGATGAAACTATCTGGCGAGGATTGATTTGAGTGCCGATTACAAAAAGAACAATACCAATTAACCAGGAAACTAATTGTTTAACCAGCAATTGCGGGGCCAGAGAACTGATCATCAGAATGTTCAGACAAAAAAGTATCCCTAAACTGATAGCAACCGGTAACCAAAAGTTTTTCGACATTAATCAATTCTAGCCTATTTTTTCTATCCTGAGTTCGTCTGATTTCTCTATTGAATCTGCTAAAGTTTTACTCATAATTTCTTTTTCCAGCGATTCAGGCCAGCTTGGAGCCAGAATTTTGATATGGTCTTTAACTTCCAGTCCGGCTTCACGACGAAGAACCTGAACACTCCGAACGAAATCCCGGTATTCACCTTCAGCGATCAATTCAGGAGTTAAAACAGTGTCTAGAACAATCTGGGGAATATTAGTGCCAGTGGTGTCGATGATGACAGACTTAATATTTGTTTCCGAGGCGATGACGGCTATTAACTCATCGTTTAATTTGGCGCTGGTTTTAATGGTGACTTTAGCCAGAGGTTGACGGATTTTAAGACCTTCTTTTTGTCTTTCAGCATGAATTAACTGACACAATTGTCTGACTTTAGACATTTGTTTTTCAAGATCGATGTTGATCAACTTGACGTCTGATACCGGCCAATTTTGAGTGTGAACAGTAACATTGGAGCCGGTCATTTCATTTCCGGATAAGTTTTGGAAAAGCATTTCACTGTAAAAAGGAATAAAAGGCGATAAGGTGACGACCAATTGGTGAAAAATATAATTTAACAATCCAAAATTATCGATGCGGTCCCGATTTCGTCGAATATACCAAGTGGATAAATCAGAAACAAACTCCTCCAGAGATTTAGTGGCGGCAGCAGTGCTATATTTTTCCACGGTATTAGTGACTATTTTTATAGTGGAGTGAAGACGGGAAATGATCCATTGGTCGAGAATATCAGTGGCGGAAGAAGGATCGAAGTTTTCGGTCGGCTGCCAGTTTTCTAAGTTGGCATGCTGAGTGAAAAAGCGATAAGAATTCCATAGAATTAACAAAAACTCTCTTTTAACCTGATCGGCAATGTTAAATCCAAAATTAACATTAGCGGAAGGTTTTTGCTGGCAATACATCCAGCGCATAGCATCGGCACCCATTTTAGTGACGGCATCATCATAAGGAATACCATTTTTTTTGGTTTTACTCATTCTTTCACCTTTTTCATCACGAACTTCACCATGGGTAACGACAACTTTGTAGGGAGGTACGTCTTCAAAGGTAACACTGAAGAACAGCATGGAATAAAACCAGAGTCTTACCTGCTCAACCATTTCCAACACCATATCGGCAGGGAACCATTTTTGCCAGTAAGATTTATCTTCTAAATATTTCAGAGTAGAAAAAGGAACAACTCCGGCGTCCAACCAAACATCACCGACATCGGTAATCCGGGAAATATCATGACCGCAGTGAGGACATTTTATTTTGATGTCGTCAATCCAGGGACGATGCAGCGAAGGAAGTTTATCAATAAGTTCCGGGTTAACGGCTTTTTCTTTTAATTCTTCCAAACTGCCGATGACCGTCAATTCGCCACAATCACATTGATAAAAAGGAAGAGCCAAACCATAAAAACGTTTACGGTTAATCATCCAATCTTCCATGTTATCCAACCAATTTTGCATCCGACGGCCGGCATATTTTGGATGCCAATTAACTTTTTTGGCGGCTTCTTTTAACAAAGGCCGGATTTCATCTGATTTAATAAACCAAGAGTCTTCGAGACGGAAAAGACATTTGGTTTTACAACGCCAACAATGCGGATAGCGATGAGTTATAGATTCGGTTTTGAACAGAGAGCCAATACTTTTTAAATAATCAAATACCATTGGGGCAACATCATGAGCATATTTCCCACTTAATTCGCCGTAGCCTTCAAGAAAATGACCACTTTCATCAAGCGGAGCAAGAGCATCGGCGTTTAGTTTTTTACCAAGTTCAAAATCTTCCTGACCACAGCCAGGGGCGATATGAACAACTCCGGAACCGTCGGTGTCGGAAACCATTTCCCAATCGGTGAGATAGTGTTTGACATTTTTCTGAGCGGGAATATCGTAGAGGGATTCGTATTCCAGATTTAATAAACTTTTCGGATCGATGATTTGGTAGTCTGTCAGACCAAGACGATCGGCGGCATTTTTACCCAAATATACTTTTTGGCCGTCGAGATTGGCACAGACATATTCAAAATTAGTATTGATAGCTAATAAAACATTGGCGGAAAGAGTCCAAGGAGTAGTTGTCCAAGCTAAAACATATTCCTGCCGATTTTTCAGTTTAAATTTTAAGAAAACTGAAGTATCCGTATCTTCCTGATAACCATCGGCCTCTTCATGTTGAGAAAGACCTGTTTCGCATCGGGGACACCAGGTGGTGGCGCTTTTCTTTTTAATCAGCCAACCTTTTTGATGAACGATTTGCAAAAAATGCCAAATATACAGATTATTGGTGCGGGAATTGGTGTAATACGAATTTTCCCAATCCATAAACATTCCTAAACGTTTAGATTGTTCGGTTTGGATTTGAGAATATTTATCAATCCTGGCAAGACAAGTTTTGGTGAAATTTTCCAATCCAAAATTTTGAATGTCTTTTTTAGAATTAAAACCAGCCTCTTTTTCCACCTCGACTTCTACCCACAAACCCTGGCAATCGAAACCGTTTTGAAATCTTTGGGCGAAACCTTGGGCATTTTTGAAACGCTGAAATAAATCTTTGAGTGTTCGGCCGCGGGCATGATGAACGCCCATGGGATTGTTGGCAGTAATAGGACCGTCAATAAAAGAAAAAGTTTGAGAAGATTCGTCGTTTCGGTGGAGATATTGGGATACTATGTCCTGACTGTACCACCAATTTAAGATTTGAGTTTCTAACTCCGGAAAGTTCGGGTTTTGAGGAAGATCTTTGAAGAATGCCATAGTGTATTTTAATATAAAAAATCCCGCAGGTGCGGGATTGATGTAGCTGCGTCTCCGAAATGAATCGGATAGCAGCTAGATAATAATTATTTTTTGGGTAGTGCCCATAAGATGATAAATTATAGCATTAACTGGTTACATTTCTTATTTCAACTTCACCACCGCCAAAATATTTGAGTTTCATTGAATTATCTCCAGTTATGATGAATGCTTCGGTAACAGGATTGTATGCAATTAGATTTGAACTTAGGTTAACTGGCATCGTGTCTCGGATTAAAACTTCGGTGTGACGGGTGATAGTGTCAGTGATGATTAAATTAAATTTGGATAATTCAACCCGGTCGTAACATATTTTTGTAAAAAACTTACCATCAATCAAGATTTCAGTGGTCATAAATGGGAAGTACGACACAAACAAAATTTTTGGTTAGTGCCCATAGATAGAAGGATTATAACATTATTTATTTTTTCTTAAAAAAGAAGGAATGTCGAATTCGTCCACAATATCAACACCGGCGGGAATTTCTTTATCGTTTAAAACTGCCATTTCAGGCGGTTGAGGACTGACCGGAGAGGAATTAGCAACAGGAGGAGAAATCTGAGTTTGTAACGGACGTGAGGGTTTTTTGATATTTTGATAAAGTCTTTGGCGGCTGGAGTCAAAACCGGTGGCGATAACACTGATCTTAATTTTATCGGAAAAAGTTTTATCGATTGTGGCCCCAAAAATTACATTTGCGTCGGGAGCTGATAATTCAGTGATAGTTTTGGCAGCCTCTTCGATTTCGGCCATTGTCAAATCCGGACCACCAGTGATGTTAATCAAAACTCCTCTGGCACCATCAATAGCGACTTCGACTAACGGGGAATCAATAGCAGCTTCAACCGCTCTTCTGGCTTTTTCTTCACCTTCAGCTTCACCGACACCCATGAGAGCCGAACCGGCGTTACTCATAACAGATTTGATATCGGCAAAATCGAGATTAATAAGACCGGGAACAGTAATCAGATCGGCAATGGCTTTTGTGCCTTTATTTAAAACTGAATCAGCAATTTTAAAAGCCTCAAGAAGAGTGGCTTTATCGTTGACGACTTCAAGTACTTTTTGGTTGGGAATTACAATGAGAGTGTCAACATTTTCTTTGAGCTGAGAAACACCTTCCTCAGCATTGGTCATGCGTCTGGTGCCTTCAAAAAGAAAAGGTTTGGTGACGACAGCTATCGTCAGGGCACCTATTTCTTTTTTGGCTATTTCGGCGATTATCGGAGCAGCACCGGTACAAGTTCCTCCACCCATACCTCCGGTAATAAAAATCATGTCAGTTCCCTCCAGAGCTTCACGAATACGATCGTGTGATTCTTTGGCGGCTTCGGCGCCGATTTGAGGATTACCTCCGGCACCAAGACCTTTGGTTAATTTTTCTCCGATTTGAATTTTAATAGGAGCCAGGGAATTTAAAAGTGCCTGAGAATCGGTATTAACAGCGATAAAATCGACACCCTGAATATCTTCTTCAGAAATCATGGAGTTGATGGCATTGTTTCCGCCGCCACCAATACCCACAACTTTGATTCGGGCAAACTGACCGGTAAGGTTTTTTATTAATCCCATATCTAGTTAAATTAAGAAGTACAAATAAACAAAGGCAGATGAAAAGTCATTAAATTTTATGGAAGCAGGGGTTCTATTAAATTTTTAATTTTTCCAAAAATACCGTTTAAAGAGACTGATGATTTTTTGGATGATCCAGAATTATCAGATTTATTGGTTTCTAAATTATACATTAAAAGACCAATGGCGCTGGTATAACCCGGATTAAGAATATCATCAACAATGCCACCAAATTTAGGGGGGCTGGCGATTCTGAGAGGCAGAGGAATAACTTTACTACAAATCTCCCGGGCATTTATAGTTTGGGCTCCCCCACCGGTGAGGACAATTCCGGCAGGAATAGAGTGAGTAAATCCACTGTTTTCGATTTGGTCGTATATAAGGGAAAATAATTCTTCGAGACGCGGTTTAATGATGCCGTTTATGGCTGTTTGAAGAGAAATTTTGTGTTTATCTTCGGAGAGAATTCCAAAATGGGAAAGATCAACTTCATCATCATATTTTTGACTATCGGAGATTTTGTTAAGTTTTAGTTTTATTTTATCGGCATCATCCAAAGAAAGTCGAAGACCTATGGCCAGATCGTTGGTAACATTATTAGCGCCAACCGGAATAACAGTGGAATAAACAGGGAAACCTTCTGTGAAAATAGTTAAAGAGGTAACGCTGCCGCCAATGTCTACCAGAGCCACACCCAATTCTTTTTCGGTGTCGGTTAAAGAAGCTTTGGCAGCTGCCAGGCCGGAATAAACCAGTGAATCAATTTTTATACCAATTTCATCGAGACATTTGTGTAAATTTTTTAAGCTGGGACTGGAAGCCATGATTAAATGGGATTCCAATTCGAGACGAACTCCGTTCATACCAACAGGATCAACTACCCCTTCCTGACCATCAACAGTATATTTTCTGGGTATGGTGTGGATTATTTCTTTACCATTAGGAAGAGAAATTGCCTGGGCAGCTTCGATAACCCGTTCGATATCCGATGAAGAAATTTCACCGTTGGGACTGCTGATGGCAACTACACCTTGAGAATTTAAAGATTCAATATGGGGGGCGCAAATGGAAACAGCGGCATTATGAATTTGAAAACCAGCCATTCTTTCGGCAGCTTCAATACTCTGAGTGATAGTTTGCGTCGCCTGATCTAAATTAATTATCTGACCTTTTCTGAATCCTGAAGCCGGAATGGAAGAAACAGCCACAACATTAAAACGATCCTCAATTTCAAAATGCTGGCCGACAATAGTGGTTACCTTGGAAGTACCGATATCGATGCCGCTGACGATTCTAGAATGTTGCATAAGGTCGTTTAGAGGCTAAATCTATAAATTTAATGTAGCTACCTTTTATATTAGCGATTTTGATAAGTTTTTGTAAGGCAGTAACTTGTTTTAGAGAATCTTTTTGTTGAGAAAAAATCACTTTACTGGTGGTTTGGTCCGGGTTTTGAAGATAAAAATAAATTTCCGGCGGAGAGTCGGTGACTGTTAATTGAAATGGTTCCAGTTTGGCGGTGTGGAGATAATTGACGGTATTTTCCAGAAAACTATTTTTTACAGAAGAAGGAGTTAAGGTAGGAGAAAAATTGACGGATTGGACGACTATAAGTTCAACAATAATAAGCAATAAAGGAATTAAACAATAGTATTGTTTAAAGAATTTCATGGATAAGCTGAATCAGTTTTAAATTTGGGGTATGGGAAATCAGGGTAGAAACCGGAGGAAGAGCTGAAAGTTTACGGATGGAGCGGTAGAAATTGTAGCGGTTAACTTTATCCTGAGGAATAATTATGACGGAATTAGGGTGACGAATCTGCAGCCATTGAGCATTTAACATCTGTTCGTTTTGCTGAGTGTAGGGCAGCGGGATTAACAAACTGTTTTTATGAAGAACATCCAGCTCCTGACAGGTATTGGCACCAGCCCGGCTGACGACAATAGAAGCGTGATTAAGAACCCACCCAATATCTTCAATTTCAATATAAGGGACGGGTTGATAATTTCGGGATGGCGAAGGAGAAAAACTACTGCCGGTTTGATGAATAATTTGAAAATGTTTTCTAAGTTTTGGTAATAACCTGGTGACCATCTGATTTAAAAATTGAGAGCCCTGATTGCCGCCGGTGATGTAGAGCAGAGGCAAAGAATTTTTGAGAGAAAATTTTCTGGAAGTGTTTTTAAAAATTGCCTGACGAAGTAAATTTCCGGTGATTACCACTTTTTTGGCCGGTAACTGATTTATTTGCTGTTGATTGTTAAAGGATAAAGCAACTTTGGTAACAAAAAGACTGTTAATTTTGGTGGACAAACTATTAACAGGGGTCTGTTCGTGGGTGATGGAGGGAACCTTTTTAAAAAAAGCGGCCATAATAACCGGAACTGAAACATAACCACCAAAGGAGACGACAACATCCGGCTGAATTTTTTGAAAAAGTGAAAGTGATTTAAAAAAAGCGATGACAATTTTTGGAAGACTGATGAGAGTGCGGCCGATATTTTTACGGTCAAATTTGCCGCAGTCCAAATTGTAAAATGGAATTTTGAGCTTGGGGATAATGGTGTGATTGATGTGAGTTTCAGTTGAATACTGATGGGCAATATAGACAATCTGCCAACTGGTTTTCGGATCCTGTTTTAAAAGATTGATTAGTTCAATGGCCGGAGTGTGATGTGTGCCGGTGATGATGATGGTCTGATTGTTTTTCACTGTTATTTGAGTATAGCAAGACTGACTGTTGATGGATGTTTTGAACCAGCCCCAAAGAGAACATTAAAGTGACAAGCGACGAACCTCCGTATGAAATTAGAGGCAAAGGTACTCCGGTTAAGGGAATTAAGGCAACAATAGCGGAAATATTTATCAGACTTTGGTAAGCAATCCAGACAGCAGTGCCGCTAGCGATTAAAGAATTGAAGGGGTCTGAACTTAAACTGCCAATTTTGGTTATCTGAAGGATTAATAAAAGATATAAACAAATAATCAGGCTACAGCCGATGAATCCGGTTTCTTCACCGATAACAGCCAAGATAGAATCAGTGGAAACTTTTGGTAAAAAACGATATTTTTGATCGGAGTTGGCCAAACCTTTACCGGTAAGATGGCCTGAAGTTAGGGCTAAAATAATCTGATCCGAATGATATGAAGAATTCTGGGGGTCGACCAGAGATTCAAAACGCTGTCGGCGATAGGGAGAAGTTAAAACCAAAATTAAACTGGCAGAAATGGCAAAAAGACATAGGACAAAAAGGGAAACAATTTCACCACCGGAGAGATAATACATGGTAATTACGGTGGCAGCAATTAAAATAGAAGTGCTTAAATTCGGTTCCAGAATGATTAACACCAGAGGAATGCCAAGATAGATGATTAAGTTTTTAATGTTGCGGGAACGATCGTCAATAAATATTTTGGAAAAAAAGATAATTGCGGTCAGTTTGAATATTTCCGAAGGCTGGATGCCAAAAAAGCCGACATCAAACCAGCGGCGGGCGCCGAGGACCTGATTTCCGAATTGAGGAATCAAAACGAGAATTAATAAACCTAAAGTAAGAAAATAAAATGTCTGAGAATATTTTTTAAGAAAACTAAATTTAATTTTAGCGGCGACAAAAAAAGCCGCGATGCCGACAACGGACCAAATCAATTGTTTTTTAATAAAATATAATTTGTCTCCGGCAGTGTAGACGGCTTCGGAAATAGAAGAAAGAGAAATGAAGAGCAGTCCAATCATGAGCAATAGTCCGGTAAGAAAGATCAAATTGGAATGTTTTTTCATAAAACGTTAGCAATAACAGCGGGACTGATGGAAACAGGATCGGCAGAAGGAGAGAAGGTGGAAAACTGATGATATTTTTTTATGGTGACACCATTTGCATCTTTACGGGTGATTTCCGAACCAATGAGTTGTGGATCGGTTGATCTGGAAACACCGGAGATATCGGTCGGTAAATTACAAAATTCAGACAGGTGGTAATAAAATAAAGGGGTATAACCGGCATTTTTTTCTATTTCGGTATAAAAGGCAAAAGAGGCAGTAAGACGGGCGTTACATTCCAGAAGATAAACTTTGTCTTCCGAAACTAAAAAGTCTAAACCGAAAAAACCACGGAAATGTTGGGTTTTAAGGTATTCGGAAAAAGATTCAGTTAAGGCGTTGATCTGAGAAATAATTTCGGCGGGGGCCTGCGAGGGCCATTGACGGCCGACAGTAGCTAGAGGGTTGTCGGTTAATTGGGAAAGACCGGTATATTGAAGTCCAGGAGGACTGGTGATTAATCCCCTGCCGGTTAAACAGCAATTATTTATGAGTGAATAACCCGGTAAATATTTGGAAAATTTTACAATAGTACCGGGAGCGATTAACGACTGAACATCGGAAAAATCATTTGAAAGATGGGAACTGTTTCCGGCCCAGCCGAAATGGGTTTGGATAACCAGAGGGGAGCCGAAATCCGCCATTGCCCGAGAGTAGTTTTCCTGATTGAAAGAAATAACTAAGTTAGGGATTTGGGGAAAATTTTGCTGATGACAAATTTCGACAAATTTTATTTTATCTTCGAGATAACGATTGAGAGAAGCGGGATTAGAAATTAATAGCCAATTGTTTTGAGTACAAAGGTGTTCAATTCTGGCTGAGGGTTTGAAAGGGATTATTGCCGGTTGACGACCGGTTGATTGCGAATGCTGTTTAATAAATTCAATTGTTTTTGGGTGGGAGAGCAATCTTCCGGAATTTTTTTCCGGCAAACTGATTCCAATTTTTTCCGGAGAAATAGAAATGAAATTACTTATTTCCGGAAGACTGATATCAAGAAATTGATCGACGACCAAAAAATAAAAATCATAAGGAGCAAGATTGAGGGTTTCCAGAAGTGAGGTCATCTTTTGGTTCCGGTTAATAAAATAAGCGGATAAAGACCAGGATCATATTTTTCGAGGGCTTTTTTATATCCGGCAAAAGCCATAACACCTTCGGGAGAAGTAGAAAGATTATTAATATCAAAAAAGGCCGAAGCATCTTCAATTTGATGATTGTTGATAACAATACCTGAACCGGAGGAATTTTTGATGGCAGTAATAACTTGGGATTTTAAGGGAAGGAGTTTAACGGTTAAAGAATCGGTTAATGATTCTTTTTCCGGTTGATAATTTTGGTCGAAGAAGGAAGCGATGGGACAATTATTTGCCGGCTGAACTGCAAATATTTTAACTGAATCGGCCAGTTTTTGAGAAATACCCAAGAGGGTGGTGCCGCTACCCACCGGTATAAAAATACTGGTAACTTGAGGAAGTTGGGCCATTATTTCCGAGCCGATTTCCTGATAGCCGATTAAGGCGGCAGGATCTGTTGATTGACGTAAGAGATAACTTTGATTGGTTTTGGAAAAGCGAAAAGCTTCGGAGATCGGTTTGGGAGTGGTAAAAATTTTAGAATGTTTGATCAGAGCCAATTTTTGGGGATTAATTCCCGGAGAGACGAAGACAGTTAAAGGGATATTTTTTTGATGACAAAAATAATCTGCAGAAATAGCGGCGTTACCAGTGCTGGAAATGACGGCTGAAGAATAATTGAGTTTTTGTAACCGGTCAAGTTGGGCAGCAATTGCCCTATCTTTGGCAGAACCGGTTAGGTTTTGATCTTCTCTTTTAAAATAGACTGAATCAAATTTGACTATGGGTGTCATATAATAGTATAAGGATTATATATTTATTTGGAATCAAAATGAATCTAGAAGAAAATAAAATCATCTGTCCTGATTGTCAGGCGGAAATAATTAAACCTGAAACAATGGCAGTAGGCGACATTCTGGAATGCGCTGAGTGCGGTACTGAAGTGGAAATATTGTCTTTGGAACCTATTAAATACAAAGAGTTGGTTGAAGAAAAATAAATTATTTCTGTAAATTAAGACGATAAAATCCCTGATGTGGAAATTCGGGATTGTCAATTTCAAATTTTCCCAAAACTACTCCCCTCTTTTTTTGATTGCTTTCCAGGTATTCAACCAGATTACCGGTTTTTTTAATGACAAACAAAACATGCCGGCCGTTATTTTGACGAACCAGATCACCGGTAGTTAAAGAGTCAGAATCAACCGGCGATGATAGAGGGTATGAGGTGAGCATGTCGGCAGAAGTTTTTCGGGGATTGAGACTGGTTTTAAAATAAAAATTTAGGAGGTGACAAACGAGTCCGGAGCAATCGATACCGAGATGATGTTTCTTTTGGAAATTGTAAATTTGTGAAGAGGAAAAATTAATTAACTTAACATTTTCGTTGTTGGCAAATTCGATTGTCTTTAAGGCAATTTCTTTGGCAGAACCTTTTCCAACTAAAGCATTTTCCCCATTATTTTTATACTTTCCCTTATTAATGAAATAGGGAATACCAAGATAGGTGTTGATTTCTTGAAGAAGAGAATTTAATTTAGGCCTAACCATAGAGCAACAACTGCTAATATAATCGCCGCCAGCCAAGCCCGAAAGACGATTTTTGGTTCTTCCCAACCGATTTTTTGAAAAGTCAGATGAAGCGGTGCTGCCGGCAAAATTTTTCTTTTAAAATAGATTTTACTGAGTATTTGGACTGCACTACTCATACCTTCAACGATAAACGGCAGTCCGACGATAAATAAAGGGACTAATTTACCTAATAAAATAGCTATTACGGCGATAGTGGCCCCAAAAGAAAGTGAGCCGACGTCACCAAGCCAGATACGGGCCGGATAAATATTAAAGTAAAGGAAAGCAATTAAAGCCCCCAACCATAAAGCAAGAAATAGAGAAATGGGAGTGTCTAAAGAATGGTTGGACAAAAACCAAAAAGCGAATAGAGCGATCATTAATAAACCACAGGAAAGTCCATCCAAACCATCGGTAATATTGAAAAAGTTAGCAAAGCCGACGATGATGGCTGTATACAAAGGTACAGAAAACCAACCCAAATTAACCGGCCCCAAGAAGGGAATGTAGACAAAATTAATTCCTAATTGAAAGACAGCATAAATGGAAATAAACAAAGCCAAAACAATCTGAAGAATAAGTTTGTGAACCATGCGAAGACCGAAAAACCCGGTTTTTGAAAAACCAAAAAACTTTAAAATATCGTCGTATAGTCCCAGTAAAGCAAATCCGATAAAAGTGAAAAAGATGACGATAATTTCCTGATCGATTCGGTAGTTGCTGGAGATAAAAATGTTGGAAAAATGAAGCAAGGGAAAGAGGGATAAAAACAGAACAGTTACTGTAACAATGATCAAAAGACCGCCGCCGACCGGGGTGCCTGATTTTTGACTATGAAAACGATCAAAAATTGGGGTGCGTTTGTTTTGAAAATCGAGGGTTTTTTGATTTTGACGCTGAAATTTTAGTTTATAGAGAAGATTGATAAAAGGAACAACAAGAATGCTGTTGGTGAGAAAGGAGAATAATAGTAAACCTAGATATAAATGGATCACTTTAGATTAGATTATAAACTGTTTTAAATTATTAAGTCCATCGAGACCTCCGGAACTAAAATGAATCAAGAGATCTCCCGGCTTTAGATTAGCGGAAAGATAGGTGAAGATATCGTCTTCAATCGGTAAATATTTCATTTTTTCACCGAGAACTTTTTGCCAATTAGCAGCTGTTACCCGATCATTTTTACCTGTATTGGCGGAAAAATGAATTTTTGAAAGGATAAATTCATGACACATATTCTTGATTTGAGAAAAATCGTTAAGACTTTTTTGATTTTGAAGAAATTTGGCATGAGGCTCGAAATAGACAAAAATCCGACGTTTTGGATAAGCTTGTTGAAGTGCGGTGAGGGCTGAATAGACCCGGGAACCGGACTGAGCAAAATCGTCATAGATTAAAATATTGTTTTTGGAAGAAATTTTTTCCAGACGTCGTTTTAATCCGGGAAAAGTAGCGATATATTTTAAAATAATAGTACTTTTTAGGCCTAATTGATGACAAAAAGTATAAGCAGCGGCAATATTTTGCTGATTATATTGACCGATAAGTTTGGATTTGAAAACTTTGTCTATTTGATAATCAAAGGTCGGGGCCTTGCTTTCAGAAATAATCTTTTTTATTTCACTGTCCTGTCCGTTATAAACAATAAATCCGTTTTCGGGTACATTTTTAATTAATTGCCGAAAGGCTTCAAAATTTTTTTCGGAGGTGGAATAAGATTCTTTATGTTCCCATTGAGCACTGGTGAGGATTAAATATTTGACAGGATAATAGAGAAATTTTGCTTTGGTATCCAGCCCGTTGATGGATTCATCGGCTTCAACTACAGACCAGTTTGAAGTGGTGGAATTGATGGAAGGAGAATGATTAACAAGCTGGCCGCCAAAAAAATAATTTGGATGGTAGCCGGATTTATCCATAATCCAGGAAACAAGGGCGGTGATAGTGCTTTTGCCGTATGATCCGGCGACTAAAATAGAGTTTCCCCTAATTAAACTTTTAGCGATGAATTCAGTGGCGGTGGTGTAGGGAATATTAAGTTTTTTTATTTGTTCCCATTCTTCGACACATTTAGAAAAAGACAAAAAAGATGAACCAACAATGACGGCATCAATATGGGTGTTAATAGGAGTTTTATTCAACGGAATATCGGCGATAAGTTGACTGATGGGAGGATAGATTTTATCTTGGTCTGAACCGGTGACCTCGTGACCCTGCTGTTTTAAAATCATGGCAATTTGAGCTGTCATGACTCCGGCGATACCAAGAATATGAATATGCATATTTATCAGTGATTAATATAGGGAACCCAAGAATTATTATAATAGTATTCAAAACCAGGAAAACTGCGTTTGTAAAATCCTAATTTAGTCTCCGGATTAAATCTGCCTAAATAAGTGTATTTTAGCTGTTGTTCGTGGGAATCGATGACAACCTGTAATGGACAGCGAATAGGGAGATCCTGATGAGAATATTTAGGATCGTAAAATAGGTAGGCGACATGGGAAATTGTCGGGGAAAAATAACAAACGGCATAGGCGGCGACAACATCATGGTCGTAAAAAATATAAAGTCGATTGAAGATATGGTCGGTGAAAACTTTTTTTATGGAACTGGTGGGAAAATCCCAGTTTAATTCCTTTACCCAATCATGAATTTGTTTTTGGAGCTTTGGGGTGTAAACAAAATCGGAAAGATTAACTGTTTTGTAAGTGATGTTTTCAGTTTTTTTTAAAATACGACGATTTTCGGAATTTAAGACAAAATTTTCCAAATTAGAACGACAGCTGCTTTCCTGATAAAAAATATTCTTTTCGTTGCGTTGAGGCAAAAGACCAAGATCGTAATTTTCTTCGATAGTAAGTTCGTTTTTAATGTTAAACATGCTGTTTTCTTAATCTAAAAGCGGATCTAAAAGCTTCGGATTCGGACCAGGGATATTCAGTTTTACCATGAAGAATGGTAGTTTCGTGACCTTTACCGCAGGCGATTATAGTATCGCCCGGAGAGGCAAGTTTAACAGCTAAATTAAAAGCATCCTGACGATTGGGAATATCGTAATAAACGAAAGATTTATTTTGGAGACGATCCGGATCTATACCTTCAATTATCTGTGAATTAATATCTTCAACTTTTTCATTACGGGTATCATCGGCGGTAATAATAGCAATGTCAGCTATTTTTGACACCTCGTAACCCATAATCGGGCGTTTGCTTTGGTCGCGGCCGCCGGTAGCGCCGAAAATAACAATCAACTTACCTGAAGTAATCTGACGAAGTGAAGAAAGGGTGTTTTTTAAGGCATTTGGAGTGTGGGCAAAATCGACGATAGTCCGAAAACGAAAACGATTGGAGACCTCTTCCCGGCGACCTTTAATTTCCGGAAAATGACGAATAGTGTTAATTAAAATTTGGGGATCAAATTTTAACCAATTTAAAATTCCGTAGGCAGTCAAAATATTATAAATTTGATAACGATAGTTACTGTCGGTTTTGAAAGTTAATCCATTGACCGAAAAAGAAAGAAGGTCTGATTTATCGGAAATATTTTTAGCCTGATAATCGGATTTTTTTTCGATACTATAGGTGGTAAAAGGAACTTTAAGAGCAGGACTGATTTGAGAAAAAGTAGAATCATCTTTATTTAGAACAGCATAGCGGCACTTTTTAAAAATGAGACTTTTAGTGGAAACATAGTCGTCCATATCTAAAAAATCATCAAGGTGTTCATGAGAGGTATTGGTGATAGCGGCGACTTTAAAATTACAGCCATAAAATCGAAATTGGTCCAAGGCATGAGCAGTAACTTCGATAACGACGTGAGTAACTCCCTGATCTACCATCTGACGCAGTAAAAACTGAACTTTTGAGGAATCGGGAGAAGTGGTGTGGAGACCGATAGTTGATTCCTGGGTACCGATTTTAGAGCCGACAGTACTGATGAGTCCTGCCTTAATACCGGCGTTTAGTAAACATTGGTGAATAAGAACTGAGGTGGTGGTTTTACCATCAGTTCCGGTGATACCAATGATAATCAGTTTCCGGGAAGGAAAGCGATAATAAAAGTTATAATACAAACTTTTGGGAAAATGCCAAAGAATATTTTTTATTTTCTGTTTAACTCTTTTTAATTTACGCTTAAACATAGGTTCATTTGAATTATAACAGAGGAGTGATTTTAGAGGCTAATTCAAACCATATCGGAGCGGCGGTGCTTGAACCCCAAGGTGAACTTTTGGGATTGTTGATAGTGACAATCATAGTAAATTTGGGATTTTGACAAGGACTAAAACCGACATAAGAAGCATTGGTAAAAGATTCGGAATAGCCGCCGGTGACAGCAACCTGAGCGGTACCGCTTTTGGCACAAACTTCAAGATCTTTTGGTCTAAATTGGTTAACGACACCGTTTTCAACGGCGTATTTAAGAATTTCTTTAATGGTGTCAGTTGTAGACTTCTTGAATACTTCCGAAGGTTGGGGTAAATTATTGTTTATGATTTGGCTGCGGTCTTCAAAGTATTCAACTAAATGCGGCTGGGACATTAAGCCATCATTGGCCAAAGTATTGAAAGCCTGAAGCATTTGAATTTGAGTGACAGCAAAACCCTGGCCAAAAGAAGCGGTAGCCAAATCAATTTCCGGCCAAACGGTTTTTTCCAACGGTTTAACTTCTCCCTGAAGATCGATTCCGGTTTTTCGATTTAGACCAAGCGATTGGAAATATTGTTGAAAAGTATTTAAACCAAGAGTTTCGATAATATAGCTCATGCCGATGTTGTCGGAATTTTTGATGATATCCTGAAGAGATGAATCGGGATGATACGAATTGTCCCAGTTTCCGATGGAATATTGGCCAATTTGATGGGGTTGATTACATTTAGTACAAACATAATCGGTAGAGATAGTCCGACTATTAAGAGCCATAGAGACAACCAGTGGTTTAAAAATTGAACCAGGCTCAAAAAGATCGGCAATTATCGGGTTTTTATACATAGCACTGGGAGTGGCGGAAGATGTGGCGACAAAGCTGGCCATGGCAATTATGCCTCCGGTTTGGGGATTCATGATGGTAATCGAGCCGGAGTCGGCGTCGTATTTTTTTAGGCCTTCGGATAGAGAATTTTCAGCAAGATACTGGATCTGACGATTCAAAGAAATATGTAAATTTCTCCCATCCTGAGGTTCAATATACCACCCCGGTTTATTCAAAACGGTTTGTCCGGTGGCGTCAATCCCCTGCCAGGAAAAACCATCACGACCGGAAAGTTGTTTTTGATAATAGCCTTCGATACCGCCAAGAGTTTTTGAGCCAAGGATAAGAGAGCCTAAATTTTTTTCCGGATAATAACGGGAATTAATTGAAGAAAAAGTTATCCCGGGATCTTTTAAAGAGTTTTTTTCTTCATAAGAAAAATTATCTTTTAAGGTTAACCATTTCTGATTAGGATTTAGAAGAAATTTATTCAATTGTTCCAAGTCTTCAGTAGAAATTTGAGGATGGACATGTTGAATTAAATTAACGATTTCTTCGGGTTTTGTTTTAAGATCCGGCTTGTATAGCGAAAGCTGATAAAAAGTTTGATTAATGGATAAAGGAAAACCTGAAGCATCGTAAATTTTTCCAAACTGAGGCAAAACAACATTTGGCTTATAACTTTGATTGATAATTTTTTGGCTGAATTCCGGATTTTTGATTATCTGCCAGTAGAACAACCTACCGATGACGATAAAATAACAAAAAATTAAGGTGAAGGTGACGATTTTTAAACGTTGAGAAAACATTTTAGTTAAGATTAACAACAGTGTTAACAGGAGTATAATTTTTTCCTTCGGTTTGAGAAAAAAGAGTGGAAAGAGAGTTAAGTTCGGAAAGATTTATTTCCAACTGCTGATTGATAATTGTGGCCTGAGTAAGATTCTGATTAGAAACATTGGCCAACTGACTTAGATCAACAACCTTAATAGAGTAGATGATGGAAAAAATTACCTGAAGACAAAAGGAAAAGGCAGCCAATATGGTCAATGGTTTAAGACTCATTAATCTATTCTATATGATCTGAGGACTGATGATCGAGATAAAGGATTATTTTTTATTTCAGAAAAAGACGGCAGAATGGCTTTGGTATTTGAGGCGGGAAAATGCTGACGAATAAATTGTTTAACCAGACGGTCTTCACCGGAATGAAAGGAAATAACAGCTACAACACAACCGGGAGAAAATTTTAAAGTGGCCTGAAGAGCATTTTTTAGATTAGCAAATTCGTCGTTAACCGCGATTCTGAGGGCCATAAAAACTTTGGTAGCCGGATCTATTTTACTATGGATGTGTTTTTCCTGGTAGTATTTACGGATAATGTCAGCTAATCTTTTTGCCGATTTTATCGGTTTATATTGTCTTTCTGAAATAATCCTGATGACAAGCGGTTTACTGAATTTTTCCTGGGCTAATTTGGAAAAAATATCATATAACTGCTGAAAGTCGTAAGTGTTGATAATTTCTTCAGCAGTAACAGTTTGAGTTTCTGGATCAAGCCTCATATCCAGTGAATCCGGATCGTTAAAAGAAAAACCACGACCGACACTTTTTTGCTGTCCGGAACTTAGTCCAAGATCAAAAAGAATACCGTCAATTTTTGCCGGTATTTGATGACCAATAAGATTTTCCAATTGATTAAAATTAAAATGAAGAGGAATAAACTTTTGGGAAAGACCTAAATCGGAAATTCTTTGTTGAGCGATCGCCAAATTTACAGGATCCTGATCCAGTCCATAGACAATGCCGCCATGATTGATTATTTCCAGGGAATGACCACCATTTCCGGCTGTAGCATCGACATAAATACCACCGGGAACGACGTTAAGAACCTTAATTACTTCGTTTACCAGTACCGGTTGATGAAACTCCATTACTGATTTTGATAATTACCTACCGGCGAACTCTGAGTACTGCCATAGACTGAATAACCGCCGCGATAGTTTTTAAGAAGAAGATAATAATTGCTGCCGGAAAGTTTTGATTTAAGAGGAACAGAAAAAGAACTATCCGTTAAAGCCAAAGAACCGGCTTTGTTGAGATCAGCAGTTGATTTGAGGGTAAACAAAGTTTCGTAAGTTGACATTTGGCCGTTTTTATCGATAAAGTTAAGTGTCATCGTTCCCCCGGTTACACCTTTATCATAGCTATATTTACAGCCATTAGTACAGCTTTCCGTGCCTAAAAGCAGTTTTCTTTCGATGGTTTTGGTAATTTCTTTTAGGGTATCACCTACTCCTTTTTCAATTTCGGCGCCATTATCACTGGCGTTGTATAGAATTTCATATTCAATTGAAGAAATTGAATCGGGAATATCGACAATTTTTAGGGTTAAATAGTGGCCGTCAGCACTGGGAGTGAGACTGATTAAAGGTCGTTGATCAAGAGGCATTTCGACAACTCTTAATGCTGGAGTCGGAGTGACGGTGGTAGCGGATTTTTTGGCACCGCAACCAGCTAATAATAAACCAGTGGCAATTAAGGTTAGTATTTTTTTCTTCATGTTAAGAGTTTAGTTGTTGAGCAAGCCAGTTGTCAACTTCAGAAGCGGGAATACGCACCTGAGTCATAGTGTCCCGATCTCGAATTGAAACAGTGTTGTCTTCCAGAGTTTGATAATCGACAACTAAACACCAGGGAGTTCCGATTTCGTCCTGTCGACGATATTTTTTACCGATATTACCGCTGTCATCCCAATCGAGGGAATATTTTTGAGAAAGCGACTGATAGAGCTCGTCAGCTTTGGTAACCAATTCCGGTTTGTTGGCAGCCAGTGGGAAAATAGCCATTTTATAGGCAGAAACTTGAGGTTTAATTTGCAGCCAGGTTCGAATTTCACCATTCTCCAAAGTGTCTTCATGATAAGCATCGAGCAACATGAAGAAAAAGCTGCGATCAACTCCACCGGAGGTTTCGGTGATATGAGGTAAATATTTTTCATGAGTAACAGGATCGAGATAGGATAAATCCTGATTACTGAATTGACTGTGTTGAGTTAAATCATAATCTGAACGCCAGTGAATTCCTTCCATTTCTGACCAACCCCAGGGAGCGTTATATTCAATATCAAAAGCTTTTTTGGCGTAGAAAACGAGTTCGTCTTTTTCGTGCTGTCGAAAACGAAGGTTATCGGATTGGTTAAACATTTTTTTATACCAATTCATACGCTCTGCTTTCCAATATTCATACCACTTGTCCATTTCTGAGGGATGAACGAAGTATTGAATATCCCATTGTTCAAATTCCCGGGTGCGGTACAAAAAGTTTTTGGGAGTTATTTCGTTTCGAAAAGCTTTTCCGATCTGAGCGATACCGAAAGGGATTTTGACACGGGAGGAATCGACTATATTTTTGAAATCAAGATAAATAGTTTGACAGGCTTCACCCCGAAGATAGGCATGCATTTTTTCGCCTTCAATGACACCAATGTCGGTTTCAAAAAGAATATTATATTTACGGCCCTCGGTGAATTCTCCATCGCATTCCGGACATTTAGCAGCGTTGTCGATTAAATCCGGACGAAAGCGTTTATGGCACGATTTGCATTCGACCATAATATCGGCAAAGTTTTTAACATGCCCCGAAGCTTCCCAAACTCTGGGATGGGTAATTATTGAACCATCAATTAGAACTATGTCCCGACGGCGGGTAACGTTGTCGCGGATCCAAAGATTTTTCCAATTGTATTTCATCAACGCTCCGACCGGACCGTAATCATAGAAACCCTGAACACCTCCGTATATTTCACTGTTCTGAAAAATAATTCCCCGACGTTTGCAGAGAGAAACAATTTTGGAAACGATATCGTTTTGAGTATTTGCCATAGTGGTCTCTAAAGTATTAATTAAATAATAACATTAGAGGTCCCTTCAGAGTATTTAGGGAGGTTCCACCTCAATTGCCAAACTATGATTATCCAATCAGTTTGACCACTTATTCAACCTGCTCCGGGGAGCCAATCCCCCATCACTGCAGAATAGCAAATTATAGCATACGAAAATAGTTCAAGTTATTTTTCACCACTTTTGAAGTAATAGCCAATAACAAAACCAAGAGAAGAGCCAACAATAGAACCAATTATTGAGAGTATATCTTTTAAATCAATTAGTAGTTCGTTATTTTTAATGGTATTGTAGATTAAATAATTGTATGTTGGTATGAGAATAACAACAAGACCTATCAGTATGAAGAAACCCCATACGAAAACATTAGCAATTCTTGCCCTTTGATGATCAATATGTTCTTTTGGATTATATCTAGCTGGTTTGAGGTTGCTTTCAATAGTACTTTGTAATTTTGCAAAAGACTCTTGAAGATTTGTTTCTCTATTCATTGTTCGAGAAATTCTTTAGATAGTTCAACATAGCTATTTACTAGAGTTTCTGTCTTCTTTAGGATAATTTCGATATTTTGTTGCATTTTTTCGATCTCATCTTTTAGTTTTTGGTCTTGTATAGATATAGCTGATTTTTTTAAGAGAGCATATTGAATAGCAAGTTCTTGGAGTGCTTCAACATTTTCTTTAAGAGCAGAGTTAACTTGATTACTTTTATCGACTATCTGTTGGTTCATCTATCGATATTATAACGGATTAATAAATTATCGGAAGAGTTTGTCGCTTTGGAGCGGTTTTTCAATGATAGATTCCAAATGCCGTTTAAGAATTTTTTGAGCGGTGATATAGTCCTGCTGTTGATAGGCTTGGGTAACAGTTTCCGGTAAACCAAAACCAAGAAAATTAATAAACTCCATCTCGTACTTGATGAATTGGGATAATTGATTGAGGTTAATCGAAGTAATTAATTTTTCTGAAATTTGGTAAATGCCGGGAATATTTTGATTTTCAGCAATAAAATAATTGATTATTTCAAGAACGTAAAATAATAGGTTAAGCTGAGTTAAGGATTTTTGGTGATGAAGAAATTGAGAAACAGAAATTGATTCTGATAACCATAAAAAATCATTTTTTTGATAAAGATGAGCTTTAATGATATTCCCCAACTGAAGTGTGCCCAGACGACTGCTTTTGATATTTTTAGCACCTTTGGCCAGAACAACAATTTTACCCAGTTCCGGAGTCAGCAGAGTAACAAAAATATCTGTTTCCCGATAAACTTTGGTTTTAACAACAATTCCGAGTGTATTTTGAAATTTTGGCATTAAAGAGAAAGTTTGACGGTTTTATCACCAGTCCAAGTGAAACTTTCTTCAAGTTTACCATTTACCCAAAGATCATAGGGAATATCTTTAGTACCCGGTTGTTTTTGGAGCAACAAAGTATAGTTGGCATTAGCGGGGACACTGGAAACATATTGTACAGATGTTTTGGCGCTGGATTGGGCATAAAGTGGATATTTATTTCCGTAAAATCCTTCAAAAACCTGCTTACCAAGTTCTTCATAAACAACGGGTTCGACTTCGGAGCCAGTCATTTTTACCAGTTTTGAACCGGTGGGAACATAGAATCTAAACCAATCGCGATATTTGGGAGCATTAAGACATAGTCCGCCTGTTTCCAAATTACAGTTGCTGGCCTTAAAAGGATTAGTGTAGGTGACGGTGACTTTATGCTCTACCTGTCCGTTATTGGCGATGATTTCGTGTTTTATTTTTTGAGTGAGAAAAATATTAGTTTTAGCACTGGCGAAATTGGCATCATTAAGATGAAGATAATCAATAGAATTGTCGGTCTGGGTGATGCTGCCGGCAATACCTGCAGTGACGGCGGCTTTTTGGATTTCCGGATCAGTAAAGTAAAAAACAACGTGTTTTTTCATGATATCGTTAAATCCGGTTTCGACCAGAGATCCGATTTTATTCTTTTCGGCACCAAGGACATTAGAAAGAATAGTGTGAATTAACGGACCAAGGAATCCTTTACGATTATTATCGATATAGTTACGGGGCTGACCAGCCTCCCACTCTATCTGGTAAATAATTTGAGGACAACCATTACATCTTTTATCGGGATCAGCAGAAACATTTCCTAAAGTGCCGGCACCAACCCGACCTATTACTTTGAGAAGATCGACAAGAACCTGGGTGTCGATACCAATGACAGCATCAAATTTAGTTTTAGTTTTAGTAATTTTGTAATAGGTATCCATAAAAGGTTCGATACTGGTGGGGAAATCAGGAGACAAATTCATGTCTCTAAGATTGTAGTAAGGAACATTAAGATGGTAGGCTTTTAACGGCCGGGGAGCCGGGACAGTGCTGCTGTACATAGCGTCGAGATCATAGATATTGCCGGAAGCACCGGGAGTAATCTTACCTTTATTAATAGTCATAGTGCCATAAGCTGTCCAGAAACCACCGGTGGGACGAAGCTCAGCATCGTTTTGAAAAATCAAGAAATAGGTTCTGGGGCCATCTTTACCGAGAAACCATGAGAGTTTAGAGAGAATCGGCTGACCGTTTTTAGTGAGTTGATGAATATCAGCGACGGTTTGTTTGGCTAAATTGATATTTGATTTAATAATCATGCCGTTAAATTCATCCGGATAACGTGATGAATCAATTTGATCAAATTCTGTTTCGATTTCGGCAAGTTTGGCTTCAATAGTACTAAGATGAGGAATAATTCCTTCCACAGATTCGGTTAAAAAGTCCAATCTATCCTGAGTAGTGGTGGCACTGTCGGTAGCAGAACCGGCTAATCCCAAGAAATCCTGATAAGGCTCGACGGCAGTAATGACAATTTGACCGGTTTCCAGACCTAGTTTTCCAATATTAACTAAATGATTACCATCAGAATAATAATCTTTTAGATAAGGTAATACCTTCATGTAGGAAAACTTTTGATAGGACGACTGAAGTTGAGAAAGTTTTGACTGAAGATCGCTAACCTGGACTTTGGCATCTTTAAGATCTTTGTTGGCGACGGCGCTTTTAAGTTTATTGACACCTTCCTGAAGTGAAGTGGCTTGAGAGTAGATTTTTTGACCGGGAAGATAAACCAAGAAGAAACCGCTGATACCAAAAATGCCGATAATAATTAACAAAACCAAAAAGATTCTGGAAATAACTTTCAGAAACTTAGGTGTTTTTTTCTTACCACCGGTAACAGTAATTTTTTTTTCGGAGGCAGGTTTAGAAATAGACGGAACATCAATCATCCTTTAAGTTTAAAGTATTTTTTTAAAATTTACCAGATTGATAACATGGCTAAAGGAGTTTTTAGAAGAATAATAATTTCCTGACGGAAAGATCGGTTCTTAATATAGTTGGCATCAAGCTCGGCTCTTTTTTCAAAGCTTAATTCATTTCTTCCGGATGTCTGCCAGAGACCGGTGATGCCCGGTTTGGCAGTCCGAATGACATCAATATATTTTTTAGTCTGAGGATATTTGGCCTCGTATTCTTTCAATTCTTCATCACGATAAGCTCTTGGACCAACTAAACTCATCTCTCCTTTCAGAACATTTATAAATTGAGGCATTTCATCAACAGATGTGCTGCGGAGTATTTTACCGATGGCAGTGATTCTGGGATCTTCTTTCATGGGAAGTTTCCAATCAGATTTTTTGTATTTTTCCCAAAGTTCGGGATATTGTTCGCGTAATCTTTTATCGTTGTCACCGATATACATACTACGAAATTTATACATATAAAATTCTTTTTTCTGACCGACTCTTTTTTGTTTAAAAATAACCGGTCCGGGAGAAGTGAGTTTAATAAGAATGGCAGAGATGATCAAAAAAGGAGAAAAAATGAGGAGTAAAAAGAGTGAACCAAAAATATCAATCAACCTTTTGGAGGTATCAAAAAGAAAAATTCTTTCTTTCAAAAATAATTTATCTGTTTTTTCATTGATCATTTTGGGATAGAAAATATTTTTTAAATTTAGAATCACTTACCATTTTGGCAACCAACTCACGAACTTTGTAACTGCCATTATAAGCAATATTGCAGACTAATAAACCATCAGGAGTGTCGATAATCGCTAAATTATTAACATCTACAAGTCCTACCAGTTTTCCTTTTGGGGCTAAAACAAGGCATTTTTTGGAATCAACTTCCAAAAATTCAGTATCCTGATTAAGAGGAATAACTTTGTCAGTTTTAATTGAAAGTTGACGATAGATAGATTTCCATTCGCCGACATCATTCCAGACAAAATCAGCGGCCAGCATAACAATATTTTTAGACTTTTCAGAGATGGCTATATCAAGGGGTAAACTTGGTGATAATGAATAAATATGGGGAATGTCTTTGGGAGAGGATATTATTTTTTGATATAAGTCATAGTATTTTGGTGAACAGGATTTGAATTCCGAGAGAATAGTCTGAACATTAAAGGTGTAGATTCCCGAATTCCAATAACTTTTTCCGGAGCGAATTAATTTTTCAGCCGTGGCCAGCGGTGGTTTTTCGATGAAATTTTTGACGGTATAAATCCCCTGTTGTTGATGACCGACTAAAATATAACCAAAAGAAACACTGGGTGAATTTGGGACAATTCCTAAGGTAACAACAATCGGTTTACCGGCGGCAATAAGAGCGGATTTTTTTATCTGTTTAACGAAAACAGGTAAGTTGCCAATATAGTGATCGGAAGTAAAGGAGGAAATGACGGCCTGAGGATTTATCTGAGAAATAATAGAAGAGGCATAAAGAATGGCCATGGCGGTGTTCTTTTTATCGGGTTCGGAAATAAGATTATGTTCGGAAAGTAGACCTTTTAAATGGCTTTTAATGAGGTGATTATATTTTTGGTGGCTGATGACAAAAATGTGGTCTCTGGGAACTATTTTTTGAGCTCTTAAAAAAGTTTCTCTAAGAAAAGAATCTTTGGAAAGAATGGATAAAAATTGTTTCGGATGACCGGACCTGGATAGTGGCCAGAGCCGTGGACCGCTGCCCCCGCAAAGAATTAAAATATAATGATTATTTACTGTTCCCGACATAATTTATCGACTGCCTTTTTGAAGTTTAACATAAATTTAGTTTCGGAAAATTGAAGAGCATTTTGTCGACAAATTTTAGGATCAAAAACTATTTTTTCAAAATTACGTAATGCTTTTGTCAGATCAGAAACAAGAGGCCGATTAAAAAGTAAACCGGTCTGGCCATCGACTATAGTTTCAGTGTTACCTCCCTGCCCCAAACCAATTACCGGCCGACCGCATGCTTGGGCTTCAAGAGCGACAAGACCAAAATCTTCCAGTTGAGGACAAATGACAGCATGGCAATTTTGGTACAGTGTCAGTAATTTTTTGTCCGATACCTTACCGGCGAAAGTAATATTTCTATTTTTAGAGGCTAATTTTTTTAGTTTTTTTTCTTCACGGCCGGTGCCGACAATTATCAAATTTTGGGGAAATTCTTTAAAGGCCTTGATGACCAAATCAATATTTTTATGAGCAACTAATCGGGTAACTATAAGATAGTAATCCGAAGTCGGACGGTTGAGCGGTTTAAAATAATCAGTGTCGATACCGGGATAAATTACCAATGGTTTAATATCCAACTTTTCCGATAACCGCTGCTGAACTGTTTTTGAATTGCACAAGGAGATATCCGGACGGCGGGCATATTGATAATCAAGACGGCGGTAAATATTTAATAAGGGAGACAAAAAACGATATTTAGGAGGAGTGAAATATAAATAACGATTTAAATTGTGGTAATAACAAATAAATTTAGTGGAAGGCGGAGTGATGAGACAATGTCCGACAACAGAGGTGGTGGAAATGACAATATCATATTGAGAAAAATCAAATTGTTCCAAGGCCAGGTCGTAAATAGGAGTGTAGACCAGAGGATTGTTTTTAGAAAACGGAAGACGATTGATAAAAGAAGTAATAACTGAAGTTTGACGGGGAAGCCATGGAGTTTTAGAGGGATTGTGGACTAAAGTATAGACCGGAGCATCGGGATAAATTTTTATTAAAGAAAGTAAAACTTTTTCGGCACCTCCCCATTGATTCAGCCAGTCATAAAATAAAGCAACTTTAGGCATGAAGAATTTGTTGATAATAGTTGAGAGTTTCTGTGGCTGTTTTATTCCACGAGAATTTTTTAACCTGATTTTGACCGCTGGTAATTAATAATTTCCGGAGAGGCGGGTTTTGATAGAGCTTTCTGATTTGTTTAACTAAATCCTGTGGATCTTTGGGATTAAAGTATAAAACTGAATTTTCATAGATTTCGGGTAGGCAGCTGCTGTCCGAAGAAATTACAGGACAATTGAGAGCCATGGCTTCCAAACCGGTAAGGCTGAAACCTTCAAGAAACGAGGGGTGAACTAAGGCCAGAGCCGAGGAATATATTTTGGCAAATTCGGTGTCGGGAACAAAGCCCAGGAATTCGACTCTTTTTTGCAGATGATAATCGCTAATCATTTTTTCGATCCGATCGGCAAAGACACTCCGGGCGCAAATAATTTTTAAAGAAATTTCGGGAATAAAACGTAAAGCTTCCAAAATGACAGAAATATTTTTATGCGGATAAAGGTTACCGGTGTAGACAATATAAGGTTTTGCGGGGGAAATTTTAGTTTTTGGTGAAGACAGAAAATGAGGATCAACTGCTTCGTAGGTGGTGATTATTTTTTGCGGCGAAAAATGATAGTGGTTGATAATGTAATTCCGCCAAAAGTTGCTGGGGACAATCAGATAACTGGTTTTAAAAATGCGTTGAGTCATCAACAGATAGCCTAAATATTTTAGCCAATAGAAAAGATGGTTTTTGGTAGTGGTGGCACTGCCTTTAGAAAAATGACGGATCAAATCATGAACGGTGACGACTGATAAACCGGAATAAAAAAGAGGTTTATCGAGGTGGGTGAAGTGAACCAAATCCGGATTAAGAGAACGAAGGAGTCGGGGAAGAAATATCTGTTCCTGGAGAGTGTAATGACGAATATCGGTAGAGATGTAAGTAAATTTTTTACCAAGATCCTTTTTGATTTCCGGCAGAATTTCGGGATAGACAAGAAGAGTGAATTTGTATTCGGA
This sequence comes from uncultured Gammaproteobacteria bacterium, assembly GCA_964448705.1. Taxonomy (GTDB): domain Bacteria; phylum Patescibacteriota; class Microgenomatia; order UBA12405; family UBA12405; genus CAYUZS01. The sequence goes on from CAYUZS010000002.1 coordinate 68,950, forward strand.
AAAATCGGGAAGTTTAGCAATAGAGACTAAAAGATTTTTGGTGTAGCGGCCAAGACCGGTGTGTTTGGGGCCGTAAAGCCGGGCATCGATGACGATATGTTTCATAAATATTTAGCTTTTAGATAACGATAGAGGTCGAGAAGATCAATCCCCCGCCAGACAAACCAACGGAGGAATTGAGGATAGTTTTGAATCAAATTTTCGCGATAAAAAATTCTCATAGCCTCGGTTGTGGCTTTGGCGGAACGTATTTTTGTTTCCCGACTGGCCTGGCTTTTTACTTTTTTAATTCCGGATGAAATACCCTGAAAATGGGTAATTTTGAAATAGGGAATGAAATAAAGTTTAAAATTATGTTGACGAAGCTGGTAGCAAAGATCAAGATCTTCACCATACATAAAATATTTTTCATTCCACCAACCAACAGTATCGCCGACAGACCGTTTCATCATTAAAAAGGCACCGACACAAGAATCGATGAGTTGAGGTTTGGTGTAATCGAGGTGGCCAAGAAAATAGCCGTTAAAAATTTTTGACTTGGGAAAAAGTTTGGGGATACCAAAACCAAAAAAATGCCAAAAAGTATTCCATGGATTAGGGAAACCACGGTGACATTCCGATTGAAGTTGCCCGGTGAGAGCCAGAGTGACGTAACAAGTGGCGGCATCGACCTGGGGGTGATCGTTAAAATAATCAATCATGCCGTCGAGGGTATCGGGATTGACGGTGGTATCGGGATTTAAAAAAAGGACATATTTAGAGAGTGGTGAAATTTTTTTCAGACCACGATTATTGCCGGCAGAAAATCCCAAATTTTCTTTAAGCTCCAAAAAAGTCAGAGAGATTTTGGATGAAGGATAAACCACTTTTTTGGCATCCGAGATACTGTTATCAGAGGAGGCATTATCGACAACAACGACATCCAGAGAATGGCGGAGTGATGATGAAGCAATGGACTGCAAACACTCCGTCAAAAAACTGCCGGCATTATAGTTGAGAATAACTATACTAAGAGAAGGTTTATTTTTTGGTGATGGCTTCATAAATTTGATTAAGTTTTTGGACACTACTTTCAAAAGAATAATTACTTTGAATTAATTTTCGGGCAGCATCCCCCATCTGACGGCGGTATTTGGTGTCATCAAAAAGACGATAAACATTTTTTAGGATTTCTTTTTTGGGACAGACAATGGCATGATAATAATTTTTTATTTTAATATTACCCATTCCCCCTTCCGGATTGGTGATTACCGGGAGACCGAAAGTCATGCCTTCAAGAAATTTATTACGGGTTCCTCCGCCGCTGCCCATGGGAGCCAGAAGCAGCCAGCTGTATTCGTAATAATATTGAGGATCTTTTAGACCGTCAACTTCGGCTTCGGCAACGATGATGTCCGGAGAATCATATTTACTGAAAAATTCCGGAGCATTACGGCCAATAATGTAAAGTTTGGCCGTGGGATAACGTTTTTTAATAGAAGGCCAATAATCAGAAATAATCATTTCCACCGATTCCCGATTCTGCATCCATTTCATATTCGAAGCACCGAAAAGAACGGAAGGGAAAGGAGATTTTTTGGTTTTTTGAGGCAAACTGAAATATTCCGGATCAACGGCATCATCAAAGACTTGGATATCATGACGACCGGTGACTTTGGTAACAAAATCTTTGTCGTCATGGCTAAACATAATAACGGTATGAGTATTTTTCCAATAACGGGTTTCCCAATATTTAAGTTTAAGAACATCCAAGGCTAAGAAAGGAGCAATTATTTTTTTCCAACCGCTTAAACCTTCAACATAATGCTGGTAGATGGCATATTCTATGGTGACATCGACCATTATTAATGGGATATCAGTTTTAGGAATGTTGGGCATGGGGTAGAGACAGTCGCAGTGAATCAAATCGTATTTGCCGGTGGCCAATTCAGAAGAAATGGCGGCTTTAAATTCGTCATTAATGTAATTGACAAGCAAAAAGGGATAAAAACTAAAACCGGCAGATAAAATATTTTTTAAACTCCAGGTTGAACCCCGTTTAACCAAGATTACTTTTTGACAGTATTTAGTGAGATCTTTTAGGCCTTCGTCATTACGGCTATAACAAATAAGAGTAATATCGTTGGTCTTGGAGAGATATTTAAGAGTGAAAAAAGAATGTCTTTGACCGCCGGACTGATGGAGCCGGGGGATGTAAGGGGTGATCATGAGGATTTTTCTTTTTTTTGTCATGGGGAAATTTTTAGAATAATAAAATCGTTATTTTTATAAACAGTAGGATACTTGGCCATCAATGAGTTAGTATAGTGGTCATAGTTAACTGAAACAAGATAAATCTGGCGATTGGGAAACATGGCAATTTTTTCATCGAGATCATAGATTTCTACCGGCCAACCACTGAATCCGGTTTGATAGAGAAATGCGGTATCACCGGTATAGGGAGCGATAATAAAACTATCTGAAGGCAGCAATTCTTGGGCTTTTTGACCGGCGGCAACAATTTGAGGATGATCGATTTGATAGTAAGTTTTGATTTTATCCCAAGAAAAATAGGTGGAAAAACTAAAGATTACGAGCATTAAAATGGCAGATAAAAATTTTGAACTGAAAAGAAATCGGTTAAGATAGTAGTAGCCAAAACCAGAGAGAATGGAAATTGAGGGAATAATTAAAACCTGATAATAATCGTGCTGAATGTTGCCCTGAGCCACTATTACGAAATAAAGGAAAACTCCAGCCAGGAGTGAAAAAGAAAAAGCTTGGGTTTTGTTTTTTTTGTATGCCAATCCCAAAAACAGAGGAATTAAGCCGAAAGCTCCGGTAATTAAATTTCCGATGCGGTCGAAAAAAAGCCAACGCCACCAATGCGGACGGAATGCGATGAGCTGATTAAGAAATGAAAGATTGTAGCCGTGATACCAAACAGGAAAAGTGGAAGTGACGCCGTTATTAAAAAGCCAATCGCTGCTGGGGATGCCGGCAGAAAATTGTTTTATCCAAAATCTCCAAGCCAAAAAAGGAGCCATAGAAATCAGAAAAAAAGGCAACAGAGAAAATAAATATTTCCGTTGACGGGAAATTAGTAACAGTGAGGGAAAAATAATAATGGCGGTGTATGGTTTAAGAAGTATGGCTATCGCCATGGCCGGGGCAGCAAAATAGGGATTAATCTGAAACAAATATAAAGTTAAAGTCATAAAGAAAACTGCAGCCGGTTCCGGTAAAATGGTTCGGGAATAAAAAATATTAAAAGGCAGAAAGAGAAAAACACTCATGGCGAAAAAGGCTGGCCAAAATTGAGAAGTGTAGCGATAACAAATCAAAAAAATAAGAAAAGCGGAACCAAGAGAGAAGAAAATAGAAATTAGGCGTGAGGAAACTTCCAGACCGGGATGAAAAAGATTCTGATAACCGGCTGAGAGAGCATTATAGAGAGGAAATTCGACCATACGCCAACCCTGAGGATTTTCCTGTCCGGATTGGACATTGGAGAGGTCGTGATATTGGGGATGAAGCCAATCGATACCATTCTGTAAATAAATTCGGGAAACAGAAGCTGTGTCTGCTTGGCGGTGAGAATGCCAGTCGGCAATAGGAGCATTTAGGCGGTAGGTACGAAGAAAAAAGCCGACGATTAAAGCCAGAACTATAAAAATTTTTCGAACAGGTGACATTATGAACGAAGATGAAGAGACTGATAATAGAGTCCCATCATTATCCAGAACAAATAAGCGGTTTTTGAAGCCTCAAAACTGTCGATTAAAGTGGCATTGGCTAAAAAGGTTATTAAGGCACCAAAAAATATTAAAGGAACCGGAGAAGAATTTTTGGAAAAAATCAAAGGAATAGTACGAACCACAAAATATAAAATAATGGATCCGAAAGTAAGGAAACCTAATATTCCGCTTTCGCCTAGAGTACGGAGATAATCGTTGTCCGTGGCTAAAGTTATAGAACCTAAACCGGTACCGACAAAAGGATTTTTCTTAAAGGCATTAACCGCTCTGGGCCATTCGACATTAAAACGAATTTCACCGGATCTGGCAACTCCGACATCGGTATCAACAGGAATATATTCTATAACCGGCGGATGACGGAAGACGGTGGGGATGGGGGTGGAGAGAGGAGAAACTACACCCGGAGTGGTGACAACAGCGACCGGAGATGAAGCTGTAGTGGGAGTGGGGGCAACAGTAGGAACTAAATTAACAGAACTGCCGGTGATTTGGTTTCTTAAAGCGGGTATGGTGGCCAGTAAACGCTGATTTAGATCTTTGGAATTGAAGAGACTGTAAGTGAAAATTAAAGTTACGGGAATAATCCATAAATAACGACGGAGAACGATGATGGTGAGACACATACCGCCAAAAAAAGCGAAGTTTGAAACCCTGGAAGCGGTTAGGGTTAACATATAAAAAGAAATCAGCCAGATGATGATGTTAAAAATTTTGAGCCAGATATTTTTTTGAATAATTATCATTCCACCAAAAATTACCAGAATAATACTAAGATAAACAGCTAAATCATAATGGCCGGCAAAAGTTGAACTGATACGGGTCCAAGTGTCCATCTGCAACAACTGGCCTTTGGAAAATTCTTCGTTCATGGTGGAAATTACCGGAAAATGAAGAAATTTTTGTCCAAGACCATAGATAATTACGCCAATGTTGGCTAGTGTCAGAAAGAAATAGGGAAAATGAAAATCAGATCTTTTAGTGATGGTAGTGACAGTGATAAAAAACAAAGACATATATTCAAAACGGCGAAAATAGTTGAGGAGGAGAACATGACGGGAGTCGGTTTGAAAAATTAGAACAGCAGTAACCAGACTGGCGGTTATGGCTGCAAAATAGGCAAAAAATAACCAAGTAATTTTTACTTTAAAAATAGGAAAACGATGAGTAATCTGGTAAATTATCCATGCGATAACAGCCAAGGCAACGACGATATCATCCAAACGAATGGCGACATAAGTACCGGAGACATTAGCTAAGGGAAATTTTGGATAGAGAGGAATAAATAGAATAAGAACAGCCAGAATTGATTTTAAGAGAGAAGATTTTTTAAGCATGGGAAAATAGTTTATAGATAGTAGAGTGAAGTAGACGGTTGATATTAATTAGGATAGCAACTATTTGTTTTTTTGGCGAACCGTAATGTTTTTCAAAAAAATGAAATATACCCTGATGTTCCAGTTGATAAATTGACTGCCGATTTTTAGCGGAAGAACCTCCGAGATGAATAATTTGAGGGCCGACTAGGTACCACAACTGAGATTTCGGGAAACGTCGATGAATCCGAAAACATAATTCCAATTCTTCACCATACATAAAATAGTTTTCATCAAATCCCCCAACCTCTTCAAAAAAATTCTTTCGGATCATCATGAAAGCTCCAGTTATCCAGTCCTGAGGATGATCGTGAAGATAGTAGCGGTCGTGAGTATAGAATTGCGGAGAATGGGGATGAATAGGTTTGATAAGATGGTTAACCAGAGGCAAATCATCAAGTCCGAGACACCAGGCAGCAGTGTTTAAAAGATTAGGAAAATAACCGCCGCTGGGTTGAATGGTTTTATCCTGATTTAATAACTGAGCTGTACAGGCGTAACTTTCAGGATGAGAAGATAACCAATCCAAAGTTTGGCTGATGGCGGAATGAAGAATAATAGTATCGGAGTTTAGAAGTAAAAGATAATTTCCTTTGGCGGCTTTGGCACCCTGATTATTAGCTTTTCCAAAACCATAGTTTTGGTGATTTTCAATTATTTTGAGAGGTTGTTTAAGTTTTTTTAACTGAGAAACAGTTTGGTCCGAAGAATTATTATCAACAATAATTATTTCGGCCGGAATTTTAGAAGAAGAATCGGTGCTGCTTAGATTAAAATCAAGATTTTTATCGGCAAAGATCGATTTTAAACAATCAAGAACAAGCTGACTGGTGTTATAGCTGACAATGATTATGGAAAGAACAGGAAGATTAACCATTTTTGGTAAAGAAGACTTTTTTAATGGCTATAAAGGCGAAAAGATAGGCAGCTTCGATAGTGAAAAAAGTAATAAGCCTGGCAGCAACGGTGGTGGGGAAAACTTTTATGGTAACTTTTGAAAAATATTCCTGGTCGTGATAGATCAGTTTGTTAACCACTTTTTTTTCTTCTTTTGTAAAAGGATCATTTTGCCATTCAAAGCCGTTGATAAAAACAGATTCTTCCAGAGGCAAAATATATTCTTCCAAATAATTACTTTGCATGGTGTCGACAATCACATCACGGGATCTTTCCGGAGGATGGTTAAGTTTTATCCGAAAAAGACCATTGAAATTGGCTTTATAAAATGTGGTGACTTCGGAACGGCTGAGATTAGTAAAATAGGCGGAAACATTTTTTAACTGAGTAGTGTCGCCGGGGAGATCAGATTTTACGGAATCGGTTAAGTCCGGAAGTTTGGGAAGCGGGGCGAGTAGATAAGCAACTGCCAGCAAATTAAAAACAACGAAAATAGTAAGTAGAATTTTTTTGATCACTGAAAAAGCATGGCTCTGCCGAGTCGGTAGTGAAGATCCTGCGGGCGATCGTTTATTTTTTTAGCAGGAACTCCTCCCCAAATTTCATATTCAGGAATATCTTTGGTGACAACAGCCCCGGCGGCAACGACTGCACCTTTGCCGATGGTGATGTTGGGAAGAATAATGACTCTGGGTCCAATAAAGACATAATCATTAATTGTTACCGGTCCGAATGAATTGCCATAATCCGGAGAATTAATATCGTGTTCATCGTTGTAGATCATGACATCGGTGGCGATACCAACATGACTGCCGATGGTTAATGGGGCGCGGCCGTCGAGGAAACAATTGCCGCCGACAATAGTGTCTTGACCAATGGTGACACCATTGGGATTAAAAAAATTGGCTCCCATATGAATAGTAGAGTTGAAAGGCATTTTGACACCAGATAGAAGATAAAAAAGTTTTCGTATGGTGTGTATCGGGATAAAACCGACAATCCGGAGTATTAAGAGCCAGAACTCCAAAAAAATAGTTTTGAGACGATTAATAGCTTTGGCAAAGAAGTTTTTGGAGTTTAGTTTTTGACCAACTGTTTCATGCATAGTTTGATTATACAAAATAGAGATCAATAAAAATAATTTGAATATTATAAGATAGCCTGTTAAAATGAGGTATGAGCGAAAGAGAGATTATGATTGAAGAGAGAGATGAAATTATGGCAGTAATCGGATGTTTGCCGGTGGGATTACGGAAGGCTAATATGTTTTTTGGAATTGATGCTGAGGTAGGAGCAGTAGATGTAGATGTTGAGGTATCGACAGACGGAACTATTGAGGAAATCATATACTGCCCTTGTTTACAGGATGGAAATATATGTCGATCCTGTGTTGAAGTTCAAGGTTTTTCTTGGACATGTAAACCAAGACTAATCGAACCAGAAGAAAACACTCTTTAAACTTTCTTAAAGACATTGATAAGCGAGCGGGCGGAATTTTCCCAACTAAATTTTAGACTTTTTGCAAATCCTTTTTCAATCATTTTTCTTTTAAGCCGGGGAGATTGGATATTGATCATGGCCTGTTCAAGAGAAGAGATGTCGTGAGGATTAATAAATAGTGCAGAACTGCCTAAAATTTCTTTGAATGCGGGAATATCCGAAGCGATAACCGGACATTTAGAGATTTGACTTTCGACAGCAGGAATTCCAAAACCTTCGTAAAGACTGGGTAGAATGGTGGCTTGTGCCTGCCGATATAAAATCCATTTTTCAGTTTCACTAATATAATCGGTAAAAATAACTGAATTTTCTAAGTTAAATTTTTGAACCGTCTGAAAAATGGTATTGAATAACCAACCTTTTTTGCCGGCAATAACGAGTTGGTGCTTTAGAACTTTAGAACTATAGTCCTTTAGAACTTTAGAACTATGGTCTTTTAGAACTTTAGAACTATAGAGCTTTAGAGCTTTAGGAGTTGGTGAGGAGTTAAGAAAGCGGGAAAAAGTTTCGATTAAAAAGGGAATATTTTTACTGGGTTTAAGAGTGCCTAAATATAGAAAATAAGGTTTGCGGATGGAAAATTTGTTCAGAACATCCTGGGGATTGGTTAGTATTTGGCGGGGAGGAGTGACACCGTTGTAGGCGATTGAAATTTTGTTCTTATCGATGTTGTATATCCGATTAATTTCATTTTTGGTAAATTCGGAAACGGCAATAATATGTTTTGCCTGACGAAGGGAATGTTTAGTCCAGCTTGTAAGCTGGTATAGATCTTTTTTGGTAAACTGATCACCGGTAGAAAGATAACCGAGATCATGAATGGTGGGGATAGTGGGAAAAGGACAAAAATGAGGAGAATAATGGCTGGGAGAATAAAATAAATCGAGTTTTATTTTGTCAGTATAGAGATGAAAAGGAAGAGCAAATTTGGTCCAAAGTTTTTCCGGTCCGAAGACATGATAGTGCCAATTAGCGGATTCGGGGGGCATATCCGGTAGGGGCTGGTTTTTTAAATACAGATGATAAGTATTTTTTTGGTCGAGTAAAGAAAGTTGTTTAATAACGTTGTAGGCATATTGTCCAACTCCAACTCTCTGAGCTAAATTGGCTTCATTTCCATCAATTCCAATAATCATAGTTATTTAGTACTCTAGTACTATAGAGCTTTAGAACTATAGAACTTCATTAATTTATAACTTTAGAACTATAGAGCTTTAGTTCTTTAGTAAATTTGTATAAACCTGTAATGTTTCCAGAGCAGCTTTTTGCCAAGAGAATTTTTGTGATTGCTGATAACCTTTGCTGATTAACTTGTGCCGTAAAACCGGAGAAGCAATGATTTTTTCCAAGGCCAGACTAAGATCGTTAATATTTGTCGGATCAACCAAAAGAGCGGCATTACCGGCAATTTCTTCGAGTGAAGAATTGCGGCTGGTGATAACCGGGGTGCCGACTTTCATCGATTTAACAATCGGAAGACCGAAACCTTCATAAAGAGAGGGATAGCATAAACAAAGAGCGCTGGCGTGGAGGGCGGCCATATCTTTTTCCGGAATGTACCCTAAAACTTTGATGGAGTTGTGGCTGCCGATGTCCAAATCATTCCCCCAACCGTATTTGCCGGAAATGGCCAATTCGATGGTTGATTTGGGATTTCTTTTTTTGTAGAGAATAAAGGCTTTAATCAAACGTTCCAAATTTTTTCGTGGTTCTCTCGTTCCCTGAGCCAAGATGAAATGTTTTAAACCGTACTGTTGAAAGATAAGAGTCTTTTTTTGTTTTTTCTCATTTTCGGAGAGCCGGTTAAATTCATCATATTTTTGTTCGGCGGCCTCGTAAATAACATGTACTTTATCTTTGGATATTTTGGGAAATAATTTCAGCAGATCACTTTTAGTGTTATGAGAAACGCAAATAAAAGCAGCACACTCTTTGATGGCTAAGTTAAATTTCCTTTTAAAAACAGCGATAGTTTTGGTGTGTTGGGTTTTTGGATAAAGAAAAGGGACAAAATCGTGAATAGTGGTGATGGTTTTGGCGGCAATTGTCGGAGGTTGTGTCCAATCCCAAGTATGGAAAAGATTGCATTTTCCAATAAATAATTCTATAGGAAACCAATGAAGGCGGTTCCAAATAAACTCCATAAAGGTAGGAGGAAAATAGAAGCGATACAATTTTACATTCGGCCGGGCAATCAGTTTTTTAATTTCTTCGGGTATTGGTTGGCGGAGAGAAGAAAAGAATAATTTATAAGTATTATGCTTATCAATTTTTACCAAGTTACGGACAATATTAAGAGTGTAGTTGCTGACACCGGTACCGTAGGGAACTGATGAGACGTCAATACCAATTATCCGAGCGGAATTTAAATTGGTTTTGGCTGCCATTAAATTGATTTTAGCAAAAATGATAGGTTTCTGAGACGTTCAATAAAAATTGCAGGAAAATGAAGAATAATTTCCGATAAGGTATAGTTTTTAAAAATAAAATAAAACCAGTTTTTAAAAGTTTGTTTTGCCCGGAAGCCTTTGATTTGATCGGCAGTAGCACCGCCCCGATGATAAGCAATTGCGGCAGGAACAAATAAAGTTTTGCAGCCATGATGATGGAGACGATAGGCCACATCGACATCCTCTAAATAAGCAAAATATTTTTCATCAAAAAGACCAATCTTTAAAATCAAATCTTTTTGGTAGACAACCACAGCGGCACTGGAACCCCAGACCGGATAAGGTTTAAGGTTTGATATTGATTTTTGAGGAAAACGGGAGGAATGATTTAATTGAAGACATTTACCGGAATATTTAAATTCGATTCCCTGAGATTCGATCCGAAGACCGTGACGGTCGAGAACTGTTCCGCAAAAACAAGCGTATTCCGAATGTTTTTTTATTTCTTTGGAAATAAAATCAAACCAATCGGTTTTCAGAATAATATCGTTGTTTAAAAGACAAACATAATGGTTGGAAGCGGCGACAATCCCCTGGTTAACCGCGTAAGCAAAACCTAAATTAGTTTGATTACGGATTAAAATCAAATTAGGAATTTTTAAGCCGGATAGGATATTTAAGGACTGATCGGTGGAGCCGTTGTCGATGAAAATTATTTCGGTGTTAAGAGGAAAGACATTTTTTAAATTGTCAAAGAGACTTGGCAAAAGAGAAGCACCATTAAAATTGGGAATGATTACAGAGATCATGAAAGGTTTATAAACTAGGAAGCCGAAGATAATCACCGACTTTTAATGATAATTTGTCGGTATCACCGGCATTTATTTCTATCACATATCTGACCGGAGAGAGGCTTTTATATAACTTAAGATTGAGGTCAGTGGTGTTTGGTTCCGGCTGGGCGGTAAGAATATTGTCGATTCTTCCGTCTTTATCAACAAAAATCATATCTAAGGGAATGAGAGTGTTTTTCATCCAAAAAGTTTGAACAATATCGTAATTAAAAACAAAAATCATGCCGCAAGTAGGACATAAAGAGGAACGATTCATTAACCCCTGGGCGTGATGGGAGACGGTTTTGGCAACTTCCAAAGTATATTCTTTTGAATTTAGCGAAATTTTAACCTGGTTTAAAGGCGGTTTAAAAATAAAAAATTTATAAAATAAAATCCCAAGAATAATTATCAGGATAAGGATGAAGATATTTTTTGCCATATTCGTTTTGATATTTTGTCCCAAGTTAAATTCTGACTGACATAATGATAACCTTTTTGAGCAAGTTTTTTTGAAAAATCAGGGCGACTTAGGAGCGAGTCGAGCTGAGCAGCTAAATCAGAAAGATTGTCGGTCTTAAAAAGCAGACCTCCCCGAAGAGTGTTGATAACTTCTGAAGTTTGGGGTGTATCGGCACCGATGATTGGCTTACCTCTGGCCAAACTCTCAACAAAAACCAAACCAAAGCTTTCATGGATGGAAGGCAGACAAAGAACAGTGGAACGGTCGATGGCTTTTTTAATTTGGGAAAGAGTCGGAGTAAAGACGATTTTAATCGGATACGGTGAAGAATTAATTTTACGAAGGATATTCGGCCAATAGAGAGTTTTTTGGCCGAGAAGGGTTAAAGTTAACTGAGGATATTTGGAACGAAGTTGGAAGTAGGCTGACAAAAGCAGTTCAAGTCTTTTATGAGCGGAAAAATTGGCGATAAACAAAATGTTGGGGTGCGGTGGGAAAACAATTTTATCGGCAGGAATAATAAATTCCGGATCGACTCCAAGCGATTGAACCATGATGGGACAGGTGACAAAACGGGATAGCAGTTTTTTTTCGGCATGGGTAAAAGCGACGATAAAATCCGAATGACGGAGAGATGAGCGTAAGAGAGGTTGATTAAAATCGGAATCCTGAGGGTGATAGCAGGGAATGGTGATTAGTTTAGAACTATGGTGCGTTAGAACTTTAGTTAAGAAAGATATTATGCGGCTGTAGATAATAATAGTGGTGGGAAGAGGACCGGCGATAATATAATCCGGACGAAAACGTAAAATAGTAAAGATGGGTAAATAAGAAAAGAGAGGACCTTTGGAAAATATTTTTAGAGTGGGAAAAAGTCGACCTAAAAATTTTAGAGGCCGATGAAAAATAGTGATAACCGGTAAACGAATGATTCCCGGTGTCGAGGATAAATGTGAATGGCGGGAAGAAACAAAATCATCGGAAGAATAGCAATCGGAAGTAACGACTAAAATTTCATGACCTTGTTTGTGGAGGTACTCCCCTATTTTGGCGACTACTTTTGAACCACCATCTGTGGCCGGAGGATAAATGTGGGTAATTAATAAAAACTTGGCCATTTGGTATAGTATATTTCATACTACTATGAATAGGTTGAAAAAGATTTTTGGCTCGAAGATTTTCCAAATGACGTTTTCGATTCTACTGATTTTTATTGCTTTCAGAAGAGTAAATATTACCCGATTAATAGGAGAAGTTCAGCAAGTGCCAATATGGGTGATAGCAGTTTTGTTGGTATACATGGGAATTTCTATGTTTCTGGGTGGAATACGATGGGCAACTTTGGTTTTGGGTAAGGTCGGGGTGAAGGATGTTTTGGCATTTACAAAAGCGACTTATGCCGGTGGTTTTTATTCTTTATTTTTTCCCAGTTCGGTCGGAGGAGACTTGATTAAATGGACAACATTGTTAAAGCAATATCCGGACATTTCTAAATTAAAATTGGCCGGAACGGCGTTGATAGACAGGGTGATTGGTTTCAGCGCTTTTTCGGTGGCGGCAATGGCGGCATTAATTGCCGGTAAAATTTTTAAATATCAATTTCCGGATATGTTGTTTTGGTTGTTTTTGGGAATAAATGTAGGAATGATATTCTTTTATGTTTTGGTTTTTAGTTTAGATTTTGAAAAAATATTGGGAAGAGTTAAGTTTCTGCACCGATTATTAGAAATAGTAGATTTACTGAAAAACAGCAATAAGAAAAGAATAATTATCTGTTTTTTGATTTCGTTAGTGTCGGAACCGGTGTGGATGTTGATGACTTGGTTTAGTTCTTTAACTTTTAAAGCAGAGATCAGTTTGCTGCAGGTGTTTATATTTATGCCGATAATATCGTTGATATTAGTGTTGCCGATTTCTTGGGCAGGTTTCGGAGCCAGGGAAAATTTGTTTTTAGTCTTTTTCGGACAGCTTGGTTTTCCGCCGGAAAAATTATTGTTGGTGTCAGCGTTTACCGGGATAATCGGGGTGCTCAATGCCCTTTTAGGCGGATTGATTATACTGTTTTAATTTTCTTTTGGTCTGGATAAAGGTATTTTAGCTAATTCGGACTGTTTTTTCCATTCGCCGTAGAGAATGGGTGTTGGTTCAGGAATGGTTTGCCGACAAAAAGGACATTGGTTGGTGGCGCCGAGAATCTCTCCGTATTTATGACATATAGGGCATTGGAATTCATGGTAGTTTGCGTTCATAATGTGAATTTTACCAGATTGGTTTATTTGAATAAAGGGTTTGCTATACTGAAATTATGATTTTGATTGTCGGCGGCGCCGGATATATCGGCAGCCATGTGAATAAATATTTGAACCAAAAAGGATATAAAACAATTGTTTTTGACAATTTAAGCAAAGGCCATAGGGAAGCGGTTAAATGGGGAAAGTTTGTTGAAGGAGATTTAGGAAATATAGATGAGATAAGAAATGTTTTCAAAAAATATAAAATCGAAGTAGTGTTGAATTTTGCCGCCTTTATTGAAGTCGGTGAATCGGTTAAAGATCCGGAAAAATATTATTTTAATAATGTAGCTAATACTTTAAACCTATTAAAAGTAATGAGAGAGTTTGAAGTAAATAAAATAATTTTCTCCTCAACAGCGGCAACTTTCGGGGAACCGAAGTATACGCCGATAGATGAAAAACATCCGCAGGATCCGATTAATCCCTATGGTCAAACAAAACTGACAACTGAAAAAATATTTAAGGATTACGATAAGGCCTATGGATTAAAGTTTGTGGTGTTCAGATATTTCAACGCTGCCGGGGCCGATCCGGAAGGTGAAATTGGTGAATGGCATGAACCGGAAAGTCATTTAATTCCTCTGGTTTTTCAGGCAGCAAACGGAAAGAGAGCGGAGATAAAAGTTTTTGGAAATGATTACCCTACCCCGGACGGGACATGTGTCAGAGATTATGTTCATGTTAACGACTTGGCACAGGCACATTGGTTAGGGTTGGAAAAACTTTTAAAAGGCGGCGAAAGCGGTTTTTATAATTTGGGTAACGGTAAGGGATTTTCGGTGAATGAAGTTATTGAAGCGGTTAAGAAAGTAACGCAAAAAGAGTTTACAGTGACCATAGATGCCAGAAGAGAAGGAGATCCTCCAATTTTGATTGCGGCTAGTGAGAAGGCTAAAAAAGAATTAAATTGGCAGCCGGAATATGAAGATTTGGAAAAAATCGTACAGACCGCTTGGAATTGGGAGGAGAAAAAGGGATAATCTGGAATGAGTGTTACGATAGCAAAACTAATTAATTTTGTTCAAAGTAAATTGTTTTTTAGGTTGGGAATTGCTTTGGTAATTTTAATTTTTTTACTTTTGTCGTTAAAAAATCCTTTTTCTGACAGGTCAGTTATTTCAAATCTTGAACCATACCCGGATACTTTGTTGTATTCTTTGCCTGTATGGAACTGGCTAAATGGTGATGGTTTGGTAATTAGGTCATTTGGTTTGGAGATCAAAAATGTGATTCCATTAACATATGGTTTTATGCTAATGCCATTTATGTGGTTGTTTAAAGACATTAGGGCCTTTTATTTCGGTAATGAATTGATGATGTTAGCGTCTGTTTTGCTTGTGATTTTTACTATAAAAAGAATAGGTAAAGATTTTAAATGGGTTAATGTAGTGTCTTTATTTTGTGGATTTCTACTGGCAACAAATTTTTATATTTATACTCAGCCTCAATTAATGATGGCTGAAAATGTAAATATTTTAATGATCAGTCTGTTTTTTTACTTGTTATGTTTTAAGATTGATTATAAAACGGGGACTATATTTGGAATAATCCTGATGCTAACAGGATCAATAAAGACTACAAATATTCCAATTGCGGGAATGATGTTGGGTTGGTGGTTGATGAAATTAATAATTGAAAATATATGGCCAAAAAAACAATTAAGAAAATATGTAGTGGTGGTTTTTTTGATGGGGTTATCACTTTTGTCTTGGTACATTTTACCCAGATTCCCTGGTTTAAATGGAGAATCGTTTAATTGGAAGTATCTTGGTCCAAATTTTGATTTTTATCTTAAAGTGATTACTGGGGGCGATAATCGATATTTGTGGTACTATCAACCGTTGTTTACGAGAGATATATTTGTTTTGGCAACCATGGGAATAATTTATGGCTTTTTCAAGAAAAGATATAGAATGTTTACTTTTTCTGGTTTGTCGATAATATTGATTTTTATGTTGGCTATGTCTCTATTTAGGGACACAGAAGGTAGATATATGGCGATATTTTTGCCAATTATAATGGTGCTTGCTGCTTTTGGAATGGAAATGATATTGGTAAAAGTAAGAAACGATTTTATAGCGATGCTATTGATTGGTCTGCTTTTAACGATAAATATGATACAAACCTTCCCAGAACAAGACAAAAAGTTGCTTAAGATTATCTCCATAAAAAGGCAAATTGTAATGAATATTAAATATCGGGAAGATCCATGGAATTATATAGCACTTGAGTATATGAATAATTATTTTAATAATATCGGCGCTGGCGATGATGTGTATTTGGGAACATTACTGCCACCTTTTTATGTAGATTTGTTCAGTAATAAAAGGTATCAGTATTTGCCAATCACAAAAAGACAGGAGTTTCCTGACTTATGGTATAAGGTGTACAACCAAGGAGATATGGAAAGATATTATGAAACTCTGCTTACATCAGGAAAAAGAATTTATGTGACGGATTATTATATAAATGCAAATCAAAAATGGAAGGAAGATTATATTACGTTACTATCGAAATTTGAAACGAATTTAGTTTGGCAAAGCCCTTTGGATAACGCAAATATTTATGAATTACGATTGAAAAAATGAAAACTGTAATAATAGTACCAGTATTTAATGAGAGTGGGAGGGCAGTCAAGACGATTGATGAAATATTGAAGTTTAGTAAAAAAAATATAGTGGTAGTGGATGACGGTTCAAATGATGATTCCTATGAGATTTTACATAAAAACTTTTCAAAAAATAAGCGATTGGTTTTACTCCGACACGTGATAAATTTGGGGAAAGGTGCAGCGATGAAAACTGGAGTTATTATGGCCTGGAGGTTAGGAGCAAAGGCGGTTGTTTTTATAGACGCTGATGGTCAACATGATGTTAAAAAACTTCCCGAATTTGAGAAGTTGTTGGAGACTAATGATTTAGTATTTGGATATAGAAATCTAGGGATAGAGATGCCGATCATTCGAAGGTGGGGAAACTTATTTTCGATTAATTTAATGAAATCGATGTTTAATATTAAGAGAGCAGATTTGTTGTGTGGTTATTTTGGGTTTCGAAAATCAGTTTATAAAAAGATTAAATGGAGTGAGTCCAGATACGGGGTTGAAACAGAGATTGCGGCGAAAGTGGGAAAGAATCACCTTCCGTTTAAGGAGGTCAAAATTGATACAATTTACATTGACAAGTACAAAGGGGTAACAATTTTTGATGCTTTTAAAATATTGGTTAAGCTACCCTACTGGTACTTCAAAAAATGAATATCGTAGGAGTGCAACTAATAGTTTCCGCTTTTGGTTTTTTAATGCTATACAATTTGTTTTTGCAATGGAAAAAGAAAAATATCGGATCAAATGGAGCGTTGGTGTGGTTGTTGATGTGGGGTGGATTAATTTGGATAACTTTATTTCCAAGTTCAATAGAACCTTTAATTAAGCAATTATTTTTTGTTAGGGTTTTTGATTTTGTGGCAGTGGGAGCATTAGTGGTACTAACTTATGTGATGTTTGAGAATCATATTCGGATTAATAAGATGCAACAACAGTTAGAGAAATTAGTAAGGAGTATTGCTGTTAAAAAGAAGAAATAGAATGAAAATAGTTTTTTTTTCACCTTATTTTTATCCTCACTTGGGTGGCTTAGAGAACTATGTTATGGATTTTTCTGAAGAGTTGGTGAACAGTGGTCATAAAGTGACAGTGATAACTGCAAATATTCCCAAATCAAAGAAATATGAACTCAAGAATGGAGTGAAGGTATTGAGGTTTCCAGCAGTTGAACTTGTTAGTAACTATCCCGTGCCAAATATTTTTAACAAAGATTTTTGGAATATTATTGGAAAAATTAAAGAGGAAAAACCCGAGGCAGTATTTTCGAATACAAGATTCTTTTTAACTTCACTACTAGCACTGATGATTGCCAGAAGTATAAAAGTTAAATATTTTCATATTGAACATGGTGCAACTTTTGTTAAGTCCGGAGGGAAGATGGTTAGGTTTGTGTCATGGCTGGTTGACCAGACATTAGGAAGAGCGGTATTTAGTCTAAGTGATGGTAATATTGCTGTATCAAAAAAAGTAGTTGAGTTTGTAAATAAATTTGATAAAAGAAAAGTTGAGATAATATATAGAGGTATTGATGAAAAATTACTTAAAGGGAAAAGAAACGTTAAGAAGAAGGATGAGAAAATTAAACTGCTCTATGTTGGGAGATTAATAAACGGAAAGGGAATTCTTGATCTAGTAAAAGCATTAAGTAATATTGATGAGAAATATGTATGTGAGATTGTTGGTCAAGGACCGCAGAAAAGAGAAATTGAAGATTTGGTAGTAAGTTTAAATTTGGGTGAAAAAATTAAATTATTGGGACAGTTGTCCCACAAGGAAGTTATAGAAAAAATGTGGGATGTTGATATCTTTGTGAATCCGAGCTATACAGAGGGCTTACCAACAACACTTATTGAGTCAGTATATTGTGGATGTTATGTGATTGCTACTGACGTTGGTGGTACTAAAGAAGTGTTGGAATATTACAAAAGAAGTGAATTGGTTGAGGCAAAAAATGTTGTGATGTTAACGGAGGCGATTGAGAAAGCGATAACGGCAGTGAAAAGCAGAAGTGTATTCAAAAGTGGGAAGGATGCTTTGAATAAATTTTCATGGACGAAAGGAATAGTTAAATTGGAGAAACTGTCAAATGGTTAGAAAGAAGGTTTTGCATTTAATAACCGGTCTTGGAATTGGTGGAGCTGAGAATATGTTGCTAAAGTCTCTACCTATTCTAGAAAAAGATTTTGAGAACAGGGTTTGTTCGATAATGGGAAGCAAAGAAGTTGGCTTTATATTAGAGGAGAAAGGTATAAAGGTTTATTATCTAGAATTTAAAGGATGGTGGGATATATTTGGACTTATATATCGTCTTTGGAAAGTGATTGACGATTTCAGACCAAACTTGATGGTGACATATTTAATTCATGCAGACATTTTCGGAAGGATATTTGGAAAATTGTTTGGTGTTAAGAAAATTATTTGTTCCCAGAGAGGGAGTTTGCTTAACTGGGAATGGTTAAGGATAGTAGATAGGTTTACCAGCTTTTTAGTTGATAAGTATATTGTTCAAACGAATGTTGCAAAAAGAGAATTGGTTTTTAAATTAAAAGAAGACTCAAATAAGTTTGTGGTGGTTCCTAATGGGATTGATCTATCAGATTATAATTTTGATATTAACAAGAATAAAAAGGTTCAAGAGCTCGGAATATTTAAAGATAATTTAAATATTGTTTGTGTAAGTAATTTGAGAATTAGGAAAGGTCACGAGTATTTACTAGAGGCGTTTGACTTGCTGTATAGAGAGACTAAAAAAATTAACTTATTAATCGTGGGAGATGGAGATCAGAAAGAAAAACTTTTGGAGCAATGTAAGGATTACAAATCGAGAAAGAATATATTCTTTTTAGGAAAAAGAAAAGATATAAGAGAAATATTAGCGATTTGCAACATATTTGTTTTGGCTACTGAAACTGAAGGTATGAGTAATGCAATAATGGAGGCAATGGCGAGTAAGTTGACTATAGTCACTACAGACATTGAAGTGAATAAGGAACTATTGGAAAATAAAAAAGAGGCATTATTGATATCTCCAAAGAATGTGACAGCTTTGAAAAAAGCTGTTGAATTTTTACTAAACCATAGATCAGTATCTACAGAATTGAGTAAAAATGCATATCTTAAAGTTGAGAGGAAGTATACAATTAATAGAATAGCTGAGCGTTTAATGAAAATTTATGCGGAAATATAATAACTAATTATGTGTGGTATTACTGGGAAGATATTTTTTAAAGATGGAATAATAACTGATGATGATATTCTGAAAATGAACGATGCAATAAAGCATCGTGGACCTGATGATGGTGGGGTTTATGTTTCAACCGATAAAAAAGTTGGGTTAGGACATAGAAGGTTGTCAATTATTGATTTGTCCCCTCTCGGTCATCAGCCAATGAGTTATTTGGACAAGTATTGGATAGTTTTTAATGGGGAAATTTATAATTACCAGGAAAGTCGTAACAAATTAGAAATGGAGGGGTATAAGTTTAACTCAATGTCTGATACTGAGGTTATAATGGCGCTGTATGATAAGTACGGAGTAAAGTGCCTGAGTTATCTACGTGGAATGTTTTCATTTGCGATCTATGATAAAGAAAAGGAAAAAGTTTTTTGTGCCAGAGATAGGGTGGGTAAAAAACCCTTTAAATATTATTTAAACGATAAGGTATTTATTTTTGCTTCTGAGTTAAAAGCTATATTGACTCAATCGGAGTATAAGAAGGAAGTAGATTATCAAGCTATTCACCACTATTTAACATTTCAGTATGTTCCATCACCTTTAACAGGTTTTAAAGATATCTATAAACTGGAAGCTGCTCATTATTTACTCGTTGATTTAAAAACCAGAAAAATTGTAAAAAAGAAATATTGGAGTATAGATTATTCTCATAAGCTTAATTTAAGCGAAGATGCGTGGAAAAAACGTATTTTTGATAAATTAGAAGAATCAGTTAAATTAAGAATGATATCTGATGTGCCCGTAGGTGCATTTTTGTCGGGGGGAATTGATTCAAGTGCGGTTGTAGGTATGATGAGTAAATTATCAGATAGGCCAGTAAAAACTTTTACAATTGGATTTGAAGATAAGAAATACGACGAGACAAAGTACGCGAGTATTGTGGCAAAAAAGTTTAATACAGATCACACAGTATTTAGAGTAAAACCTGAGACTGTTGATATTTTGCCCTTGTTAGCAAATCATTACGAAGAACCATTTGCTGACAGTAGTGCTTTACCGACCTATTACGTGTCTAAGTTGACTCGTGATAATGTAACTGTTGCTTTAAATGGAGACGGCGGTGATGAAAACTTTGGTGGTTACGAAAGATATAGTCTTCAAAAATTCAGTTTTATATATGATAATTTCCGATTATTGAACAGACTGGTAATTCCTGTAACCAGATATTTAAATAATGTATATAAGAATACTCTATTTGATAGGGCAAATAAATTCGCATTATCAATGAATGAAGATTATAAATCGAGATATTTAAACTATATTTGTTATTTTGATAATAATGCAAAAAAGGAAATGTACACGGATTCTTTCCTGAAGAAGGTTGTTAAAAACAATTCAGGTGATATTATTGTCAACAAATTCGATGAGTCTGGAACTAAAGATAAGATAGATCAGACTTTGTATACTGATTTTAATTCATACCTACCAGATGATTTGTTGGTAAAAGTTGATATCGCTACTATGGCGGTGGCACTTGAGGGTAGATCCCCTTTTCTTGACCATGAGTTCTTGGAAATGACAGCAAAGATACCTTCTAATTTGAAACTTAAAGGTTTAACTGATAAAAAATATATTCTAAAGGAAGCACTTAGAGGTTTTGTTCCAAATGAAGTTATGTTTCGTCAAAAGATGGGGTTTGGAGTACCGATTGACAGTTGGTTTAGGGATGAATTATCAAAATATGTTAGTAATATCCTGCTTTCTGATAAGGCGGTTTCTCGAGGATTGTTTAAAGAAGATTATATAAGGAGATTGTTGAAGTCACATAATGAGACGAAAGTGAATCAATCATATCGGATTTGGGCACTTTTGATGTTAGAGTTGTGGTTTAGGGAGTACTTCGATTGATTTAAAGTTTTTTAAATAGAATTTCATGACAGCCTAAACCCGAGCTTGATTTTGATTTTATAGTAGCAAACCCTTTTTTACCGAAATAGTTTATTAGTTCGTCAATTGTGGCAAATTCATAAGGGTATCCTCCTAACCAATCCTGAAGATCGGTAAAGAAACTCATACCTCGGGTGTTTGAGTAGGTTTTGATATATCTGATGGGATTTCTGAGTGTAAAAATAAGACCAAAGAACCATCTGATTAAATAAATTGCTTCCATTAGTCTTTTTCCCATAGATCCGAAATTGTTGTAAGTTTTTTTAATCGTTACCCATAAGGTTGATGATCCAAACAGAAGTGTGTTTAAACCTTGGCACTTATTGTAAATGGCAATGTATAAATAACCGTTTTTGTTACACAGTTTCGTTATGTTTTCAAAAGCCTTGTTCATGTTGCCGGTGTGGTGAAGAACACCCCAAGAATAGACAATATCATACTTACCTAGTTTGTCTACAAACTTATTATCTAAAATAGACCCCCTTTTTGTGGTCCAGTTTTTAGGATTACCGTTGTCTCGTTGAATTTTCTTGACACATTTAATTGAACTATCATCAATGTCAACACTAATAATTTTTTTGGCTTTAAGCTTATAGGAAGCCAGAGAAAATATTCCACTTCCACAACCAATGTCTATAAAGGTGTGATTTTTTATTTCTTTTTGTGGCAAAAACTCGGTTAGTGAAATTTTTGCTTTTTCTAATTGTTTTGGTTCAATATCTTTAATAAATTTCCACCAGTTTTTACCAAAACTGAAATGATGTTTATTTTTATAGGTTTTTTCGTACAACATTATTTTAGTATTTTTTCTAATTTATAAATATTCTTATTAATATCATGATTTTTACAAACATAGTTAAAATTGTTTTTACCCAACTCTAAGCACAATTTTGGATTATTTATTAGCTCATTTATTCCTATCAACATATTTTTGAATTTATTATGGAAGCTATACCCACAAATATATCTGTTTAAATAATTGTCGGGATTAACGGTTAGTGAAACAATTGGAATTTTGGCAAGTCCGGCTTCGATAAATGTATTAGGAAAACCTTCATAGCTTGAAGTATTTATTAATAACTTTGCTTTGTTAAAATAGTTTTGAATTTCCAAAAACGGTACTTGGCTAATGATCTTTAGGTTGGTAAGGAACTTGCTTTGTCCATTTATTTTTTCCCATAATTGGTGGTCGTTATTTGGCATTATCATGACAAATTTTTCATCCGGAAAATTGCTGGCGATATCTAAAAATATTTGAGGTTGTTTAAGTTTTTGAGAAGAGCCAACCCACAAAATATAGCTTTTTTTAGTTCTCGGTTGTTTCTTAATAACATAGCTGTTTTTTATTATTACAGCGGATTTTTTGTAGGTTTTTTTTAGTAACTTTTTCTGTTCATTATTTTGAACTACAATTGTGTTAGCTAAGCTTATACCTAGATTATAAAATATGCCTCGAATAGGGTGCAATTTTTTATATTTTCCATCGACATCAATTGTGCTTGCAGACATATAAATAAATTTTTTGTTAAGTATTCTACTGATGATGGCGATAATACCTGTTTCTACACCGGCTGATCTCTGAATAAATACATTACTTTCTGAAATAAGTAATTCGTAGATAAATTTTGATATGAATTTTATTTGATTTAATATTTTAGGTGACAAATTACCTAGTTTGATTATTTTTATTTTCTCTATAATTTCAGTTTCGTGATTATTATAACTAGCGGTGAGAATATCTACATCATAACCAATTTTGGATAGTTGTTTGGCTATTATGGAAAGCTGTAGTTCTGCACCGCCGAATGCACCTGGTTGTTTTTGGTTAAAAAGTGGATACGATTGAAAGGATACAAAGGTGATTTTCATATTAGTATTAATTTGGACAGTATAGGTAAACACTTGGAGACTGGTCGCAGACATAATATTTACTTATGTATTCCTTAAATCTATTTCTGTTGTCCATAATGCTTTTTGGAACCACAAGTTTTAGGTCGTGGTGGATAATGAACAGATCATAAAAATAGTCATGATCATCTAAAAATGGTAGATCGGTAATTATAAAATTACCAATCAGAGGAAGTTTTTTGTCATAATAAAAAGAAACTGTTTGACCAGTCAGGTAGATGTTGGGGTATTTTGAGATCCATTCTTCAACTTTACTGTTATCTTCGCTTGATAGTTGATTATTGTATTTGTGCATTGTTACCAGAGGGTTGTTAACTTTTGATATTGTGTAAATTAATAAAAGAGACAGAGACAATATTGAAAGCTTATCTATAAATGGTTTATTCGTGTTTTGTGTAGTTATTGATATTGCAATCCACATTTCTATAGGAAACACTAACATCAAAAAATAATGTAAATATAATTTATCTCCTCCCAAGTATATTGAGAAAATGCCGATAAAAATGGTAGAAACAAAAAAGATGATAAATGTTTGATAGTTTGAGTTAAGTTTAAATTTTTTAAAAGTAACTAAAAGACTTGAGAATAAACCAATTACCAAGCCATAGATGATAGCCTTGCTGGTATATAGAAACTCGAAAATTTCTTGAGTTTTCCCGAAACTGATACCTGTATAAAATTTCTTATTATATGAATATATTCCAAGCATAAACCAACTTAGGCTGGTAGGTGAATATAAGTACGGAACGATGAAAATGAACCAGGGAGTTAAAAGACTAAAGTAAAAAAGTGAAAGCTTGGTAAGAGATTTAGTATTGATGAATATGGTGATGGAGGCTGGGATAGAAAGTAGAATATATGTTTGTTTAATCATCGATAGCCAACATATTAACAGCCCTCCATAAATCAGATTAGGCCACTCTCTTTTACGTGTATTTAACGCAAACCATCCGTAAGTCAGCAAGAGTGGAAGTTTTAGTTGTTGCTCCGTCAATAGGTTATATTGACCTTCGATCAATTTCGAGTCACCAATAAATAATTCAAGTATTACAAATATAAGCCCTGCTAACTTACCGAAATGTTTGCTTAAGATTGCGTAACCAATTATGTTGACCAAAACGGAAATGGTGAGTCCAATGATGCGTGCACTTAATTGGTTTCCAGTGTCGAAGACTCCGGAAATAACATGTGGAATGTACACGCCAAATGGCTTCTGATCAAAAGCATCAACGTATGGTAACTTTCCCTTAAGAATTATTTCTTTGCCGATGTATCCATGGACGACTTCATCATAAGATAATGGAATACCAATATTATTTATTCTAGTGAATATGGTAATAAGGATTATTAGTATATAGATTAAGTTTGAGCTAAGTTTTTTTTCTATTTTCATTCAATAGTTTTGCGGCATTAATTTCTGAAAAAATTTTGTAAAAAGATTTGGCAGTTGAGTATTCCCTAATAGCTTTATTACGACCGGCAGAGGATATTCTGACTCTTTCGTCTTCATGCTTCAAATAGTATTCGATTTTGTTAATTGCGTCTTTAACATTTCTGTAAGTAATAACTTCTTTCCCAACCTTGTAAATCTTTTTCGTTCCTTTTGTACAATCTGTAATGAGTAAACAACCATTTGCAGGAATTTCATAGTTTCTGACATTACTTGGACCATATGATAAGTGAAAATTTATTCCAATTTTACTATTTTGATAATACTGAACTAGTTTTTTGTTTGACTTAATGGATTCAATATGGCCAATGCCATACATCTTTTTTATGAGTTTTAATATTACAGTTTTAAGATAGTTATCAGACTCGTTCCACCCCTTACCAAAAAACAACATTCTGTTACCAAAGTGTCTTTTAAGTCGAAAAATCCTAAACGTCTTTGATAGAAAACACGAACCAACATAAATTAAATCGTACTGTCTTTTTTGTTGTGGTTTTGATAGTTTTCTGTATTTATTAATATTGAATCCAATGGGAATAAATTTAGATTTTTTAGCACCCCATGTTATATATTTTTGGGAAATTGTGGTGTGACTGTCATAATAAATTCCACCACAAAACGCATAATCATAGTCCTTGACATAGTATTTAGATGTTTCTTCGGCACCTTCCGGGTCATCAGCGAAATAGCAGGCGCAGTAGCTGACATTTCTAAGTGAGGTTATGAATTCTGAAGACCATGGGTATCCGCTGCCTAGAAATAAACAGAGGTCAATTTTGTATTTCTTTACGTAATCATGTATATATTTATATTCTCTAAGCACCGACTTTTTATGAGTTATAACCAAATGACTTTTATACGATCCCCGACCGGCTAGAATGAATTGGTTGGAAGTCTTATATAAGTGAACTTCAATTTGGTTATATTTAGCAATGGAGTTTAGTACCTCCTGTTTGTCAAGCTGTCCTCCAAATGATCCCTTATAAAAAATAACGACCTTTTTAATAGTTTTTTGCTGATTGTTTGTTATTTCAAAGATCATTCTGTACTTTATGCTGCATATAATCTGATTTTATCTGTTTGTTGGCATAGAATATGGCCGCCAAATAGATAGCTATTTGAGAGATAACATAAAAAGCTATGTTTTTGGTAATGACAATCATAATGATAAATGTAAAAGGAATTATGGTACTTATAACAGATATCCTTTTAGCGTGATTTATTAGTAATATGTAGGCTAGTATTGACCAACAAATGTTTAGATACGAAGAAAACGTAAATATCAGTGAGTAGAGATTGCTGTGTTGGTATGCTGACCCAAACAAAAGAATAAATAAGTTGACGGCGGCATATATCGAAAATAACCAGACAGGACTTAGTTGGAAAAGTATTTTTTTTATTTTGATGATTGATGAGTAGAAGTTGCTTTTCTCCTGGATGAGGTACGGCCAATAGGCGTTCATAAATATAATCGTGAGAGTGGATAGGATGGATTGTGAAACGGCGTAGTAGGCACTAAATATTCCAAGTTTCTCTAACCCCATAAAATGTCCAATAGTAAACTTTTCAAAACCGAGTAGGACACTTCCGATCAAACTAAGCAATAATATTTTGTTGTAATTAGCAAGAGTTTTTATTTCTTTCCTTGGGAAATTAAGATGCTTTAAGGGTAATTTGCCGGTGGTGAAAGACATTAGAAAAAAGCTAAGATAGCTAAGAATCAGAATGTGGATTAGATATTGATAATCAAAAGATATCTTTAGAAAAAGTGGTACAAGTAGAAACAAAAGTACAAGCGTCGACTCCACTATTTTGGCAACTGATTGGGCTTTAAACAAAAGGAAAGACTTTAGTATAGAGTCAGAAAGAGACTTGTAAGCAATAAAGATGCCGGCTATTAGGGAGAGTATTAGATCGGATTTTTGTAGGGAGATTTTTCCTAACCATAGCTTTGAGGTCAAAAAGCCAATGGCGAAAACTATTGCTAGATTAATGGTAGAAATAATTATTGAAGCCCAAAAATATCTGTTTTTTGATGTTTCGTTGTCTGAATCTGAGGCGAATCTGGTAAGTCCGATATTAGTACCCAGAAGAATTAATAAAGAAAAAGTTGTTCCTAAGGAAATAATCGAGTTATATTTTCCAAACTGAAAAGGACCAAGTTTATTACCGATTGTTGTGGTAAAAATAAACATTATAATGGCAGAAAACAGTCCACCTATAAATGACCAGGTTAGGTAGTTAAACAATTTTTTTGCGTTTGAACCGATTTGGTGACCAAAGAACTTGGTATAGATGTTGTCTAATATACTAATCGTGTTGACAGGAAAAATGCTCATTTAGTTTTTTTTGCTAATAGTATAATTTGTTCGCCGAGGTTGATGTTAAATAAATGAATGAAGGGTATTGGTATCAACGTTTTAGTGGTTGGGAAATAGGCCTGATTGGTGGTAGCAGTGACAATCCTTAAATGTTTCTTTTTTAGAAAGATCGATAATTTTTGGAAATTAAGTATTTGGATATGGGTTGGATCGAATGATGAAGTTGTAGGTGTATAACCGGCGAGTACCCTGATTCGTGAAGATAATGAACAAATATTTGGTGTTGATATTAAAAAGTATCCTTTTGGTTTCAAGACTCGACATATCTCGGCTAGATATAAGTCAATATTTTTTATATGTTCAACAACTTCGCTGGAAATAACGAAGTCAAAGTAGTTTTTTTTGTAAGGGAGTGGTGTCGTTTCGATGTCTATTAGATGAGTGGTAATATGGCTTCTTTTTGCTATCTCTATGGCTTTAGAGGAAATATCAACAAGGTGAAGATTGGATTTTGGGAAGTAAAACCTGGATTTGTCTCCGGTACCGCCGCCAACATCAAGTACTTTTTTTAGGGGGTCGTCGTAGTGCTTGGTTATTTCTTTTACAGTGGTGATAAGTGACTGGACATTATGACAGTAGGAACTAATATTTAAAGTGGTTTTAACGGTTGATGTAAAATATTTGTTCCAATGTTCCTGTTGATTCATCTTGTGCTCCTGAATTGTAAAGTAAGTATATCATTGAGAAGACACGGTAATTTGAATATACTTAGGGGAGATGAAAACGCTGTGTCGATGGTGGTGGTTGCTGCTACTTATTTCTGTTTTTACATTACTATTAAATAATAAGAAGCCGGTATCCTTGTGTCTAACTTTGCCGAAAAATAACGGTGAGTGTATGTTTTCACAAGAGAATATTTGGAAATATGACAGGGTGAGGGTTAGCCGGTTTGAGAGAAATATCGATTTTGGAAGGGTGGAGGGCAACGACTGGCGTTTGTCCGGCTTCAATGATTTGAAATTTGATATTTATAACCAGGAAAATGGTGATTTGAACTGGAATGTTTGGGATAGGATGCGAAAAGAAAGAAACTACCCTTTTAAGGCTATATTTATTATTAAGTCTGAAGAGCTCAGTGCGATGGCAGAGAAGTTGAAAGTAAGCAATTTAGACTTTAGAGTTTCGTATAAAGGAAAATTAAATGATGGTGAGTATTTTGAGGACGGTAATGTAAGGGATTTAGCGGTTGATCGTGATAAGGATTTTAGATTGAGTTATCAGAACTATACTTGTGTTGATGATTCGGGTGATTGTTTGGAAGATGTTTCCAAGGTTAAGAGTATTAAACACGACGATGCCAGTTTGTATGTGACTGTAAAGAATAATAAGGGCGATTATATTGACCTTGGCACTGTTAACGGAATAGGAGTGAGCTTTTATATTGTTTATTTTGATATTGGTCTTATATTAGTGCTGTTGTTTTTGATGGTTGTAAAGCTTACTCCCTTACTGTTTGAGCTGCTGAGGAACTATAAGTTGGGGAACTTTATTAACTTTATTTTCTATTTTGTTAGTATATTTGTGTTCGTTAAGGTTTTAGCATTTATATATCTTAAATATTATCCACATTCTTTCGTAGCCGAATATTTTCCTTTTATTAAATATGCTTTAGTGGCAATAATGTTTCTATATACATTTGAGTATCTGTGGGAGAAGATTGTTGGGTTACACGAGAGAGTTGGCAGCAAGCTGTTTGTCGGTATTTTTGCAATGGTTATTGTGTCTTTGTATATTCTTTCCTGTTTAAATGGGTATTCGTTTAGACCGGAGTCGATTTATTACAGTGCAGGCTTTGATCAATTAACTTACTACTCATGGTCGAGGGATATTTTGAGAGATAAGACGTTTTTTATAGAATCGACTGTTGTTTATTCAAAACCATTTTTCCTGTACTTTAAAGCCTTGATGATGATGGTGTTTGGAGACGACAACAAAGTTATGGATACGTTTTCACATTGGATGCTTTTATCGTTACCGTTAATGTTTATAATTGCGTTTTTGATAAGACTTAAGAAAAGTGGTCGGACTATTAAAGAAAGGTTGATGAAGGTGTTTGGGGTGGAACTAATATTACTATTAACTGTCTATTGGAACTTTATGATGAATGGTTGGTTCATAAGATTTATAGAAAATATTTCAGAAATGCCGGCTTGGTTTTTTATGGGAGCGGCGACTTGTTTAGTGCCTTTTGTCGGTAAGGAAGGAGATAAGAAAGTAATAAAGGCGATTTCTATTTTTGTAGGATTGTCTTTATTGATGAGAACGACCATGATTATTTATCTACCAATATTGTTGTTTGGTATGTTAATTATGTTTAAAAGCTTTGGATGGAAATTAATAAAAAAACTGTTGCCAATTGGTATCGGATTGGGATTGTCTGGTTTACTGATACTAATACACTCTAAGCTAGGAGTAATAACAAGCAATGGTGTTAATAAGTATTTTAGTGATAATACTTCAATCAGTATTGGCCTTTTTACTATTTTTGAAAGATGGCATAAGTTAGTACCTACCGGTTATGAATTGTTTATATGGGTAATCCTAATTTTCTCACTTATAGTTAATACTGTTATTGTCAAAAGGTTGAATAGGATTATTCTTTTTATAGGTGTCATATTCATTACGTTAATTTTTGAACTACCCATGTTGAGTGAAATTTATGGTAATAGGGGTTTATTCTGGTTATATTGGATGCTTAGTTACTTGTCAGCAATTCTTATATTGGACGCTGTACATGCTAGTAAAGACTCCGATAATCGATAGAAGAAAGATTGTTACTTGGGCATGGCTCTTGACTTAATGTGACATTTAATTCTGGTTGGTTGTGGAAAAATTTGAGTGCATCACCTGGACCGTAGATAAAGATATGGTCTGGTTTATCGATATCGCATATCAAAATTGTGTCTGTTTCGAGTGGATGTCGACTGAGACTTTGGTAGGTTGTTTTATTAATACGTCCGCTTGTTTGCCACCAGATTTTTTATGTTTGGTATAAAGGATCTATGTAGTTTGCAAAGATAATAATGAGGGCAAATGCAGGGATAAAATATTTTTTAATATGTATCTTATCGAAGAGGTTGTAAACAATTAGTGTTGTGAGTATCGACAAAAAGATGGAAGGGAAGTAGAGGTATAGTTTTTGTTGTCGGTTGGTTAATAATATGACAGGGCCAAGTGCAAGGATGGCAGCAAACAACAGATAAAGGTATTTTTTATAATTATTCTTGAGAGTATAAATAGCACTAACAATAAAAATAGACAAAGAGGTAAGACCAATAATAGAATATGAGGTGAAGTCTATACCCGACTCACGAATATTGGTATAAAGATAAAAATAATTAAAGGTTGATTTTATCCAATTAATTGGATTTAGGCTGGGATAGTATGGATTGGCGTTTTGAAAGTGTTGAAAGTTACTGGACATCCCGAGAAAAATTAGGGAGATTAAGTAGAAAATCATTAAAATAACCGAAGGATAAATGTATTTCTTATTTTTTGGATTGACTAACAATAGAGAAATTAAAGGTAGAAAGATAATTGATTCTTTAGTTCTGATGGCTAAATAGTAGGTTATAAAAAGTAGAATACCTTGGAGAATAGTGTTTATTTTGTTTTTAAGAAGAATAGAAAGAAAGATCAGCGATAAAAATGTTGAAACTAAATCAAAAATAGCAGATACCCATTGAACAACAAAGGTTGAACGAGGCCAGACTGAAAATAATAGAGTTGATACCAATGCTAAAACATAAGAGTTTTTTATATTAAATTTATTTAGAATTTTTGTAGATAGAGATAAAAATAGGAAACTGTTGAGGAGGTGGATGAGAAATATCACTATGGAATAGGGCTGGTAATTGTCTGAGAACAAGGAATAAAGAAGCTTTATAATAATTAGACCAAAAGGTCGGTCGTTATACATTTGTTGTGGCCAAATATGAAACAAAGTGGCAACTGAGTTTTGTTGAACAGTAAGAAGGTGGGAAAAGTCATCATAAATAAAAAATTGATTGGGGCTGAGCAACCAAGCTTTAAACAATAAGGCAAAAGCAAATATAATTAGAAAATAATAAAAAGGAATTTTGGCTATTTTCGGTATTGATGAGGAATCCATTTTGCTTTCCATTTAGATTCAAACTTATTTTTATTAACTTTAAATAATTGTTCATATTCAGTAGAGGGTAGTTCTTTAAATGAAGAACCGCCAAAATGATGAATAAAAACGTCGTCAGCAATCAGAATCTCCAGACCAAGTTTTTTGATTCTTTTACAATAATCATCATCTTCAAACATTCCCATACCAAATCTCTCATCAAGATCCCCTACTTTGTTGTAGGTGTGACGACTCATAATCCAACAAAAAGCAGCAATATTGTTAACATTAAGAGTTTCGCCCCAATGGGCAGAAGTGTAATTAAGAGCGGCACTTTCGAGTTGTGATTGATTATCTGAATCGTAAACAATGTTTATTTTAGCCTCGTTACCAATAGAATTAGTTACCGGGCCAACCAGACCAACATTTGATTTTTGAACATGAAATAAAAGCCTGGAAATCCATCCGGGAGTAACAATAACATCATTGTTTAGCAATATTAAATAGTCACCCGTGGCCGCTTTTAAACCAATGTTATTACCTTTGGCAAAGCCATAATTTTCATTATTAAAAATTATCTTGAAGTTTGGAAGGTGTTTATACTTGTTAAGTAAAGATTTGGTTTCAGAATCGGAATTGTTGTCTACAATTATTATTTCCATATTAGGATAAAATGAACGATTGACGACCGATTCGATAGTTTTTTTTAATAAATCAGGATGATTATAGGAAAGGATAATCACTGATACTTTTGGGAAGAAATGATCTAATGTCTTTTCGATTAAATCAGTACGTTGAGTCCATGTACTATTTTTAGCAATGGTGATTTTTGATGATGCTTTATCGGGACTTTTAAGAGCAAGTGAAATTTTATCAGAAAAGTTATTAGAGCTGGAAAAAAATATATTATCAGAAAATGGAATCAATTCCGGAAGTTTTGTTGAGACCACTTTTTTACCGGCAGAAAAATATTCATAAATTTTAACCGGATTGGTTGCCTTGATAAGTGGGGTAAGTAAAAAAGGAATTAAAGCAACATCAAATTGATTTAAATATTTTGGAATTTCTGAATATGGTTTCTCTCCTAAAAGGAAAAGATTTTTATATTTTAGTTTAGTAACTTCCTGATTCTCTATCTTTCCAATAAAGACAAATGATTTATCAGGGTGTTTTGACAACGAGTCCTCTATTGCTTTTAAATCTAACCAATGAGATATGGCTCCGTAATAACCAATTATCGGATGTTTAATATTTTTTATATCTTCAGGAATTGTTTTTTGAGGAGAGTTGAAATGAACAAAATCGACTCCGTTGGGGACCAGTATTGTTTTTTGAGGCTGATTGATTTTATTTTCTAAAAATTTTGATGTGACAATTACCTTATTTGATTTATTAACCAGTTCTTTTTCTATAGTATCGATATTTTTGGCTGAATCTTTAAAACCAGAATGATTATCCATACAATCGTAAATAAAAGGTATAGATAAGTTATCAACTATAAAGCCCCAGAATGGATGGTCTATTTTACCTATAGGATTGGTAATATGGGCTTGTTTTATTAAATTCTTAATAGAAGCAATGATTATTTTTTGGTCAGAGGAGGAAGGTTTTTCCTGATAGATAAATAATTCTCGTGAGGCAGAAATAATAATTTGATAAATGTTCTTATTTTTTTTGATTACTTGTATTGGAGCAAATTTACTATTTGGGTTGGGATGAGAAAGAAATTCGTGTTCAATATAAAAAACTCGGTGACCATTTTTAGCTAGTTCGTGAGAAATTTGTTGAGGTCTTTGATATCTTAAGTCCCAGGAAATTACACTAAAATTAATAATATCAGCTTTATTTGAATTATTGTTTTCCCATTCTGTTTTTATATCTGAAGGGATAATTTCTTTGGCCGGGACTAAAAACTTTCCAATATATGACTTGATCTTTTTACGACTAGCGATAGGAATGATGGTTTTAATGGCATTTTCTAAATTAGTCGGAATATTAAATTTTCTAAAAATGCTGTTGTGATCTCTAGTCATGTTTTATCTTGCTGTACTTAGAAATGACCTTAGCCGGTTCACCATCAGAAATGATTTTTGAATGATTAAGATAGATAACCCTGGTGCAGAAATCTTCGACTTGTTTTAAATTGTGGGAGACAAAAAGGATAGTGACATTTTGGTCCTTTTTAAACTCCTCCATTTTCCGGAAACATTTGTCCTGGAAGGCAGTGTCGCCGACAGCTAATATTTCATCAACAATAAGGATTTCCGGTCTAACGTGAATAGCAATGGAAAAACCGAGACGCATATACATACCGGAAGAATAATGTTTTACCGGCTGATTAATAAAATCCTCTAACTCGGCGAATTTGATAATATCGTCCAACTGTCGCTCGATTTCTTTTCTTTTTAATCCCAGAATGGCGCCGTTGAGATAAATGTTTTCCCGGCCGGTTAGTTCGGGGTGAAAACCAGCACCTAGTTCGATTAAGGGAGAAACTTTACCTTCGACGGTTACTTTACCTCGGGAGGGAGACATAACACCGGCGACCAGCTTGAGTATAGTGGATTTACCTGAACCGTTGGGGCCTATAATTCCAACCACCTCCCCTTTCTTGATTTCAAATGAAATATCGGAAAGAGCGGTGAAATTATTTTTGGTTTGTTCACCCATAAACAATGCCGGCAAAAATTCTTTAAAAGTCTTTTGATTTTGAAGACTAAAATTTTTGGTAACGTGTTGGAATTTTATAACGGTGTTGTTTGACATGATTTGGTTTATTTTATATAATAACTCATCACGATGACTGGACTAGCCTAAGGTTTCGACCGACCGCGAATGCCAGTCTTTTTTTGTGCTAATGAATTTTTAAGCAAATCGATACGGGAAATTAGGTTATAGGCATTGAAATGTCGAAGTAGACTGGAATACCTAGCTGTGGGGGCGAGAACTTTTAGTAGTTTTTCTTTTTTTGATAGATATTCGATGAGACAATGGAAGTCGCCATCACCACTGACTATAACCGCTTTTTGATAGTGATTAAGATGAATCATGGTATGGAGTACCAGTTCAGCATCAACATTACCTTTGACAGTCATTTTTCCATCGACTTTGTGTTCAAGAGTCGGTTTAAAAATTAGAATATACCCACTTTCCTGGAGAAAAGTGTAGAGGCTTTCATTACCTGCAAGTTGTCCAATGAATAAGTATGCTTTTTTAACATGATATTTATTATTTAAGTATTGTCTGAACTTGCGCCAATCAAGTTTCCACCCCTGACTTTTTACTCCTAGATTAAGATTCTGGCTGTCGATAAAGGCGTAGTTTGTCGGTATAGTTGATTTCATTCTAAATATTGTCGGCGAAGATTTTTTCGCGGGATTTAAAATAACTTAAGCCGACAAACAAAATTATAAGAGAGACAGCCAAGGCAATTAGAAGACTAAGGTAATTGGGAACACCGCCGCCGAGGATAGTTTGGCGATAGGCATTAATAATGACAGCCATGGGGTTTAGCTGAAAAATAATTCTATATTTATCGGGAACAATATCTGCCGGATAAATAACCGGAGTGGCATACATCCAAAGAACGAGCAGTAAATTCAGGAGATATTGGATATCGCGATAGAGAAGATTGGCAGCAGCAAAAAATAAAGACAAACCAATAGTAAAAATTTGTTGGATAAAAAATATAGGTATTATCCATAAGATGTTTAAAGTTATTGGTATTTGAAAGGCAATCATATAAACAATCAGAATTAACGAGGCAAATAAAAAGTCGACGATTTTGGCAAGAATCGTAGAAATAACCAGGATGGTTCGAGGAAAATAAACTTTAGTGATTAATGATGAAGAGTTGACCAGAGAACTGGTGGATGATGAAAGTGAGTTGGCAAAGAGATTCCATGGCAGCAGAGCTGTGAATAAAAAGACGGAATAAGGAATATTTCCGGCAGAATTAGTAGGGATACGGAGAATTATGGAAAAGGCAAAACTCATGACTAACATTTGGGCAAGAGGATTCAATATTACCCAAAAATAGCCAAGAACAGACTGTTTGTATCTGGCTTTGACCTCGCGGCCAACCATCTGCCAAAGAAGCTCCCGCCATTTGATGATGAGGCTGAATTCTTTGATAATATGGACCATATGGTTATTATACATATTTTGGGAAGTGGTATGATATTGAAAAGAGATGAGAACGGAGACGATGATCTGTACAATCGGCGGTGGTTCGGGAATGCCGGTGATTAACAAATCACTGGTAGAAGCAGGATTTAATAATATTCACTCGATAGTAACTACTTTTGACAGCGGCGGTGACACCGGAAGAATGAGAACAGATGAAAGGGGCGGCATACTGGCTTTTTCTGATTATTGGCGGTCGCTGATATCCTTGTGGAAAGACGGAAAAAGAAAAGAAAATTGGGAAGAGATGTTGAGATTTCGGGACGGGAGAGGAAGAAACTTTGGCAATATATTTTTTCAATTTATGTCGGAAAGAGTTGGTGATTTGTCTAATGTCGACAAATTGTTTTCTTTATTGACCGGATCGAAATTAAGTGGTGAAGTAGTTCCTGTTTCCACTAAACCGGCTAATGTTTGTTTTGAAACGATCAGTGGGAAACGATATTGCGGTGAGCATTTTATGGACAGCTTAAGAATGTCCAGAGATATGGTAAAAAAAGTTTGGCTGGAGCCGGAGGTGAGGGCAAATAGCGAGGCAGTAGAGGTTATTCTGAAGTCGGAAGTAATAATTTTTTGTCCGGGAAGTTTATACGGCAGTGTGCTGACAAATTTACTGCCAAAGGGAATTAAAGAAGCTTACGGCCAATCTAAAGCGAAAAAAGTATTGATGACGAATATAATGTCGGTGTCCAATGAAAGCAACGATTTTTCCCAGGTCGATTATGTTAACGTTTTTGCGAAAGAACTTGGACAGAAATCACCTTTCGATTTGGTAGTGATGGTGGATTTAGATAAACTGGACAGGCAAAAAATGAATAAAATTCTGAAATTTTATGAAATGGAGAATTCTTTTCCTCTAAAATATTCCAAAAAAGAGACTTCTTATGAAACAACAGTGGCTGATATTGGGAAAATTGAAGAGGTAAATATGAGATTGAGACATAGTGAAGAAAAATTGGGACTTTTTTTTAGAGATTTGAAATTTTGATGATAGTTGGTATTACCGGCTCCAATGGGTTTATTGGCAGAAAATTGGTTTCTTATTTACGTCAGAAAGGAATTGAGGTAGCTGCAGGAACTAGAGAAAATGCTGATGTTACCGATAAAGAGAAGGTAGACAAATTTGTTAAAGAGGTTAAGATAATTGTTCATTTGGCAGCATATCAAAATGTGTTTGATGACAGTTATAATAAATTTGAAGCAGTAACGGTTTTGGGAAGTAAAAATGTCTTAGAAGCAGCCAAAAAATATAATAAAAAAGTGATTCTGTTTTCCAGTGAAGTAGTTTTTGGAAACAAAAGTGATTTTTATACAAAATCAAAAAAAGCTCAGGTAAGATTGGCAAAAAAATATAAGCAGGTAGAGATTGTGTATCCACCGGTGGTGATAGATTTTAAACAAAAAAAGAAATGGTGGCAGCTAACATATGGAGGAGTAATGATGATGGCCGGAGATAGAAACAAAAATATCAACTACATAGATATGGAAGATTTGTGCAGATTTGTTTATGAAAAAATCACTTCAAATACAAAAACAAGACTGCCGATAAAAACTTTAACAAAAACAGAATTTTTGAAAAAAATGAAAAAAGAAATCGGTGGGTGGCAGCTGCCGTTTAGAATTTCTAAGCAGGGACTAAAAGGATTGAATCTTGTTTTAAATCACACAAAATACGGAAGACTGATAGAATCAATATTAGAAAATGAGTAAAAAGAAACAGATAAGAGTGATGCTGATTCATCCGCCGGGAACAGTTTACGGATCGGGAATCCTGGGGCCGAGTATACCAATGGGTTTGTTGTTTATTTCTTCGTATTTAAAAAGCAAAGGAGTGGAAGTTAAATTTTTGGATGCTTTGGCCGGTGACAGTAAAAGGATGATACGAAACGGTCGAGGGCGACGATATGGGATGAGCAAAAGAAGAATTTATAAAGCAATAAAAGAATTTAATCCGGAGGTAGTGGGTATTGGCTGTATGTTTACTGCTTACTATAATGATGTGGCGGAAATAGCTGAAATTGTGAAATCGGTTAACAAAAAAATCAGAGTAGTGGTGGGAGGGTCTCATGTCAGTGTTGATCCGGAAGGAGTTTTGAAATGCAGAAATATTGATGTAGCAGTATTTGGCGAAGGTGAGATAACTATGATGGAGTTATTAAGCAGACGCAAATTGGAAAACATTAAAGGAATAGCCTACAGAGAGGGAAGAAAAATTATAAAAAATGAACAAAGGGAATTAATTAAAAACCTGGACAGTTTACCGATGGCAGACTGGGAGTCATTGAAAATTGATGAATATATAATGGGAAGCAGTTTTAATATGAGAAAGCCGGTTTATCCGTTAATTTCTTCCAGGGGCTGTCCGGGACATTGTTTATATTGTTCTGTAAATGCAGTATGGCATCACTGCTGGCGGGGAAGGAGTCCGGAAAATGTAGTTGATGAAATGGAATATTTAATAAAAAACTATGGAGCAAGGGAGTTTGCTTTTCAGGATGATAGTGTTTCTGTGGATAGAATCAGATTTGAAAAAATCTGCGATGAAATAATTAAAAGAAAATTAGATATTAAATGGACAACTCCTAACGGAATTGCCCACTGGACTTTAACAAAACCTATTTTGAAGAAAATGAAACAAGCCGGCTGCTATCGGATTACTTTTGGGATAGAATCCGGTGACCCGGAGATGAGAAGATGGGTAGGAAAACCGTATAGCTTAGAACAGGCAAAAGAATTAACTAAATATGCGAACAGTTTGGGTTTTTGGACATTGGCAACAAACATAGTCGGTTTTCCGTATGAAACTATGGATAATCTGAAAAATACCCTTGACTTTGCGATTAAGTCAGATGTCGATTTGGCTTTCTTTTTTCGTTTAAGTTTAAGACCCGGAACGGAAATTTATAAAATTTTTGAAAAAGAAAAATGGCTGATAAAAGACAAAAAGTTTATGTTTTCAGAAAATGCCACTTTCAGAACGAAATATTTTACCGGCGAGGAGGTGGTGGCGATTCAAAATAAATTGTACCGGTCTTTTTTGATACGCAGATGGCTGACTCCCAAAAGTATTTTTAGAGTGATTAATAAATTTAGAAGTTGGGAAGACGTTCGATATATTCTGCACATTGCGCTGGTAGGTATTAAACTGAATTTTAAATTGTTGATAAACCGAAAAGAGGTAACTTCAGGGGTTTTAAAAGTTTAGTTGTGCTAAAATTTGGAATGTCTCAACGCAAGATAAAAAAGCTTCGAAACAAGGAAAAGACTGATGAGATATTAACGCAAGGTGCGGAAGTTGTTAAACATTCCATTAGAAATATTCTAAGCAAAAATAAAGTATTTTTGTTGCTAATTTCAATAGGAATATTATGCCTTTTTTTTAACGGAATAAGAGGCGATTTTGTCTCTGACGACTATGCCACAATAATCAACAATAGTGAAATTGGAAGCCTTAATTATTTTGATGGAAATATAACACCAGTGATGTTGGCTAATTTCTTAGTCGGAAACATTTTTGGAATTCACCCGATCCCCTACCATATATTTAGTGTATTGTTTTATATTTTTACCTGTTGGACGGCATTTATATTCCTGAACTTTGTAACGTCAGAAAGAATCGCTAAAATTGCTCTAGGATTATTTGCAGGGATGTCGATACATGTAGAAGCAGTGACCTGGATATCCGGTAAGCCGTATTTGTTTATCGCCTTTTTTGTGATGTTTTCGACAATTACTTTTATTAAATATCTGGAAGAAGATAAGCCGAGATTTCTGGTATATTCTGCGATATCGTTTTTATTGGCATTATTGGCTGATATTCCCCGTCCGTTTAGTATATTTTTGGTAATTTTCCTATATCTGGTTATGACGAATAACCGTCAATATTGGCAGAAATCAAAAAAAACGATTCCATATATAGGATTGTTATTGATAACATCTTTTTTAATAAAATTACCAACAATCACCAATAGAGTGCAATTGGTTAACGGTGGTTATAATGCCACTGACAGCATTTTCTATAATCCATTTTTCCAATACCCAACAGGAATTCCCAAATATCTGCAGCTAATACTTTTTCCGGTAGATTTGACACTGTACCATACAATGTATATATTGCCGGTATGGCTTAATTGGATGATATTTTTATCCTATATTGGCTTATTAATTGTTACATTCAAGAGAAACAAAAATATATTTTTTGGTTTAAGTTTTTTTCTTCTGACTTTACTGCCGTCTATGGCACCGATAAAGGTTAGTTGGCTGGTGGCAGAAAGATATGGCCTACTACCGTCATTGGGTATAGCAATGGTGATGGCAACGGTGATAGATGATTTATGGAAAAGAAGAAAAGAAGCAGCAATAGTGGTGATGTCCGGCTGGTGCGTGTTTTATGCCGTCAGAACATATTTGAGAAATATTGATTGGCAGACAAATCATAATTTATGGGTTAATACCTGCCAAGTGTCTCCAAACAGCCATAACGCCTGGAATAATATTGGAGATGATTACGACAAATTAGCAGCCGAAGCGACAAATGATACGGAAAAAATGAATCAGTATTACAACGCCATAAAAGGTTTCTCGCAGTCGACAATTGTGAAACCAAATTATGCCGATGCCTACCATAATCGGGCAAATATTTTATATAAAATCGGCAGACTGGATTTGGCCAGAGATAGCTATGAAACTGCTTTGTACTACACCCCAACCCTCTATCAGACATATTTAAGCTTGGTGCAGATTGATTTGCTGGAAGGGAAAATTCAACTAGCGATGGAACATGCAAACAAGGCGGTTGAAATTCAACCAAATGATCCGCAATCCGCTTATGTGGTGGCGGTTGTTTATGCCCAGGGTGGAGAGTTTGAAAAAGCGGAACAAATTTTAAAAAATATACTTCAGGCGTATCCGAATTACACCCAGGCTTCAGAAACTTTGAAACAACTTAAAGCAATAATGATTGGGAATTCTTAAAGAATACCTTTATTTTTTGAACAATTTCGACAAAAAGAGTAGTGTTGATGATTCTGACGAAATTTTTTAGCCGAATCCCCGTTCCAAACAGAATTAGAATCCTGACGGACAATATTGCCGAATGAAAAACGGGAAAGAGCAGTATCGTAATCTATAAACTGAGGAATTATGCAGCAGGGAAGAATATCGCCTGAGGCAGTAATTTGTGGATATATCCATGGATAATAGCACTGTTTATTCTTTATAACGGTGGAAGGAAATGTGACTTTAAGATGATGATTTTGGGCGTAGCTTTCTAAATTTTGAAAAATAGTCTTTATTTTACCTGATTCATAGAGATGGTTAATGTAAGGTGAAATTTGATGAATGTTTTGAGTACTAACAGTGTCGATGTTCAGAGAATCGGCCAGATCGAATATTTTAGTTAAATGCCGAATATCTTTTAAGTTGAAGTCTAAAAGGACAACATTAATAATAATTTGAGTCGGAAGAGAATTTTTTACAACAAACTGTTTTAGAAGTTTGAGGTTTTTAACTAAAAGAGAATAATCGGCACCGGCTCTGATTTGAGAATATTTTTTAGGTATTCCGGATTCCATGGAGATTTTTATATATTTGACAGGATATTTTTTAAGATAGTAAAGGTGCTTTTTATTCAATAATTGAAGATTGGTGATAAAGGTGGTGGAGATTTTATTTTGAGAACAGAGACGAAGCAGTTGGCCGAAATACGGATTGAGAAGAGTTTCTCCCATGCCGGTTAGATTTATCGATATCGGTTTTAATTTTTTGATGATTAGGGATAATGATTCGGGAGTGAGAAATTTTAACGGCTGGTGACTTTTGTTTAAGGAACACATCCGACAATGCAGATTGCAGACGGCCGATGGTTCGATTTGAATTTCCATAGGTAATGAGGCCTGTTTTGTTTTAAAGAAAGCATGAAGATAACTATTTAAAGTCGGAATAAAATGACGGGGAGGAAAGCTGAATAAATTAATAATTCCTTTTAAATATGGTGAATTCATGAAGTGAAAATTTGTTGATAAATTTTTTCCGCCTGTTTTTCCCAGGTCCAGGATTCAGCGATAAGGGTTAAGCCGGAGGTTGATAAGTGCTGGTAAAGAGTTTTATTTTCGGACAATTTTATTATAGATTTGGCGAACTTTTTGTAGTCAAAACATGGAACTTTTATGAAACCCTGCGGATAATAAGTTTTTAGAGCGGGCAGATCAAAAGAAATACCCGGCAAACCCCAGGACAAGCCTTCAGCAGCTGCCATACCGCCGCTGTCGAAAGTAGCCGGATGAAGAATCATCTGACTGTTTTGGAAAATATTTATTTTGTCTTTTCCTTCCATAAATCCAAACATTTTAATGTTTTTGGATAAATTATGTAGTTTTATTTCATGCTTAATTTTGGTTTCTAATTGGCCGTTACCGATGAGCGCTAATTTAGCATTAGGGATTTTTTGAGTTACCAACTGCCAGATATCAATTAATTGTAAAACTCCCTTTTGAACATGAAGACGACCTAGATAACATGCTAAGTAAGGTCTTTTCGATGGATCCCGATATGACTTTGACTGTTTATATTTTTCAAAATTTACTGAATTAACTCCGCCTCTAACTATAATTACCCTCGGGCGATTAAATTTTGATTTATCGGGTTGGCTGGTTACAAAAACAATATCAGCAAAGTGTTCTGTCAGAAAACGGGACGGAATCTGAGAGAGAAAATAAAAGAAACCTTTGAGCGATTGATGATTTTGATTATAAGGTGAATTCTGATCCAAAGGATTAGGGGCAAAAAGATAAAAAGAGGCTATCCAGATGGTTTGAGGATGAAATATTTTAATAAATAGAGCCGGTAAGAGATCAGGATAAAAATCAGATACAGATAGGACATATTGATATTTTTTAATATCAGTCCAATGACTTAAAACGTAGGAAAGACATTTAAAAACCCGACGGATTTGGTGACGAATAAGATTCCCAAGCTGATAATGGCCGGAGTTGTTATAAATGTCGACTTTAATTCCGGAAAAATTTGTTTGATGACGTTTGCCCAACTCAAATGATTCGGGAACACCCAAAAGAAAAAGGTCTATTTTTTTACGCCATTGTTTACATAGGTTTACCCAAATCCTGTCCCCTCCAGATAAACCATGCCCCAA
The DNA here is from genome assembly GCA_964448705.1 of uncultured Gammaproteobacteria bacterium. GTDB lineage: Bacteria > Patescibacteriota > Microgenomatia > UBA12405 > UBA12405 > CAYUZS01. The sequence goes on from CAYUZS010000002.1 coordinate 111,328, forward strand.
GTTATTGACAGCAATAACCAATAGTTTGGACGACGAGTTCATATGAGTTATTATATAGATTATTATGGTAAAAATTAATTTGGGATCGGGTCCTTCAGGAGTATCCGGCTGGCGAAACTTTGATTGGGGTTTATTGCCGATGATAGGGAAATATAATTTATTATCGATATTTGTACGATTGGGTTTGTTGAAAGAATCATATTTAGTTAAATGGCCGGAGATTGAATTGGTTGATATCCGAAAAAAATTACCTTTGGATAACAAAAGTGTTAATTTTGTTTACTGCTCCCACGTTTTGGAGCATTTTGAAAGAGAAGAAACAGCAGCAATTTTGAAAGAAGTAAAAAGAATACTTAAAAAAAACGGTAGAATTAGAATTGTTCTTCCGGATTTAGAAAAAATTTATAAAAAGTATATTAACAGCGAAAAAATTAATGATGTTTTAGCCGGATATCCGAAAAGTGAATATAGCGGTATGTTGGGGAATATAAAAAGACATTTTGTGAGACCTCATTTGTGGATGTATACCTATTCGACTTTTAAAAAAATGCTTCAGGAGTCAGGTTTCAAAAATATAAAAAAATCTGCTTTTAAAAAAGGTGATTTTCCAGATATTGATAAGTTAGATCTGGATATACACGAAGATTTAAGCTTTTACGTAGAAGCGGGTAATTAAACTGATGTTTTTATCGGAAAAATGGCGAAGAGCATAGGAACGACAATTTTTTTTAAGAGAAGTTAGTCGGGATATACGTTTAAGTTCCGAAAGAATATTTTTATAGGTAGGTTTGATTAAAATCCCAACGGAAGGATCGACAACTTCCGGGACAGCACCCAAATTGGTAGCTAAAACCGGAACACCGCAGGAAATTGCTTCCATGACTACCCTACCCCAACCTTCATCATATTTTGAAGGAAGGCAAAAAACAGAAGCCTGACGATAATAATTTTGTAATTCCGAATAGGGAACATCGCCGATAAGCTGAATGTTGGAAAGTGAAGAAGAAATTAGTTTTATTTTTGGAAATTGGGGGCCAGTGCCGACAAATATAAAATTGAGGTGAGGAAGTTTTTGGGCAGCACGGGCCAAAGAGAGTGCATTTTTAGGCGGTATCATCCGACCAATGAAAAGAACGGTTGGTTTAGAGGGCAGTGTCGGAGACGGAGAAAAACGATTGGTATCGATCCAATGGCGGTAGCGATGAATTTTGGAAGACTGAACACCTAATTTACGAAGCTGTTCAATGGAGCGATCGGACTGGGTTAAAACGACGTCCACCCGATTTAATATTGAAGCAATGTATTTCTGACCATTGGGTACCTGATCATAACTGGAATAAATGCTGACAAGATGAGTTTTTACTTTAAATATTTTTTGAAAGATGATTCCGACTACAGCGGCATTAAGACCATGAGAATGAATAACATCAAGGGAAGGACGATGAATAATCTGCCATAACAGAGAGCGGATTAGTAAATAAGGAGTAAGGTAAATAAAATTTAATAATGGGTGTGACTCCAAACGATGAAAAAGGTTGTATCCAAAATAACGGAATCTGCGGACGTAAAGATATGGGGAATGTTCATATTTTTTCCAAGACAAATGTTTGGTGGTCAAGGGAGAATAAGTGAGAACATAATTTTGATAATGAAGAGAAGCAAGTTTGGTGGTTAGATCGTGAAGGTGGGTTTCGACACCGCCGATATTAGGCGGATAAAATGGAGTAAGGTGGAGGATTTTTATTGATTCCATGTTTGCCTGTTTATCGGTCTTAAGAGACCTAAATATTTTTTAATCGTGATAAAAATATAAACTACAACCGAGAGAAAGCAGGCAATCGGGTGAAAGAACCAGGCAATATCCGGTTTTTTAAAAAAGCCCCGACAGGCATCAATAAAGGGAGGAATTATAAACAGACTGTAAAAGACAAAGTATGGCACCCGATTTTGAGTTTGCCATTGATATTTTCGAAATGGTATATAGTAGTAATAATCCGTTAAGCGGCGGCTTTGCTTTTTAATAAATTTTTTTAAAGAACTTTCGCAAAAAGTGTGAATAATGCCAACTTTAACTTTAGCAAAATACAAAGGTTTGGGAGCCATTGCCAGCAAGTCTATATCAAATAGATAATCACCTGTAAAGAATTTGATTAAAAATGTTTTTCGAAAAATAGTTCCGTTTGCCCCGATAGTTGGGAGATGTTGATTGCTATCGATACATAATTTTAGATAATGAGGAAAGTCAGTTTGAGTAATTTTGAGACCGGTCCAAGTGCCGGAAAGTGTAGAATACCGATCGTAATTACCGTTTATAAAAGCCAGGGGATCATTAGCACCAAGAAGTGAAGAATATCTTTCGATATAGCCGCCACGATGACGATAAGTAAAAAAAATCGGCTCTGAACCAATAATCTGTTGATCTGTAAAAGGATTTAACATTAACTGCAACCAATCATTTTGAGGAAGTATATTGTCAGAATCAATAAAAGCAACAAAGGGAGAGTTGGCTTTTTTGAGACCAATTGCCTTACCGGCTTCGGCTGTTTTTAAAGGATTTTTTAAAATACGAGCATGATATTTTTTGGCAATAAGCAGGGTGCGGTCGATAGAGCCACCGTCGCAAATATAAAGATGGACCTTATTTTTGGGATAATTTTGTAGGGATATTGATCGGAGACATTTAGTTAAAACTTTTTCTGAATTCAGAGTAGGAATAATAATATCGATGTCAAATGATACCGCCATAACGATGTATGATACTAAAAATTCGATAATCGAGCGGCAGTTCAAAAAATTTCAATTTCCAACGGAGAGTAACCAAAAATAGGGCGATGTAATAACCGATGTTAAAAGCAATTTTTCCAAAAAAATTATTTATCCGGTTAGACAACATATCATAGGTGTCCCGATCCATGATGCCAAAAATATATTGGGTCAACATCGCCGTCAACTGAGCATCATGATGGCTGATCCATTTTTGTTTTAAAGTTTCCTGAAAAGCATCCTCCGGAGACATAAGATAATTGCTCCAACCATTGAGACTTTTAGGATAATTGAGCCCTAATTTAACCGCCCGCTTGAATAAAGGGGCACCGGGATAAGGTAGGAAAATATAATAGGTATAACGATTACGGTTACATATTTTTAAGAGTTTATCGATTAGAGTTAAAGTCGCTTTATATTCTTCGGCAACAAAACGATTATTTTCCTGAGGATTTTTTGACCAAGGTAAACCAACCAGAAAAGAGTATAAAATTTTGATCTTATATTGCTGACATCTTTTAGTGAAAGTAATCAGTTCATCAACATTCATATCTTTAGAAATAAAATCCAAGGCATTTTGAGAACCGGATTCGGCACCGGTTAGAATCATAGCGCAACCAGTTTTCTGCATTAATTTCCAGGTTTTTTCCTGATAACGGGATAATTGACCGGCACGACCATTAGCGTTTCCCCATTTTAAATGAAGTTTTCTATCTATTAATCCCTGACAGATTTCAGTGACACGTCGTTCATCAACGAAAAAGTTACTGTCATAAACAGCAATAGAATCGGCCCGGTAAGTTTTTTTTAAAAATGCCCATTCATCAAGGACTTTAGAAGCGGGAACCGGCTGCCAATGACGTTTATTAACGATTTCTTCAACACAAAAAGCACAACGATGAGGACAACCGTAACTGGAAATATAAGGAATTGTCCGTTGACCGTATTCGGTATTCTGAACACATTTTTCGACATCGATCAGGTGATAAGGCAGTGACGGTAGTTGGCGCAAATCAACCGGAGGTGCATCAGGGTTGGAGAAGATTTTTGATTTTTGTTTAAAGGTGATTCCGGGAATATCTTTTAAGGATTGACGGCGATAAAGGGTGTTAACCAAGAGGGGGAAAGTTATATCACCCGGCCCACGAACGACTATGTCCACATAATGATTTTTTACCGTTTGTTCGGGAAGAATTGAAGGATGCCAGCCTCCCCATACTATAGGAATATGAGGATATTTTTTTTTGAAAGCTTTGGCGACTTTTAGACCATCATGAATTTGAAAACCTGTCATAGCACTGATGCCGAGACAAACAACGTCTTCACCCTGGTTAAGAATTTCTTCTAAATAGTTTTTTTGAAGATGACGGGCATAGATATTAATTTTATATTTCTGTTTGTCTAATAATCTGGATATAGCCAGGAGAGCCAGGGGGACACCATGCCAATTTCTTTCATACGGCAACGGCGAGGGAAAATATAAAAGAACTTTTTTTTTAGATTTTGGAATTGATTGGGAAGTCACGGAGTTTTTGGAGATATTTAAAGGCATAAGTAGTTAAATAACGGATATCGTCTATATTTCTGATGGAAATGACCTTTCTGAGCAGAAACTTGGGAGTTAAGACTCCATAAAATAATTCCCGAACTAATTTTAATTGAGTTTCTTTTTTAATTGGTGATTTCATAACTGGTTGGCGCATGTCAAAATCGTTCCAGTCATGGCTTAACAACCAATTGTTTTTTAGACATTCAGCATAGAGCGGTGTGCCGGGATAAGGAATAACAATAGTTGCCTGCATACTGTCGGCTAATACGTCTTTAAATAATTGCCTGGCTTCATTTAAAGTATTTTTGGCATCTGATAACTTTTCCCACGGATATCCAATCATAATTGTGATATGTGGTTGTAGACCTGCTTTTTTGGCCATAACAAGGGTATTTCTGGCATCCTCCGGTTTGGTATTTTTAACCAGACGATTGAGGGTGTTTTGATTATTGGACTCCAAACCGTAAAGTATAAAACGAAAACCAGCCCGGCCCATGAGATTGTATTGTTCCTGATTTAAGGCTCCGAAACGCATATTACAGCCGATAGTAACTTTTTTATTTAAGCCTTTTTTGATTAATTGATGACAAAGATCGTTAAGCCAGGGACCAATCGGTAAAGTGCCGGCATCATCAAAAATTTCTCTGACTCCGAGCCTGGACAAATTTTCTATTTCTTTAATGATATGTTTAACGGAAAAATTCCGAAAAGTGTTACCCGGATGAGTGGTCGTCCAGGAACAAAAAGTACATTTCCCCCACCAACAATCCCGACCGGACATAATATATGCGCCGGGCTTATATTTAAAATTAGTGTTGTTCCAACCGTAAAGCTGCCACTTGGTCAGTTTTCTATCGATAATAGGCATTGAATCCAAAAAGTGATGTTTTAAGGCAAATTTGCCGGTATTTAGTATTTTAGAGCTTTGGTTCTTTTGTGTTTTAGAGCGATAGTAAAAACCAGGTTCGAGCTTTGATTTTTTAGAGAGATGATTGGCTAAATTAATCATCATAAAATCGTAATCTCCGCCGGTGATAACATAATCGGCCAAGGAGTTTTCCATTGATTCTTCGGGCATAGCAGTGACATGATCACCCATGAGAGCGACTTTGGATTGGGGTAGATAACGTTTTATGTCGGCAATAATCTGCCAGTGCTTCTTGATAACCGGAGTTTTGGATTCGATAAAAATTAACTGCGGCTTATTTTTGATTAACCTATCCAACCATTGCTGATAGGAAATTTTTTCAGCAATGGCGTCATCCCAAAATACCCGATAACCCATTTTTTTTAGGGCAGAAGCACCATAGGCCGGGATAACAGGAAGAATGACATTGCCGGTGTTAGTCCACTGAAATTGACGATTTTGGGCTAAAAACGGTTGACCTTTAGAGGATATAAGTGGCGGGTAAGAAACCGAGATGGAGAATTTCGGCTTAGCCGCCGAGATAGCCTTTTTCATTGGCTTTGTGTGGTACAAAATTTAAATTTTTAGATAAAAAACCAGTAATAAACATTATACCGTAGTATAGATGGGTACAGGGGATAGTAATTACAGCCAGGATAGAAATTGAGAGTTTATTTTTCTTTAACAAGAATGAAATAAAGGTGACAATTAATAATAATAGATATAAAAAAAGGAAAGGATAAAATTTGGTAAAAGGGAGAGTGAGGATATAAAGAAAAAAGATACTAGGGATAAAATAACCAATTCTTCGGCTAGTTTTGGGATAAAGTTTGGCAAAATTACCACGATGTTTGGCGTATCTGGTTATTTGTTGAAGGTGGGGAAGAATTACTTTCCGACGGTGATGATAAACAATGACTGACGGATGGTAATAAATTTTTTTGTGAAGTTGATACACAAGGTCGTGGCAAAGAATGGTATCTTCACCAGGCCAATGATGAGTATTAAAACCTTTTACTTTAACAAAATCAGATTTACGGACTATAAGATTTACCGAGGGATAGTCATCGACAAATCTGGCCGGTGAGACTAAATTACGATAGGTGCCGGCTCCCCCGCTGCCAAGGTAGCTAGACCATACTAAACCGGATGCTTGTTGAAGAACACTATCATGCGGAGGAGTTAGACAAGGACCGCAAACAGCGGCCAGAGAAGGTTTAAAAATATGACGGGCATTTTTAAGCCAATCCGGTGAAGGATATGAATCATCATCGAGAAAAGCAAGATATTTTCCTTTGGCTTTTTTGGCACCAAGATTTCTTTTGATGGCCGGACTAACCGGTCCGGAAATTTTGTCAGTGATAACTAAAATTTCAAATGAAGTAAACGATTGTCGGGAAAGGTGTTTGATAGTTTCTCTTAGATAGGGAGTCTCGGTTCGTACAGGAATTATGATTGAAAAGAGTGGTTTTTTCATTAACCTAAGTTAATACGCATTTTTAAATCCTGATCATATTTCCATTGGCGTTTATTTTTATCGTCGTAATAATGGAGAATACGCAGTCGATAAAAAATTGCCAGGGCATCGACAAGAGATTTGAAAATTGTTTTGATGCCGGTGGCGTGAGTGAGACTTGAAAAAACATATTTCAATTTAACAGGAGCTTCGTAAATTCTGGTGAAACCAAGATAATTAGCGACAGAAAGAATCTCCAAATCGAAGGCATAATTTTTAACCAACAACCGCGGCAAAACTTTAACTAAAACTTTTCTTTTAAAAATTTTTAAGCCGGCCTGGGTATCTTTGACACGAATTCCCAATAAAAAACGGGAAATGATTTGGGCTCCAAAACTAATGATTCTCCGGTCGAGAGGATAATTTACAACCGAGGCAGGGTGGCGTTTTGAAGCGACGATTATATCAGCATCATACCATTCCAAATGTTCAATTAAGAGTGAAATACCGTTAGGGTCTATTTCCATACCGGAATCGATAAAAGAAATATAGTCACCTTTGGTATGGGCCATGCCATATCTGACGGCATAACCTTTACCATGATTATGTTGATAGCCAATTACTTTTAAATTTTGATTTCTAATTGATTTGGCAATTTTAAATGATTGATCGACTTTTATACCGTCAACTACAGCAATAACTTCATATTGATAACGAATCCGATCCAGGCTGTAGAGAATAGTGGAAAGATCATCGGCAATAGTTTTTTCCTGTTTATAAACTGGAACGATGACCGATATAAAATGGGAATTATTTACCATAAGATAAAGCCTGTTCATAGGCAGCAAGCGTTTGAATGGCAGTATATTTCCAATTAAATATTTTAGATCGCTGTAAACCCTTGAAGGAATATTGCTTTTGAAGTTGAGAATCGGTCCATACTTTTTTCAGAGATTTTTTCAGAGCATTATGGTGGTAAGGATTAAAAAACTCACCATTGTAGTCCATAATTTCAGATAAAGAAGTTTCCTGACTATAAACAACCGGAGTGCCGCAACTCATGGCTTCGACAACAGTTAAACCAAATCCTTCAGCATAAGACGGCTGACAATAAATAGTGGCCAAATTGTACAACAGCGGTAGGTCTTCATCCGGAACAAAGCCAAGTAATTTAAGAGCATGGGAATGCCGATACTTTGAGGCTTTTGATTGAAGCCAATGAATATCCCTAGTCCACGGATGAGAAGGTACTTTTTTAACAGCAGATGAACCGGCGATAACCAAAGGATATTTTAATTTTAAACATGCTTTAACCAAAGTGCGGATATTTTTATTCCAATTGATATCACCAACAAAAAGGACAAATTTGTCCGGTAAATCATATTTTGTTTTTATCTTTTTTAGAAGTTGATTGTCGGTAACCGGTTTAAAAACAGGTAAGGCGGCTTCGTGGGTGACATAAATTTTATCGGCCGGGTAATTTAAAATATCAGAGATAATATATTTGGAATAATGGGAAACAGTAATAATTAAAGTTGAACGGCGGGCAAGAAAGCGCTGGATCAACCATTTGATTTCCCCTTTTATGCCGACGGGGAAATGTGATTTGAATTGTCGTGGAATTAAATCGTGGATGGTGATTATCGATGGAATTTTTTGTTGTACGGGTAAAGTTAATGAAAAAGGATCAAAATAAGGATAGTGGATCAACTGATATGAGCTAATGTCTGTTTTGGGAGTGCTGATGAGGTCTATTTTAAAATGGCGGTACTTAGGGTTTATTTTTATTTCTTTTTGAAGGTAATCGACTAAATTTCGGGTGTAATAGCCGACTCCCCTGATGGAGTTGCCGTCATTTAGAGGACTGACATCAATGGCGACTCTGACGGTTTTACTGGAAATCATTTAAGTTGCCTTTTAAAACCGTTAACTCATAATGTTTGACATACACTGAGGGAAAACGTAAGGCAGAATAAAAAGCGTATACAAAACCAGGGAAACCGTCAACAAATCCCAAATGACGAAAATAAATTTGAAAGAAACGATAAAACGGTTTAAAGAAAAAATAACTAATAAATGATAGTTTTTGATGTTTATCGGCTAAAAGTTTGGCTTCAATGGAAGTGTAGCGGTTGGCTCTGGCCTGATACCTGAAAAAAGTAGGGTCGGAAAAATGCTGAAGGTTAGAGGAAAGATGGCCGACAGATCCGGTAATCTCGGCCTGCTCGTGAACATCAAGACAAGGAAGTTTACCGTAGCCGTTTTTGTACAACCGAATAGTCGGATCAGGGTAGGCACCGCCTTTTTTAAGAAAACGACCGAGAAAATAATTGGTTCTATTGATCCAATAACCATTATGTTGAGGATTATTGATAGTCGAGACAATCTCTTTTTTAAGCTCCGGAGTAACCACTTCATCAGGATCGAGCTGAAGAATCCATTCACCATGACAGGCATCAATAGCCGTTTGTTTATTAAGATGAAATAGCGGATGATTAGGACCGGAAATAATTTTAGCCTGAGGATATTTTTTAATAATAGAGACGGTATTATCTAAAGATTGGGCGTCGTAAACAACTATTTCATCAGCAATATCTTTGATGGCATCGAGGCAGCGTTTAATAAATTCCTGTTCATTAAAAGAAGCCAAAGCGATGGAGAGTTTAATTTTATTCTTCATAAGATTTTATTTTATGCTAGTTTGTGTATATTTTAAAACTTTGACCGGTTATTTGATAGTCAGCGGAGTCGATCACTAAAGAATTTTGAGGGATATTTTCGGGAATACTAAAAAAGATGTTATCAATTTTAGAAATGGTTGAAAAACCAAATTTATCGGGAGGAGTTAACTGACTTTGAACCTGAAAATCTTTTGGTGGATATTGAGAAAAGAATAAATAAAGAATATATGGCTGATCATATTTATCGGTAATATAGACTTGTTCATAATTAGCTTTTTGTGATTCAACATATGGGACAAGGGAATCAAATCCGGTGTTCCAGGCAAACGAATATTTTTGGGGGGATCGGATAAAATAAGAGTCAAAATAATAGCCGAAAGAATAGAAGTATAAAAAGGATAAGATAATGAGAAGAATTTTTTGAGATATTCCTTTAGAGGAAAAGAAACTTAGTAAGCCATAAACACCAGAGGCGATAAAAACAGAGATGGGAACAGACATCGGCAATGCCCGGAGAGCCGAGGGCGCCTGGAATGTTAAAGATGAGGCGAGAGGACCGATTAAAAGCCAAAGGAGCATTAATTTACCTAAGGCATTAGTCTCCCGACGGCTGATTAAAAATATTAGGCCGATGATTAAAAGAGGTATTTCAAACAAATATGCCTGCCCCATGTCCGGAGATTTTGACCTTGGAACTTCGTCCCCATTTAAGAATAAAAAATTAAAATCAAAATGAGATGTATATTTTTGAGCCCAGGATAAACCATATAGAATTCTTTTATTGTGAATCAAGCGATAAACAATATCGACACTACCGTGTTGGTTTAATAGTTCTTCGGCTCGAGCAGTGGGCCCGTAATCAGCGGTTAAACCGACTCCGTTGAATCGGGCGGTTCCACCATTATTCAGAAAAGAAACTATTACCGGAATAGTAAGAACTACAGCAATAAGAAAAGAGAAAATTGAGCGGGGTAAATTTTTAAGAAATAAATTTTTATTAAAAATAATAATAATGAAAACCAGAACGGGGATAACAATTCTGGCGGAATGATAGACATAAAGGGAAGCAACAAACGGCAGGGGAAATAGAAAAAGATAAATGTTTTTTTGACGAATAAAATAAGAATACAGCCAATAAACACCCAAAATTAATAAAAACAAGGCAATGGAAGTTTCCCAAGCACCTCTGGAAAAATGAATATGCCATGGGTTAAGAGTTAAAACCAGAGAACTTAATAAAGATAAGGATTCAGATTTGGTTAACAATAAAACCAGCCGATAAAGAATAAAAATAGTTAAAACTGAAAGAATCAAATTCGGCAGACGAATGGCTAAAACATTTAAGCCTAAAAATTTAATAAACGGTAAAGCCAAATAAACATAACCACCGGGTTTATAGTCGCCGAAGGATTCAAAATGAAGAGGCCAACTGTGTCCATGTTCGTCTTTACCGGTTTCCAAAAGTGAATAGGCATTGTAGCCCAAAGCGGCCTCATCGGGATTTAAAGCCGGTAGAGTGTTAATTTTGTAGCCTCTAATCAGAAAAGCCAAAAATAGAATAATAACCAGAATAATTTTAGGGTGTTTCATAAGCATAAAATGAAGAATGGCCATTAATAGGACTTAAAGGGGTTAATAATTTTAAATCAATGTTTTGCCGAAGAGCATCGTCGTAAGTAAGGATCTGAAGAACTCCGGGGACTGTTTTTAAATAAGAAAAATCCGGGGTTTTAAAAATAAAGTTATCAACTTGGGCAACTTTACCGGTATCCAAACCGGTTGAAATTAAATTGGCCTGTTTTTGGTACGAAGCCGGATCATGTCGACTGATAAACAAATAATAAATATAAGGTTGGCCGTAAAAATCTGAAAAATAAACGGTCTTGTTTTGGCTGTGTTGAAGAGCGTAGGACATGGCCGACTGATAGCCATACAACCAATGATCGGGTTTAACTTTTACCATGTGAGAGTAATAAAGATCGGTGTAATAGATAAAACTTAAAAGATAAGCCAGAAAAATTGTTAAATAGACTATTTTTTTTGAAAAGCGATTAATTATGAATTCAATACCGCAAGCAGCAAAATAAATTATGGCAATGCTAAGAGATAGTGTCCGAACCGGTTGAATAATATCCAAAGTTAAAGCTCCCGGCAAAGGCGAAACCAGAAGCCATATTAGAAAAAAACGAGATAGAAGAGTTACAGGTTTGGAAAGAGTAAAAAATAAACCGATAACAAAAAATAAAACAGTGGGGTACAAAAATGCGCCAATATAAGGAGCCGACTGACGGCCGATCTGCCAATCCCCTTCAAAAGCTAAAAATCGAGGTGAAAAATAATTGAAATATCTAAGAAAAAAATTTCTAGCAAAGAAAACGACTTCTGAATGATAAAGACGATAATTAAGGCTGCCTGATTCTTTTAAAATTTCGGCCACTTCAGTTTCAGGTTGATGATATGACCACAGACCAAAGACCTGAAGACGGTTGGAATCCGAGCCAAAGAAAAGACCATAGGCGATAGGCAGAGCAAGTAAGAAAAGCGGCAGTATGAACCTGATCAGCAACTGTTTGAAATTTATTTGTTTATAAAAAGTAAACAAAAGAGCAAGAATCAGTAAAGGAGACATAATTTTTCCACCCTGATAGGTATATAAAGTGGCAGCAAAAACCAAAGAAGAGAAAAATAATTTTTTAGAAAGAAAAAGATAAGCAGCGGTTAACAACTCAAATAGAAGGACATTCGTTTCCCAACCACCGCGTGAATAATGAATATTCCAAGGGTTGAAAGCGGTTAAAGCGGCAGCAATTAAAGCCAGACGTTTATGCTGCGGGAAAAATTTAACAATTAATAAATAAAATATAAAAGGTAGAAGAGAACCTAAGATTACAGAAGGCAATCTGACGGCTAAAGGAGTTGGACCAAGAATGGCAACGAAGGGAGCAGTTAAATAGATATATAATCCGGGTTTGTAATCACCAAAAGACTTGAAAATATAGGGCAAAAAACGGCCGTATTCATCACGTCCGGTTTTTAATATGGAATAAGCATTATAGCCAATTGAAGCTTCGTCCCAAAGAAGCGGAGGATAATTAATATTAATTATCCTGATAAAGAATCCAAAAATGAGAATAAGTAGAAGTAGTTTTTTATTCATGAATTAAAATATCAAAGGCCGGAGTTCCATCCAAAAAATTAATTGTTTTTATTAGTTTAAAACTTTGAGAAGGATAAGTACCAGGACTGGTGATTAAGAGACTATTCGGTTTGAATGAAGAGTCTTTTATTTCCCAGTCATTAATAAATACAAATTTATCGAAACCATCGATCCAATACCAATCGGCATGATTATTCCAGTTGAGATTAGGATCTGATTGATACTTGACTGGATCCCAGGGCCAATAAAAAAGAATAAATTCGTGCGGTTCGCCATATTTTTTAGTGAAATATATATGCTGATATGATGAATAGTTTTCTTTTAAATAGTCGACTGCCTGCTTGTAGCCATATTGCCAGGAAGAAGAATATTGAACATTATAATTGAGATAGTTTTGCCAATAAGAAATAAACTGAATAACGGAAAATATGATAACCACAGGATAGAGGAAAAATAACTTTTTGGTATTTAAAAGAGACAAGCCATAGACTATTGAAAGAAAGTAAAAAGGAAGAGCAATAGTAGCTCTGATTGAGGGAAAATCACCGACAGTGAGAGCAGCTGGCAGCAAGCAAATTAAAAAACTGATTAATATTTGAAGATTTAGGTGTTTATTTTTAATTCCCAGAATTAATTTCAATAAACCAAGATAGAAAAAGGGTAAAAAGACAAAATAGATTAAACCAGTTTGAGGTGGGTTAAATTGATAATTTTGGGAACCAGTAAAAAATATCGGAAGCGGATTGATTAATGAAAGATAGTTGACAAAAACGGTCTGAGTAAAATAGACAACTTTATTATTAAGAGCAACATTCAAAAAATAAGGACCTGTAAAGAGACGCCTTTTTTCGTTAATTAAATTTATGGAATTCGGATTTATTATGCCAACCCAGCGATTTCTGGCGGCAGACTCCGGTGAAAACAAGTTAAATAAGTTAGGCAGGGCTAATATTAGAAAAATAGAAAGTGAAAGGAGAAGAGAAAGGCGATTGGTTTTAAAAATAGATTTGAATTTTGCCCAGTTCATGAAAACCAAAATCGGCAGCAAAAGCGGAACAATAATTCTGGTGTTATGATAGGAGTAGAGTGAAAGAGCAAACAGAAAAGAAGAAAGAATTAACCAACGCGTTTTTTTAAGTCCATGGTAAAAAAATATCAATCCGGCCAGTAATAAGGTTTGAGAAAAGTCCGATTGGAAAACAGCTCTGGAAGGAAAAAGATTCCAGGGAGTAATGGCGGCAATAAACATTGCAATCAGAGCTAGATAATTATTTTTGATAAATATTCTGGTGAAGAAAAAAACTAAGACGACAAAAATAGTGCTGAAAATGGCTGAAGGCAGCCGGATGCTGAGAGCATTAAGGCCTAAAAATTTTACAAAGGGAATAGTAAGATAAAGATTAAAAGTGGTCGGATAATCACCATAAGCCCGAAAATTAAAAATAGGCCAACTGACTCCCCATTGATCTTTACCGGTTTGGAGAAGGGAATAAGCATTGTAACCATGGGAAATTTCATCCCAATTTAAGGAAGAAGGCAGAGTATCCAGATGCCAGAATCGGAAAAAAACAGCAATCAAAAAAATAAAAATAAAAATTAGTTTATGAATGTTTTTCACGGATTACTTTGATTATAAACAGGGAAATGGCTAAGAGACTAAGTGAATTAGCAATAGTCCGAATAGGGGTGTTGCGAAGATGGAGTTCGAAAGCATAGTTTCCGGTGGGAAGATTCAGTTGAATTAAACCAAGCTGTGGTTCTATTTTAATATCCTGGAGAGAATTGTTTATTTTTAACTCCCAATTCGGGAAATAAACCATAGGCAGATTAATGACGGCATAGTCGGATATAACATCCAAACTACCTTTAGCCTGATGACTATTTTTGGAAAAAGAGAGGTTGCTTACCTCTCCTGATTCAATCGAGGGAACGCCGGAAGAAAATTGGTCGGGAAAACCGATGGAGTAGTTTGGCCAATAGTCTTTTAAACCGGCACCGCTTTGTCTAATAATTTCTGAGGTAGTTAATTTCTGAGAATCAGATAAATTTTGATACCAAATATCTTCTTTAAAATAATTAAAATTTAATAAATATGCAGCGGCAATAATGATAAAAGTAAGAAAAACGGAAAAACGTTTTAAGGGAGCAATTAAAACAAAAGCACCTGAAATTAGTGAGAAACAAAAAACAGCCAGACCGAGAAAACGCCAGGGAAATTGATAATAGGCCATAAACGGCAATAGCTGCCAAATAAAAGTTGATTTATTGTGGGTTAAAAATAGAGCTAAAAGACCAATGAAAAATCCACTTAGAATCAGCCAACGATGTGATAACTTTTTATTAAAAAATGTATAGATGACAACTACTAAAGGCAGAATCCACTGAAGATAACCGATCTGAAAGGACATGTCATCCTGAGGACCCCATAGAGATGCACCGTAGCCCCAAAAGCGAGAAAGAAACAACTCGGAAATAGTAGTGAAATGATTAATGTAGCTGAAATAACCCTGAGTCATGGTATCGACAGTAACTAAATTTTTTTCCAATAAAGCCGGCAAGAGGAAAAAGGAAGACATAAGAAAAGCCAGAACGGAATTAAGGATTAAATTTTTATTGATGTTTTTGGTTAGAAGAGAAAAAATTAAAACTAAAGGAACAGCGTATAAAGCAGTCAAATTGTGGCTTAAAAGAAGAAAAAGGAGAGAAACGATATAGAGATTGGATTTTTTGGAAAGCAGAGCAAATAAAACTAAGGGAATAAAACTGAGCGCCCAATATTCGCCTAACGCTCCCCTGACAAATCCATCAACAGCCTGATATGGAGCCAGAGTATACAAAACGCTGCTGACTAAACCACCAGCCGGACCAAATAAGAAGTTACCTAAAAGGTAAGTAGAAACGGAACGAATTAAATTTGGAATTATAAAAACAGCTTTAATACTGTTGATATAATCCAGACCGGTTAGATGAAAAGCTTCGGCAACCAGGTACGGAAGAGGTGAATAATAATTGTAGAGCGGATAACCATAACCAAATCCCCCATCAGCAATAAAACGACAGGGAATTTGACCATCATGAAGACAGCTATCAAGCTGCTGCAATCTAAAAATCTGAATATCATCCTGCATGGAAAAATAGCCCGGACGAAAGAGTCTTAAACTAATTGAAAAACCGATAAACAGAGAAATCAAAAGGAATATTTTACTTTTGTTCATGTGGAGTGATGATTAAAAATTGAGGCGAGGTGAGATATCTTTTTTCAGTTTGAGAGATGATATCAAACGATGATTTATTGGAAAGAGACTGATATTCATCGCCGGTGATGACATAAACCTGAGAAGCGGTTGAAGGAATTTTATCCATATTAAGATGGCCAAAATAATAATTATTGTTTAAAGCGGTGCCATCAAAGAAATCGTTTTGGAGATGAGACAATTGGTCGGAAAGAGATTTAGAGGGTGAAGAGTAATAGGGAGTATAGAAAAGGAAGAAAGGCATAAATGGTTCGAAACTATCGGAGAAATAAATATCATTTCCCGGATATTTGGAAGTTAAAAGGATTGCATCTTTCATGCCGGTGTGCCATGTAGCGGCAGAAGACTGAGGATAGTGAATAGTATAGTAATGGGCAAAATTTAAAAAAAGCAAAAAATATAGAGGCAGTAAAAACTTTTTTTTATTTAAACCAAGATAAGAAAAGTAGATCAACGAGGGAAGCATTAAGATTAACCGGGTGGCATGGGGAGAAAGGGAATCACGGGTTAGAGAATAGGGAATGGGAGCCAGAATCAACAGCCAAAAAAATAAAGAACCGATTTTGGTTGGTTTTTTAAAATAAATAAATATTCCCAAGGGGATAACAAATAAGTCGAGCAAATATAATAATCCATGCCCGCCAAAACCATGACGAAGATTGTCGTCGCCTTTGAGAAACAAAAATGAGGTAGAGAAAGAAGAAACATAATTTTCGACAAATTTTTGAGCAACTAACTGATACTTGTTGTGTAATATTTTGGAAATAAAGGATGTTTTTACACCAACTTCACCGTAATGATTTAAAAGGACATCTTCATATCGAAGATGGTCGGTTACCTGCTCCCGATGGGGTTGAGTAAAAATACCAATATAGGAAAATCTGAAACCACTTTGACCGGAAAAGGTATCAATGGCTAAGGGAGTTAATAAAAGTAAACCTAAAATTATTCCGGAAAGTAAATGGAGAGGAAGCATTTTTTTAATATCAGAACGCCAGATAATGAGGATTAACAATAGAAGTATGGGTAAGAATAAATTGGCGGTGCTGTAGAAATAAGGAGCTTGAACGAAAGCGATGACAGCCAACAATAACCAAGATAATTTATGATTTAAAAGATATCTTTTCCAAAAATAGATTCCGGCCAGTAGAAACATAATCATGCCCGATACTTCAAATCCTGTTCGACTGTAATGTATAGCCCACGGTGAGATGGCTAATAAAAAGGATGCCAGAGGGGAATTGGTGATCAAATATATTAAAATTACTGAAAGAACACCAAAAACTGCTGAAGGCAGACGAACAGAAAGTTCCGGACTGAAGCCAATTTTTTGGAAAAAGGCAATACTATATATAAGGGAAGGAGTTCTCCAATCGGAGAAAGAATGAAAATGAGAAGGAAATTGGTTGCCAAAATAGTCTGATTGAGAGTGATTGAAAACCAGGGCTTGATAGCCGGCATCAACTTCATCTGAAAACAAAGCCGGAGGAAAATTACTTAAATTAAGGAAACGACTGAAGACAGCTATAAGCAAAATTAAGAATAATATCGATATTTTAGTTTTCATTTTCTCCTTCTTTATTTTATACTAATGCCAATGAAAAAATGGTTGGCAGTAATTTTATGGCTACTGGCATCAATAAACAGTCTGATAACGGCAATAAGTATTAACTATCCGCCAACAGGGGAACAATTGGCGGTACTTAACGGCATGAAACTGTCTGGAGAAACAAACTTGTGGATTTTAAGAATAATCACCTTTTTAATGTTGGGAATCAGTTGGTGGTGCTGGTATGTTTTGATTTCTAAAGTTGATAAAAAGTTGGCATTTTGGACGATAACCGTTTTATCAATATCACCGGTAACTTTGATATTAGGGCTTATTCACCCGATTGTGACGTTTAAAATATTGACAGTATCCATAGCCGTCTATTTTTTATTTCATAAAAATCTGGGTTTGAAACAACAGTGGCTGGTTTTTTTGATTTTGGCAGTATTTAGCGTACTATTTAACATTTTTGTGATTAAGAATAAACCGGCGATATTCAGTAAACTGTCGATTACGGAAGCTCAGGTAGAGGTTACTAAAAGATTTACCAATGAAGACAGTTTAAATACTAAAATTGAGCTGCCTTTATGGTGGAGGCGGTTATCTTACAATAAATATTTCTTTGTCTATAAAAGAACTTTAGCGGAAACACTCCCCTTCTTTGATTTTGAATCCTTATTTTTTCAGGAAGTTCACCCTTTGGAACAAAAGTCGGTGGTTATGTTTTACTGGATAGAGTTTTATTTGTTTTTGATGGGAATTTATTTTTTTGTTAAAAATAAAGATGTATTTTTAAGAAGAATTTTGATTTACGGAATACTGCTATCGTGGGTAAATTTTGTCTTCTCGGAAGGACCGGCTTATCTGAGACTTATTTATTTAACACTGCCAATATCGCTGGTTATTTCAAAAGGTTGGATGGAATTGGCACAAGCAGCTAAAAATAAATATGCTTTAGCATCGGTTCTGTCGCCGATTGTTTTTATACTAATAATTTTTGCTATTCAAGTGAACCATATTGATTTGAGGGTCCGTACCCAAAAATGGTTTGATAACCGACCTTTGGCCTATCAGTTTTGGTTTGAAAACCTAAAAAAAATTGATTATCGTAAATATGAAAAAATTCAGATAACAACTTTAATCGGCGATGCCAAATCATATTGTTTATATTATTTGGGTGATGACTGTAATCAGGAAAAATATGTTTTTAACAGTTTTGACTTAAGCCAGGAAAAACCGACTGATCATGGTATATATGCCGGTTTTTCAGGAGAATTTGCTGGTCCGGATTTTAAAAACCAAATTTCTGCCAATTGGAAAGAAGTTTCTGTCGATAAAGGTTTGGAATTTGTAGGGACAATGAATTTGAACGACAATATTGCCGACAAATTTGGAAACGATATTGGTTTGGCAGTAAAAAAATGAAAAATAAATTAAGAAATCTGATATTTTTGGTAATTGTGATAATCGGCATAATAATCCGATTTGCCTCATTGGATAAGTCTCCGCCGTCATTAGGTTTTGATGAAGCATCACTGGGATATAACGCCTATTCAATCATGAAAACAGGCAAAGATGAATATGGAAACTTTATGCCGATTTCATTACGTTCTTTTAATGATTTTAAACCGGCTTTGTACGCTTATTTAAGTATTCCTTTTATATATTTTGGCGGCCTTAATGATTCAACAGTGAGAATGGTTTCAGCATTAGCCGGCAGTGTGTCACTGATTTTTTTGTTTTTTCTGTTGAAGAAATATATTAAAAATAAATGGCTGGCGGTTGGAATATTTTTACTGCTATCCTTTGAACCATGGAGACTGCACTTTTCCAGAAATGCCTTTGAAACTCATTTATCAATGTCGCTTTTTACTATCGGTTGCTGGTGGCTTCTGGAAAAAAAGAAAAAGTTTAATAAATTCTGGGCAGTAATATTTTTAGGGTTGGCAGCATACAGTTACCATTCGGCCCGATTAAGCGGTCCACTATTATTAATATTTTGGCTTTTAGACCCAATTAAGTTGTCATTCCGCAAAGATTTTTTTGTAAAACTAGGAAATTTTGTAAAAAATAATATATTTAAATTTTGGCCGGTATTCGGATTAATTTTAGTATGTGTACCTATTTTTTTAATGAACAGCGGTAATTTAGTGTTGACCAGATTTAACCAAGAAAATGTATTTCAAAGATATTTTCCTTATGCTCCAAAAGAAATAGCTAACCCATTAAGTTCGGCGTATTACCTAATGGGGATAATCAGCGGCCACGTGTTTTCCAATATTTCACCCATAAATTTAAACTGGAGAATTTTTCAATGGGTAAAAATGTCTCCACAATTTATTCCGGGGATGGGAATGCTAGGATGGCTGGAAGGAATATTTTTTATTATCGGTCTGACGGAATTGATTAAGATGATAAAAAAATCGAGTAAACATCGATTTCTAGTTTACTGGATTATTGCCGGAGCGGCACCTTCGGCAGCGACATGGACATGGTTTCACCCTTTAAGATCCCTGAATATTTATCCGGCGATGGAGATAGTGGTAGCCATGGGAATTCAAAAAATACTTAAAGAACTGAATGCGGCACGAGTTAACCGAATTATTAAAACGGGAGCGATAGCCGCGGGAGTGGTGATTTTGGGATTAACAACGGTGTTTACAATAAATAATGAATTACTGTACAGTGCCTATGAAAATCACGGTGAATATCAACCTGGCGGTTACAAAGAAGGAATGCCATTTTTAAAAAGCATTCAGGATAATTATGACCAAGTAGTCATTGATACCCCGCACGCCCAGCAATTTGTATTTTTAATGTTTTATGAACAAATGGATCCGACTTTTGTGCAAAAAATTGCCGATATTAGACCAAAACCGGGAATAGAGGGTAATTTAACCTTTAATTTCGATAAATTTGTATTTAGAAAAGTTGATTGGCCACAAGATCAATTTCTTAAAAAAACAGTTTTTTGGACTGATCAGACGATCTCTTCAGAAGAAATAGAAAGAGTACCGGGAAATAAATTGAGGATGAAAGTAGACAACGCACTTTATCAGGCTGCTGATATAATTACCACAGAATAGTATGAAAAAAATATTGCTATTAGCGGCGAGTTTGTATTTTTTCCTGGCACCTTTGACTTACCATCCGGATACAAAACTAGTGCTGTATTATCCAACTTTAAACAACGGCAGAGTGTGGGATATTTATACCTATTTAAACGAGAATGCCAATGCCGCCCCGAAATTTCATTATCCTCCGGCACATTTTTGGCTGTTAAAGGCAGAATTGCCGGTAGTTAAATTAATCGGAGGAAATCAAATTGTAAAATGGCTGAACACCGGCGGGAACATCGCTTTCAGAGATGAAAATATATTTTTAAACAATTTAGCTGTTAAAACACCACTATTAATTTTAGTTTTAATTTCCGGCTGGTTGATATTTAAGATAGCGGTTAAAAACGGATATAATTTAAAATTTGCAAAAGCAGCGGCAATAATCTGGCTATTTAATCCAATAACTTTATATTCAGCGGTGATAATGGGTCAGAATGATATTTTGGCCTTACTCCCCTTTTTAATCGGTTTATGGTTTTATTTTGACCATCCTTTTTGGGCATTCACCTGGTTTGGACTGGCGGGAAGTGTAAAAAGTTATCCTTTGTTATGGGCGTTAATAGCCGGATTGATTTATCCAAAAAGCGGTTGGATTAAAAAAATATCTTTGGCAATGTGGCCGATAATAATCTACATAGCGACAATGTTACCTTTTATAAAATATCCATACTTTCGAGAAGATGTTTTGTACAGCGGATTATCAATCAGAATGTTTGACAGTGCGATTAACATCGGTTTAGGAGACAAAGTTTTACTAGTACCGATGCTGTTGGTGGCTTTGACTCTAATCGGGATTAAAAATAATTTAGGTAGAAACCTAAAAAAACTAACATTAATTTTGATGTCGGCGACGATGATAATTTTAGGATTTACTCATTTTCATCCGCAATGGTTTATCTGGATTATGCCATTTATGGCTTTACAGTTTGCAACTGAAGAAAAACAGCGGCAATGGTGGCTGATTTTGCCGGCATTATTAATAATAATTTTATTATTTGAGGACAAATTCTTGTACTGGGGATTGATTTCACCGATTAATCAGGAAGTAATTAATTTACCTTTGATTAATGAGTGGTTGAATTTGAAAGGGATAGATACGAGTCTACTGAACAATCTAGCCCATTCAATTTTGGCAGGTTTTGGAATTTATGGATTATTTAATGCGGATAAAAAAGATGATGAAAAATAAGCGAATAATTAGAATTGGGTTGGGTTTGGCGACAGCGCTGATTATTTATATGCTGACGATAGCGATAGTATCTTTATTACCAAGCAAGATAAGTATCGAAACAAAAGGAAATAATCCGGAAGTATTTAATAAAATTGCCGAGATAGAAACATATGAAGAAATGTTTACCGCAGAACACAATCATTTAAATAGAATTGAGGCGCTGTTTAAGAACCCAAACCTGGAAAGCAGAGACGAATTGGAAATATCTTTAATCGATAATCAAGGATTAACAGTTGCCAGTCAACAATTCAGCGGTTTTAATTTAGGTGATACCTCTCATGCGAGAATGGATTTTTCTCCCCTAACAAATTCAGAAGGAAAAAAGTACATCATCAAAATAGAGACTAAAAAAATAAATGATGGAATGCTTAGTTTTGGCACTAAGGATGGTCATCTTGATTTTATTCAATATTACAATCAAAAAAGCGGTTTTGATTTGATGATTAAAAATATGTCTGAAGCAATCAATAAAATTTCTAAACAGCCAGTGGTGGTGATATTACCGATGGTATTATGGATATTATGGTTATGGTGAAATTTTTTAAAGAACACAAATGGCTGATAGGAATATTGATATTGGCAGCTATAGTCAGAATTGTTGGAATTGATTATTTGGAATTATTCGGCGATGAAATAGATGCAGGATACCAATCGTATTCGTTAATGACGAACGCAAGCGATTATAAGGGACATTTTTTACCGACATATATGCAAAGTTTTTCCGAGTGGAGAGCTCCGGGAATGATGTATGCCATGGTTCCGTTTATAAAAATATTCGGATTAAATGAGTGGGGAGTACGTTTGCCGGCGGCATTATGGGGATTAATGAGCATAGTCGGATTTTATTGTTTACTCCAACTGAGCGGAATAAATAAAAAGACAGCCTTATGGTCAACATTCTTTTTAGCGATTGCTCCCTGGCATATTCAATACAGTCGGGCGGCATTTGAAATTACCCTGCTGGCTTCAGAAATAATTTGGGGAACATTTTTGTTGATAAAGGGGATCAAAACTAAACGAAATATTTTTATAATCGGAGCGGGATTAGTTTTGTCACTTGGTTTTTATACCTATAACACCGCGAATATTTATGTCCCATTAATTTGTCTTTTAACTTTGATTTATTTTAAAGCCCACAAAAAACAATGCTTGGTTTTAATAATATCGGGAATAATTTTTAGTCTACCAATCGGCTACCAGATATTATTCGGACATGCTTCTGAAAGATTTAAAACTATATCCATATTTAACAACAAAGAAGTGATTGCTGAAGTAAATGAATACCGGAACAAGGATAATATTTCACTGGTATCCAAAGTTTTTTATAACAAACTGACTATGGGCGGAAAAAGAATTCTGTTTAATTATTCAAATGCATTTGGGAGTAATTTTTTATTTTATGAGGGTGATGTTACCTTTAGACACTCTTTACATCAGGTCGGTAACTTATATTGGATTTGGCTGCCGGTAATTATAATCGGTTTAATATCAGCCAATAAATACTGGCTATGGTTGTTAATGATTACTCCCATCCCCTCCTCGCTAACAATTGATGGATATAACCATGCCACCAGATTGTTGATGATGATTTTTCCTTTAGTATATTTAGCCGGTTTAGGAATGTCTAAAGTTAAAAATATATTTAAGGTAGGAATATTGACAGCGACAATATTAAGTTTTGGCTTTTATCAATACTATTATTGGAATTTTTACAGAAGTGAATCATGGAGATGGTGGCACGTAGGATATAAGGAAGCAATGAATTATATTTCCGATAACAAGACTAAATATGCAAAAGTGATAATGGATAATACCTATGAACCGACGGTAGCAAAGTATTTATTTTGGAATAAAATTGATCCCAAAGATATTTTTAATATGGACGACAAAATGGATAAAGACATAGACGGTTTTCAGGGATTTTGTATGGATGAGAGAACCTGTTTTGTTAATTACGGACAAAATTTTAAAGTAGAAAATCTGAAAAGTAAGACTTTATATTTAATCTCTCAGGATAGGAATGTGGGCGGTGATTGGGATTGGACGACATCGGCACCGGAAGGCATTAAGGTTCTTAAAACGGTACGAAATTATGAAGAAAAACCAATTTTCTATTTAGTCGAGAAAAGCGAATGAATTTTTTGTCCGGACCAGGAGATAAGAAACAAAAGATAGTGAACAAATTGGCCATGATAGAGTTTAGAACCGGGAATAAGCCGACGCCATTGATTGGCAGAATCGGCTAAATTTTTGCCACTGGCACCATGACGATGGACAACCAAAGCGGAAGGGTAATAAACAATTTTGGAACCTGTTTTTCTGACCTGACGGCATAAATCCAAATCTTCATAATACATAAAATACTTTTCATTCCAGCCGCCAAGAGAAAGAAAATAATCCTTTTTTATCAACATACAGCCTCCGGATAATGCCCAAACATGATGAGGAACTAATTTTTGCGGAAGATACTTACTGTAAGCCACTTGCCCCAACCAAAACTCTTTAAAGGCATTACAAAGGCTTTGAGGAGGAAACACTGAGGATTGAGGAGTGAGATCGGGATTTAAAAATTTAGGACCGATAACACCTATTTCCCGGTGTTTTTGAATATATTCAAACATCGACTCTAAAGAGTTATCGATTAGTTCCATATCTGAATTTAGGAATAAAAGATATTCACCTTGGGCAGACTGAACTCCAAGATTGTTGCCTTTTGCAAAACCCAAATTCTTTTCGGAAAAGACATATTTAATTGATTTATCTGCGGATAATAATTTCTGAGTATTGTCGGTGGAACCATTGTCAACAATAATTACCTGACAGTGGGGCAAATATCGTTTAACAGAATCAAGACAGCGTTTGGTGATGAGGGCAGTATTCCAAGTGACAATAACAACACTTAATTTCATAAAAATTTATCAAATACTTCCCGGTCGGTAAGTTTTGGAAAAACAACAGGAGAAGGATAATTTTTAATTTGTCTTTTGGCAGCCAGAATAATTTTTATATAATTAGGACCGGAGAGAACCCGGCCGACCTGAGCAATTTTATTTTCGAGAATCATCTGTTTATCGGTGATATTCCGCCAGACAGTTAACAAACGGTTTCTTTCTTTGACATAATTTGACAAACTGCGGGGAAACTTGGACATAGTCGCCTCGTGAAGATGTTCGACGACACTTTTTGGCTCCCATAATAACTGCCAGCCGGATTTCCAGGCCCGATAACCAAGATCTAAATCTTCAGAATAAAAAGGGGCGTATATTTCATCGAAACCACCTAGTTTTAGGAATTTTTTTCTGTCGATAATTGAGCTGCCTCCGGAAACCCAACCGGAAATATGGGTTTTGGCAATATCGGTTCCCGGTTCATGTTGGAGATAGCCTTCCGACCATTTTAATCTGGCCCAATTTTCATGATGAAGTTCAGCAAAGCCAACGCCAAATATTTTTGGATCAGAAAAGTGAGTTAATGTTGGCTTAATATAGCCGGGATGAGGGCGGATATCATTATTCAATAAAACTACATAATCACCTTTAGCGGTGGTTACTGCCTGATTTGAATTTTTACCAAAACCTAGATTTTGAGGATGAGAAATAATCTTAATTTGAGGATATTTTTTTTGCAGTTCGGCAACATAAGCGACACTGTTATCTTCTGAAGCATCATCGGCCAAAATAATTTCTGAGGCCTGGTCGGAGGATTCGATAACAGAAAGAAAATATTTTTTAAGAAGAGAGAGACCGTTCCAATTGGTGACCACAACAGATATTTTTTTCATATTTAAAGCAAAGATTGTAAGTTTTGAACGAATTTAGTTTTAGAAAATATCTGACTGCGGGTTTGACAATCGGCCGACATCTCCTTTAATAATTGAGGTGATTTGATTAAAAGAGAAGTTTTGGCAACTAAATCATCAATATTTTCCCACAGATAGCCTGTTTTACCTTCCTGAACAATTTCCGGTAGACCGCCTTTTTTAACTACCAAAGGAACTGAGCCTGAGGCCATGGCTTCAACCGGAGCAATACCAAAATGTTCTGTATTTTCCGGATGGAGGGTTTCGTCGACACCATAACCGGCTGCATGCCAATAAATTTTGGAGCGGGAATAAATATCGGCCAAATCTTTAAAATCGGGATTAATGATAAAAGTAACCGGGAGCTTGCCGGTTAAAGTGTGAAGATGATTAAGATAACTGTTCTTTTCCGGGGTATCAAAACTGCCGCCAGCCAGAACTAGTTTCCAGTCCGGATGTTGGGTATGAAGTTTTTTAAAAGCGTCGATGAGAATATCCTGTTTTTTGGAATTGAGAAGATTATCAAAACGACCGACAGAAAGAATAATATTTTCCTTTTGAGAAGAAGAGTGAAATTTTTCTACATCAACCGGAGGATAAACAGTGATACATTTACTACCGAAACGTGCGGAAGCAAAATTTTTTGTAAATTGGGAGTTACAAATTATCCGACGGTGAAACATGGTTTTTAGACGATTGGCGACATTCTGAAAAACGGAGTTTTCCTGAACAAAGGGAACCTGAACATGCAAAAGATTATTTTTGGAAAATAAAAGCGGTACACTCCAATCACTAATATAGAAAAATAAATCGTACTGTCGGGTAATTTTTACTTTGTTAATCAGTGATTTTATTTTATGGGCGTATCCGGAAGTTAAATGATGTTTGGTAATTATATTTAAACTGGAAACATCTTCGACACAATCTATCTTTTGAGGGACAACATCAAAAATATCGGCGACAAAGCGAGCATCCTGAAGATTCAAATTAAAACGTTCCTGAGCTTTAGTAAGTAGATTCTGGTCCCCGGACCAAAATATATCGACCTGATAACCTTGCTGAAGCAACATTTCGACTACGGTAAGACAATATCGTTCTCCACCGCCGAGCGTATCAAGGTAGGGATCGTAGATACCAGCTTTTTTAATCATGTTGTTGCAACTCCCACAGTCTAGCATAAATCATATAAGTGTCGAAAGATTCAAAAATAGCAGATATCCAACCGACAGTACCATCCCGCCACATTTGTTGTTTAATAAGTCTTTCCCAAAGTTTGGTAAAAATCATTCTGGGAAAACGCCACCAGACGACAGACGGATGATGATCGGCTAATAATAAACGAGCCTCAGTGTCCGTCCATTTGATACTTTTTTCGAGCATTGAAGACAAACTGCGATGAGTATAGTGTAAAAGATCTGAAGATATTATTCCTGATTTTCCATCTATTTTCGGCTGTTCGTGAACCTGACCAAAGTAACCATGAAAACTATTTTTAAGAAACAAACGTTTAACATAATCAGGATAGGTGCCGCCGTAGCGAACCCGTTTACCAAGAAAAAAATTGGCACGGGGAACGTCATAGTTAGTAATGGAAAGGGAATCAGAATTTACGATTTGAAGAATCTCTTTTTGTAATTGAGGAGTGATCCGTTCATCACAATCAAGATGGAATAACCATTTGGAAGTAGCTATTTTAGAGCCAAAGTTATGCCAGGCAGAAAAATCGATAGGAACAGGAAGATAACGTTTAACAATTACTTTGGGATTTGTTTTTTTAGCAATTTGGATGGTTTTAGGTGTGCAGGCCGGGGTGGCAACAATAATTATTTCATCAGCAAAACGACAACTTTTTAGACAGTCAGCAATCATCTCTTCTTCATTTCCGGCGACAATGATGACAGACAAGGTGTTTTTCATGTCGTCCACCTCCCCTGCTGAAAACGATGAAGATAAAAATCAATAACTCCGAATTTCTGCCAAGAAGAACCTTTAAATAAGGTCCGTATAGATTCGCGAATTAAGGCAAGTTTTGTCCGGATTGAAGCAAACTTGAATCCAAAAATTAGTCTATTTCTGGTTAAGAAATAATCATGAAGATTGCTTTTACTGCCAGATGAAGAGGCAGAATTTAAATGCCATATCCGGGACAGAGGTTGATATCCCAATTTATATCCCGATCTTAAAATCTGTTCACCAAAATCTATATCTTCATAATAGAGAAAATAGTCTTCGGAAATAAGACCGACTTTTTTAAAAACTGCGGATGGTACCAATAAACAACAACCGTTAACAGCGGGTAAATCGGTTCTTGGTCTATCGAATTGACCATTATCAACTTCGTCGATACCGTAATTACCGCCAATAATATTATTCCAATCGATAGTAGAGCCAACCGACCAAATTACCCTACCAATTTCATTTTTGGAATAGCGATCCTGATGAAACTCGTATCCCGGAGCGAAATAAATTTTGGGAGAAACGGCGCCAACTTGAGGGTTTTTTTGGGAAAAATCCAAAAGATGTTTTAAAAAATCAGGATCGACAACGACATCATTATTGAGAAGCAACACGTAATCATATTTTTTTTGTAGTGCTTTTTTAATAGCCTGATTATTCCCATGAGCATAACCTGAATTGGTAGGATTGGAGATAACAGTTACCAGCGGATTACCGGAGAGAGATTTTTTAAAAATTTCTAAGGAATTGTCGGGAGAATGATTGTCGACAACAAATAAATGATATTTAAAACCCGAGTGATTAATTTTAGAGAGAGATTTTACTAAATCCAGCGTTAACTTAGGTTGTTTCCAATTTATAGTGATGATCGCTATCGATGGCATGATCAAAAATTTTTAGTAATCCGATTTAATAAATGTCTAATTTTAATAAAGACCAATTTAAAAATATTGCCAGAGTACTCTTCTTTAAAATATTTAGTAAACCAATAACTATATTCAAATATTGTTTCCTGACTGGCAGAAACAAAAGATTCTTTGGAGAGAACTTTATCGGAGGAACCTTGTTTTTCCCAAAGACGAACATAAATTAATAAAATGGCAAAAGCTTGCAACAAGGAAAAAACTAAACCATGAATTCCATCTTTATATCCACCGGCGGCAAAAAAACGACTATTGAATTCCTGAGTTGGTTTTAATATAAAGTCCGAAGTTTTGAGTTTATAGCCGGAGGCTTTTAGCTCGTCAGCCTGAACACCACTGTAACGAACGGCCCGGTTAACAAATTGAGTGATACTGTCGTAATTATGATGTCTAATGGCCAGTTTTTCGGTGTCCAGAATGGTTAAACCATTGCCTTTAGTTTCCGGTTGGCTGTGGATTATTTTACTCCAGGTGACATGGCCTTTTTTGAAAAATCTAATAACGTAATCCGGCCAGGTACGGGAATGACGAAGCCATTTACCAAAAACTAGGTTCTTACGGGGTATTTTTACCCAATCAATATCGGATCTTTTGGTAATACTTTTTAATTCCGATTTTAAAGTTTTGTTTAAGTATTCATCCGGATCGAGAAGGATAATCCATTTACCGGTGGCTTTGGAAAGAGCAAAATTTCTAGCAGGTTCGACAACTGTGGTCCAACGATAGGGATAAACTATAGCACCATATTCGACAGCAACATTATCACTGCCATCAGTAGAATGCATGTCGACGACAATAATCTCATCAGCAAAATTCTTGAGTGATTTTAAACATTTTCTGAGGTTTTCAGCTTCATTTCTAACATTAATTACTGCTGATATTAAGGGTTTATTTTTCATAAGGTACTGATAGTTTATCACCTTTGCACCCGGTAGATAAGACTATCCTCATTTTCGAAAATCTTGGATAAATAAAGATTGGAAACATCCAAAAGATATCTTTCTTTTTGAACACCAGCTAAGTAGATATAATCGATCTGATTATTGACTAAAAAACCACGATCTTCATAGATATTTTTTTGAGAAAAAAATGATTCCGACTGCTGCCGTCTGGAAGCAACATCATAACCGGAATTTTGATTGTTCATTTCATCTTCTAAAAATACCGGTAAACGGCTATAAGCAGAAACATAGGCGGTGGTTTCATAAGCATATAAAGGAACCGGTTCCGAGAGACTCTGTTTGAGATATTGATCGTATGGAACTGTGAGAACAGTACCTTTAGCCTGTTGGGAAAGATAATCCAGGGCGGAAAGCTCGCCTGTGGTTAAAACAGCCGGAGGAACACGACCAAGATAATTCGGCCAGGATCCTAATAACGACAAAAAATAGGTAGCAAAAATGATAAAGGTTAAACCTTTATGTTTTTGTAAATAAGAAGCTAAAAAAAGATTACTGAGAAATAGGGCATAATACAAAAATTGAATAGTGTTCCAACTGGTACCTTTTTGAATAAAAAAGGTGGGAATTAAAGTGAGAACAAAAATATTTATTAAAAGAATCAATGAAAATTTGTCCCGAAAGTTAGTTTTTAAAAAGCCCAATAATCTCCAACCAAAATTACCAATAATAAACAAGAAAAAAGTAGATAACATGAGGATTAAATATCTGGGACCAATTTTGCCGGAGGCTTCGAGAGTGTATCTCATATTAGCCAAATAAGGTATGAAAATTCTGTCGGGAGATTCGATCATGGAATTGATAAACCAAAAAGGTCGGAAAATCATTAGACCGGAAGATTGAGGGTTGTAGTTGAAAAACAAAATTAAAGCAACAAACAGAGAGAATATGGTTAATATGATATTTTTTAACGATTTGGAATGGAGAGCATATAATCCAAAAACAGAAAATCCAATTACAGCTGAATAAGCCTTGGTTATCGGTAAAAGTATCAATAAGAAAAATACGAAAAGTGACTGAAAAAGAGTTAAATTTTTATTAGAAAAATTCCGATAAACAATAATTAACAAGACTAATAAAAAAATAAGTGAAAGAGTGTACGGCGGATTGATCTGATTACTCGGAGACTGCATAGCCCAAAAGATGGATTCACCGTCAAAATTACCCCGGGTAAGAAGGGTGTATATCCAACCAAAAGAATTGGCCAAGGCATTTAAAGAAAGAAACAAGATACCGCCTCTAAAGCCGGCAGTAAACATTTTTCCTAAGACAAAACTTAGCCACAAAAAGAGAAAAGAAGAAATAATAGGGAATATTTTAAAATACCAAACAGAAGCAGAAATACCGGATATTTTGACAAGGAAGCTGATTAAAATATCATAAAAAGGATGATAGTTTTTTAAAGTTTCACCGGCAAAGATAGGCATATCGATTTTTAGAGGATTGGAAATATTGTTTATTAAACTCAAATGCCAAACAGCATCGTGGCCGTTGGCACCCCAAAAACCGATTCCTATTTGACTTTGATGACCGCTTTTAAAGAGAGGAATAACCTGAATAATAGTTCCGATAATTAAAAATATGATGAGAATTATTTTTTGGGAACGAGCCATTTTGTTTGTTCAATAAACCAATTAATCTCACGTTTAGAAAAAATGAAATGATAAACAAAATAAACAGTGACTCCGATTAATATTTTAATTACGATGGACATTATTAAGTTTAAGTGAAGATAATTAACCAATAAGAGCAAGAAAACGATTGATAGGGAAGCGATCAGCGGATGAAAAATTGTTTTGATTATATTAATAGAAAAAAGCCGGTTGGCGATATACCAGACAACAAAAGAACTGGAACCGACAATTAAGGCGGCGACAGCTGTTCCCATATAACCATAACGATAACTTAAGAGCGGATAAAAGATCCAGGTGAGAACTGTCCACATAATCATGAGTTTGGTGGTGATGCCGATTTTACCGATGGCATTAAAAGCGTTGGTTAGAGGGGTGGTGACAGCGGCAATGGCGGCGTTTATTGCATAAAAATACATCGGAACAATAGCCGGCAGCCATTTTCCATACTTCGGAATTAAGTTAATAAGATCCGGAGCAATCATAGCAATTCCGGCCAGAACCGGAAAAACAAAAAAAGAAATATAGTAGATACTCTTTTCAATGGAACGGCGGAGAAAATCTTTTTGTTCCTGAATTCTGGCAAAAGTAGGAAAAGTGACTCTCATAATGGCATCCATAAAACTAAGCGGAATCCGGGGGCCTTTTTGAGCCCAAGAGAGAATACCAAAAGAATCACGGCCGATAATTCCGGCAACCAAAAGATTGGATAGTCGATCTTTGGCCATGGCAATAAAAGAATTTAATTGGAAAGGAATTCCAAAACGGAATAGTTTTTTAACCGAGACAAATGAAAAGGAAAAACCGATCGGCCACGGACTTAAGCGATAAATAATTATTAGACCGACTAAACTGCGAATAAAAGTAGAGATGGCATAAGAATAAACACCGAAATGAAAAAATGCCAAAACAACAGCAACGACATAAAAGATTGTATTTTCGATGATATCAATGGTCGATAATATTTTAAAATTTAACTGTCTTTCCAAGAGAACAGAAGGAATGGTTTTGAGTGAAGCAGCCGCAAAAGAAAAACATAAGGAAATCAAAATCCACATTTCTTTAGAACCGTAACCTTTAGACAGACTGATACGCGGATAAATTAAATAGACAACCAACAAAGCAATAAACACTAAAAACTGTTGAATTAAAAATGTAGTCTGTAATTCTTTTTTGGTGACAGATTCTTTTTGTTGAATCAGGGCAGATGCTAAACCGACATCAGAAAAATAGCCTAAGATTCCAACAGATTCGGCGACGATAGCAAACAAACCAACCTCTCCGGTACCAAGGAGGATGGTGAGCAAAAAAAAGCCAATAGTGGAAATTGCCTGAATGCCGATATTTCTGAGAGACAAAAAGACAACACTGACGGTAGTTTTTTGTTTAATTTGTTCGACGTCGATGGATGTCATTTTTTAGAATGCGGATTGATAAAAATAAAATAAAGACAATCGAGATTAAAGAAATTAAATTACCAAGAATTCTGATAGGAGTATTGTGCAGTTGAAGATATATTTGATGTTGACCGGCATCTAAATTGAGAGAGATTCTGCCCAGCAACGGTTCGATTTGATAGGCAAGCGGCTGTTGATAATCGTAAATTTTAAATTCAGGAAAGGCCAGGACCGAGAGATAAACTACTGCCGGTTTTTCCAAATATATATTAAATAATTGCCAATCACTCCCCTTCTTTTGACCGGTAAGTTGATAATCGACATCGGCAGGAATGATTTGATCGACATATTCTTTGGCCGGACCTTTGGGAGCAGTGGAAGCAGTTTTAGGAAGATAATCATAGATACCTCCGGTGACCTGATTAATCCACGCCTGACCACTGAATTTTTGAGAATCTGTAATCGGTCCGTAGGTAATGGGAGTGAAATGAGAAATATTTAAGATAAACAGAGCGACAATCAGAGCAGAAACTAGGTAAAAGTGTCGGGGTTTAAATTCATGTTTTAAACCAAAGATAACCGCAATAAAACCCGGAATTAAAGAGAAGAAAAATTCGGATATATTCAAAAAACGCCATGGAAACTGAATTTTTTGAAGGGTAGGAAATAATTTCCAGATAAAAGTCGAACGTTCATGAGCCATGAAAGTGCTGCCAAAAGCCATTAGAACTAACAAAATTACGACTGTGTCTAACTTATTTAAACGTTTTTTGAAAAATTTGAACGCCAAAGGAATCATTATCAGCAGAGGCAGGAGCCAATGAAGATAGCCAACCGAAAACGGCATACCATCATCAGTTCCCCAAACTGAAGGTCCATCACCCCAAAAATTACTGATAAATAGCTGTTTAAGACTGACAAAGTGGATGGCGTAAGTATAATAGTTAGTAAACATGGTTTCGATTTGAGTAAGTGAGGATTCAAAAATCACCGGCAAGGTGAAAAAAGCCGAAATACCAAAACCGAGAATCACTGCCAGGGCTAATTTAATAATTGTTGGGATAAGATCGGTTAATTTTTGACGTTTGGAGACAAAAAGCCAATATAAAGACCAGACTAAAACAAAGGGAGAAAAGATTAATAACATGGGATTATGAGAAAGCATAAGTCCCGATAAAGACAAAGCCAGGCCTAAAAGAAAACCGATTTTTTTAGTGGAAATTAATTTTTTAGAAAAATAAAATATTAAAGGAAAGAAAACAGCAGCCCAGGCCTCATTCATGGCACCCCGAACATAAATATTTACGGCATGATAGGGAGCATATGTATAAAATAGGGCGGACAGTAAACCACCTATTTTTCCAAAAAGAGAACTGCCCAATAAATACATGGAAAAAGCGGCGAGAATTATTTGGAAAATTGCGGTTAGTTTGACACTGGTGACAAAAGAAAGACCGAAAACCCGGAATATTTGGCCAACAAGATAGGGTAAGGGCGGATAAAAATTAAAGAGAGGATATCCATAACCATAGCCAAGATCAGGTGTCCAACGACAGGGAATTTGGCCATCATTGAAACATTTTTCCATCTCTAACTGCCTGATTAACTGCATATCGTCGTGCATATTCCAGTAGATTCCCGGACGCAGCAAAAAGGAAAATGCCGGAATGATTAATAAGAAAAGCAGAATAGGGATAAAAAAACGTTTTTGACTAATATTTTGGAGACGGGAGTAAATGGTTTTTAGATTCATAAAGATGTCTTTTAATTTAATCACAGTTTTGTAATTAGTGAAATCAAAACACTATTTGAGCATTAAAAGCAAAAGCGAATCGCCATCCGGTTTGGGATAGCTCTGAACTAAAATTACTTTTTCCTGTTCGTTTAGATTTAATTTTATACGGCTTTGATTAATCAACATGTAGACTTCGTCGCCATGATTCCGGGCATCAACAAGTTTTGAGGGTATTTCCGATAAATCGATTCCAACACCAAACACGGTTAATCGGGGCAGACTATCGGTGTAAATTTGCAGACCATCGGGAAGAGTACCGAAATAACCTTCTGTGCCGACGATAACGTTGGCCTGAAGAGATCTGGAAACTAAATATTCTGAAGCCGATTTGATTCCCCAACCGGAAGTCCATCCCTGAAGATATCCGGATTCAGTGGATGGTAATTTGACAGGATACGGATTGGTAGAGATACGATAGAGCCAAAATATATTAAGAGAAAGAACCAGAACTAAGATTATTATCTGAGGATAAAAAGATTTGAAATAGCGTTTAGTGTTGAGGAAGAAATAATCGATACCGACCGATAATAATAAAATTAACGGTGGCAAGGTAAATAGGATATAACGGGCAGTAAAGACTTTGGCGATGATGGCGTTAGCAAATAGAGGTAATATCCACCATAAAGATATTAATAAAAAGTGTTTATCCGAAACTGTTTTTTTCCCGGAGAGGATAAGACCAAGGACACCAAGCAATAAAAGAGGGGGAGAAAGATATTGACCGTAGAGATGAACAACATCCCAAAGATGAGGAACCAACGGATCAAAAGGATGTTTTAATATTTCAGAAAAGGACCAAACATAGTCCAGATTTCTGACGGCAATTTGACTAAACTGAGGCCCCAGACGAAGAATATTGTAAATTAAAAAAGCTATAAAGGCGGAAAGCAGCGGATAATATATTTTTTTATAATTATTTTTTTGAAAAAATATAAAAGTGACTAGAGATAAAGAGATAAAATAAATGGCGGGAGATTTGGTGAGCCAGGCAATTCCCAAAACCACCCCTAAAATCATCGACAAATCCAGCCGGGGATATTTAGCCAGAAGAAAGGAAAACAAAAGGGATAAGGCCCCGAAAGATGAGAGCAGATTGTCGGGAAGAGCCATACGGTCGAAGAAAAATACAAAAGGCAAAAATAAATAAATTACTCCGGAAATAACGGCTGTCCGAAAGTTAAAAAACAGTAGAGAAAAAAGATAAAGAATAGAAGTAGTGAAGGCTCCTGAGAAAACAGAAACCAATCGCCCGGC
This sequence comes from uncultured Gammaproteobacteria bacterium, assembly GCA_964448705.1. Classification (GTDB taxonomy): domain Bacteria; phylum Patescibacteriota; class Microgenomatia; order UBA12405; family UBA12405; genus CAYUZS01. The sequence goes on from CAYUZS010000002.1 coordinate 146,708, forward strand.
CAGTAAAGGATCACTGATAAATTTATAGGCAACCGCAGTAATCCACATAAATAAAGGCTGTTTACCATCTGAAAGAGGAACAAAACGAAGGGTATCAACATTTTTTATGAGTTGAGACCAACGAAGGTAAATAGCTTCGTCACCAAAAACGGGAATAGATTGAAGATGCTGCAACCTTAGGACAAAGTAAACTACCAATATCGGGAGTAGTGGAAGAAAATGCTTAGGCTTTAGAGGCATAGCCACCCTTGAGGTCGTTAATTTTTATCCGTAATATTTCTTTGATCATCTGAATTGATTCTTTTTTATAGCGGTCGTCGCCATTACCACCTTTAGTGTTGCTGGTATCTTCGTTGCGCCAATCTACGACAATTTCTTTAATTTTATAACCCCATTTTTGGGCCATAAATAACAATTCAACATCAAAAGAAGAGACACGCCATCCTTTCTTTTCAGATTTATCCTGCAAAAATTGAAGATGTGGAAACAATGACTTGGCAACATCAGTTTTGAACATTTTAAAACCGCATTGAGTATCCCTAATATTCGGCAGCAGAACAAATCGTCGGAAGGCTAAAAATACCGGACCACCTATTTTTCTTAATAAAGAATAACCTTCACGGGATAAACCACGGGAACCGATGACGACATCATAGTCGGGAAAATGAGGTAAAAGCTTTAAAACTTCTTTAAGAGGGGTGGACTGATCCATATCGGTAAATAAAACCAGAGGATATTGAGCTTGTTGAATACCTCCCCAAACGGCTGAAGGTTTACCACCATGAGGAAGGTCGAGAACCTTAAAGCCTGGATGTTTTTTGGCGTAATCAAGAATAAATTTTAGAGAACCATCGGTGGAGGCATCGTTACAGAGTAAAACTTCCCATTTAAAATCCCTAGTCTTTAAAAAGTCGTTAACTTCGTCTAAAACTCCCCGCTGAAGATTGTTTTCTTCGTTGTAACAGGGAATTACGATAGATAGGCTGTGATTCATAGTTATATGATAGCATTTAACTCTTTTGCTTATCTCCTAACAAGTGAGTAAATTCGGTGATGAAATACTACCTGACTATCTTTTGGCAAGGTATCGTTGGTATAGAGAGTATAGAGATGACCATTGGTAAAAATTTTTGAAGGCCGACGATAAAAAGAAAGTAAATAGTCGAAACCAAAATCCATACCTAAGCCAGTTTCGTAAGATAAATAAAAAGGTTGATCCTGAGTTTGGGTAATGAGATATCTGATGACAGTTTTTTTGTCGTTTAAAGTGACTTGGCCGGAAGATGACGAATATTGTTTAAACAAAACAAAGGCAGTTAGAAATATAGAAACAATAATGATTAAAATAGGATTTTTTAAAAACTTAACTAATATAAGAGCCAGATAGACGGGAATTAATGAAGTAACCAAAGCGTAATAATATTCAGAGATTGCTCCGTGATAAAAAGATAAAATAATCAGCGGAAGAAGCACCCAAACAAAGGATAACCAGCGATTTAACTTTGATGACATCAAAAAAGGAGAAACCAGAAGAATAAGTAAAAATAAACTTCTTTCGATGAGAGCGGGCATAATATTCAACAAAGATAAACTACGCCAAAAACTTCTTAGCCATAAAAACGGGGAATAAATTTGGCCGGAAGAATTAGTGCCGGAGATCAATTCTAAAATTTTTTGAGTATTCAAAAAATTATGCCTTAAATCAAAAACAACCAGAGGCAAAAAAGGAATTATAAAAGCAACAATGCCCAAAAGAATTTCTTTGAGTGAAATTTTTTGCCTGCCGATGACAAAAGAAAAAATAATGATAGGAACCAAAGAAATTGGGACAAGATGAATGTTGGAAATTAATCCGGCGAAAAACATAGCCCAAATAAAACTAAATTTATGATTGATAGCCTGATAGCAAATATAAAAAGAGATAATGCTGATAAGCGGGGCATACATGACACTCCAACAAGTTTTACCCAAGATGATGGTTAAAAATAGTGATGCCAGAAAACCGGTTAAAGGATTAAAAATTTTGGAGATAAGTATGAAAGCAGTAACGGAAGTGATGACATTAATTAAAATTAAAGCGTATTGACCGGCGACAGGATCACCTTTGGTGAAAATATAAAAAGGCAAAAGATAATAATAGTGATACGGACCGACAAAAAAACTATTCTGATTGCTGACCTGAGGACCGATTAAAAGAGGCTTATGACGGTCGATCATAGAAACAACTTTGGCAGCATCATCCGCCTGATCCCATTCGAAAGAATAGCTAGTTGAAACTCTTTGAAAAGAAAGCAAAAAGGAAAAGAGACCGATGATTAAAATTAAAACAAGTCCAAATGACTTATTGTTGGGCATTTAAATTATGAATTAACCGGAAAACCTTGATGCCATTAATTTCCCATTGGGAGTCGATTTTGGCCCAACCAAAGGCGGCAACATTCCATTCCGGGTTATTAATCGGATTGCAGTCAATTTGAAAAGGTTCGCAGACAACAAAAAGCTGGTCTGTAACCTGTGAGTCGAGAGTATATAAAGGTGATTGCCATTGATTAAAAAAATATCGATACGGCGGATCGTAGTTCATTTTTGCCAGCAGAGCAAAATTGAAAGGCTGTTGATTTGAAGCAGCTAAAATTGAGCGATCAATTTCGATGGTAGTAGACAACTGTTTGGGAGGAGACCAGCGAAAAGGATTTTCCAGGAAAGAAAAAACTGTCAACGAGATTAATAAAGGAATAGCCAGAAGACGAGGCAAACGGCTAAGAAGAAAGCCAATAAGCATAAAAACTACCGGGAAAAGAAAGGCAAAATAATGGTCGTAGATGTGCTGTTTGTAGAGTCCAAGCCCGACTAATCCGGATAGATACCAAAGTAAACACACAAGATAGGGATAAAAATGTTTTTTAGAACCTTGTCGAAAAAATAAATAAATAAGACCGACAACAAAGACGATCGATATTATGAGGCCGAAAGTAACATCTTTACCGGCTAAAAGCCGGGTGTTGACCTGATTAAACAATTCAGGAATAACAGGCAGTGATTTGTAAGCTTTCAAATTAACAGTGGTTTCTCTTTGAGTAAAAAAGGTAGTTAGAGCTTTAAAATTTTGGCCCTGATGTTTAAGGTCAAATAAAATTTGAGGGGTTAAGGAAAGAATAAAAACCAGAACGGCCAATAGCGTTTCTTTAAGATGAAGCCGGGGTTTGTTTTTGAGCCAAATAATAAATGCCGGAGGCAATAAAAGCAGAGCTAAATAATGGGAATTTAAACACATGATAAAAGCTAAAGAAGCATAAAGATATTTTTTCTGAGTAACAAAATAAATGAACATAAGTGAAAAAAGAGGCATAACATTGGGATTCCAGGAAAAATTCGAGTATTTAATAACTACCGGAGAAATAGAATATAGAAAAGCGGATAAATAGGCAGTTTTAGTGTTAAACCAGCGGCGGGAAATATAAAAAATTAAGGCCACGGTTAAGACGCCCAGGAGTGCCACAAAAACGGCCGGACCGATGGGATTAAAAAAAGCTAAAAGAAGCGAAGGGGCGACAATGAGGTAATAATAAAAAGGACCGAGATACATATTACCAATACTGGTTTGAGGACCGATAAAAAAGAGATCACCTTTTTTTAGAAAATCACTGACAATAACCACATCCCGTCCTTGGTCACCTAAAAATTCCATATAATCGGAAACTTTAAAAAGACGGAGAAAAGCTGCCAATACTAAAATTAAAACCAGCAACCAATATTTTGATAAAAATCTTTTCATTTATGAAAGGTCATGTTTAACCAAAGACGGAAAAGATCAGCGAAACTTTTAATAATGACATTTATATGACGACCGGTGGCGGTGCCGGCATTTCGGGGATAATGGTGAACACCGACTTCGGTAATTTTGAAGCCGGCTTTTTTAGCTTTAATTAAGAATTCACTGCTGATAAATGCTCCCCTCTCCGATTCTAACTTGGGAATGGTGTCGATGACCTTTTTATTTACTAACTTGAAGCCGCAATCGATATCCTTAACTTTTAAACCAAAAAGGACAAAAACGATAATTTCCCATATTTTGGAAGTTAAAATAACAACTTTAGGAACCTGACGTTGGAGATAATAGCCGATAACCAAATCGGCATAAGTGCGTTCCTGAGTATCGATAAATTTGTCTATTTCAGAAAAATCAAACTGACCATCTGAATCAGTAAAAGCGATCCATTGATATTGGCAGTTATAGAAACCGCTTTTAAAAGCAGCACCATATCCACGATTGGGATGATGGGTGACAATTTTGGTTTGTCGGGGATAATCCTGATGAATTTCAGCTAAAATCTCGGCCGTTCTGTCTTTGGAACCGTCATCAATGAATATTATTTCCCATTTTTCGGCTGTTTTTTTAATAACCGGCAATGCCTTTTGAAAAGTGGTTTTAATGTTGGCTTCTTCGTTATAACAAGGGAAAAATACTGAAAGTTCTTTTAGTCGATGTTGACTCATATTTGAGAGTATAACAAAAACAATTGAGTATCAAGATATCTTGACAGAACAGCTATTATTGATATAATACCCTATAACGTTTAATTATTACAATATTAGTGAATAAAAATAAACTAATTTCTACAATTTGTTTGGGATTAAGCGCGTTATATTTGGCGAGCTTTTTGAATGCCAAAACTGCTTTTGCCCAGTACTATAGCCAAGGAGAAGGTAGTAAACAGATTATCGTTGACAAAAAAGTACGACCTATAAATGATGATACTTTTTACGACAATATTGATCCCGGAAAAAAGACATTTATCGACGGAGAACAATTGGAATTTAAAATTACCGTTAAAAATACCGGTGAACAAATTTTGTACAACATCGAGGTAAAAGACATCTTACCCCAATATTTAACACTTTTATTTTTTCCCGGTGTTTACAACAAAACTGATAATAATTTGGTTACTAAAATTGATCAGCTTAACCCCGGAGAAAGCAAAGACTTTTATATCCGAGCCAATATAAGCTCCGTGCCGAAGTCAACAGTCGAAGGTAAAAAATGGCAGCAAATCAATAAAGCTACTGCGACCACCGATTCGATCTCGGACAGTGATCAAAGCCAATATTTTATCAGCGGAAAATTGATACCCGCTACCGGTGATGAAGATTTAATGACAAAAACAATGGGGTTACTGTTGGTTTCAGTGACTGCTTTTGGATTACGTAAACTGGCCCGCGGCTACTAAAATCGACTATTTGGTAATTAAACGAAGACTCATAATTAATCCGGGGCTGTAATGTTGACTGAATTCCTGATCGGCACCATACCAAGGATCGTGAATCTTGTAGTTACCATTAGAACCACTGATAATGACGATAAAATGCATCCCGGAAACCGTCCCAGACATTTTTATCTGAGCAATAACATAACGACCATTTTTTAGCTCACTATCGACGGTAGCGGCACTATAAGCCACCTGTTTATAACTATAACCATCGGGAGGAATCGGCGGCAAAGCGTAAGCGGTGTTAAAGCGAAAATAACCAGGGGTAGCAGCATACACTGAAGGAGTGATGTCGTGACCGAGTTTTTTATAGACCATAGAGATACTGGTTAAATAACAGCCGACAGCACCGACAGTATCACTTGAATTACCAATAGTCTGACGACACCAACGAGGATCACGCTGTGAATAAAAATTACCATCGCTGCCGCCGCCCTGAGCCGAATCAAGACAAGTAGAACCACCGGCTGAACTGGCGAAGCTTTTTAGAGCATTTAATTGAGAAACCGCTTCGGCCAACAACTGCTCGTATTTTGTCTCGTCATTTTTAGTGGCAGTGAGCAGGGCGTTTTTGGAAGCCTTCTGCTGATCCAAACTTTTTTGTTGAGAAGCCAGTTGAGTTTCTAAAACCTGAAGTTCTTGCTGTTTTCGCGTTTTTTCGTCTTTTTGGGTATCGTAATTGGTGCGGGTTGTTTCCAGTTGGACTAAAGTATTTTGACTGTTTTCCTGAATAGTCGCCATGTATTTATATTTCTCCAGGATATTGTTGAAGTTGGTGGAAGTGAATATAGAAAAAGAAGGATAACGTTTGGACATTTTGTAGTTTTCCGTTACCTGGCGAATATAGACCGAGGACAATTGGTTTAATGAAACATCTAAATCGCCTATTTTTACAGTCAAATCAGCAATCTCTGCTTTCAATGATTTAATGCTGTTTTGAGTCTGAGAAATTTTAAGGGTAGTAAGCTCGATTTGAGAATTTAGAATACTGATTTGATTGGCAAGAGTGTTTTTGGCTTTGCCAAGCTCGGACAGCTTTTTGGTGTACTCGGTAATTCTTTGATTGATTTCTTCGGCTTCGTCGCCACGAATAGTAGAAGGAGGGACAAATACAAAAAGAAAGATTAGTGAGAGCAGAGCAAAAAACAAATTTTTCATTAGAACTTAAAATTTAATGTATCTTTTGACACCCAACCAACTGGCTAAATAGCCAATAATGCTGCCTAAAAACAAGCAAGAAACAAGAATAAGAGCGTAATGCTGTAGGTTTGTGGAGATAAAAATAATGGGATTAAAGAAAGAATTGATTTGATTACGAAAATAAAGAGTAAGGAGGAAAACAATTAAACATCCCAAGAAGCTGCCGACTAGGCCATAAATAATGCCTTCAATCAAAAATGGTTTTTTAACATAGAAACTGGAAGCGCCAAGAAGACGGCTAATATTGATTTCATCTTTTCGGTTGGTAATTTTCATACCAATAATTACGGAAATGATTAAAAAGGTGACTGCGGTAGTAATAGAAACTGCAATTATTCCTGTTTTACGGATAAAATCCGTCCAACTGAGAAGCGAATTGATGATATCTTTTTGATAAATTATTTCGTCAACCTGGTCTTTTTTAGTAGAAAAGTTTTGGGCAATTTCTTCGAGTATTTTTGGATCCGAGACAGAAACTTCGAAAGAGGCAGGAAGGATGCTGGCAGTGACCATTTCGGTTAACAGAGGATTGTCTTTATTCTCTTCCTGATAAATTGCCAAGGCTTTTTCTTTGGAAATAAATTTTATTTCCCGAATATTTTGATAATTGGATAATTCTTTTTGGATATTTTCGACTGTAGAACGATCCAGACCATCTTTAAGAAAGATGGTAATTTCCGGTTTAGTTTCAAAATAATTTAAGACAGTCGACATTCCCCCGCTGACGATCAGAAAAAAACTGAGAATCATGAAACTGATGGTCATAACAATAGCCGCGATTAAACTTTGGAAGGGAGAACGGCGAATATGGTGCCAGGCGTTTTTGAAAGGGGTCATTTCTTTTTTGAATGAGTATGGGGTTTTTTAGTATCGGAAACAATTTCTCCGTTTCTAAGGCCGATGATTCGTTTATCCAAGGCATTTACAATTTCCATGTTGTGACTGGTCATAATAATAGTAGTGTCGTATTGTTCGTTAATATCTTTAAGGAGTTTTATTAAATTCCAGGAATTTTCTACATCCAGATTGCCGGTGGGTTCATCGGCAAGGATTATTTTTGGTTCAATTACCAAGGCTCGAGCCAAAGAGGCACGCTGCATCTCGCCTCCGGAAAGTTGAGAAGGAAAAAGATGACGGCGACTACCTAAATTAACCTGTTTAATCACATTTTCTATTTTTTCAGGGATAATCGCCTGTGGAACATTGTTAATATCGAGGGCCAGAGCAATGTTTTCTTCGATAGTTTTATCCGGAATCAATAAATAATCCTGAAAAATAACACCAATTTGACGGCGGACCTGATTAACAGAATTCCGATCCAGAGTAGAAAGATCATGATCACCGATAATTATTTTTCCACTTGAAGGGCGGATTTGATTGAGGATTAATTTGAGCAGCGTTGATTTTCCGGCTCCGGAAGGACCGACTAAAAATACGAATTCGCCTGAATCTATGGAGAAATCTATGTCCTTTACAGCATTGATGACACCAAATGATTTGGTGACGTGGTCAAAAATGACTTTCATTTAATTATTCTATGATTTTTATGTTGCCAACATCCAGCAACCAGGAAACTTTATTTGATTTGTTGGTTTGGCCTTTTATTTCGACTTTCTTACCAACAAACAAACTTAAATCAACTGTAGAAGAAGTCAGAGCAGCACTTTGAGAAGGGCCACCTTCGCGAATCAGGGTGTGGGTTCCTTCCCCGTTAATACCACCTTCCTGAACAGAACCGGTAGCAAAATCTTTAAAGGTGTCATCCTGACTGCCATAGACCGTGCCGACTTGAAGCTGACTTTGGCCGGTAATTGAATCAGTAGAGACTGTTTGATTACCACCAAGGGTTAATAAAGGACCAGAAGTTTGACCTTGAGGAAAGACTCTGGATAAACCGTAGCCGGTAATTAAAGCGGCAACTGAGACTAAAACAATCAAATAAAGAGGGAAACCGGAGCTGGTTTTAGAAGCAGACGAATTCTTTGGGGTTGATAAATTTGGAATTTCCATAAAATGTATAAATTTTAATAATTCAGTATAGCAAATCGAAGATAGGATGACAGCCAAAGCTTAAAGAGATTCTTTGAGGGAATCGCTGATAAATTTCTGGAAGCTACGGTAGTTTTTGTCTTGAGGAATAAACACCCACTGTTTGTTGATAAAAGTCTTAGGATGATAAAGGAGATCTGATTTTGGATTTTCTCCGGTAGTAAGGTTTATTTTGTTAAAGGAGAGATTTTGGAGATGAGTTAAACCCTGAAGGCCTAAACTGAACAAATCCCTGTCGGTGAGATTGGTCTGCAATTGCTGATGGAAAAAATTATAGAGATTAACCAAATTGTCAGGACGGTAATAAAAATCAGGAGATTTAATTTTGGCCAACAAGGCATCCAGTAATAATTGTTGACGTTGAATTCGGCCAATGTCAGTTCCCCCCAGAGAGGCAGTTTCGGCACTTTTGCGGGAACGGACAAAAGGAGCAATGTTTTGACTGTTTAGATGATTGATTCCGGAGGGAAATTCAACAGTAATGTACACAGGAATAGAAGCAGAAGGGCTGGCAACGTACGCCGGATTAGGATATTGATCGTCACGAAAACCGTTCTCTAAATTAACATCGACACCGCCGACTAAAGAAACTAAATCGATCAGATTTTGGGTGGTAATAACTAAAGTACGATCAACCGGTTGATCTAACAATTGCGAAAACTGTTGTTGAATATATTCAAACTGATCAGAACGACCGATAGACTGCGGGTAAATTTGATTTATTTTGGCATTTAGAGGATAACTCCATAAATCACGAGGCAGGGAAATCAGATTAATCCGATAATTCGGAGTAAGATTGCTAAAAATTATCGTGTCAGTGGTTTCAGATTTTTCCAAACTATCATTACGGGGATCGAGACCAAGAATCATAAAATTTAAAGGCGGAGAAATAGACGGCTGTTTTTTGGCCGATATTATCTCTTTAGGAAAGTATAAAAATTCAGTATTGGTAGCCAGGGAAATTGTTTTTAAGCAGACAAAAACCACAATTACTGCCAATATAATGATGGATATTAAGGTGTAAACAAAAGAAGTAAATATTTTATGTGGCATAATTACAATTTTAATTCGGCTTCGATAAAAGCGTCAAGATCGCCGTCCAGAACAGCAGCCGTATCTGAAGTTTCATATCTGGTACGAAGATCTTTAACCATTTTATAAGGATGCAAAACATAGGAACGGATTTGATGGCCCCAACCGGCGATAACATTGTCGCCTTTGATACTTTTCTTTTCTGCAGCCTGTTTTTCCATTTCAACCGCCCACAGTTTGGAAGTTAACATCTGCATGGCAATTAAACGATTCTGATCCTGAGAACGCTGACTTTGACAGGAAACAGTGATTCCCGTGGGACGATGAACTAAACGAACAGCAGTGGAAACTTTATTGACGTTCTGACCGCCGTGTCCACCGGCACGGTAGGCAGCAAATTCGATATCTTCCGGCCGAATATTTATTTCTTCGGAATTATCAATTATCGGAGAAACTTCTACTTTGGCAAAAGATGTTTGGCGTAACTGATCGGCATTAAAAGGTGACAACCTGACTAAACGATGTGTGCCGCTTTCACCTTTTAAATATCCATAAGCAAACGACACATTAACTTTAAAATAGACCGATTTGATTCCCGCCTCATCACCGGGTGTAATGTCCAAAAGATCATATTTCCAGTTTTTTCTTTCAAAAAATCTCATATACATTCGTTGTAGAATCGATGACCAATCCATAGCTTCGGTGCCGCCCTGACCGGAATGAATTGAAAGCAGACAATAATTTTTATCGTATTTTCCGGATAAATATGTTTGCAACTCCAATTCGGAAACTTCTTTTTCCAATCTTTTTTGAGTAATCTCCAGCTCGGAGTACATCGAATCGTCGGGCTCGGATTCCAGAATTTTTTCCATTTCCATTAAATCACTGATTTCAGTACTAAGACGGTCAATGGTTTGAATATTTTTCTCCAGATCGGATAGTTCCTGCATTAAATCAGCAGCCTGTTGAGGATTGTCCCACAAACGGGAATCGACCGATTGTTGTTTTAGTTCCTGAAGCCGAATCTGATTACCATCATAGTTAAGTTTAAGTTTAAGTGTTTTTATTTTTTCGGATAATTCCAATAGATTAGAAGACATATGTTTATGGTTGTTCGGAAGAGTCGAGGCTTTTCATGATTTCTTCATAAATCATTTTGACGACTGATTTTTTTATATCAGCGATTTGTTTTTGAGGAAAACCAGAGGACTGTTCCTTGATAACATTAAATTTTTCCTGAATAAGGATTATAGCAGGCGAATTATCCAGATTGTTTAAAGTCTGTTGAGATTCCGGAGGAAGTTTCCGATATAAATCGTCATATATTTTTTTGGCAGGAGGAATTGAAGTGTTGTTGGAAATAGAATTACCAAGAACATTAAGATTAGAGTTAGTAGGCGGTGTTTTGGCACCGGAAAAATAACTGATCAATAAATAAACAATTAAGACAAATAAAAGTAGTCTTAAAAATACCTTGAAACTGAAGTTAAACTCACGGTGCTTTAAACTTTTAGACACAATTCATTTTAGCATTCAAAAGCGTCTATTTTTGGCTTAACCAGTCGATTATCGGCTGATCACCATAAAGACATTTTTGAGTTTGTTTATCAAAAGCCAAAGGAACACCGATACCCTGAGAGGTATCTATTTCAGGACAAAGTTTGACGGTTTCGGCTAATTGCTGCTGGTTTTGGGAATCACGAAAGACTTCTTTGTATGATATTTTTACCTTAGATTCCATGTTGTTTTGTGTTATGTATTTCTTGACAGTTTCACAATGAGAACAACCTTCACCCCAATAAAAGAGCAGCTGCGCTTCGGAATCACTGACCCCGATAATTTTTGTTTGGGTGGAAGTGATTTTGAATAAGAATAATAAACCGACGATTACGGCCAGGATTACAGGAAAATTTTTCATTTTGTTTTGGTAGTAATTTCTAATATTTTGTCGCCCTGTTGGATTTTGTCTAAGATATCCAAACCGGAAACAACTTCACCGAAGTTGACATAATCGCCGGTAAGCGATTGACAACCATCAGTAGTAAAGCAAATGTAAAATTGACTGTCGTTGCTATATTCCTTAGTATCCGGGGTTCTGGCCAAACCGACTGAACCGCGAACAAAAGGACGGTTATTTAACTCTGATTTTTGCCGTCCACCTCCGGTTCCACTACCGGTCGGATCCCCTCCCTGAGCAACAAATCCAGGTATAACCCGATGAAATGTTAAACCGTTATAAAATCCTGAATTAACTTTATTCAAAAATGTAGAAACAGTATTAGGAGCATCCTGTTGATAGAGTTTGATGACAATCTGACCGTTTTTAGTTTTAAGGGCAACCATTGGTTCCGAAGTATTTGCCGATGGAGAGGCAGTTATGGAAGACGATGGTTCCGGTGAAACCATGGCGATGTCAGAGGTGGGAGTGGTATTAAGATCAATGTTTTGCTCTGAAGATTTGGGACCGCAGGCAGATAATAAAACAGAAGAAATAACTACTACAAATGTAACAATTTTTTTATTCATGGTTTATTTTAGCAAAACCAAAATATTTTTGGCACCAGAGTCGATATCCTCTTTACGGCCACTATCAGGAAAATCATGGATACTATCCATTAATAATTCATAAGAATAGTGAAAATAAGCACCATGCCTGGTGCCGACATCGTGAACAATAAATTGTCGGCGGGAGTCGTCATAACCTAAAATTACTAAATTGTGGTACCACGGTCCGCCGGAATTGAAATGTTTATTTTCCTGATAGAGAATTTTACCGTTGGCAGGAACAATGATCGGAATATCCTTGGATATATAATCTTTTATTATTTCTATGGTTGGTTCGTTGATTATTTCCGATTTATAGTTAAAAACTTCATCGGCGACAACGGCCATTTGAGAGAGATTAATGTCGTGGCTAAACCCAAGTTCGTTTTCGGTCTGAAATAAAATTTGATAATCGTTTAAAAACTGAGATATTGAGGGTGAAGATTGTTTATAATAGTAGTTGACAGTTAATAAAGCTGCTTCTTCGCAAGCGTCCTGCCAGGGTTGATCCCAATTTTTTTCCGGAGACTGAGGGACAAAAGTAGTTTTGATTAAGTGAGAAGAGGGCAAACCATTTGAGTCCAAAGTTGTTGGTTTGGGAAAGATGGCGGTTGGTAGATCAACTAAGTCCACTGAAGCGGGCAAAAAACGGGAAGCAAAATAGTTTTTCCGGAGGAAAATAGTGAAAAAAACAATTAAGACAACAACAATGACGACTATTAGAAATTTCTTCACAATTATTAGAAGTATATCAATTTATAATTTAATGGTAAAATCGAGGAATGCCTAAATATACCGATATTAAAAATGTGGCGGTGATTGCCCATGTGGATCATGGTAAAACTACTCTGGTCGATGCCCTATTAAAACAAACACACACTTTTAGGGAAAATCAGGCGGAAATGACCGAAACCCGGATAATGGACAGCAACGATTTGGAAAGAGAAAAAGGAATCACGATTTTATCGAAAAACACATCCGTATTTTATAAAGATATCAAAATTAATATTATAGACACTCCCGGACATGCTGATTTTGGCGGAGAAGTAGAAAGAGTTTTGAATATGGCCGACGGCGCTTTACTGATTGTAGATGCAGCCGAAGGACCTTTGTCACAAACCAAGTTTGTGTTAAAAAGAGCTTTGGATTACGGATTAAAGATTATTTTGGTGATTAATAAAATCGACAGAAAAGATGCCGATGTGAAAAGAGTGGTTGCCGATACCGAAAATCTATTTTTATCGTTGGCTTCTGACCCGGATTTATTGGATTTTCCTATTATTTACGCCATCGGAAGAGACGGAAAAACTTTTTATGAAATGCCCGAATCAATGGAACAAACCGGCGACACCACACCTCTATTTGAAACTATTTTAAAAACAATTCCAACGGCTATTAAAGATAAAGAAAAGCCTTTTCAAATGTTAATCTCCTCATTTGAAAAAAATGAATATCTGGGCAGATTAGCTGTGGGCCGGGTTTCAAAAGGAGTAATTAAAAAGAATCAATATGTGTCGCTAGTAAACGCTAACCAAGTTGTCTCCGGCAATTTTAAAGTGGAACGATTATACGTAAATGAAGGGATAAATAAAGTTGAAGCCGATGAAGCTGAGAGCGGAGAAGTAGTGTATTTGGCTGGTATTTCTGAAATTGAAATCGGACAAACTTTAACCGATCCCAGTTTTCAGGTGGCACTACCAACAATTGAAGTGGCAGAACCGACTCTTAAAGCCAGTTTTGGCCCAAACACTTCTGTTTTTGCCCGGGATGAATCAAAATTTTTAACCAGCAGAGAATTAAAAGAAAGATTAAAGGAAGAAGTCGAGACCAATTTAGGACTTAAAATGGAAGATGATCCGACCGATAGCATTAGAGTATTAGTGTCCGGCCGGGGAGAAATGCACTTAGCCGTTTTGATCGAAAAATTAAGAAGAGAAGGTTATGCCATGGAAGTCGGCAAGCCGGAGGTTATTTTAAAAACTATTGAAGGCAAAGTGTGCGAACCGTTTTCGGAATTGACTATATTAACACCCGAAGATTATGTAGGAATAATAACCTCAGAATTGGGTAAAAGAAAAGCTCAGATGTTGGATATGACCACGGACGACAGATCGGGGGTAAAAATGGTTTATAAAATCAGCGAAAAAAATGCTTTAGGTTTAAGAAGTGCCTTGATGACAGAAACTAAAGGCTCGGTTTCATTGAGCTTTTTGTCTTTAGGCTATGAACCAAAATTGGATGACACTCAAAGAATCCGAAACGGAGTTTTAATTACTTCAGAAAGCGGAAAAGCACTATCTTTCGGACTGGAACTGGCTCAGAAAAGAGGTATTACTTTTATTGCTCCAACCGAACAAGTTTATGAAGGGCAAATTGCCGGAATCAGACCGGTACAAGGTGATTTGGAAATTAATATTTGTAAAGGCAAACAGTTGACCAATATGAGGTCGGCCGGAAATGACGACGCGATTATGTTGGCACCGGCGGTTAAGTACAGTATAGAGGAAAGTCTGGACTTTATTGAAGATGACGAATTGATCGATATTACCCCAAAAAGTATTAGACTTAGAAAAAAGTATCTGACTAAAGTGGATAGAGTGAGAGCGGATAGAGTTAAAAAGTCTTAAGACCTGGAGAACTTTGCTGAAGAATTTCAAGTAACCTTTGAGTAAGACTGAGACGAGATAAAAAGTAAACGACAAGAACAGTGACGACAAGGGTGCCAATAAGTGATCCCAGAGATTGAAAAAATCCGGAACGAAAACTATGAAAAGCACTTTTCCAAGGATTGTTGAGGGTATTAAGGTGTTTATTAAGTTTTTTGATTTCGATTATAAGTGCCTGTTGTTCGGTCATGGATTTATTTTAACAGCTATTTTCTGTAAATCTTCTGAGGAAGAATTCAGGCGCAGATTATCATTAAAAAGGCCGGTAAAATTATCCTGAGGGTATCGAGGAATAAGGTGAAGATGAGCATGTTCAACTTCGTTGCCGACAGTTAAGAGAGTAACAAAATCCGGGTTAAGAGTGGAATTAAGTTGATGAACAATAGTATTGGCAAAATTCCAAAAACCGGTGACATTTTCGATTTCATAAACCCAACGAAAATGTTTTTTAGGAACTACAAGAGTATGTCCGGGCGTATAGGGCCGGATGTCTAAAAAAGCGATAAACTCTTCGTTTTCAGCAATTTTGTAACAGGGAATTTCCCCTTTAATAATTTTACAAAAAATACATTCTTCCATAGATGTTTGTTTAAATTTCGCCTAATTGTGGGTATGTTTTTTGAATGACTTTTAATAAATATTTTTTGGCTTTAGGAATGGAATACGGCAAAGTAGCCCCGGCGGCTGCCTTATGACCACCACCAAAACCAGTGTTCACTGCGATTTGACTAAGATCATAATTATTAAGACGTTTACGTAAACTAACTTTAACCTGGCCGGGAGATGTTTCCATAAGACTGATACCGATTTCATAACCAACAACAGCTTTTAATTGATTAGCTATTTCAATATTGCCATACTCTCCGGAGTCGAGGCCCATTTTTTGAAATTGACGATAACTGATAGTGGAAATTGCCACCTGACCGGAAAAATATTTTTCGATATGGGATAAAAGATAGCCAACCAGAAGCAACCTTTCCGGAGTGTCGGAATTTTCGATTTCAAAAATATAATTAAAATAATCGGGACAAGCAGCAGCCAACTTGGAGGCGATTCTAAATGTTTCCGAAGAAGTTGGTGAATATTTGTAACCATTGGTGTCGGTGTGAAGACCAACAAGAAGACAGGCTGATTCGTCATAGGTGAATGGATGCTGATATTTTTCCATTATTTGGGCAACAATCTGACAAGTGGCCGGAGAAGATTCATCAACATAATTTAATTTTCCGTATTTTGTATTTGATGAATGATGATCGATAACTAAAATATTGAGATCTGAAGGAAAAGTAAAACCTTCGGCCTTGGTGACTTGGCTTGGAGAAGAGGCATCGAGGGAGATAAATAAATCAAATTTACTTAGATCGATTTCGGTGATATTTTTATCAACGATATTTTCAAATCCCGGAAGATGAGACAAGTATCGTGACATTGGAGAATCCCCTTTTATCAGGGTTACTTTTTTGCCGATGGCAGTTAGAAAATGAAACATTGCCAGAGATGAACCGACAGAATCACCGTCCGGACTGGGATGAAGGTGAAGAAGAATTTTTTTGGCTTGATCAATTTCTGATTTGATTTTGGTAAAGGATGAAGGTGACATGGGGTTATTATAAATCCGAAGGGAGGTTATAACAATTCTGATTCAAATAATTCGGATTGGTTAGGTAACCCCTAAAAAGTGGTTGGCCTTGATAATCGTTGAACTCGAAGATTTTAGTTAAACAATATTGTTTTATTTGATCCGGAGAAAAATCTCTATAGACAGAGTAAATTAACACCTGTTTTCGGTTGACATCGGACTGTTTATCGATCCTTTTTATTACTATGTTGGGAAATTTGCCGGTGTTAACAAAGAGAGTGTTGTAATAGTAATTTTTTAAAACACCGTTTTGTTGTTGAAACTTTTCGGGCGGATATTTAGAAAAGAAGAGATATTCAATATGGGGTATGTGATATGAGTCATCAATTATAAAGTTCATATCCTGGTGATTATTAATAAATTCAGTTATTTCCTTAAATCCATCGTACCATTGAAAAGCCCTTTCTTTTGGTAAATATATAAAGTATGACCGCCAAATAAGAAGGAGGGATAGCGGTACAATTAACAGAAACAGATATTTAGTGATTGGATAATCGAGCAATTTAATTATTCCTAAAGAGATAATGAGAGAATAGGGAAAGAGCAGGGCGACAGCCCTTTGGGTGGCATAATTAGCGTTGGCGAAAGCGGCTGGAAGCGGTGCCAACAGTAACAGTAAAAATATGAGTCGATATAGGTAGTGATGACGGTTTTTAAATAAGTAGACAAAGCCAACAATCAAGGGAATAAATTGCCAAAAGTAAAAAATGGCGATTTGGGGAATTGACCGCTGAGGATCGATATCTTCCTGAGAAAAGATATTACTGGGAGAGAAAAAAGTGAGATATTGATTGAGGAAATTAATATTCAAGTAGCTACTTTTTATCCAAAAGGCCGGAGTAAATACCATATAGAAATTTGGGATCTGAATTATAACTGTGGGAATTAATGCCTTTATAGTTTTTTTAAGTTCCGGTTTGAAGAGAAGAAGATAAATTAAAATAAGCAATGGTGACAAATAGCGGTAAGGATGGGCGGCATAGGTACTGAAGGACAACAGAATAAAGGCAGGAGTCAATTTCTTTTCGGCCAACAAATAGGCTGCCCAACAAAATAAAAAGTAAGCGAAGGTGACCTCGTAGCCCAAACGGGCATTAAAGACAGACCAAGGTGTTAGATAATAACAAAGGAGGGCGAGCAGCAAAAAATAAGTATTATGGCGGGGAAGTAGTTTTTTTAAAAATAGATATAAAAAAACACCAGTAAGAATCATTAAAACAGCATTCACTCCCCTAACAGTAAGGACCGAAAGTCCAAAGATTTTTATAAAGGGTACCAAAAAATAAACAAACAAACCCGGGGTGTAGGATCCAAAAAATCTAAAAAGAACGGGTAGAATTTGGCCATATTCGTCACGACCGGTTTTGAGAATGGAATAGGCATTATAGGCAACCACGGCTTCATCGGAATAGAATCCGGGCGGATTGTTTGACAAGTTGTAAAAATATAAAAAGGCGGCCAATAAGATAACGGGGAAAATCAACAAGTTTAATTTGGTGGTTATTTTTTTAGTAAGCATTTTAGGTTTAGCCAGGCGATAAGCGGGCAGAAAGCATACATATATCGATTGTTGTAACCGATGATATTTATCAAAATTAACGGCAAAGCCAGCAGTATAACCAGAGTTGAGGTATCTTTTCTTTTTAGCCCAAAAAGACCGACAATAAAGAGCGGCAAGAAAATAATTTTCCACTCAGAAAAGTTGAGGTTGAAATTTAATGGATAAAAGAAACGATCGAGGGTTTTGAAAAATAGCTGGGAGTATTTTTTGTTTTCCAGCTGATTGCCGATCCTTAGGGCAGAAGCCGGATACATATTGATGTTGTGATATTGGTACAAATGGTATTCAGCCGGAGTCTGGATCCAAAGCCATTGAATTTCGGTAGTTTTAAGCTGCCAAACAAGACAGGGAATTAGAGAAAGTATAAAAATAAGATTGAACAGACGTCTAGTTATAAGTTATTTTAGACCACTTTGGACCAAGAAAAAGAGGTGGAAGTTTCTTTCACTAAAAGAGTTCGCAATTGTTTGTGAGTTATAACCTATGGAATATCATAATTATTTTTAGTAGACAGGGATGAAGTGATAGCCGCGGATAAAATTAGTAGACCGCCGAAATAGGTTGAAATTTGGAGGACCTCTTTAAAGAAAATATAACCGAAGATAGAAGCAAATAATAATTCCAACGGCAGAATCAGAGAGCCGTGCTGCGCCTGAACATATTTAAATCCTTTCGTATTGGTTTTCATAGGTTATTCTACCCTATTTCCGGATAATGGCACTTCTTCCATTTTTTACCCGAACCGCACCAACAAGGATCGTTTCGGCCGATAGTATTATGAGAAACAACCGGAGTTGAAGGCAAAACAGAAGATGTTTTTTCAGTATTCCCGTCAACAGGTGCATGAGGATCGATCACCTCACCACGGCCTTCAGTGGCAGCTTCCGGCTTTGACTGAGGAACAGCAGTAACAGGTTCAAGTCGATAGAACATCCGGGTTAGATTGTATTCAAACTGATGCATTAATTTTTGAAACATTTCATAACCCTCTTTACGATATTCAACTAAAGGATCTTTCTGGGCATAACCCCGAAGACGGACACCGTCACGAAGATCATCGAGAGCGGTTAAATGCTCCACCCAAAGTGGATCCAAACTGCGGATGATAGCATAAGAAAGAATATTGTTGCTAATATCGGCACCAAAATAATCTACCCGCTGCCGCCATTGTTTTTGAAGAATATCCATTAAAAATTCAACCGGATTATCGGCTTTTTCCAGATCTTTCTTCAGCCGACTGCGATCTGATTCAGAATAGGGCAGAATTTCTGAAAATTCCAAAATGATTTTATCGTAATCAATTTTTTCCTGAAGTGAATCGGTATTCATGGAAACAAGGGAGGAGATTTCTTTTTCCAAATATTTATTGATTTCTTCAAGATTTTTTTCGGGATTGTCTTTGGCACTGATTAAAGTCTGATCGCGGAGACCATAGATTATTTTTCGTTGTTTATTAATAACATCGTCATATTCCACCAGACTTTTTCTGACATCAAAATTGTAACCTTCAACTTTAACCTGAATTTGTTCAATAACTTTGGAAACCAGAGGATGAGTTAATGGGGCATCATCGGGCATATTAAAACGTGTCATTAGTTCAGATATCTTTTCACCACCAAAAATTCTCATCAAATCATCATCCAAAGCGACGTAAAATTGGGAAAAACCAGGATCACCCTGACGACCGGCCCGGCCCCGAAGCTGATTATCTATCCGACGGGATTCATGACGTTCGGTACCAATAACATAAAGTCCGCCCAGATCGACAACTTTTTGATGATTGGCTTTCCAAACTTTTTTATCTATTTTGTCCTTGGGGCCACCTAAAATAATGTCGACTCCCCTTCCGGCCATATTGGTGGCGACAGTGACAGCACCGGGGACACCAGCCTTAGCGATGATTTCGGCTTCTGATTGGTGGTTTTTGGCATTAAGCATCTGGTACGGAATATGTTTTTTAGACAATAGAGAAGAAATGATTTCATTCTTTTCTATCGAGGTGGTACCGATTAAAACCGGCTGGCCTTTACGGTGTAGCTCTTCAATTTTGGCGGCAATAGCGGCATACTTAGAACGTTGTGTCTTGAAAATTAAATCATCGCTGTCCTGTCTTTGGAGAGGACGATAAGTGGGGATAGTGATAACGTCGAGATTATAAATCTTGCGAAACTCTTCGGCTTCGGTGGCGGCAGTTCCGGTCATACCGGCTAGTTTATCGTAGAGACGAAAATAGTTTTGAAAAGTGATAGTGGCCCACGTTTGAGATTCGCGTTGGACAGTAACATTTTCTTTGGCTTCGATAGCCTGATGAAGTCCATCAGACCAACGACGACCGGGCATAAGACGACCGGTAAATTCGTCGACGATAATTATTTCGCCGTCTTTAATGACGTAATCTTTATCTTTGTGGAATAAGGCTCTGGCTTTGATGGCATTTTCAATGTAATGAATAGTTTCAAAAGATTCTTCGTAAAGATTATTAACATTGAGTACTTTTTCAACTTTACGGATGCCGAATTCAGAAAGGGTGGCGGAACGGGATTTTTCATCAATCACGTAATCACTTGGCTGCAGCTGGGCGGATATTTGGGCAAATTTATAATATTTATCGGTAGGCTGATTATTGGGTGAGGAAATAATCAACGGAGTCCGGGCTTCGTCAATCAAAACAAAATCAACCTCGTCGACGATAGCAAAATAATGATTGTTCCGTTGAACTTTTTCCGATAGTTCGGAAACCATGTGATCACGAAGATAATCGAAACCAAATTCGTTGTTGGTTCCGTAAGTAATATCTGCCTGATAGGCCTCTTGTCGGGAAATCGGACGAAGATGAGCTAAACGATCATCTATTTTTTCTGTAGGATCGGTAAAATCTAGGTCTAAAAGACAGGACTGTTCATGGACGATACAGGCAGTAGAAATACCAAGAAGATGGAGAGCCCTGGGATACCATCCGGCACCGACACGGGTTAAATAATCATTAGGAGTGATGACGTGAACTCCCTGACCAGTTAGAGCATTCAGATAAGCCGGAAAGATAACCGAGTGTGTTTTTCCTTCACCGGTTCGCTGTTCGGCAATAGCACCATGATGAAGAGTGATGGCGGCCATAAGCTGAACGTCATAAGCCCGTTCACCGATAGTACGATTGATGGCTTCACGAACTACAGCGTAAGCTTCGGGTAATATGTCATCAAGGGTTTTTCCTTTTTGAATAAGTTCTTTAAAATATTCAGTTTTGGCGGATAACTGTTTGTCGGTAAGTTTAGAAATTTCCGGTTCTAATTTATTGATTTTATCAATTATCGATTTATACGAAGAAATGCGGCGGTGATTGTCGTCAACTAAATTTTTTAGGAATGAAAGCATAGGGATATTATATTCGATTTAAGATTAATTAGTGAAAAAGCATCCGGGCCCGCCCAAAGGTTGAATTAATTCAACCAATGTGGCGGGCGGGTGGCTCCTCTACAATTTAGGGGAGATAACTTTGAAGCCGGTATACGGCCAGAGTACCTCAGGGATATTAATACTACCGTCTTTGTTTTGATGATTTTCTAAAATAGCCAATACAGCCCGGTCGGTAATAACGGTAGCATTTAAAATATGGACCAGTTTGGTTTCACCATTAATTTTTACTTTGGTGTTTAACCGTCTGGCTTGATAATCGGAACAGTTACTGCAGCTCTGAGTTTCCCGATATTTGTTTTGTCCGGGAAACCAGGTGTTTATATCGTACATCCGTCGATTCGGTTGAGGGAGATCGCCGGTGCAGCACTTCATAACCTGATAAGACAATTTAAGCTCCTGCATAATTTCCTCTTCTACAGAAAGCATTTCCAAACACATATCATCGGAAATTTTAAGATCGGGAAGAGTGAAGACATTCATTTCCACTTTATTAAAGAAATGAACACGGAAAAGTCCGCGCATATCTTTTCCGTAAGTGCCGGCTTCACGACGAAAACACGGAGAATAATTTACATATTTTATGGGGAATAATTTTTCTTCCAAAATTTCTTTACTATGATATGGGACAACGGAATGTTCAGAAGAGCTGATGAAAATTAAATCGTCTTCGGGGATGGAGTAGGCAGCGTTAAAAAGATTTTTGTTGCTGGTGTAACCACAACCCCATTC
The DNA here is from genome assembly GCA_964448705.1 of uncultured Gammaproteobacteria bacterium. Classification (GTDB taxonomy): domain Bacteria; phylum Patescibacteriota; class Microgenomatia; order UBA12405; family UBA12405; genus CAYUZS01. Next base: position 168,809 of record CAYUZS010000002.1, read on the forward strand.
AGTCTGAGATTTGATCATGACCGGAGGGATCATCCCTCTAAAACCTTTGGAGACTAATTTAGTGAAAGCATAAAACATGACGGCCATTTCCAAAACAGCACCTTCATTTTTAAAATAACCAAAACGGCTTCCGGATAATTCTCCGGCTTTTTTAACATCAAGAATATCCAATTTTTCCCCTAAATCTATATGATCCAGAGGGGTAAAATCGAATTTCGGCGGTTCACCGACAGTCTTAAAGACAACGTTATCGGCATCGTCCTTACCAACCGGAACATCTTCTGCCGGTAGATTGGGAATCTCTTCGAGAAGAGAATAAAGTTTTGTTTCACTTTCTTTGAGTTTCGTTTCAACATCACGAAGTTGATCTTTTATTTTTTTGGCTTCTGATAATTGATCTTCGGTTGGTTTACCTTTAAAGTTTTTAGCCAATGAATTTTGTTCGGAACGAAGTTTTTCAGCTTGAGCCAAGACAGAACGATAATCCTGATCAAGAGTAATTACCTGATCAAGCAAAGAAGGATCTTTTTGGCGGTTTTGTAAAGCGAGTCGGACACTATCCGGATTGGTGCGAATTAAATTTATATCGAGCATTCTATACCTCTATTTTATCAAAATTAATAAAAGTTTTTATCGCAAATAAACAGCAAAATGCGATAGCAAATTGGTTTTGATGGGGACCAACTTATAACCCCAACGTAGAGGATAGTCCGGATTCGAAGCTGAAATGAAATGACGAAGCAAAGGTGTTCATAATAATTTTATTTTTTAGAAATATACCCTAGTATACAACTTATTGTGTTAATATTAACATAATTAGGCTGTTTAGAAAGGATGGTGAGAATATTTGGATTATTTGAAAGTAGGAAAAATTAATCATTACTTTGACAAGATAGGAGTCGCAATTTTAGATGTCAGTGAGAATTCGGTAAAGGCCGGCGACAAAATCAGAATAGGAGAATTTGGTGAAGGTTTTGAACAGAAAGTCGAATCGATGCAGGCAGAACATCAGGTAGTAAAGGAGGCAAAAATCGGCGACCAGGTGGGGCTGAAAGTGGATAAGGAAGTTAAACCGGGAACCATGATCTACAAAATTGCCGACTAACTGTTACTTCTTTTTAGCCTTAGATTTGGGAGTTTTTAATTTATAGATTTTTATGGTTTCCGGATTAAGTTCGTATTTAACCTGAGGAAAAAGCGTTCCTTCTCTGGCAGTGACATTTTCCAAAAACCAGAAGAGACGTTCACTGAAACCAAAACCGGAGGTTGGAGGCATACCGTATTCCAACATTTCTACAAAATCGATATCCATCATCTGGGATTCTTCATCACCTTTTTCCCGATTTTCCTGCTGCTCTTTAAAACGTTCGAACTGATCTACCGGATCATTTAATTCGGAGTAACCGTTGCCTAATTCGGAGCCGGCAATAATACAGTGAAAACGTTCAGTTAAGGTCTCATCATCAGCCCGTGATTTTGCCAAAGGAGATGAAAATTTCGGTTCATCGATCACAAAGAGAGGTCCGGATATTTCCTGACGGACAATTTTCCAAAGATTATCGACAATACGACCGCGATTATTTAAACCGGTAGTATCAAGATGCTGTGTTTTAAGAATTTGAAGAATTTCTTCTTCACTATCGTTAAAAATGTCCACTGAAAATCGTTTTTTAATTAAATCAGCATAGCTGATTCTCTCCCATTTGTCGGCTAAATCAAATGTATGATTCCCTTTTTCAAATTTAGTTTTGCCGTAAATATTTTCAGCTAAATATTTATATAATTTCTCGACTAAGTCCATATTTTTAGTGTAATCAGCGTAAGCCCAATACCATTCGCCGCTGTAATATTCCTGGAGATGTTCATCATCGATACCTTCATTCCTAAAATTGGGAGCCAAAGTAAATATTTTTTCAAATCCACCGCCGATTAATCTTTTTTGAAAAAGCTCCGTGGAAATACGTAAATAAAAATCCTGATCTAAGGCATTATGGTGAGTGATAAAAGGTTTGGCATCGGCACCGCCGGTAACCAATTCCAAAACCGGGGTCTCGACTTCTATGAAACCATTTTCGTTTAAAAATTGACGGGTTAACTGCCAAAATTTTGATTTGCGAATAAATAGTTTTTGACGGTCGGGGTTCATGACCAGATCCAAATATCGACGTCGGAAAATAATTTCCGGATCAGTGAGACCACTCCATTTTTCCGGCAAAGAACGAATGGATTTGGAAAGCATCCGGATATCACCGGGAAAAATCGAGACTTCACCGCGGATCGATTTACCAACTTTGCCAAAGACTTCAATAAAATCGCCAATGTCGATCAATTTTAAATTATCGGCACCGATGGTCTGATTTTTGGAACTGGTAGGTGATAAATCTTTTTTGTTGATAAAAACCTGAATTTTACCGGACTGATCCTGAAGATGACAAAAAATCAAAGCGCCGTGTTCCCGCCAGGAAACAATTCTGCCGGCAACATGAATTTGTTTATCGGCTAAAGTTTCGTATTTTTCGACAACCTCCAAATTAGGATAATCTTTTTGGGACTGGGCCGGATAGGGATTAATCCCTAATTTACGAAGAGACTCTACTTTCTCAAGACGAATCCGCCTAATTTCATCAAAGGTTGACATGAAAGTATTTTAGCAGATCAGTTTATTTAATGGAGACAATTTTGTAAGTGATTTTGCCGATAGGAGCATCAACTTCAAATTCGTCATTCAACTTTTTACCGATCAGGGCAATACCTAAAGGTGATTTATCAGAAATTTTGTTTTGAGTAGGATCTGATTCCATATGGTTAACGATACTAAATTCTTTTTCCTGTTTGCCGGAAAGTCTGATTTTTACAGTGGCGCCGATTTCGACGATACTTTTTTTACCGCATTTACCGGTTATAATTTTAGATATTTTAAGGGCTTCATCAATGTTATCGATTTTATCGTTAACGACTTCCAATTCTTCTTTTAGTTGAGTGGCCAGACCATCTTCTCCTGATTCATCAGGCTGGGCGACTTCTTCTATTTGGGTAATCAGGTGATCATGTCTGCTTTTTAGGGCAATTAATTCCTGGGTTAGGCGGTCATAACCTTCCTGAGTCAATAGGTTTTTGTTGTTCATTGATTGATAACAAAATAAAAACCTCTCTATTATGAGTAAAAAGGCTCGTTTTGAACACGAACCAAATTAAAAAGAGAGGCAATCTTTATGAAACGAATATTTCGGATAATAAATCCCAACTTGTTTCATAGGTTTATATATTACGGTAACGAATTTGATTTGTCAATTTCAATAAAATTGATAGAATTATTTATGATATTTGGCGATTTCTTCCGAATAACCCCGAAAACCAGGAAGATAAAAGTGAGGAACAAACAAGGTGTTTTGTACAGTAATCCGGGAATGTTTAAGAAAACAATTTTTTATGTCGGTAATTGGCTTTTAGTGGCAGCCGGATGCATGCTGGTTTATCTTTATTACCCCTTAGGTAAGGCGATAGTTATGTATGAATGGTCACAAAATTCCCAAAAGGAAAATGTGGCCACGAATATACCATTGCCTACCCCAACGCCGCAGCCGGGATTTAATATCACAATCCCTAAAATTTTAGCCAACTCAGAAATTGTGGCCGATGTCTCCCCTTTTAAAAGAGAAGAATATTTGAAAGTTTTAGAGAACGATGTAGTGGCACAAGCTACGGGGTCGGATAAACCGGGTTTAGGACCGGGAAAAATGACTTATATTTTTGCTCACTCGACAACTCAAAGTCTGGATATGCTGCGAAAAAACTCAGTATTTTACTTATTGGGTGAATTAAAAAATGACGACATTATATTTATTAACAAAGACGGGGTGGTATATACATATATAGTATATAAGCAAGAAGTGGTTAAGGCGACACAAACCGAATACCTAAAATACAGTGAACCGGATAAAGAAGTTTTGATTTTACAGACCTGTTGGCCGATAGGAACTAACTGGAAGAGATTGTTAGTATTTGCCAAAAGGGTTTAACCCAACCATTTGGCAGAGAGGCAAGAAAGGTAAAAATCGAAAATTTTAGGTATACTAAGCAGTATGAACACAGAAGAAAAAGTTAATCTTATTTCCAGAAATTGTCAGGAAATTTTAACCAAAGAAGATTTAGTTAAATTAGTTGAATCCGGAAAAACGATTCAACATTATATTGGTTTTGAAATATCAGGACTGGTTCATTTGGGAACGGGATTGATGTCGATGGGAAAAATCGCTGATTTTTTACAAGCCGGAGTTAAATGTAAAATATTTTTGGCAGATTATCATAGCTTTTTAAATAATAAATTGGGCGGTAAATGGGAAGATATCCGCTGGGCATCGGAACATTATTTCAAAGAAGCGTTGATTGCTTCATTGAAATGTTTTGGAGTAGAGGAAAATCAGGTGGAATTTGTCAGCGGAAAAGACTTGTACGAGAAAAACCCGATACATTGGCAAAACTTTATGGAGATTGGTAAGCAAGTTACCTTGTCCAGAAATTTAAGAAGTATTTCCATAATGGGTAAAAAACAAGGCAATGATGTGGATATGGCCACTCTTTTTTATCCGCCGCTACAGGTAGCCGACATTGCGACAATGAATGTGAATTTAGCCCATGCCGGAATGGATCAAAGAAAAGCCCATGTGATTGCCAGAGAAGCAATTAAAAAAATTCCCGGAGATCATCAAACACCGGTGGCGATACATCAAAATTTAATCGCCGGATTAACAGGGCCGGATATGTCGACAAAAGTTAATGATGATAACGAGATTACAGCTGAGGAATCGTTAAAAATGAGCAAATCAAAACCAAATAGCGCAATTTTTGTTCATGATACTCCGGACGAAATCAGAGAAAAAATTAAAAAAGCCTACGGACCGCCAAAAGAAGTGAAATTTAATCCCCTGTTAAACTGGGTAAAAACTATTGTTTTTTGGGGAGAAGAAGAGGGTAATTTTGTAATTGAAAGACCGGAAAAGTTCGGCGGAAATAAAAATTATAGCCGCTACAGCGAGGTAGTAAACGACTATGCCAGCGGAGAATTATTTCCATTGGATTTAAAAAATTCATTGGCGGAATGGATAATCAAAAAATTAGAACCTGCCAGAGCTCATTTTGAAATTCCTAAAAATAAAGAGGCTTTGGAAAAAATGAAAACTTTACTTAGTAAGAACTAAATTTTGCTTCATCAATTCTTTTCGATAGCGGTTGGCAAAACGATGAGCTTCGTCGCGGAGTGACTTTAAGAGATTAAGAGCTGTGGAATTCTGGGGAAGATTAATTTCCTGCCAATTATCTCCGGATTTAATAACAATCGTTTCAAATTTTTTAGCCAAACCAATAAGAGGAAGATCCGTAATACCGGAAACAGCCGTAACTTGGGGTTTACCGCCATCAACAACGATCAGATCAGGGGTTTCCCACTCCGGATGCCGGAGACGACGCCAAACAACTTCTTTTAACATAAACTGATCGTCCGGGGTAACTTTGGTGTTGATTTTGAATTTACGATATTCGGAGGAATCATTGCGACCGTTTTGCCAAACAACCATGGAACCGACAAAATATTTATCGACCATTTGGGAAATATCGTAACACTCGATGCGGTTGATTTTAGTTAGAGGCAGAAAAGGTTTGAGAACGGTTAATAATTCATTAATCGCCGAACTTTGCCTATCTTCTGGTAATTCCACCTGATCAAAAAGATGGCGTAAGTTTTTCCAACCGGAAACAATATAGTCCAAGGATTCAATTTGACGGCGGAGAATTAAAGCGGTCTCATATTCCTGCAGTTTACCCGCCTGAGTCATCTCTTTGACTAACTGCCGGCGTAGAAGGGTGAATTTGTTGTTGAGAATTTTTTTAATTTTAGTGACAGTCCGACGATAATCGGCAACAGAAATATCGGGGCCAGGGCAAATTCCCAAATGACAGTAGAGGCATTTGGCAGCACCATGTTTTTTGGTATAAAAAGGGAAAATCCGGCGGATAGTTTTTAGAAGAATTTGAACATCGGAACCGGAGGGAAAAGGACCGTAGAAATCGGAATTCTTTGGAATGTTGGAAAGATGTGCTGAAAATATGAGAGGATATTTATCTTTGGTGATGACAATAAAAGAATAGGAACGGTCGTCTTTTAAAAGTGAATTGAATTTAGGCCGATATTTTTTGATTAAAGCGGCTTCCAAAATCAGAGCTTCGATTTCCGAGCCGACAATTTTGGTTTCGACTGAGGCAATCTGAGAAACTAAAGCGGAAGTTTTTGGCCCGAGAGCATCATCACGCTGGAAATATTGAGTAACCCGCTTTTTGAGATTAATGGCTTTACCGACGTAAATAATTTCCCCGGAAGAATTCCGATAGAGATAACAACCGGGTGTGGTGGGTAATTTCTGGAGGTTGATCACAAAGTATTATATAATATCCTATAAACTGATGAGATAAATATGAAAAGAAGTGAAGATCTGCCAAATAAAATTAAAGATTTGATCGATGACGAAGTGACACAATTGGCTTTTAATAATCTTGGAGTTAGAGAAATCACAAACGAAGGAGCTATTGAATTGCCTTCAGTCTTGTCAAAAATGAATGATTCAACAATTAACTATCAGAACATATCTAAAATAGCTAATCGATTTGGGGAAAAATTGATACCACCAAAAAATGGCATACACCTGTTTCATGTTTTGCAATCACTGGCTACAAGAGAATGGAAACATTAACGTTTTAGCAATTTTTTCAGATATTGGCCAGTGTAGGAACGGGAGCAATTAACAACATCATCAACAGTTCCCTGAACAACAACTTCTCCGCCTTTTTCACCACCTTCCGGACCCATATCAATAATCCAATCGGCATTTTTAACAACATCAAGATTGTGTTCGATAACGACAACGGTATTACCCATATCAACTAAACGACGAAGGACTTTAATCAATTTATCGATATCATAAAAATGAAGACCGGTGGTCGGCTCGTCAAGAACATACAAAAGACGGCCATTGATCTTTTTTACCAATTCACGGGATATTTTTAATCTCTGAGATTCCCCTCCCGACAAAGTGTTGGACGGTTGGCCTAATTGAAGATAACCGAGACCGACTTCCTGAATAGTGGCAATTTTCCGACGAAGAGAAGAAATATTTTTAAAAAACTCCGAAGCTTCATCAAAGGTCATTTTTAATATTTCATCAATGTTTTTATCTTTGTACGTTACTTCCAAAGTTTCGTCTTTAAATCTAGTGCCATGACACTCATCGCAAGTGACGTATATATCGGGTAAAAATTGCATTTCTATTTTAATCTGCCCCTGCCCTTGACAGGCTTCACAACGACCGCCTTTGGTATTGAATGAAAATCTGCCGGAGTTATAGCCTCTGATTTGAGACTCGGTGGTTTTGGATAAAAGAGTACGGATATCATCAAAAACTTTGGTATAGGTGGCCGGATTGCTGCGGGGAGTACGACCAATAGGAGATTGATCGACTAATAAAACATCACTCAAATTTTCAGCACCGGTAATCCGGTCATACTGACCGATAGTGCCATAATAAGCGCCAAGAGTGGCCTTGCGAACACCGCCATAAAGAGTATCGTGGACTAAAGTTGATTTGCCGGAACCAGAAACCCCGGTGACACAAACTAGTTTGTTTAAAGGAAAATCAACATCGATATTTTTTAGATTCCATTGACGACACCCGGAGATATGAATATTGGAAGTACTTTTTTCAGAAAATAAAAATTGGTTGGCAGCAGCCGCGATAGATTTTTTACCGGATAAATATTGGCCGGTAAGCGATTTTTTGTTGGCCAGAATATCATCCAAGGAGCCTTGAGCAATGATTTCTCCTCCATTTTTACCGGCATACAAACCAAAATCAACGATATAATCGGCAGAACGGATAACGTCCTCATCATGTTCAACAACAACCAGAGAATTACCGACATCTTTTAGTTTCTGTAAAGTGGCAATCAGACGGTCGTTATCACGGGAATGAAGACCGATAGTCGGTTCATCCAAAATATACAGCACACCGGTTAAACCCGTACCGATTTGAGATGCTAAACGAATTCTTTGTGACTCACCGGAAGATAAAGTACCGGCTTCCCTTTCCAGAGATAAATAATCCAAACCGACGGCGACTAAAAATTCCAGTCTGGAACGAAGCTCTTTTTTAATCGGATCGAGAATATCTTTTTCCTGACCACTGGCCAAAAGTTGATCTAAGTTTTCTATCCAATGAAATAAAGTTTCGATCGGCAGCTGACAGACCTGATAGATATTTTTGCCATCTACAGTAATTGATAAGGCTTCTGGATTGAGACGAGAACCATGACAAACCTGACATTCTTTTTTAATCATGTACTGTTCTATTTCTTCCCGAATACCTTCAGAGGAAACATTGAAGTATCGATTTTCAAGCATTTTTGCCTTCCATTCGGGAAATTTGGAACGATCTACCTGAAATTTGGAACCTAAACCTTTACATTCAGGACAAGCACCCTGAGGGGAATTAAATGAGAAAAGACGGGGTTCAATTATTGGCAGAGATAAATTACAAACCGGACAGGCATAATTTTCTGAAAATAAAGTATCGATTAAATCTACCGGTTTTTCGGGGAAATCCAAGGAGACATCATTAACTTTAACTACTAGACAGAGACCATTGCTTAATTTTAAAGCTGCTTCAACATCATCTATTAAACGGCCATAAAGATCGGATTCATTTTTTAACGATTCTTTTGTAACGGATACCCGATCACAAACAGCGTCAATATCGTGTTTATTGGTTTTGGCAATGCCAAAGCCGGAATATAAATCAATTATTTTGCCATCTATACGGATATATTTGTAACCCTGTTTGCGTAAATTTTCTATTAAACCTTTGAAATCACCGGCCTTGTTACGGACTAAAGGGGCCATAATAAACAATCGATACGGAGAATAGTTGATTTCCGATTTAATCCGGTCAAGAATTTGGGAAACAATTTGTTTACTGGTTTGAGGAGAAACTTCACGACCGCAACTGGGACAGTGAGGATGGCCGATTCGGGCGAACAACAAACGGAGATAGTCGTAAATTTCGGTGACAGTACCAACAGTAGAACGGGGATTGTGAGAAATAGCTTTTTGATTAATGGCAATAGACGGGGATAAACCTTCAATAAGGTCGACTTCCGGCCGTTTCATGTTGCCTAAAAATTGGCGGGCATACGAAGAAAGGGATTCAACATAACGCCGCTGACCCTCGGCAAAAAGGGTGTCGAAAGCCATACTGGATTTTCCGGAACCGGAAACACCGGTAAAAACCACGAATTTATTTTTGGGAAACTCAAAAGAAACATTTTTTAAATTGTTTTCCCGAGCACCTTTGACGGTAATTTTGTTAATTTCTGACATAAAATTTCAGGGTGCCGACAAACACATCACCCTAGATTAAAATAAAAAGTGAACAACTGTTTATTATAGAGGAAAAGTTTCGGTTTGTCTTCGGGTATTTAAGGCTTTTGGTCTGGCTCTCTGGGGGTGAAATCAAGTAATGTAAAATCTTCTTTTTTCACTGCCTCGTACGGAATTGTTCTACCATCCGGTAAATAAACTGTGTCCCCAAATAAGATTCCATCTATTTTACGACTCTCATCGATATCATAGGTGCGATACAGCTTTTCTGGCAAGAGAAAGCCTTAGCATATCATTTGTGACTACATTAAAACTAGACTTATATGTTGAACCTATTTCATTAAATAACAATTCTTTAAGATTTTTCATAATTTTATAATTTTACTATCTCGCTGATTTTATCACGGATAAAATGTGTCTATTATTATCAAGAAGTTTTGGTTTATCTTCAGGTATTTATTTTTAAAAAGTGTGATATATTCCACATATGACAGAAAATAATATTGTGGGGTATGAGTGTGGGGTATGCAAAAAATATTTTTTAAAAGAAGAACTCTTGAATAAGGAGTGTTTACCAAAACACGCACGAATGGAGTTTGGTGCATATGATGAAACTAGTCAGGTTGCCATTTTTGAGTGCCCCGGATCCGGTAATGATGGATTGCCGGTAAAAGAAACAGACGTTCCAACGGTAAGAAATCAATTCATTTTGGGTTAAAGTTTTTCAATCTCTCTAATTTTGTCCCGAATCCGAATGGCTTCTTCAAAATTAAGATCGGAGGCAGCGGTACGCATTTCTTTTTTCATTTTGGCAAGATGGTTTTTACGTTGATTCGGAGTTAGAGATAAAGGATCAACAGATAAGATAGGGGTAATAACAAGATCCTCGACAGGCTTTTCTATAATTTTTGGACGAATAGATTTGACGATAGTTTCGGGAGTAATATTGTGTTCCTGATTATATTTTAATTGAATTTCCCGGCGGCGGTTTACTTCTTTGATGGCACCACGCATGGCATCGGAGATACTGTCGGAATATAAAATTACCTGACCGCCGACATTACGGGAAGCCCGGCCCATCAATTGAATCAAAGATGATTGAGAACGCAAAAATCCCTGCTGACCGGCATCAAGAATGGCCACCAAGGAAACTTCCGGCAGATCCAAACCTTCTCGAAGAAGATTAATACCCACCAAAACATCAAAATCACCGAGACGAAGCTTGTCTAATATTTCCGAACGCTCCAAAGTTTCAATGTCGGAATGCAAATAAGCCACTTTGAAAGGAATAGGAGTCTTGGTATTGTCAGAAAGATAATTAGCCAATTCTTCGGCCATTTTTTTGGTGATAGTGACCACTAAAGTCCTCTCCTTTTTGGCGACGCGGGAGGCAATTTCCTTGATTAAATCAGGTATTTGTTGATTGGTGGAACGAACAGTGATGGGCGGATCGACTAAGCCGGTGGGACGAATGATTTGTTCAACTACACCAGAAAGAACTTTAGAGCTATTGTCCTTTGGAACTTTAGAAAAGACAGATTCAAAAGATTTATTGGAGTCTTCGATTTCAAAAGATGAAGGAGTAGCGGAAACATAGATTAATTTTGAAACCCGATCGAAAAATTCACTGCCTTTTAACGGCCGGTTGTCGTAAGCACTCGGAAGACGGAAACCAAAATCGACTAACGTTTTTTTACGGGCGACATCACCGTTATACATGCCACCAATTTGAGGAACAGTGACGTGTGATTCATCAATAACAGTCAGAAAATTATCACCCCAAAGATGTCGGAAATAATCTACTAAAGTATACGGAGGATCACCAACTTTTCGATCCTTTTCAAAATAAATGGAATAATTTTCGATACCGTTAACATAACCAACTTCCCGAAGCATTTCCAAATCGTAATCAACCCGCTGCTGAAGACGATGAGCTTCAAGAATTTTATTTTCTGATTTAAAAGCTTCAACCTGAGCGGAACAATCCTGACGAATTTTTTGAAATATATCTTTCATTTCCCCGGAAGCACCGACAAATTGTTTTGCGGGATAAATACGATACTCATCTAAACCAAACTCCTGACCGGAAAAAGGATGACGCTGAATTATTTTTTTAATTTTGCCGGCTTCATCAAATTCGATAACTAAAATCCAATCGGCATAGGAAAGCCAAATTTCTATCGACTCCCCTCTTACCCGAAAAGTGCTGCGTTTGAATTCCAATTCGGAACGAACATAAAAAAGAGTGATTAGCTCCTCAAAAAGACGACGACGCGTCCAACTATCACCGATTTTAAAATCAAGAGTACGCTGGCTAAACTCACGGGGATCACCAATATTGTAGATACAGGAAACAGAAGCCACCACAATGTTGTCGTCACCGGAAAATAGATTGGAAGTAGCTTCCAAACGAAGTTTGTCGATAAGATCGTTAATCTCGACCTCTTTGGCAATATAAGTGTCGGAAGCCGGAATATAGGCCTCGGGCTGATAATAGTCGTAATAAGAAACGAAATAGGAAACCCGATTATGAGGAAACAGTTCTTTAAACTCCTGATAGAGTTGACCGGCTAAAGTTTTATTATGAGAAACGATTAAAGTCGGTAATTGAGTCTGTTGAATAACATTGGCGATGGTAAAAGTTTTGCCGGAACCGGTGACACCTAGAAGGGTTTGACGATTAACTTGGTTTTGGAGATTACGAGTTAATTTATCGATTGCTTGGGGTTGATCTCCGGAAGGAGACATTGAAGAAAAGAGATTAAAAGGCATGGATATATTTTAACAAATATTCGGGTATATTTCGGGTGGAATTTTAGTGACAACGGTAGTAGATTTAAGCATGTGCGAAGTGATTTGTGAAGGCAATCGGTATGAAATAAATTTAGATCAAAATCCAAAAAGAAGTTTTCGGGGATATATTAATCAATTGGAGGGCGGCAATTTACAAGCGCTAAAAACAGCTGAAGGAATATGGATGTTCAGAAGTCAGAGCAGAGAAAATAATAAACCGGAATATGAGAGAGCTACCGGCGAATGTTTACAAACAATTTTTAGGATTTGTGAATTGATGCCCAGAACATACGACTTGCGACAACCGGAATTGAAGTGGTAAAGTTTGGTAAGAATGCTAACAAAAGTATCGAGTGTGGCCAGTATCGGATTGAAGGCGATTGAAATTGAAACCGAGGTAAATGTAGCCGAAAAAGGATTTCCCGGCTTTGGAATTGTCGGCTTAGCCAGTAAAGCAGTGGAAGAAGCAAAAGAAAGAGTGAAAACTGCCATAATTAATTCCGATATTGAATTTCCGACAGCAAAAATAACCGTTAATCTGGCCCCCGCTGATATTCCCAAAGATGGTGCTTGTTATGATTTACCGATTGCAGTGGGTATTTTGGCATCATGCGGTGAATTGATAATGCCGAAAGAAAAATGTTTCTTTTACGGCGAATTATCTTTAGACGGCAGTTTAAGACACACAAAAGGCGTTTTTCTGTTGGCAGTTTTAGCCAAAGAATTAAAAGTAAAAAATATTTTTGTGCCAAGATTATGCGCCAATGAAGCCAGTGTGATTGAGGGAGTGAAAGTGTATCCGGTTGATAATTTAAGGTCATTAATTGCCCATTTGAAAGGCAGTAAAAAAATTCTGCCATTAAACGAGGTACCGATGAAATCCATTATGGAAAACAGTGAACCAATATTTAATTTTTCCGAGATACTGGGACAAGAAACGGCCAAAAGAGCCTTAGAAATCGTGGCGGCCGGAGGACACAATATTTTTATGATGGGACCGCCGGGTTCGGGAAAAACAATGCTTTCCAGAGCTTTACCTGGTATTTTGCCGGATTTAACAGAGAAAGAAAGCCTTGAAGTTACAAAAATTTTTTCCATTACCGGCAATATTCCGGCGGGAGGATCCGTAATCCGACAAAGACCTTTCCGGAGTCCACATCACACCACCTCTTTGGCCGGATTAATCGGCGGAGGGACAAATCCACATCCAGGAGAAGTGTCGATGAGTCATCGAGGAGTATTATTTCTGGACGAATTTCCTGAGTTCTCGAGAGGATCTTTGGAAGCGCTAAGACAGCCATTGGAAGATGGTTTTGTGAATATCTCCAGAGTCGCAGGATCACTCCAATTTCCGGCAAAATTTATTTTGGTGGCAGCAGCTAACCCCTGCCCGTGCGGATATTTAGGCGATTTAAAAAGAGAATGTAGATGCAGCATTCATCAAATTATGAATTATCAAAAAAAATTATCCGGGCCAATTATGGACAGAATTGATTTACACCTGAATGTACCGGCGGTAGATGTTAATCAATTAATGGTAGATAATAAAAATAATTTATCGGAAAAGTCTGAAAATATCAGAGAAAGAGTGATCCGGGCCAGAAATATTCAGAAAGAAAGGTTTAAGGAAATAGAGGGAGTTTACTGCAACGCCGATATGAAAAATGCTCATCTGAAGATTTTTGCCAAATTAACTCCGGCAGCAAATTTACTTTTAAAACAAGCAGTAAATAAATACAACTTATCGGCCAGGACTTATTTCAGATTGATTAAAGTTTCCAGAACCATATCTGATTTGGAAGCGGCAACAGAAATCAACGAAAAGCATATAGCGGAAGCTTTACAATACCGAATCAGAACTGGAGATTAATTATTCAAAAAATTAATTTTTAGAAGATGAAAGTAAAAGTAGAAAATTACCATAAAGGAAAACAGGGAGAAGAGACGGCTAAAAATTATCTGATGAATAAAGGGTTTGAATTTATCGAAGCAAATTTTGAAGTAGATATCGGAGAAATAGATTTAATTATGAGTGATCATGACTGGCTGGTTTTTGTGGAAGTGAAATATAAAACTGATGACCGGATGGGTAGACCTGAAGAAATGATCTCCAATGGCAAAATTTTTCAGGTAAAAAGAGTCGCAGAAATTTATCTGATGAAAAATCCTAAGATAAAGAAAAAGTTTTTTAAATGGCGGATGGATGCAGTGTGCATTTTAGGTGAAAATATTAATTATTATAAAAATATTGAATGAACGGGTGGAAAAAATGGCCGATAAATATTATTAACAAAAGTGACTTTCCGGAACAGCTGAAAAAAATTAAAAATGCGCCGAAAAAATTATTTTATCGGGGTAATTGGGATAATAATATTTTCAAAAAATCCCTGGCGGTGGTAGGCAGCCGGAGGATGAGCCACTACGGGAAGGAGGTAGTAAACAAATTTATGCCGGATCTGGTGGCAAATAAAATTACCATCATTTCCGGTTTTATGTACGGTGTAGATACTGAAGCGCATCGAAAATGTTTGGAATTCGGAGGGACAACAGCCGCTATTTTGGGAGGAGGACTGGAAGTGTTAACACCGGCTGAAAATGACGATTTATATACGGCAATTTTGGAAAATGGTGGATTGGTGATTTCCGAATATGAGCCTGATTTTCAACCAACATTGTGGAGCTTTCCACAACGAAATAGGATTGTGTCCGGACTGTCAACTCTGGGAGTTTTGGTGGTGGAAGCGGGAATAAAATCTGGATCTTTAATTACTGCCAGAATCGGACGGGAACAGGGCAGAAAAATTTATGTTATTCCGGGACAAATTAACAACAGTATTGCGGAGGGCTGTAATTATTTAATAAAAAATAACTCCGGACAAATTACTACTTCGGCAGCGGATATCACTGAAACAAAAATTATGGGTTTACAAGAAAATCTTTTTGAAAATTCCGATCCGTTAGAAAGGGAAATTATAAAATTACTAAAAATTGAGTCTTTAAGTATTGATGAATTATGTTTAAAATTGGACAACAATGTGATTGAGATGAATACTAAAATTACCCTGATGTCCTTGAACAATCTGGTTTTTGAAGAAAATGGAAAAATTTATTTAAAAAAATAATGGAGACCATAAGAACATTATATGAGAGAACACAGAGGCCGATTTTGCTGAGAATAATAAAACAATTCGGAGACAGGGAAATTACCGAAGAGTTACCAATAGAAACGATGTCAAATTCACAAGTTTTTTTTGAATTATCACGAGGTTTTGGAAATGGCAAACCACACAGTTTAAAGAATTACGTCAGAAAAGGATATAAACTTAAAAATTCTTAAAGATAAGGTGTCCAATCGGCAATGGGAGCAGTGTTGCCGATGATAAAGTTCACCGCATAGAGAATGACGGCAGGGATCAATAGAAATAAAATTAACCTGGCTTTTGGCTTGGTAATTTTTTTGCCAAAGGCTAAAAAGACAAAAGGGTACACCGGAGCCAAATACCGACTAAGATCACGATGTGCCACCATTACACTGGCCAGAGTATAAAGTAGAGGAAAAACAAAAAAAATATTTACCTTATACTTTTTCCATAATTTGGCCAAGGAAAAGAAACACAAAGCAAAAACATAAATAACATCTTCAAGCCAAATAGTATTTATCCAGGAACGGGTGCTGACAAAAACCTGATACGGGAACGGTGTTAGATGAATATTATCACCGGAATGAAAATAAGCCAAAAAGTCCCCTGTTTGCAGGTAATAATAATAGAAGATACCCAGAGCAGAGAGCGGAATAATTAAATAAATTAGATAGTGCCAATCGATTTTTTTGGTTTTTAAATAATCAAGAAAAGCAATTAAAATATAGGCGGCAAAAAGGAGAATTCCGGGGCTTTTAAAAAGTTGAGCCAGAACTCCGAATAGGGCTGAGAGCCAAAATTTCTTTCTTCGAAAGAAGATAATCGACAATAAGATAAAACTTAGAAAACATGTTTCCGGAGCGCCGACTAAACGTAAAACAAAAAGACGAGCCGGGAAAAAGATACTTAAAAAAGTAATCCAAAAAGCGGTTTTTTCTTTAAAAAATTCTTTATAAAAATAATAGGAAACCAGAGTAAAAAGCAGTGAGCCAAAAAGCGTGGCCATCAACATGGCTTTAGGAGTGTTGAGATAAAATGAAAAATATTTGATTAAAAGAGGGAAGCCAGGAAGATGGGCGGGATAATATTCTAAAGGTAATGGCAGAGAAAAACTTTTTGCCACACAGTCTTTTTGATACCAGCATTTATCGACCACCATGTAATTCGGTCCATCATAATTGGCAAAAACCGTTTCCAATGAAGTTTCCGGAAAACCCAAAATTTGAGGAATATTTTTATAAAAACCGAACCAAATTAGAGCGGTGACTAAAAAAGTAGCCAATAATAAGAGAAATTGCGGCCGATATTTGTTAAAATTCATCTGTTTTAATTGTACAACATCAGACGGCCCCATCGTCTAGCGGTTAGGACATTTGGTTCTCATCCAAATAACCGGGGTTCGATTCCCCGTGGGGTCACATAATCGGAATTTTGGTTCTTCAATGCCTCGATTAGCTCGAAGGATCGGGACAAATCGGTGGTTCGAATTATTTTGTTTTGACAAACTACTCCATTAGGAAAAATCTGACTTTGAAGTGCTTGTTTTTGGGCTAAATCAAGTTCATACCAGAACTTGTCAAGGTTGATTAAAAATGTTTCTGTAAAGTTCTTAACTGCTTCGGTGTCGTATTGATCGATTTTTACGTCTGATCGTTCGACCCGTAAGACCGCTATTTCGTTTCTGATCTTATCTGCCCGGTCCTTAGCTTCTTCGTCAGTTAATATGCCTTTAGAATTGCTATGCGCGATACTAGTTAGTTCGTCTTCAAGCTTGTCAATTTGATTATCCTTTAGCCTAGCTTCCTGTTTAAGGCTGTCAACACTTTGGTCCCATTCCGCAAAGACTAATTCGCTAAATAGCTTTAGAACCCGCCTAGAAGGCTTTAGATAGGCTAAGATAGCCTGAAACTGTTCGTGGGCTTTATCTATACCGATTCGTTCTTGCTTGGGGCAGTCTTTTTGGTGACATTCGTAAGTAAGATAGTGCTTAGTTCTACCCTTCGGATTACTGGAAGTCATAGGGTGATTACAAACCGCACACTTTAGAACCCCCTTTAGCGGGAAGGCATTATTATCTTGGTGTTTTAACATACGCTTCTTGCCTAATATATTGTAATACGCCCGTTCCCAGACTTCTTTATCGACTAATTTTTCGTGCTTACCCCATTGATATTCTTCCCATTTAGGACCATACATATTGCCGTAATAGAAGGGATTACCAAGAATTTCTTTAACTATTTCACCGTCTGCTTCGCTACCAAAATACTTCTTATAATCCAAGCTATTCAAATAATCGGCGAGTGCTTTTTTGGAATAGTATCCGTTGGAAGCCTTATCGAATAAGGACTTAATAATCGCGCTGGACTTCTTATCTATTTGTGGAACTTGACCTCGTTTTTCGTGTCTATCGTTTCCCGGTCGGAAATAACCCTTAGGACACTTGAAGGGCCATATGCCATTTCTAAACATAGTTCGCATATTATCCCTAACCCTTTCACCTTTAAGTTCATTGT
>CAYUZS010000003.1:0-167707 GCA_964448705.1 uncultured Gammaproteobacteria bacterium
GCCCCGATCGAACGAAGTGAGCATCGGGGATTGGCGCAACTGGCTAGCGCGCACGGTTTGGGACCGTGAGGTTGCAGGTTCGAGTCCTGTATCCCCGACAATACAGGACGAGAAGTTTATCCTGAGTTTATCGAAGGAAGTCCTGTATCCCCGACCAAATGCTGGTACCCTCTTGTTTTTCTGTTTTATTGATTTAGCATCAACTGTATGATCAACGAAATAGTTCCCGTCATCAAAGGCGATATTATTCATCAGCAGACCAATTTTCATGGAACCATTACCGACATATACTACTGGGTTAAAGATATTGATGTCGCCAACAATACCGTTATCTTTAATGGAATCAATGGTGAATCCGGTGAGTATCCGGCCGACATTATCGTCCGTAAGATGGCTGGCATCCCTCATATTATTTATGGAGATTCTCTTAAAACTACTTTTGAACGAATAAACTTTTCCGATCTTCCTTCAGGTATCAAACCATCTCATCATTAAATTTCTTTTTCTTAAGCTGTAAATATCTTTGATATAATTTACTGTACTTTATGGCTAAACCAACACATTTCAAAACTACCACCGGTTTACAGATACCTCTACCTGTCTTTTTTCCTGATGCCACCAGAGCTGTTTTAAAAACTCTCGATTCAGTCGATATTGAAAATACCCACACCCCCGGAATTTTAGTTAATACCTTTCATCTTCATAATTCTCCCGGAAATGTCGTCATCAAAGAACATAAAGGTGTCCGCAATTTCATGTCTTGGAACGGAGCCGTAATTTCTGATTCCGGCGGTTTTCAGGTGATGTCTCTTGCTAAAAAATTTAACGGCAAAGACAGTGTCACCGATAGGGGAGTTAATTTCAAAATTCCTGGAACTTCTAAAAAAATTCTATTTACCCCGGAGACTTCAATAAATTTTCAAATGTTATTAAAAACGGATATGGTCGTTGTTCTTGACGATTTTACCGATCTGGATGCCGACAGCCTTCGCGAACGTTCCACTGTTGAAAGAACCATTAAATGGGCTGCTGAATGCAAACAAATTTTCAACAAAATTTGTGATCAGCAAAAACTTCCTCCGGAAAAAAGACCTTATCTTTTGGGTGTGGTTCAGGGTGGAAACAATTTAAAACTTCGAAAAGAATGTACCGAAAGACTGGTTGAAATCGGTTTCGATGGTCTTGGTTACGGCGGCTGGCCGATGGACGGCGATAGTCAATTCAATTTTGATATTCCCAGAGTTATCGGAGAAAATTCACCTGACGATTATCTGCTTTACGGTCTGGGAGTCGGTAAACCTCACGAAATTGTCAAAATGGTTCAAATGGGTTGGAATATTTTTGATTGTGTTCTGCCTACCCGTGATGCCCGGCACAAAAGACTTTATGTTTATAATTCCGACAGCATAGATCATATCGATGTTACTCAAAATAAATTTTACTCTTATTACGTTCCTGATAAAGAAATTTATTATCATGATCGCCAGCCTGTTTCTCCCGCCTGCGACTGTACTCTTTGTACCCATTACGACCGTTCTTACTTACGTCATCTTTTCGCCATCGGCGACATGACTGCCGGTCGTCTGGCCACTGTTCACAACCTACGTTTCTATTCAATTTTGATGGAAAAATTACAAATTATTTATCAACAGCAGTATAATCGCTCATGAAAGAAACTATCCTAGTCACCGGAGGTGCCGGACACGTTGGTTCACATCTGATTGAACAACTAGTCATTGATCCAAACAAAAGGATAATTTGTCTCGATAATTATTTTACCGGTAAAGTCGAAAACCACATTCCTAATGCTGAATATCGAATAGGACATACTAAAGACATTGATAAATTAATTCCTGAAACTCCGGACATTGTTTACCATCTTGGAGAATATGCCCGTATTGCACCATCATTCGATGAACCTGACTTAGTTTATGATATGAATATTTTGGGCACCTTTACTGTCGCCGAATTTTGTCGACAACGCCAGGTTAAAAAATTGGTCTATGCCGCTTCCAGTACCAAATTTGCCATAGAGGGTGATGGTCGAAGTCAAAGTCCATATTCTTTCACCAAAGCCACCAACGTCGATTTATTCAACAATTACGGTAGATGGTATAAATTACCCTATGCCACTTGCTATTTTTACAATGCCTTTGGACCTCGGGAAAATGGAAAAGGAAAATATGCCACCCTCATCGCCAAATTTGAAAAGAAATATTTGGAAAACGAGCCACTCACTGTTGTCAGTCCCGGCACTCAAAAACGTAACTTTACCTATGCCGGTGATCTTGCCAGAGGCATGATTATGGTTGGAGAAAATGGTAATGGAGACGGCTACGCTTTGGGTAATCCCGCAGCCTATTCCATTCTCGAAATCGCCCAAGCCTTTGGCGGACCGGTTCAAATGATTGATGGATATCCAGGCCGGGCTGAATCGGGAGAAGCCCCAACCAAAGCAGAAAAAGAATTGGGATACAAACCCACCGTTGATATCATGGATTATATTCACAATTTTGTTGCCAGTCATCCCCGATAATTATTTATGAAAACTTTTCTCGCTGTTAACTTTGGTTGTCGTGTCAACGCTGCCGAAACTAATCAATTTTCTCAAACTCTCGTCGACAACGGTTATATTCCTTTTAACCAAAACAGCGGTAAAAATGATTATCCTGATTTAATTTTTATTAATACCTGTGCCATCACTAAAAAAGGGGAATACGAATCTGTTTCCGAAATCAAACGTTTGGCAGTTAAATATCCTCAAGCTAAAATAGTCGCTTCCGGCTGTGCTCAACTTGAAAAAATTAGCCAGCTTCCGAATTTCACGATTTTAAACAATCCTCAAAAAGAAATATATCTTAAGGATTTGAAGTGTGCTTATAGCCCAAAAATAGGTGATAAATTTAGTCACACTCACCGATTTTTGCTGAAAATTCAATCCGGCTGTACTCAGTTTTGCAGTTATTGTACAGTCCCTTTTCAACGCCGTTATCTCTGGTCGCTGCCTATCGATTCTGCCATCGACACAGTTAACCGTGCTGTCGCTGATGGTTATCGTGAGGTTATTATCACCGGAGTAAATATTGATCAATATCAATATGGTCTATCCGAGCTCTTAAAAAAACTAATTTCTAAGACCGAA
Organism: uncultured Gammaproteobacteria bacterium; assembly: GCA_964448705.1. Lineage (GTDB taxonomy): Bacteria > Patescibacteriota > Microgenomatia > UBA12405 > UBA12405 > CAYUZS01. The sequence continues at coordinate 3,143 of CAYUZS010000003.1, forward strand.
ATCTCTCTTATCAGTTTCGGATCGCTGCCGATTAACAGTATCGATTCCCAATTCGTTGAAATTTTAAAAACCCATCCTCAACAGTTTTCCGATTTTTTACATATCCCGATTCAATCCGGTTCCGACAAAATCCTTAAATTAATGCATCGTCCTTACACTCAAAAAACTATTTTAGAAAAGTTTAAATTGTTAAATTCTATAAATAGCTCTTTCTCTTCTGTTAAAAGCAAATTAAAATTTGGCACAGATATTATTGTCGGTTTTCCCGGAGAAACTGAACAGGATTTTCAGGCCACTTTTGATATTTGTCAAAAAATAGGTTTCTCTAAAATTCACACCTTCCGTTATTCACCCCGTCCCAACACCGCCGCCAGACAGTTTTTTTTAAACTCACCTAAATTGTCAAAATTAGAAGTCTTTAAACGATCAAAAATTATTCGCTCACTAAATACCAATTCTACTGTGTAATCTCGTTTTATATTATCTGCCAAACCACACTTCCATTTCATCAAACACCGGAAATTTAAAACTTACTTCCTGGCCGGGAAACTTTGCATTTTTACCCCAAATACAGGCTCTGCCGACATCATCCCGCATTTCATTGGAAATCCGTTTCAAAACATCATTTAAATTACTTGTTTTCTTCATAATCAATGGTTCTTTTTTGTCCGATTCACCGGTTCTTTCTCTTTTTAAATAGACCCTCACCAACCCCAACCCTTTCCATACCGCTTCTTTAAATTCTTCAATTCCCTGACCGGTTTTCGCACTCATATAAACTATTCCTTCTTCCTTTTTAAATTTATTCTCTTCATCTATTTTGGTTATCACTTCCACTAGGGGAATATATGTTCTGGTTTTGCTTAATCCGTCAATAAATTGGTCTACGGATTCTATCTTTTCTCCCAACTGTATCACTGCATTTTCTATTCCAATTTCTTTGGCAATTTCCACCATAACTTGTTCCGGTAACGAGTTAAAAGGATCGATAATTTGAATTGCCCCTTTTCCTAACCGATGAACATGAATTTTTGGCGGTCTTTTGTTAAGTCTGATCCCGCTTTCTTCAAGTTCTTTTTTAACTTTCGACAACCATTTCATCCTTTTATAATCAACCATCAATACCACCAAATTCGTTGCTCTTACCACCGACAATACTTTTCTTCCAAAACCTTTACCGCCGGCTGCCCCCTCAATTATTCCCGGTAGATCCAGTATTTGCACTTTCACCCCTTTATATTCCATCATTCCCGGGACAACTCCCAAGGTTGTAAAATCATAGTTTCCCACTTTTGACTCGGCGTTTGTTATCGCATTTAACAATGTTGATTTACCCACGGATGGCAAACCCACCAAAACAATAGAAGCATCTCCGGAGTGTTTGATTGCATAACCAACTCCGCCGCTGCCGCCGCTTTTTTTAACTTCCAACATGTCGTTCAGTCTGGCTAATTTCGCCTTCAAAACTCCATGGTGAAACTGGCTGCTTTTATCATAAGGAGTATCATGGATTTCCTTTTTTACAGCCTCGATTTTTCTTTGAATTTCGTCTACGTACATTTATGAAGTAAAATAGTCACTGACTATTATATGAGAAAACTCTTCACATTTCTATTATTAGTCCTTATTTTTGGGAAAATTTCGACAGTTTCCGTATTTGCTGAAATTAAGAACATTTTTGGGCTTCATCTTACCCAAACTTCGGACATCTACACCGCCGCAGATCTGATCAATTCTTCTCAGGGTGACTGGGGGTGGATTACAATTGTTATCCGCCTTGACCAACTTGATAAAAACACCTGGCAGGATTTTTTTGATAATTGCCGAAAATACCACATCATACCTATAACTCGTTTATCAACGCTCATGGAAAATGGTCATTGGAAACGTCCGGAGATTTCCGACATTGATAATTTAGCCAATTTCCTAAATTCACTGAATTGGCCCGGCACCCGTCAACACATAATTCTTTTTAATGAAATTAATCATGCCTCAGAGTGGGGAGGGGGGATTGATATTAAAAGCTACACTGATATTTCTCTTTATGCCTCTAAAAAATTCAAATCTTTAAATTCTAATTTTTACATCCTCAGTGGCGCTCTCGATTTGGCTGCCGGTAAGTACCGCGATGAAACCATACCTGCCTCCGATGTTTATCGGGAAATCTACAATTACAACCCTGAATATTTTCAATTAATCGACGCCATTGCTTCTCATTCATATCCCAATCATGGTTATGTCGGCACTCCAAATGATACCGGACAACACAGTATTCGTGGTTATCAATGGGAGCTAAATTTTCTTAAATCATTGGGAGTTAATAAAAGTTATCCGATTTATATTACCGAAACCGGCTGGCCGCATCGTGAAGGAGAAACAAGAAATAATACCTACTACACCGCAAAAACTGCGTCAAATTTTTTAATCGAAGCTCTTAAAATCTGGTCGTCTGATTCCAGGATAGAGGCAGTTACCCCTTTTATATACAACTATCCTCATTCTCCGTTTGATCATTTTTCCTGGTTGGATATGGATGAGAAGCTTTATCCTGAATATCAAACTCTGATAGATTTGCCGAAAAATAAAAATTCTCCCCGGCAAATTACTAATTATCAGATCGTAGCTAATCATTTACCTTTTCTTATACTCACCGATACTGAATATCTTGGACAAGTAACCTTAAAAAATACCGGTCAGTCAATTTGGGGAGAAACTGAATTTTGTTTATCACCTCAAACCACACCGAATGTTGTTCTCGACGCCCTTTGTACCGACGATAAATACGTTTACCCCGGCCAAACAGAAACTTTCAACTACAAAATTAAAATTTTTAGTTCTTCGGATTTTAAGGAAAAAACTTTCATTAGCTGGCAGGGATTGGATGTTGTTGAAATTACTCCTGTCGACAGTTCCGGAATTATTTATCATCCCAAAACAGGGTTCGGAGATAAAATTTTTCAGTTTTTAAACAGACTCTTCCTCTAATCAAATTTTGATTTCTTTTCCCTGATTATATTTTTCTTGTGGGCCCTGCGAGATTCGGACTCGCGACCAATCGCTTAAGAGGCGACTGCTCTACCGCTGAGCTAAGGACCCAAAATTTTAAATCGCTTTCTGGTTCACTAATTAAAGTATCTATCGGCCAAACTAGCGACCCGAATTTTTATGTGCGCCCAGAGGGAATCGGACCCCCATCAATAGTTCCGAAGACTATTACTCTATCCATTGAGCTATAGGCGCTATTTGTATCCCCAGCAGGGATCGGACCTGCGACCTCCTCCTTAGAAGGGAGGCGCTCTATCCAACTGAGCTATGGGGACAGGGCTTCGTTATTTTAGCAGATTCCTGCTAAAATAGGCCATCGCCGCTGTGGTGAAATTGGTATACACGTACGCTTTAGGAGCGTATGTCGAAAGGCGTGGAGGTCCGAGTCCTCTCAGCGGCACATATTTTTGTTACACTATTCTATGTGGTTTTTGCCTCTTTTATTCTTTATTTTCGCTCCTCAGGTAAATGCTCAGGAGTCTTCTCCGCCTGTTTTTTCACAGTACCAGTCTGATTATTTATATCAATATAATCTCTATCAACAGGCTTATTCGAAGTATCTTGAAAAAGACCAGGTTTATAAAAAATACGGCACTATCACCGTGCAAAAGGAAAAAATTTCCGCCGCAATTGAGGCTATAAATGCCCGTAATCGCACATTCAGATCTTACTTTATGTCTCTCCGGGTTATGCTTGAAGACTACAAAACTGCTCATCCGGATGAAACTCAAACTATTCAGAACAGTCTTAGTGAATGGGAAAATTGGTTCGAACAGCAGCAGCCCATAGTTTCTGTCATCGACAACCAAAATGATCTTCAAAAATGGGTAGCAGATTTTCAATCCAAATATCCTCAAATTCAAAAAATAATGTATACCGCTTTAGTCCAGCATGAAACAAATCTTCGTCAACAAACATTAAATCAAATTCAGATTCTGGCTCAGGATATTCAAAATAATCCTCAAATCAAACCGGAAAGCCAACAATGGATATCTACTCTAGCCGACAAATCGGGCGTTGTTTCCAACAGCCTTAATTCTGCCATTTCACTGGCCCAAAAAAAACAATCTTCCGGACATTTTTCTAATTTTTATTCCACTGCCAGAACTGAACTTACCAAAGCCAGGAACAATCTCACTGAAATTACCACCGATCTAAAATTAATCGTTAGTCGTTTTTATCTGCCATGACACAAGAAATAATTTACCAAAATAAAGATCTTACCAACGTCAACCCTTTGCCGCCTGAACCAATCGGGGAAACCGAAACAGAAAATTCCAAAAAAACTTCTGTTTCATCTCCACTTCCCAAAAAAACAAAACTATTAATAATTTTGGGTATTTTTACCGTTGTCCTTATAGTTTTAAGTTTTCTGGTCGCACAAATTAAAAGTTCCAAAACTTCAGTTCAGTCGGTTGTCACCCCCATTCCTATACCTATTCTCACCCCGGCTCCTACCGATATTCCCGAAACAAACATTCCTCAGGATCTAAGGGAAAAATTTAATCAAATTGATACTCTAAACCAAACAAAAGTTGATTTTCCACCTCCACAAATCGACGCCAAAATCGGAGCTTCGTAAAAAAAATTATTTTCTGGACAAATAAGCCCCGGTTTCCGTGCTCACCGAAATATCTTCGCCGACCTTAACAAACAAAGGCACCAACACTTTCGCTCCGGTATCCGTGACTGCATTTTTTAGAGCATTAGTGGCAGTATCACCTTTTACCGAGTTCTCTGTTTCTACTATTTTCAAAATTATACTTTTCGGTAGAGTAATTCCTACTGGTTTCTCTTCAAAAAACTTAATTCTATATAAAATTCCTTCTTTTAAATAAATTTTATCGTCACCGACAATTTCCACCGGAACCGCATATTGTTCAAAAGTTCTTGGCTCAATAAAAACATAATTTGCACCGTCAAAGTAAGAATACTCAGCCTCGTGTGTTTCTACCAGCACTTCTTCCACTTTTTCTCCCGATTTATAGGTATATTCAATAACTCTTCCGGTAAAAAGTGATTTTTGTTTAATCCTGTAAAAAGCCGAGCCTTTTCCCGGACTGACAAAAGTAATGTCTACAATTGCATGAGGCTCGTCGTGAAACATCACGTACATACCCCGTTTAAGTTGTGAAGTTGATATCATTCCCATAGCTGGTAATTTACCTCAAATCTACTTTCAAAACAACCCCGTATTCCGTCTTTATTACAAAATTAAGATTTTCTGGTAAAATCCTGGCGTGGAAAAAGAAGTGCCAACGAGAGTTTTTGTCTATCCGGGTGGAGGAAGAATGTGTCTTGACGGTCTGGTTCGGGCTGCTTATACCGGAAATCAACTTTTAAACTCTAAAATGCATATTAATGATATTGAAAATATGGTCCGAAAAGGTGGTAAAGCTATTGCCTGTGGCGCCAGCACCCATAAAAGAAATTTAATTTATGCCGTAGTTTACCATTATTATAAATACAATTATTTGACGGACTTTGTTAATACGGACGGCGATTTTATGCTAAACAATTTGACTCTTTCCAATGTTTTTTCAGACAAGCATCGTGTAATCTTAAATAATCTCCTTACCACCGGTATTCTTCGTGATTAAGACCAAAAAAATCCCAGAGCATGCTTTTTAGAGGAGCCACCCCGGGATCTGTCCTATACTATATCAAATTATATAAGCCTAGTCAATATACTAATCCATTACACACCAAATCTGCTAAAAATTACCCGTCTCTATCTCGTGTATAAATTGATTTACTCCGTAAGCCCAGGAACCATCAGAGTGCGGACAGTACTTCTTCATAATTAGTTCCGAAGTGTTTAAACCTTTGTCAAAATATTCTCTTTTTAAATACTCTGCATAGCTTTTAAGTGATGTCTCATAATCCTGAAATCTTAAGGTCCCCGCTGAATTAATTCCATAACCCCAACAATTATGCGAATCTTCCGGTATTTTTTTACATAAATTAGATTCCTGCTGAGCAATAGCCACTATCCAATAATAATCAAATCCATAAGTATCTGATAATTTAATTATCAAATCAGAATAGTTTGCCAAAGGGGACTGATATTTTTCCAGATATTTCTTTATCAATAATGGTCTGGCGTCACCGCCGACTACCTTATCACTCATCATTTCCTGATTTTCGTCCCCATACATCTCGTTTTGAGCCGCCAAAACCACACCCTCGCCATTATTTTTTTGAGAAATTAACTCCTGTCTTTTACTATGATTAATTCCTACCACTATCCCCAAAAAAAGAATTAGAAACAGCGACAAAGCTGTTCCTGCGAACACAAAACGACTTAATATTAAAACAGTTTTATGCATTAGATTCTCCTGATTTTCATGATATCATGGTCATACTTATGAAAACAAATACCCCTCAAGAATTACAGCAACTTAAGGATAAAACGTTTATCCTCAATTTTACTTTAGTTAAAAGTGAAATCGAAAAAACCCACCATCAGGTTCTTCATTCAATCCAATCCGAATTTGAAACCAAAGGTTTTCGAAAAGGCAAAGCTCCGCTTGATGTTGTCGAAGCTAATGTTTCTCCTTCCAAAATTATTGAAGAAGTATTATCTCAGCTTTTATCAGAAACTTATTCTCAAAAACTGGAAGCCTACCACCTTCACCCTGTTGTTCAACCTCAAATAAAAATTTTGAATCCTCCCGTCACTTTTGATAAAGATTGGCAGGTAGAAATAACCGGCTGTGAACTACCCGAAATTAAAATTGATTCAAAATATATTGATGAAATTAAAGCTGTCAATAAAATTCAAAAAGACGAGAACGAGAGGCTTAACCAGACTCTTGAATCACTCGTTAAAAATAGTCAAGTAGAAATTCCGGAAATTTTAATTAAAGCCGATCTTAACAATAAAATGTCTCAACTAGTTGACCAAACCCAACAGGCCGGATTAACTGTCGATCAATACCTAAAGTCAAAAAGTCTAACCCTTGAACAGTACCAAGAAAATGCTGAAAAACAGATAAAAAATGAATGGATAACCAATCTGGCTATCGACTTTATCGCCAGAGAGCAAAAACTTGAGGTTACTCCTGAAGAAGTAAAGGCTATCACCGATAAAAACCAACAATTGGCTCAAAATACCAATATGGTTTACTATCTCCTAACCCAGCAGAAAGTTTTTGATTATCTAAAAAAGCTCTAAGATAGGTTTGTTTTTGTCTTATAATCTATAGCATTTTTACCTTTCGGTTGTTATAATCACTCCATGGCAGGTGGCTTTGGTGTATTTGCACCATCCAAAAAGCAAGGTAAACTCCTTAACAGCGAAGTCTTGAACGACTCCCAATTTGAAACTTCGTCCCAAAAGTCGCCACCTAAAAAGATCGGTTTAAAAGGTATCCTTGGCTTAGGACAGACCGTTGATATTAACAAGAGCAGCACCCAGGTTGAAAAACAGAGTCATGAACTTAACTTTAATCTAAATCATTTAGTCGAAGAGCAAAAAAATCTATTCGATCACCACCAACAGCAATTAACCAAAGAGCTGCAATCTCTCAGAGAAGAGATCATTAAACTTATCAAGTCGACTGATCGTTTGGAAAAAGATATAACCGATATTGCAGTAGAAAACATTCCTGAAGTTACCGAATATCAGATAAATTTTCTTTCCCGGATAAAAATTTTTATTGCCAATATTAGAAAAAACATTTCCTCTGCCGATATTTGGATGGAAGCTTTTACTGCCAAGAAAAAGAAGAGAAATACATTTTGGAGTAATGTCAAAAACAAAAAGAAAGGGGGCGAACAGTATCTTTTCAGCAACGAACATTCTGCTGCCAGAAGTGCTAATTAATTTGCTATAATCCCTTTGTTCGAGTCTATAGCTCAGTTGGTTAGAGCGCTTCATTGACATTGAAGAGGTCAGAGGTTCGAGTCCTCTTAGACTCACTGCTGGTTTTTATAGGGATCGTGAATTTAATCAGGAAAGCCTAAAAACTTTAAATATACACGTAAAAATAGGTTGATATAATATATACATATTCCTCCCGCTCTTCACACACAAATGATATTATTATCTTACTAATGCTCAAACTAAGTGATCTCAATCTTTCCCTTGAAACAGCTAAACTAAAAAACGGTATCAAAATTGTTAACTTTCACCGAAGTGGTGCACCATTAGCTATTAAGTGTCTCTTTTTTGCCGGTTCACGATTTGATGATATCGAAGGCACTTCTCATTTTTTAGAGCATCTCCTGGTAGCGGGTACAAAAAAATATCCTACTAAAGACAAATTAGCTTATTATATTGAAAATAACGGTGGATTTCTTAGCGCCATCACCGGTATGGATAACTTAACAATCAACCTATCTCTTGGTGATCCTAAAGATATTTCAATCATCTCAGAAGTCCTAAAAGAGGTAATTTTTAATCCGATCTTTGGGGATAAAACAATTGAAAATGAACGCCAAGCAATATACCGAGAATTATCCGACCGCAAATCAAACCCCGGTAAAGCTATTGGTACTGTCAATCGTCAACTATTTTATCAGGACACGATTTTAGGCAGATCAACTTTAGGCACAGAAGACTCAATTAAAAGTATTAAAAAAGAAGATATTTTATCTCATTACCAAAAAAATATTTTGACTGGTCAAATGGTTCTGGTTACCAGTGGTGATATATCAATTGACACCATCAAAAAAGAATTTAGCTTCTTAGAATCACTGAATTTTGTTACAAAAACTCCTAAAGCAGACTTAGAAATAAATCAACAAAAAAGAATTTTAATTGAAAAATTTAGCCAAAACGATCAAATCACTTTCTCTTACGCTTTCCGTACTGGAAATATTTTTGATAACACCAACCCTGCACTCTCTATAATCCTTCAGGCTATGGCGGCTACTCGGTCTTCAAGACTTATTACTAAACTCCGATACGAAAACGGCTTAATTTATGGAATTAATTCCTGGCATGAGCAATTATTCGACGCCGGTACTTGGGGTTTCCAGACATCCACTTCAAAGTCAAACTTTCAGAAAGTTATTGATATTATCGAAAAAGAATTTCATTCCATAATTCAAGATGGCTTATCTGAAAGCGAATTGGAATTTATTAAGAATAAAATTATAAAATCCAGCCGACTAAATCTCCAAACATCCGAATCAATAACTGGCTTTCATGCCTATAAACAATTTATCGGGAGTAATACACCATGGACAATTCAGGATTACACTGAGAGTTTAGAAAAAGTTGACTACAACTCAGCCAAAACCACTGCAACCAAATATCTCGATCCGACAAAGTCATTTCTTGCCATCTGTGGAAACATTAACGAAGAAGAAATTAGCTTGGCAAGATAGTTCTTTAATGTTCATCTATAAATAAATAATAAATTTCTCCTCAGACTCAAAAGACATGGATTTAATATAGAATAATTTGAAGAAATGTCATATATTTTTCACCGGCATCTTTTTAACTGTGTTAAAATAGACCAATGTTTGAACGTATTTTTACATTTACCTCAACTATCTCGCCCAATAGGGCGTAGTCTCTTGCGTCTTATTCGGGCTTTTCTTTTGTTATTTTTCATAATTTAAATTAAAATCACTTATGTCACAAATTGACGCTCTCAAACACAACTCAGACCAGGTTTACAAAATCCGCCACAGCTCCGAACACGTCCTAACTCAGGCTATGATTCGTCTTTACGGAAAAGATAAATTTTATATGGCCATGGGTCCGGCCACTGAAGACGGTTTTTACTTTGATTTTGAACCACTCCAGGATTTCAAAATTTCAGAAGAAGATTTTTCCAAAATTGAAGCCGAAATGGCCAAAATCATTAAAGAAGATCTGCCTATTGTCAGGTCAGAAATCTTTCTTGAAGAAGCTAAAGAAATGTTTTCCGACAACCCCTACAAAATGGAATGGCTCAATTCCATCACCGATCGGGGAGAAATAATTTCTATCTACAAAACCGGATCGGAATTTGTTGACCTTTGTGCCGGCCCTCATGTGGCAAAAACCGGTGAAATCAAAGCTTTCAAATTACTCTCCATCGCCGGAGCTTACTGGCATGGAAGTGAAAAAAACAAAATGTTAACCCGTATTTACGGCACTGCCTTTGATTCTTCAAAAGCTCTCGATGATTTTCTATTCGTAATCGAGGAAGCCAAAAAACGAGATCATCGTAAATTAGGCCCACAATTAGGTCTATTTTTTATCGACGAAACAGCTCCCGGTATGCCCTATTGGTTGCCAAAGGGGACTGTTGTTATCAATGAGCTGCTAAAATTTTGGCGCCAGGAACACCAAAGCAGAGGTTATTTGGAAACCATCACTCCGCAACTAAACAAAAAACAGTTGTATGAAATTTCCGGACATTGGGACCACTATAAAGAAAATATGTTTATCTGCGATATGGGTGAAGACGGCACTTATTGTCTGAAACCAATGAATTGTCCGAATGCTATGACCATTTTTAAACAAGGAATTCATAGTTATCGTGATTTGCCTCTCCGTCTTTCTGATTGCGATGCTCTTCATCGTCACGAAAAATCCGGTGAACTAAACGGTTTATTACGGGTTCAGAAGTTTTCTCAGGATGACGCCCATATCTTTGTTACCGAAGATCAAATTAGTGAAGAATACAAAAGAATTTTGGAAATTGCCAAACTTTTTTATTCTATTTTTGATATTAAATTTAAAATTCGTTTAGGCACCCGGCCTGATGATTTTATGGGAGATATTGCCACTTGGGATAAAGCCGAAAAGGAATTGGAACAAATTTTGATCGACAATAAATTTGATTATTTTATCGGTAAAGGCGAAGGTGCTTTTTATGGCCCAAAATTAGACATTCTTATGGATGATTGTCTTGGTCGTCAATGGCAAACCGGAACTGTTCAGCTCGATTTCCAACTGCCTAGAAATTTCAAACTGAAATATACCGACAGTGACGGCTCGGAGAAAACTCCTGTCGTTATTCACCGCGTAATTTACGGCTCTTTGGAACGTTTTATGGGTATTTTGATCGAACAATTTGCCGGTGCATTTCCTGTTTGGATTTCTCCGGTTCAGGCAAAAATAATTCCGATCACTGATTCTCAACATGAATATGCCCAAAAAGTTGTTGAACAATTAAACAAAGAGGGGATTAGAGCCGAAATCGATACCCGCTCCGAAAAAATGCAGGCCAAAATTCGCGATGCTCAATTGGAAAAAATTCCTTTTATGCTGGTAATTGGCGGTCGTGAAGTCGAATCTGAATCGGTAGCTGTCCGTCAACGTGATGGACAGGATTTAGGCGCCGTCAAAGTTAATGATTTTATTGCCAAAATTAAGGAATTAATTAACAATAAATCCCTGAATCTGATAAAATAACACATTCCATGGCTACCTATCGAAATCAAAATCAGAACCAAAAATTCTATAAAATAAATCAATACATCACTGCTTCGGAAGTCCGTCTTATCGACGAAGACGCCAAGCAAATCGGTGTTGTCCCTATTTCTGAAGCCAGAAACATGGCCTTCGAAACCGGTCTTGATTTGGTCGAAATTGCACCTTTAGCCAAGCCTCCGGTTGTTAAGTTAATTGAATTCGCCAAATTTAAATACCAGGAATCAAAAAAACTTAAAGCTGAGAAACGGGGTATTAAAGGTGGCGATATGAAAGAAATCCAAATGACGCCTTTTATCAGCGACAACGATTACGAAACTGGCCTAAGAAAGGCCCAAAAATTTTTAACTACTGGAAATAAAGTCAAATTGAGTATAAAATTCCAAGGTCGTCAAATTCAGCGGAAAGAATTTGGATATAATCTTGTTAATAAATTCACTGCTGACCTAAAAGACTACGGCACACCGGAAGGTGAAGCCAAATTAATGGGAAAAAGATTACTTTTCACCATTAGTCCTGTCAGCAAAAAGAAAATTGATAAAAACCAATCATGAAAAAACCTAGCAAAAGACTTCGTATTAGAAAATCCGTTAGCAGCCGTTTTGAAGTAACCAAAAACGGAACTGTTCTTCACGAATCTTCTTTCCACCGTCATCTTCGTCGCACTAAATCCAAAAAACAGCTTCGCCGTCTAAAAGGTAAACAGCCTGTTTTCGGCAAATTAGCCAAAAAGATTAAACAAATTCTTGGCAAAGCTTAATTTTTATAACTTTATAAACTTAACACTATGAGAGTTAAAACTGGAACAGTTAGAAGAGCCCATCACAAAAAGGTTCTTTCCCAAGCCAAGGGTTTTTGGATGACCCGCCACAAGCGGTATAAGGTAGCCCATGAGGCTGTTATGCACGCCGGTGATTACGCCTACAATGGACGTCGGATTCGTCGACGCGATTTTAGAAAATTATGGATTGTCAGAATTAATGCCGCTTTGAAACCTTTTGAAACTAGTTATTCTGTTTTTGTTAAAAAACTCAAAGACAATAAAATTGATCTAAATCGTAAAATGCTTAGTGAATTAGCTATTCACGATCCCAACGCCTTTAAAGCTATCTTTACTTCCCTCAAATGAGGCGGGATTAACCTATACGAAAAATAAAACCCGCCGAAATGGCGGGTTTTTTGTTAATATAGCTTATCAACAAATGGATTTAAAAAAAATTTTAGAAGAATCAAAAAATAAGATAAATTCTGCCTCCGGTTCAGCCGAATTAGAATTAGTTCGCATCGAGCTTCTTGGCCGTCATGGCTTAATCAACAAATTATTTTCTGAAATAAAAACTGCTTCAAATCCCCAAGAATACGGTCAGCAATTAAATCAGTTAAAAAACAGCCTTGATGAATTAATTCAAAACAAAATCAGTAGCACCACAGATAATAACTCCACTGTTTCAAATAAAAATAAAACCCAAACTTCTTCCGTCATTTCTTTACCTAAAGTTGGCCATCTTCATCCTCTTACTCAAACCGAGAGACAATTAAATGAAGTTTTTCGAAAACTCGGTTTCTCTGTCTACAGTAGTCCCGAAATTGTTACCGATGAATATAATTTTGAACGTTTGAACGTCCCAAAAGACCATCCTGCCAGGGACATGCAGGACAGTATCTATATTAAAGAACCTCAATATCTTCTCCGGACTCAAACCTCTACTATCGAAAGTTATCTTCTCCAAAATGAAGGTAAAAATTTACCGATTCGGGCTGCTTTTCCCGGAAGTGTCTATCGCAACGAAAAAGTTAATCGTTCCAATCATTTCGTTTTTCATCAATATCAGGCAGTAGTAGTCGACAAAGGCATCACCATAAAAGATCTTATCGGCACCATGGATCTAATGTTCAAGACACTTTATGGTCCGGAAGTGGTTGTTCGTTATCGCTGTAAATATTACCCCGAAGTTGAACCGGGTGTTGGTCCGGACATGCAGTGTTTTTCCTGTCACGGCAAAGGCTGCCCTCTCTGTAAATACGCCGGTTGGATCGAAATGGGCGGTTCCGGTATGATTCATCCAAAAGTTTTACAGGCTGCAGGCATCGATCCTCATGTTTATAGTGGTTTTGCTTTTGGTATGGGATTGGATCGTTGGACCATGGCTCAGAACAATATCAAAGATATCCGCACATTAATGGGTGGCAACCTTGCCTACAAACCAAATCTATGAAATTAATTTATTCCCAACTCAAAAAATTTCTTCCTGATTTATCCGTAAAACCGGAACAATTGCGTGATGATCTCACCATGATTGGTCATTTCACCAATTACTTTGAAGAAATTGACGGCGAAATCGTCTTTGATTTAGACATTAAAGTTAATCGCGGTGACTGCCTTGGTTACTATGGCCTCGCCCGTGATTTGTCAGTTCTCTACAACATTCCTTTATTACTGCCGGAATTGCCTTCCCTGCCAACAAACGATTACCAATTACCGATCAAAATCGATACCGATAAAGTCAAAAGGGTAATGGCCGTCAAAATTTCCGGCCTCAAAAATTCACCTTCTCCACAGTGGTTAAAAACTTTTATTAAATGTCACGGAACCAATTCGGTAAACACTTTAGTTGATCTTAGCAACTATATTATGTTTCTTTATGGCATTCCCACCCATGCTTTTGACACTTTAAAATCTACCGACAACCTGGTTTGGGAAATAAATTCAAAATATTCTGATTTTGTCAGTCTTGACGGCACTTCATTAAAATTAAATAATCAAATTTTAATGATCAACAATCCTCAAAAACCTCTTAGTTTAAGTTTTTGGGGAGGGGAGTCGTGTGCCATTGACCTTGAAACTAACGAATCCATCATTGAATTGGCTCTCTACGATCAAGCCACCGTTCGTCAAAACAGCCGTCAATTAAAAACCGTCACCGAAGCCGGTATTCGTTTGGAAAAAGATTTAGACCCTGAATTAATCCCTTTGGCCTTTAATCATTTTCTTAAACTGATACTGGAAAATTGCGGCGGTCAAATTTCTTCTCAGGTTTTCGATTATTACCCTTCATCACAAAAAACTTCACCCATTGATTTTGATTTTGATAGCCCCAGCCGATTTTCCGGTATTAACATCCCCCATGAATTTGCTCATGATTGCCTAATTCGACTTGGCTGCCAAATAAATAATGATTCAGTCACCGTTCCTTCAATTAGAAAAGATATCAGTTTACCCGAAGACTTGGTTGAAGAAGTGGTTAGATTTTATGGTTATCAAAAAATTCCCAGTAATCAGCCTTTAGCTTATAAAGAGATTCCCGACATCACTCCTCGGGAGATTTATCTAGTTGATAAACTTAAAGACAAATTAGTTTCTCTTGGTTACGATGAAGTTTTATCCTGGCCTCTAGTTAATCAACCTTCAGATCCCAACACTGTTGTCTCCACCCAAAACAGTATTAATTCCGAATATGTTTATCTTCGTCAGAGTATTCTTCAGTCATTAGAAATCCAGCTCGACCAATACAAACGTTACAAACTTCCAAATCCTCAATTTTTTGAAATCGGTAAAATTTTTTCCCAGGAAAATGGTCAATACCTCGAAAAAACTGCTCTGGGAATTTACCATCATGATTCAAAAAAACTTCAAAATGATCTAATCAGCCTTAAAGTCTCTCTTGTCAAAGAGGAATCTAGTGAGATTGAAAACTTTGTCGAAATTATTTTGGATGATCTTTCCAATTCAGAAAAATATATTCCTCAAAATTCATCCTCAAAAGCAATCGAATTAACTTCTCAGATTATTACTTTGGATGCCAATCTGACTCTCGATACCAAAGAAGAACCGGAGTCTTTAATTAAAAAATACAGTGCCTTAATTGATCAAAATATTTTTTGGTCTATGCAGATTAATGATGTCTATCATGATCAAAATTTAAACAAATACCGCTACACCTTTCAGGTTTCCTACTACAACTGCGAAGATAAGACCGCCAAAAAGATTCATCTTGCCGCTTTTGGCCTTGACACCCCAAATAAAAAATAATATTATACTCATCAATGACATATTGTCGTTTTAATACCATTATCTCTTCCAAAAACCTTCTCGTCGAAGGTAGGGAGCTTTTGGTATAAGCACAATATTTTATTAAAAACCAAAGCTCCTAGAAATAGGAGCTTTTTTATTTATTATTTTTTCTATGCAAACACCAGCAGAAAGAAGAGAGGCTCGCGAAGAGCATTTAAAGTTAATCAAATCCTTACCGGATTCCGGACTTCGTGTCAGTTTGGTCGATCCGGATACCAATATTTCTGAGTATCTTAAAAAACTTGCGGACAAAACCCCAACTTCTAGTTACCGCGTTCACAAATCAGAATACCGTTAATTTTATTATCACTCGCCTCTGGCGAGTGCTAATATAGCTATCAAACTATATTATTCCTAATATAAGGGATATTTTTTATATACATCTGTATCGTACTATATAGCAATGGTTGGAATAACAATCGGAGTTATAGTCGGAACAGGCGATAAAGTCGGAGTCGGAGAAGGCGACCAGTCCCACGGTCTGTTTACCCCGATTTTTATTTCCTTACTGGCTGTTGCTCCGTCAATATCGGTAATCACTGTTTTAAGTGTATATGTTCCGTCATTAAGATGAATACTGCCGCTAAAAGGTCTTTCACTCAATGTCATTTTTGAATTACCATCAGCATATATTTCCACTTTAACGATCTTTTTTAAGGAACTTGTACTTACGGTTACTGTAAAATCATTTCCCACTGTTGAACGGTCACTCGGAGAATCAAAATTTGCTGCTACAGTTCCATCGTTTCGGCAAAATGAAGTTGGCGGATTATATAAACCAGTGTTAGGTTGTTGTGAAATCCAGGAATCAATTCCTTCCTGCCAACGATTCTTTCCATCCGATGAAATTGGATCCTCTTCTTTAAGATTATAAAATTCCTGTTCATTATAATTGTTATTATTCACATCCTCCGGTGGAGCCAGTCCCGATTTATCTTTACACACTTTTAATTTTAAATGAATCGGATCACTAATTTTCGGCTGCGTTCCGTCTATAAAATACATCGTATGAGAAGGGAAACCATCATGAGCCGGATATCCGGAAACCAAGTCCACATCCACACTTACGATTTTGTCCGGTATGGAAAAATCTTGTTTCGGTCTTTTCTTAACTTCACTCACCATAATCCTTTTCCAGATCGGGCTGGCACCGGAAACTCCTGAAGCCACCTTAGTCATCGGCGAATTATCATTATTTCCCACCCACACTGTCGCTAATAAATTCGGAGTCCAGCCAATTGTCCAGTTGTCTCTTTTGTCATTGGTAGTTCCGGTTTTCGCTGCCACCTGATATCCGGGAACTATTAAACCGTTTACATCACCAAAAGTAATTTTTCGATTATTATTGTCGGATAAAATATTTGAAATAATAAACGCCTCCTGGGGAGTCATTACACTTTTTCCGATTACTTGTTTGTATTCTTCCAAAACATTTCCATTTCTGTCTTCCACTTTTAATACTCCCACCGGTTCCACCCGATAACCGCCATTAGCAAACGAAGAATAAGCCGATGCCAAATCGATCATCTTCACACTGGCACCGCCCAACGTCACCGCCAATCCGTATTTGCTTAAATTTTCCTGGGTCGGTTCTAAAGTTGCCAATCCCATGTCGTAACCCAAAGACAGCATATTTTTTAAACCCACATTGGCCAGCATTTTGACCGCGGTAGTATTTATTGAATTTCCCAAAGCCTGGGCTAAACTAATTGGCCCTAGATATTTTCCGGTATAATTTTGAGGTTTATAATCCGGCTGTCCGCCGCTCCCCGGAAAAGTTACCGGTGTATCCATAATCAAACTGGCAGCTGTCCAACCCTTCTTAATTGCTGCCAAATAAGTAACCGGTTTGATGGTTGATCCCGGTTGTCTTAGTCCCTGAGTCACCACATTAAATTTTCCTTCAGTCTTTTCACTGTCATAACCTCTCGAACCCACCATTGCCAGCACTTGACCGTTGGTTGGATCGAGGACTAATGCCGCACCATTACTGATTCCCAATTTTTCAGCTTTATCAATTTCTTCAGAGACAATTTTTTGAACTTCATTTTGCATCGTCAAATCTAATGTCGTAGTCACTTTTAAACCGCCGCCTTCAACTACCTCTTCACCATAAGTTTCGGAAAGTAAATCTTTTATCCAAAAAACAAAATGAGGTGCTTGTATTTGGGAAGTGTTTTGATAAAACTTGTAGTTTTTCACTTGTTCCATTGCTGCCGTTTTGGTTTCAGCATTAATGAAACCGTCTTCCACCATTCTTTCCAAAACATGGTCTGTCCTGTCTATATAAAGAGTCGGTGTATTGGAAAAAGGGGAGTAAGCATTCGGTCTTTGGGGTAGCCCGGCCAATATTGCTGATTCCACCAAGTCCAAATCCTTAACTTCCTTATTAAAATAAGCCTTTGCCGCAGTTCCTACTCCCCAGTTTGCTCCGCCGTATGGAGCCTCGTTCAGATACATTAACAAAATCTCATCCTTAGAATACTTGGCATCAATTTGAACTGCTAAAATAAATTCTTTAATTTTTCTGGTCACCGTTACTTCTGAAGTCAGCAGCACATTTTTAACCAACTGCTGAGTTAAGGTCGAACCTCCGGTTAATTTGTGCAAAACAAATACATTTTTAATAATTCTCAACGGTGCCATCGGATCAAACCCGCCGTGTTTATAAAAATCTTTATCCTCAACCGCAATCGTGGCATTTTTCAAATTTTCAGGTAATTGGTCAAAAGTAACCGGCTGGCGTTTGGCATCTTTGTAAACATCATAAAGCAGCTCGCCGTTTCTGTCGTATATCTGAGTGCTAAAACCTTCCTTTCTTACCACATTTGTTGGTGTTGGCAAATCTTTAGAAAACCAGGCAAAAGTAATCAACATTCCCACATATCCCAACACTACCAGTCCTAAAATAACCACAAAAAATTTGTACCACCATTTTCTGTCCGGCTTCTTAAATTTAAAGTCCAGCATTTGTCTTCTAAAACCTCTTCTTTTCATAACGTGCCATTTTTCTTTAAATTGTAAATACCAATTTATCAATTTTTCTTTCATCTCAGCCAGCCAACAAACTTAAAAAAGGAGCAACACTCCCCAACAATAAAACCAGCATCGCCAAAATAAGAATCAATCTCGTTATTTGATCCTTTTTAATCTTCATACCCAATATTTTCATCAACAAATGATAACATAATCTCATCATGGTTAGCCTTTCCGGTATTCCCCACCTCGGCCCAAAAACTATTGAAAAACTTAATCGCTTAGGGATTTTTTCTTCTCAGGATTTACTTTATCATTTTCCCCACCGTTACATTGATTTTTCCCACTGTTCCAAAATTTCTGATTCGGTTGTCAACTCCAATGTCACTGTCACCGGTACCGTTATATATTTTAAAAACATTTTTACCAGAAACCATAAAAATATCCAAAAAGCAGTCATAGAGGATAGTAGCGGACAATTGGATCTTATTTGGTTTAATCAACCGTATCTTTCCAAAAACTTAGTTATTGGTCAAAAATTTAGTTTTGCCGGCACTGTCTCACTTTATCTGAATAAAAAGACCATTATTTCTCCTGTTTACGGTCAATATAACACCGGAAAAATAATTGCTGTTTATCCGGAAACCTCCGGTCTTAATTCCACCTGGTTTCGAAAAACAATTTCTGCCAATTTATCTGCTCTTCTTCCCAATAAAGATCCGCTGCCGTCCTTCATTTTAAAAAAATATAAATTGGTTGATTTAAGTTCCGCCCTCACTCAAATTCATCAGCCAGACAACCAATCACTGCTTCAAAAAGCCAAATACCGTCTTGGTTTGGATGAAATCCTTTCTCTTCAGTCTCAATCTTATCTTCTCCGTCAGTCATGGGAGTCCCAAACTCCGGCTTTCACATTTAAAGACTTTAGCAAAATTGATTCTTTTATCAAAAAACTTCCTTTTAAATTAACTGCCTCTCAAATCAATGCCTGGCAGGAAATAAAACAAGATCTGCTTTCCTCGACTCCCGCCAATCGTTTACTTCAGGGTGATGTTGGTTCCGGCAAGACTATTATTGCCCTTTTATCCTGTCTTTTGGCTCATCTCAATCGTTCCACCAGCCTTTTAATTGCTCCCACTGAAATCTTAGCTCAGCAGCATTTTCAAACTTTTTCTCAACTTTTAAAAAAACTCCCCATAGTTCTTATAACCGGCAAAACAAAGCACAAAAATATTCCCAAAGGTTCCATTGTCATTGCCACCCATGCTGCTATTTATCGTCAGTCATCTTTTAAAAATCACATCGGTTTATTAATTATTGATGAACAGCACAAATTTGGTGTCGCCCAGAGATCATTTCTTTCCAAAAGTCTCCATCCACCGCATTGCCTAACAATGACTGCCACCCCGATTCCCAGAACTATCAGTTTAACCGTTCTGGGAAATTTAAATCTTTCCCAATTAAAAGAACTTCCTTCCGGTCGTCTGCCGATTAAAACTTTCCTTGTTCCTCAGTCCAAATATTCGGATTGTTATCGGTGGTTAGAAGAAAAAATAAATCAAAGCGGTCAACAAGCCTTTATTGTTTGCCCTTTTATCGAACCTTCGGAAACTCTGAATTCGGTTAAATCTGCTAAGCAGCTTTTTAGTCATCTCCAATCTTCTGTTTTTCCTAAACTAACTTTAGGTCTTGTCCATGGCAAAACTTCAACTTCTGACAGACAAAAAATATTTCAGCAGTATTCACAAAATAAAATTAATATTCTGGTCACCACTCCCATTATCGAAGTCGGCATCGATTTTCCCAATGCCACTACTATTATTATTCAGTCTGCTGATCGTTTTGGCCTGGCTCAACTTCACCAGCTTCGCGGCCGCGTAGGTAGGGGAGCCGACCAAAGTTATTGTTATCTTTTTACCGAATCAGATTCCGAAAAAGCTCAAAAAAGACTACAAATGCTCACCCGTACTGTTGATGGTCAAAAAATCGCCGAGTACGACCTTCAAACCCGCGGCCCCGGAGAAGCTTTCTCCGTTATTCAACATGGATTTCCCTCTTTAAAAATTGCCAGTTATTCGGATTTCGAACTAATCTCTTTAGGACAACAAATTATCAAAACTCTCCTCGATCATCAATTTGCTTTAAAAAAATTAGTTGTTGCTAAAGCTGTTGTTGATATTGGTTCTGCTAACTAACGGTTTTCCTCTGTTTCCTAAATAAAAATCTTCTCCGGCTAACTTTTTTCCCATTAATTTGCTACAATATCCCCATGACAGCATTACCTAAACATTGGCCAAGTTCACGCCGCCAAGGCAAACGACGTGCCACTCATACTGGACCTAAAATCCAAAAAACCATCAATTGTAAACAGTGCGGCCAACCTAAATTAGCCGGTTTTCAATGTCCCAATTGTAAACAATTGTGAAAAGTCACCAAGACCCCAGACATCTTCGACGTATCAAAAATATGCAGGCAGTCTTTGCTTGGAGCAGTAACAGTTCAAATCCAACTTCTTCCGATTCTAAGGAAATAATTGAACATATTGAAGAAATTGATAGCTTTATCAAAGCTAATGCTCCGAAATGGCCTTTAAACGAAATGAATCACGTTGATTTATCCATTCTTCGATGTGCTGTTTGGGAATTAAAATATCAACCCAAAACACCGCCAAAAGTTGTCATAGATGAAGCGGTTGAATTAGCCAAAGAATTCGGTACTGAATCCAGTTCCTCTTTTGTCAATGGCTGTTTGGGGAGTATTATTAAGCAAACAAATGAACCAGAACTTTGAAGATCTTCAAAAAATAATCGGCACTAAATTTAAAAATCCGGAGCTTTTAAACCAAGCTCTAATTCATCGCTCTTATCTTAACGAAAATAAAGCCGACCATCTCCAATCAAATGAAAGGTTGGAATATCTCGGCGACGCTGTTTTAGAATTATGGTCCTCAGAAGCTCTTTTTCGTATGTTTCCGGAATATCCTGAAGGAAAAATGACCAATCTTCGCGCTTTAATTGTTTGTACTGAAAATTTATCTAAAGTTTCGGCAAAATTCAATTTAGGCCAATTTGTAATGCTTAGCCGCGGCGAAGAAACCCACCAAGGTCGTCTGAATCAATCCATTTTAGCGGACACTTTTGAAAGTGTTATCGGTGCTATTTATCTGGATAGTGGTTTTCCTGCTGTGGTTAAATTTCTTAATAAATTTCTTCTTCCAAGTCTTGAGGAAATTTCTCATTCTAAAAATTTAAAAGATCCTAAAAGCCTTTTTCAGGAAATTGCTCAAGCCAAAAAGGGGATTACTCCTCATTATCAAACTGTTAGTGAAGTCGGTCCCGATCATCAAAAAATCTTCGAAGTTGGGGTATTTCTTGATAAAGAGCTGATTGCTACCGGTAAAGGTAACTCCAAACAAAAGGCCGAAGAATCCGCCGCCATCAAAGCCGCTAAATTATTTTCAAATTAAATTCTGTAGAACGTTCACGTAAGCAATCGAATAAGAAAGTTCTTTAAACGAGTTGTAAATTATGTCTTTGTTAAGCAAGTAGCCCCTGTTTTTCTTTTGTTCTGCACCAGTAAAACATTTGTTAAAACATTCTGCATATAATTTGTCCGGATCTAGATCTGAATTACCATATATTCCAATCTCAAACAAGCTAATTTGTATTGATTGTAAAACATTCCCTAACTTTACTAAAAATAACTCCGGATAATATTTTTTCAAAAAGTTCAGTTCAAATCGGACCGCCGCTTTCTCATTTCCGTATTTTTTCTTTCTTAATTTATCTTTTTTGAAACATTTCAACATATCAAACACATGCCCAATTTCGTGTACTAAATCCATTGCCTGATGCCTTTGACTTAACCTGCCATCAAGAATAACCTTAAATACATCCAATTCTTTCTCATATTTCATTCTTGAATCTTCTTCCGTTAATAATATCTTTATTTTGTCTTTGTTCTTTTTCAAAACAGGGTATTTTCCGACAATAAAGTCAAATATTTTATCTGCATTCACAAACGGAAAAGATTTAGACCGGCAAATAAAACAATAGTTATTCGACTCTTTTTCCTCAAACATCTTTTTGTCCAAAACCACCTTTTGATTTATATATCCAATTACTTTATCAACATCATTCAAAAAATTTTTATATTCTACTTCTGGAATCCCAAACAAATAACTATACATCTCCACTCTCGAACGAAAATTTCTATTATGATACCTGTTTTTTTCTTTCACCACCAACAACCATTTACTTTTTATATCATCAAAATTAATATCATCCCATATTTCGTTCCGTCTTCTATGTAATTCCTCCAAATACTCTTCCGGATAGCTAATTAAAAAATCACTCCCCGCCTTAAATTCAGGTGGGGGATTATATAATTTAACAAAAGGTGGTAGCTTTTTTCCACTATTCATTACATTATCAGTGTATCAATAACCTTCTGTCTGTTTTCAGAATCATCTTCATTTTTTAGATCCTCCAAAATGGAGACAACACACAAAAGGTCAGGATCCTCTTCACTGTTTCCAATCATTTCCATTCTCACATCTCCCCCCAAGTTCTTCAGAAATCTCCATGATACTTTATCAGACTTGTACAACAAAACTGCCTACTTAATAGCTTTTTTAAGTACAAAAATCGGAACATCGCCATTATTTTTTCTGTCTGTTCCAATCAACTCATTAAGAAATATTCTACTTACCATAGTTTGTATACTTGTTTTCTAAATAGCCTTTCATGAAAATTATCTTCTTTTCTATCTCAGAAAAATTACGTCGATTCATTTTAACTTCCATAAGATATTCCACAAATCCATACAAAGTTTCATCAAATTCCAGATTATCAGCCATTTCCCAATACAAGTCCTCGCACAAGGAAATCAGAAAGTTTATGTCTATCTCTTTGTTCACATATTTTTGCAAAGCAAGTTTCAAAGCTTTCTCAATATAGATTATAGGAATACCTCCATTATCAGACCGAAATACCTCAAGGTTATTTTTAAAAAAAACATCTTCTCCTAAAATCATTTTATTTATTTTGTTTTAGAAAGTTTTTTTTGTATATTTTTTCCCTATCTCATCTAAATTCGAGTAAACCAGTGCCATATTTTATGACATTAATTTAGTCAATTCAGTCAAAGTTCTCAATATATCTCTTAACTTCTGCCTATCCATTTCATCAAACGACCATTTATTCTGAAGAACCATCCACAGACTAAGTAATTCTTTATACATCTTTATGAATTGGACGCTATGCCTACCAATAAACAATTTTCCATAGTCTATACTGCCAAGATTAAATGTTTCTACCGGTAAATACCTTTCAAAAACATAGTTATAAAAAAGAAAATACTCCTTGGGCTTTTTTCCTTCAATCAAATAAATAGCATATTCCACCATTATTTTTAAGGAAAACACCATTTCCGTAAATCTTTCATTAGAAAAGTCACAATTTATACTCATTTCCTGCATAAAATAATTATATATTCCACAGAGCACTTTTTCACTAATGTTTGTCCCCCTACTTAAAAGTAGAGGGACAAATGAAAGTAAACTAAGTGCTCTGTGTTTAACTACCAGAGCTTTTGCCAGGCCGTTCACTGCCCCAGTTCACACCTTCACGTTGCTGGCCAATATTAGCCCAGCGATGCGAACCATAATCTGGTGAGTCCGGATTGACAATCTTCTGATTTATCTGTGACAAACTGCCATCGGAATTCAGATTCGGCCAGGTTTTTACGGTATTCAAGGGATTATTGAATGGACTTTTGGGGAACATTTTTCCCTAACCTTTCTTTTTTCTGGTGGACATGTGGCGACACATGTCCGGTTGAATAAAATTAGAGAAACACTCCTTTCTGGCCAAAGCCGTTTTTTGAAAGAACCATCGTATAATTATCGAGCGTTTACGATAATCACGATATAAATATATTACCACAAGATACGTAAAAATCAATGTTTCCTTTTTTTACGCATTTGTTACATACAAATAATTTATAGGACATATATCACATCATCAGAACAATATAACAAGTTTTTATTTCCAGCTTTCAACTTTTTATTTTTTCCTGTATAATTCCCCAGTATGCTCAAGATCAAACTCTTTCCAAAAGGAAAAAAACATCAAAGAACTTTTCGAATAGTTGTGGCCGAAGCCCGCAGCAAATTTAACGGCAAAGTTGTTGCCGATTTGGGTTTCGTTACCCCTCAGACTAAAACCATTCAAGTCAACAAAGAATCCCTGGAACAATGGGTAAAAAATGGTGCTCAAGTAACCACCGGTGTTGATAAAATTTTAAACCCCGAAAAATATCCTAAAAAGGTAAAAGTTAAAGAAACTAAAGCTCCTCAGGAAGAAATGCCAGAAGCCGCTCCGGCTGTAGAAACAGAAGTTAAAGAAACCCCTGTTGCTGAAACCGAAGTTAAAGAAGCTCCGTCCGAAAATTAATTGTTTACTCTCTTCTTATGTCCACTATCCAGGAAACCCTCGAATATATCATCAAAGCCATAGTTACTGATTCTTCCAGTATCGTCATTAATAGTCGGGAAGAAAACGATGTTTTAATTATGGAAATAGAAGCCGCTCCGGAAATGATTGGCCAGATAATCGGCAAAGACGGAAAAATAATTAAATCATTACGCACTATTCTTAACCTTTCTTTTCCTAATCAAAAATATTCTCTCGACGTTAAGGGTTAAACGGATCGTTCCTTTCGTACTTCACATATTCTTTGGCAGTGTTAAATCCCGACTCGATATTACTAATATCTTCCTGCAAAGTAAATTTGCTTAACCGGCTTATCACTGAAGTTTCTTCCGAACTCATCGTCAGATCGGCCAAAGTCAGTTTATCTATCTCAAAAGTCGAATTGTCGGTTATATAATAAGCGGCAATTCCCAAATCAATAGTGGATGTTTCGCCGGTAGTTCTCATTTTAAAGGTTGATAAAGACAAAACCGGTAGTGAATTTTCCAAACCATTAATCAATTCCAGATATCGATTAGCCGGACCGATTACTGTTAAAGTAACCGGAATGTTAGCCACTCCATTAACTTTAGAAGCCACAGTCTCTGTCGTACTATCTTTTGAAATTTCTCCGGGGTTCACTAAAAAGCTGTTGATCTGATATCCGTAATTTGAAGCTATTTTTCCTACCATTTCCACCAGTACGTACGAATTTTTCTCCGGTAGTAAGGCGTTAGCAATAAAGTTGGAGTTTTTGGTTAGTTCCTCTTGGTCAATTGAACTCAAATATTGTCTTTTTTGTTCCAACTGCTTTCTCTTTGAATCTATATATTTATATTGACTAGACATTTGTTGAAAATCTTTCACTTTCGGAATCAACAGGATGTTTACACTAAAAAGCATTATCAACAACAAACCCAAAACCGGCAAAAAAACCACAATCAACCCTGTTTCCACTCCGAATATTTCTTCCGGCAGCTTAACTTGTCCAATCTTCATTTTAAAGCCACCTCCATTGAAAAATTAAAACCTCCATTCAAATAGGTTAAACTTGTCATTTTAGCCGCACTAAATTCTTCATTTTTTCCTTTATTGATATCCGCCATCATTGATTCAATCATATCCATATTTTCTTTCCCCATTGTAGTTGCTGATAATTTAAAACCTTGCATATTTTCCAATTCAAAATTGGTTAAAGTTACTCCCGATGGGAACAAATTAATTACCGACTCAAAAGCTTTTCCATATTCAAATCTTTTATTAAGCAGTTCTCCCACAATCTTGGCCTTATATTTCAACCTCTGACTGGAAACTATATTATCCGTCATTGCTAAATAATCCGCCGATGCTTTCTGATACTTGGTGCTTAAGGCATTATTTCTGATTTTCATAGTTACATTCAAAGTTAAAATTATTCCCGCCGCCGCCACCCAGACTGTTGCCATTACTACCATTATTAACCTAACCTTAGACTGTAATTTTATTTTAGTCGCCTGAAATTTAGCTCTGGTCGGTAATAAATTCAAATCCATATTGCTCATATCAACCCCCTCATTGCCAAACCGGCTGCCAAAGTAAAGCGGCAGCCTTCAGTGTTCAAGTCTATCGTCAAATTAGTTTTTGTTGTTTCAATCTTTATAAACGGCTGAATCACTTGTACTTCAATTCCTAACAGTTTTGTTAATTCTTCGGCTAAACCGGGCAAGTTTGCCCCGCCTCCACTTAGTACCAACAAATCTGCCGGCTTATTTTGGTCTTCCCTAAAAGAAGCTAAGGCTCTTCTGATCTCTTCGCCCATACTGGTAAAAACCGGCTGAATGGCGTTTCTGATTTTTCCTTCCAGTTCTCCGCCTTTCATTCCGTAAGCCTTTTTATATTCTTCTGCCGAGGCCATATCCAATCCCAGATTAATTGAAATTGCCCTGGTTAAAGATTCTCCTCCTACCGACATTGCTCTGGTAAAATAGACGTTTCCTTTATTTAAACTGACAATGTCAGAGTATTTTTCTCCCATATCTACGAGCAAAATTCCGGCTGTATCCGAAACAGAATTCACCAACACTCTTCGGAAAGCCACTGCCGGAGATTCCAAGGCTACCATTTCTAAACCGGTCATTTTAAATAATTTGACGTAAGATTGGATCAAATCATTCCTCGCCGCAATTGCAAATACGGTTAACCTCCCTGCATCATCTTTTTCCACTATCTCATAATCGATCGACACCTGATCAAGAGGGTAGGGGACAAAAGTTTCCGCTTCATACTTCAAGGCATCTCTTATTTCACTGTCTTTTAATGGAGGTAATCTGATTAATCTGGAAACAACCTCATCTTCCGGCAAACAAGTCACTACTTTCTTTGCTTTTATTTTCAAATCATTCATCAAATTTTTGATTGCTGTTGCCACCTCACCTTTTTCTTTATCTGCTTTATCCTTTAACCAATCCACTCTTGGTGATTTTGATTCTCCTAAATGATCTAAAACAACTTTATCCGCCGATTTGGAAAAAGATACCAACTTAATACTGCCGACACCAATATCAATACCTAAAATATCACTCATTCATTCAGTATAAACATTTCTGATTAGTTACTCAATACATTTCCGCCGGCAGTTACTGCCTCAAGCATAAAAGCCGGAACTTGATATTGATTAACCATATTTATTGTCCGACTGGCATTAGCTGTCGCCCCCGCAGACACATCTCCTGCTTTTCCTGTAGAACTGATTTCCAAAGCCTGATCCGGAAAACTATTACCTCCGTTGGCTACCACCACAATATTTGTATCACCTTCAATCGGTTTTATTACCAAAAGTAGGGGAGTCCCGGACGGCAAACCGCTCAAAGGTATTGATTTTCTCCCTGAAGAACAGCTATTGTCGGTAGGATTAACATTATCAAATCCGCTAACCCGACCTCCCGTAGAGACATTAAATCCACTTCGGTAGACCCAGTAAGTCGTACCGCTTAAGTAAAAGTAATCAACTTTCAAGGCTCCATTAAAATTGTTGTTAACACAGACATTAAATGTTGATCCCGCCATATTCACTGAAGTGTCAATCGATCCGTCATCATGATGTCCCACCAACCAGGTATAGCTACTGTGATTACGTAATGTAACTTCGTCTAAATCAAATGTCTGGCTGCCACCACCAATTTCATTTATTTTAACCGTCGCTGTGCTTTTATTATCCGAAGCCACATAATCGGTTCTACCGGTCACCAGGTAATAATCTATTCCCGATTCTGCCGCATTAAATGCTTGTTTCAATAATTCCTGATCGGTGGTGATTTTTGTATCTACCGTCGATTTTTTAGATACTGATAAACCAATTGTCATCACTATTGCTGATACTATCAGCACAATCAACGCTACTTGTCCTTTGGATTTTTCGATATTCATTTTTATTTTCCTTGTGACCAGCTAACCAATATTTTTGATAGTCTTTGCGGCATATTAAAGATGAAATCCGGCCGATATGAAACCAAAGTTGCCGGACTGTCATTATTATCTACCATTGTGGTATAACCGCGATTTAGTCTAATTGTAGTTGGAGAATACAAGATTCCGTTAATTCTTAATTGAGTATTGTTTGTCCCTCCGGCAGTAATTCCCTGATCTGCCGCCAAAATTCCCTCAGTTCTGGTTACCGACTGATCAATCGTAATTGTTCCCGAAGAGACAATCATCAAAAATGATCCCGGATTAACCGTATTATTACTGGTTATATTAACGTTTCCATCCACCAACACCACTCCTGTTCCTCCAGTCATACTTACTATTTGGCTCATCGTGGTTGCTGTCGGAATAGTAAATCCTAACCCCAGCTTCGCAAAATAATTTCCGTAAATATAATCATAGCCAAAATTATCATTAACCACATCGCCGGCATAACTCCAATTTTTCGGATTACCATAACTGCAGTTTCCACTTAAAGAGCATCCGGAATTGTTGGAAATTGAAGGAGCAGACACTAAACCGTTGGTGGCACTACCGGCAGATATCGACATTGCCGGAGTACAACCGGAACTTAAAGCGCATGTTTCCGGAATCATCTCTGTGATCGACGATTTAGAAAACAACCCGCCCCCGCTCACTTGAAACCATGGTTCCTGATCTCTGATGGCCGAAAAATCTATCCGCAGTGTAGGTGTTGCCGAATAGGGATCTACCAACGATTCGGTAATTTGATTGCTCGGACCGCATAAAACATTGTTCCCGACCCCAACCCATCTGGTAACCACATTGCTTGCCTGCAAATCATCGTTTGGTTGAACCACATAAGTTTGCCCCCAAGTTATTCCTATTCCGGAATAATAATTGTTGCCGACAGCATTCGCCGTCGACTCCAAAGTGCTGTTTCTGGTAATTCTTACTTGGGTAAAATTCATTTCCGGTGACGCCAAAACGTCAAAACCAACTCCGGTCGAACAAACCGCACCTGCAGCTTGATTGGAACTATCGTACATATTACCGCTTAAAGCCACCTGGCAATCCCAAACCCGCAAATATCGATTGGAATTAACCCAGCCACTGTCTCCGCCGTACTGATCCACTCCTCGTATTTCCATCGCGTAAGTAGCGTTAGGAAATGAATTTCCTAAATTAACCCAGAAAGTAACCGTACGTGAATTGGCTCCGGCAGTTCCCACAGTCACCGGTGTACTTCCCCACGTTGCTCCGCCGCTGCCGGAGATAGTTGTTGTTGGAGTACCGTTAATTCCACTTACTCCGATTGTCATCGGTATATTTCCGCTGTTGCTCAATCTTAAATACACTGCATTTATCTGGCTTCCGCCATTAATATCATTATCGTTAATCGTTACCTGAAATCTAAGTGCCCTGGAACCGCCAAAATCAGTGTCGCAAATATGGTTTCCGGAAACACCTAAACTTCCCATATTTTCACTTGGAATGGTTATTGTTCCCGGATTATTTATGATGACAATCGGATTACTCCCGATAAATGGGGCAGTATTTATCATAAAATATCCGTTTACCGAAGCTGTGCCGACATCTTCACCACCGTAAGAAGCACAGGTATTGTTCACCGGCACCACGTACCATCGATAGAGAACTCCCGTAGATAATGTTCCGGTAGTAACCGATGTCCCGGTGACATTAGTGTTGCTCCATACCGTTGATCCACTAGTATTGTTGATTAAATAAACCCGATAATAATCTGTCAAACTACTGGTACCTGTCCAGCTTAAAGTTGCCGTCGTTCCCGAAGCTGAATAAGGACTTGTCGAAGTTCCGTTATAAGGTCCGTTTAATGTCGGTGCCGTCGGCCCGCCATTATCATTATTGGCACAAGATCCGGATGCAACTCCGGTACAAGTTCCACCACATAAAGCACCTGTACAGGTTGCATTCACCGTTTGTCCACAAAGTAGAGTACATGAAGGTAAAGGTCCGTAAGTCCCACTTACAGCACAACTTGGTGCTGATCCTGGGCAAGAACCACCACAGGATGCTCCATTACAAGTTCTAGTACAACTGCTATTACAGGCCGACCATGTTCCATTAGTTGATCCTCTGGTTCCGGCACAAGTGCCGCCGCAACCATCACTGCAGGTACTCCCGCTGCAAGTGTTGGATGCACAAGAACAGTTTGGATAACATACTGAACAACCACTATCCGTATATGTTCTGACACTATTTTGAGTAGAGCAAATTGTCCCGGATTGGGTGCAGGGATTAATTCGAGTTTCTGAGTATCTTAAACAACTTCCTCCTTCCCAGTTACAAGAATCAGTGGAAGTGCTTTCAGCCATTTGACAAAGTGAATATTCATAATAATCGTCGTACATACAATTACCTGTCCATACATTATAAGATCCACCACCACCGCAACTCTGGGCAAAAACATCCCCGGACTTTACAAAAAAAAGAGATAGTACCACTGATAATATAATTACCAGCTGAAATCCAATTGATTTGCGCGACATGGACACGTTTCATCAACATTTAACTCAAAACTTTCTCCTTTCAACCAAGACAACAACTGTATATTTCCTGCAGAACAGTAACCTCTATCACCAGAAGTCATCATCAATGCCACCACCTGTTTTCCGATCGGTAATGTTGCTTTTACTGTTTCAAAATCATCGGTAGCCACTGTCAAGAATTTTGCGTTATCGTAATCCTTTTTTTTAAAATCTCTGCTTACGTAATTTGTTGTTCCAATTCTTCCCATGTATCCACTAATTTGCATATCAACAGTTTTTTCCTCACCTAATTTATTTTTTATTTTAAGGCCAAGAAAAGCGTCTGTTCCTTTTAAATACAAATTATCTATTACACCGACAACTTCATACACACCAGTATATTCATCATACAAACCGCAGTCTATTTCTATCCCGTCTTTTTGATAATAATCACATTTCAGAACCTCTTTTGCCGGTTCATTATTAGTATTAACTACTATTTCTTTTCTTTGCCTATTCAAATTCAAAAAGAAAATCGACAACCCGACAACAAACAATAATAAAACAAACAATATCTTCCTATAATCGCTACTCATCAGTAAAATAATAGCAGATTCTAGTTCGAGGAAGTAAAGATATTACTCAAAATCGGTAGAAAGTTTATATCAATATTAGCGTTATTCATTCCTTCTACAAATTGATCAAGTGAATCGATTGTCATTCCCAAGTTCCTCATCGAGTCATAATCTTCATTCCCAAGGGCTAAAGTGTTTGCTTGTCCATTTCCAATTCTAGATAGCAAATACATGTCTACTCTTAATCCTCTCTGTTTAACAGACATATCGTAAATAACCCCATAAAAAAAGGATTCTGTTGGAGGATTCATTCCATATATAAAAACCTGATTAGGATGCAGATAATCAAAAATATAACCTTCTTCGGAATCTTTGTCAGGAACACCGGCAGGGTTGGAACCGGGAGTTAAAACATAAGGAGAATCATATAGTACCGGACCTTTCATTTCTTCTAAAGTAAAGAACCTGCCGCCGTCCGGTAAGCTTCCGGCTCTTGTTGAAGCAAAATGTTCCATTGAACCGTCTGTATACACAAAATCACCTCCCACAATCACCGGCACTACCGTTCCATTTTCAATTCCGACAAAAGCAATATCATATTTTATTTTTCTTCCGTCCTTAAGCGCTTCATTTACTCTGTCACTTAGTATCTTCAGTTCGTCAGATAAATCTCTATTATATTCCTCCGGAGGTTTGTATCCCTGATAGTTCGGTGTTATTTCTGTTGGAAAACCTGATAAAACTTTCATTCCCCCAAGATAAACCACTTGCCCCATGTATCCAGTAAGATTATTTGAATAAGAACCAGGTATCTCATTTCGAATAACCACCTTTCCCAAATCTTTTCCCCAATCAGGTTCACTTACACTCAATGGTTGATATGATGTCTGACCATTGACCCAATTATCGATGTTTTCTTTAGTACCGTCTATTATTTCTAATACTTCCGGTTTGCTTTCCTGGACCACTTCTGGTGTCACTTCCACAGTTGGCTCAACTGTCACTATTGTCGGTGCTACTGATTCTGTCGGGGTTATTTCACCCGACTGAGCAGACACTTCTTTCACTCCAAATTCAGCAATAAAATTATCAAATGCCCTTCTGGCAGGGGATTGCAGAGTTCCAGAAGTATCATCAGAAATAACAACATCGTTGCCGTCTGGGTCAATCACCACCAGTTTCTGGTGAATAACATTGTCTTTATCCACCTCCGAAAAAGAAGAAGCTAGTTCCTTAAAATTTTTCGGATTTCCTGCTGCATCCAATTGATATGAAACCAATGATTCAATTGGTAAATCGGTTAACTTATCCTTTCCTTTCAATAAACCCACTAATTCTTTTACTCTCTTCTCATTTGGATCTACCTTAATTGATTCAGTGGCTCCCAAATGGACATTATTTGAAATGCCTTCATCATCACTTACTGTACAAAACATTCTAGCAAACGGTTTTTCACTTTTGACATTCCATATTACCGGATTAGACACTTTTAAGTCCGGATATTGTATCTGGCAGATTTCCAAAACTTTGTCCAAATCCTGTGTTTTGTTCTGTTCGTTAAACACCTCTAAAGTCACTTTTGATAAACCCGGCTCTGACGTTGGAGTTGGTTCAGTTAACCCTTCAACCGGAGTTGCCGAATTAACCGGAGAACAACCGTTTAATAATGTGCCTCCAACAATAATACCTGCAATCGCTGCTTCTATTTTTTTCATTGGCATTTTTTATTACAAATAGAACCTATAATATGAATACATTATATCATCTACAGGGACAAAGTCAATTTTTATCCTATCCCATAGTAAAATATACATATCAGTTACACATGTCGTTCTTATCAAACTAATTCTTTACGGACTGACAAACATTTTTCTGTCTATTGGCTGATATTATCAACTGCTTTTACCATCTCCTCATCCCAAGGCAGAGAATTGTCATTATCAATAATTTCCAGATGATCATTACAATCCGGTAGAGAATATATATTTTTTGAACACTCATCTCTCAAAACCCTCTTCGCCTCATCTATCTTTCCGTCGGCTTTATAGACATACGCCAGTTCCACATAAAAAATACTCCAACGGTGCGAAACTCTAGCCGCCAAGTCCAGATATCTTAAAGACGTCTCTCTTTGGCCGTTATCCCATTCTACTTTTGCCTGATGATAGAGCATTTTTGCCATAGGCATCGTCTCTGCCGTCGTCCAGTCATCAAAGTTTATATTATTCTCAATCAACTCCAACAAATAATTTATTTTTTGAGTCTGATTGCTGGCAAAATAATATCTAAGTAACATATAGTAATAATTAAAATTATTTTTCGGATCAATTTTAAACAGTTCATAGAAATATATTTCTGATTTAGGCAATGGATTCACAGAAATTAATCTTTGATAAAGATAAGCATTATTTTTGAACAATTTTATAGTTTGGGGGGTATCTTCATCAATCAACATCAGCCTCGATCTTAATTCCAAAGGATTTATTTTGATTGCCAGACGATAGTTACCTCCTGAATATAAAATATCAGAAACAACTATTGTTGTTCCCAGAAAAAATATTAAAAGTGAACCAAAAACTGTCAGTTTCAGGAAAAATTTATTATTTTTTGTAACGACACCATACAACGCAGGTACTTTCCAAAAAACAAATATTAAAGACAATAAAAATATCCCCGGAAAATACCAAGTTGAGTCCAATAAAGTGTTTAATATCGCCCCCAAACTAACCGCAAATAACAAATTATTGTTTTTGTATTGATAAAGCAAAGAAAATCCAACAACCCCAAACAATAATATTGTAAAAATAAGTCCATTTTCCGACAAAAATTGCCAAAAAGAACTGTAAGCGTAATTAGCAAACATTTTTGTCGAGTTTCTTGTTTGTCTATTAATTACACTAAAAGTTGATGGTCCGTTGCCGACAATCGGAGATCTTTGAAAACCAATCAATGCCTCTCTCCATGATTCAAGCCTGGTACCATCAAACGTTTTTTGTGGTTTTTGATTATTTACTACCGAGATAAATATCTTTCCCAACATAACTGCTAAAAATATGATTAAAAACCATTTTATTATTAAAGTAAATTTATTCCTCATTTTTAATACTGTTAATCCACATACAGTTGAAATAATTGCTGATCTATAATCCGTAAAATATAGCGTTATCGACAACAATATCAGAATAGGTAAAAAATATAAATAATTTTTTATCCCTATTTTTGAAACCACAATAATAATTGAAAAAACAAGCAATAAACCCAAACTACTATGTCCCCAAATTTGTAAAATAAAGTTGTCACCTAAATCCACTATCGGGAGAGTAATTACCTGAAACTTAGACAAAACCATAATTATGGAAAAAATGACCGAAGAAATAATCACCGTATAAAACAGACGCTCTATTTTTTTTATATAAAGACAACTGATGTTCAATAGAATCATCACTGTTACAAAATTAACTAAAAGATAATAAGAAACACCTATATTTAGAGAAAAAATAGAAGATAAAAAGTACATTGCTACCAATAATAATTGGATAATCAGTAATAAGTTTGAATAAACATTATTAGTTTTTTTTCCGGATAAATACCATAAAAACAAAAAAAACAACGGCCCCATATAGAAATAAAATCTTTCCCGACCATATATACCAACACCCAAAAGTGGTAGACCTCCTAAATATCCCAAAAACAACCACTCCTGCCAATTGTTCAGCAATTTTCTTAACCCCATTAATAATTCCTCACTGCTACTTTAGTCGTAAAAGATCTGGAAACATAATTTTCACTGCCACTGTTCGGCACCCCGGTGCTTAATGTAAAACCAATATTCGCCGAAGTAACCATTCCTGTTGAAGTAACTTCACAGGTCACAAAGTTATTACAGT
This sequence comes from uncultured Gammaproteobacteria bacterium, assembly GCA_964448705.1. GTDB lineage: Bacteria > Patescibacteriota > Microgenomatia > UBA12405 > UBA12405 > CAYUZS01. The sequence continues at coordinate 38,481 of CAYUZS010000003.1, forward strand.
TGCTTGCCGACACTCCCACCGTCAAATTGGTAGTTGTCGTTGCCGACACCGAAGCGATTGCTCCGCCTTCAATACATTGCAATGTGTTAACATTCCCATCTAACTGGTTCATATAAGTTATCGAATCTCCCGTATTGCAGGTTACATTTAACCCATTGGAAGTTAAAAAGTTATTTCTGATTTCGTTTAAAGCATATTGACCGTTTTGCTCTATTCTGTCGGCCACATCAACCCTGCTCGATGCCTTAAAAGAATTAAGCAGTACCGACACCACCGTCACCATAATCACCGCCAACACCGCCACTACCACCATCATTTCAATTAATGTAAAACCATTTCTTTTTATCATTATCGGCTAAAAAATCTGGTAAATACTAATTGCTGTGCCGTCCTTCCGCTCCAAGCCACTTCCACTGTTGCGTTTGCACAAATAAAATTTGTTGCCCCGTTCGGGCAGTCATTAATTACTCTGGTGAAATTGATGGTGTAATTATATCCCGGATAACCGGTCATAGTTTGTCTAACCCCATTATTTGCCTGCCAAAATGAAGAGTTCATATTCCAAAAATTATCTTTATCAGCAGATTCTTTTTCTACCAATTGTTCAACAATTTTTTGTCCCAGTTCCGCCGCTTTTCCTCTGTCATAGCTTTGGGTTTTTGATTTCAAAGAACTGACTAACAGCGACAATACCGCCGTCAGTACCAGAATTATCACTCCTACCGAAAAAACCACTTCAATCAAACCTTGCCCTTTTTTCACCATATTTTTCCTCCGGCATCAATTTGAACTGCCATTGTTTCCGCCAGACCTTCCACGGAACTGATTCCAATCGTCATCACATAGTTTGAATTGGCCGGTGTCACAGTATTTTGTAAAATTTTTCCTTCCGGAATCGAAAATAATAAACTGCCGGGTGTTATATAAACATTTTTATTGTCTGTCTTAATCGAAAAATAACTTGTTCCCACCCCGGCGGCCAAATTAGCCGCTCTCGCTTCCACCACTCCTTCATTTGATATCGTCACACTTACGTAATCCAGCTGGTTAGTAAATCCTGGTGGTGATTGGGAAGTAACAGCGTAATTTCTGGCCAGTTTTAGTGCCGTCAAAACACTCGATTTAGCGGAATTTACCCGTTGTCTGTATAATGATCCGGAAACAGTCACCACTCCGATTCCCACAATAGTTACCGACACTACTATCACCACCATCAGTTCAATCAATGTAAAACCTTTCCTCATAAATTAATTCTAATCTATTTTGGAATAATTTGTTTTATTTCCTTAAAGAGGGGAGTTGTTTATGGATTTGTTACCCGGTAATTACAGACTCCGCCGCATTGGCTGGGACCGTTCACCAGGTTGGCTGATCCGGCATCTTCCAGCTGGGAATACAATTCATAAACATAATTAGTCGACTTATGATAATAGTAGTTGTATCCCGTTTTTGGATCACTCAATATTGAAGGAATTAAATTCATGTTCACTAAAGTATTTAAATCTGCCGGATAAGTTGAACCGATTTGTCTGGCCATTTCCAGCGAAACCCGATATTTTTCCAGGTCGGCCATTCTTTTACTGTCCCGCGATTTCTTGGTTACTCCGGCATAACTAACTGCCCCTACTGCCGTTACCAAAGCAATAATCGTCACCACCACAATTAATTCAATCAGTGTAAAACCTTTTTTCATTGTTGATTGCTGACACAATAATAATTTCCGGTATTGTTTACCCAACTGGTACAGTTGTTGCTGCTTGAATTACCGGTCGCATTTTCCAAAGTTGCACAAACACAATAAGTGTTTGCCGCACAAGATGCTGAATTATAAAGATATGGTGATACATTTTTTGGATCCGAAGGGAAAACAAACACCATTGTTCCGTTAGTATCAACCCATTGTGTCCCGGAACTGCATCCGGCTCTGTAAGTCGAATTATTCATCAGATACCATTGTTCCTGAGCTTTTCGAATCGACTCCATGTCTTGAATTCTCCTCGAATCTCTGGCCTTTTTCTGAACTGATCCGTAAGACACTGTCACCAATGCGGTCAGAATAGCAATAATGGATATCGTCACCAACAGTTCAAACAATGTATAACCTTTTTTCATAAATTTATTTTTTAATTTTATAATTTTTCTGTTTTAAATTTTAAACAACTTATCTGGCGCAGACATAATAAACTTTATCAACCGGGGAGGCGATTCCACATCTTGTTTGCGAGTTTATATCATCATCTCCCTGTCCGGAATCCAAATGCGCCCACAGTAAAAATCCATCCCCGTTATCTGTCCGGGTGTATGTATAACCCACACCGGTAGCTGTCATATAAGTCGACAATAGACTCTCGACATTCGTAATTGCACTTCCGGTCGGATAACTCTGATGATCGTTATAGTACATTCTCAAAGCATTCTTAATTGCGGTCATATCTTCTATTTTTTGCGTATCCTTAGCCCTTTCTCTAGCTCCGATAAAGTTTGGCAGTAATATCGCCGTTAAGGTGGCAATAATGGATATCGTCACCAGCAGTTCGACTAAAGTAAATCCTTTTTTCATGGAATCAAAGAATCCAAATCGTTAACCGAAACATTTGGGCTGACAAAAGCAAAACAGTATCTCCGACCACCGCAATGGGAATAGGCCCCTGCCCCATTATTCATAACGCATTCAGTGTCCGCCGTGTTTTCCAGCATCGCAAACAAACCATATCTGTTTCCTCCGTCAGAAACGTAGCAAAAAGGGAAATTGTCATCTAATATTTCTTCCCGTGGAGTTTTTTTCATATATATATAAGGAGTCGAAGCATTATCGGAAAACTCTCCGCCCCAGGTAACTGTTTTTTCCACTCCGTTATCAACCACTCTTATCATTCCATGTTCTGATTCCGGAAAACTCCCGTAATCGGCATAATACATCTGCAGTGATTTGGCTAGTGCATTTAAATCTCCCTTTCTGGCCACATCATTAGCTTTTCTCTTGGCTGTTTGAAATTGGGAAACTGTGATTACTGTCAAAATAGACATAATTGTAATCACTACTAATAATTCCACTAATGTAAAACCTTTTTTCATTCCTTATTTATCATATAACAATTCATAGCTTATAGGCAAAGACCACCTTTATAACAGCAGGGGACCAGACAACCGTCAGTCCCTTTGGTATAGGCATTCAAATGTTGAACATCATTGCTGTCAAAAGAGGAAAAAGATCCGTCCGAATTTTTATAATAGCAGCGTAATGTGTCCGGCACGCAATCCGGATTTAACGATGTTTGCCACCAATTAATATTGCTGCTCGAAACTCCGTAATTTACCTGTGTTTTATCTATTGATCCGTCTCCGACTACCAAAGATGGATATTCTCCGACATACCAACCATCAGGAATATCTTTGTCTTTTTCGTCTTCAAGTTTGGCATATATTTTGTACCAATCCGGACAATTCATCTCATTATCTACCATTCCGTCTCTTCCCACAAAAATCAAATATGGGTTTCTGCTGACCGGATCACACGGCCAGGAATTAATTCCCCATTTATCAAACACTTCTGTTCCACAGCTGTTGCCCGATGACAATTCGGCTAACAGCTCCATACTTGGGTAACAACCGGTATCGTTGAAGTATTCTTCAAAAGCCACCTTAATTCTCGACATATCTTTTTTTCTCCTTGAATCGTTTGCTCTCCCTACCAGCATTTTAGGATTAATTATTCCCACCATCAGTGTTGCTAAAATTGCCAAAATTGCCATCACCACAATAATCTCGACTAACGTAAAACCTCGTCTCATACTTTCATTTTATGCTTTTTTTCAGAAATAAGAAATTATTAATTTTATTACCGTTTCTCCCCACCACCACGAAACTAAGGTTCCTAATATCAAAAAAGGACCAAAAGGAATTGCTTCGCTGCTTTTTTTCTTTTTTAAAATAATCGCCAATAGACCGATCAATGCTCCCACGATAAAAGCAATATAAAAGGCTAAAATTGTTTTCTGCCAACCTAACCATAAGCCCATAAATCCGGCTAAAAGTATGTCTCCGTCGCCCATAGCCTGTTTTCCTTTTATTCTGATTTTAGTCAATACCCAGATAAATATTAAGCTCCCAATTCCGGAAATTATTTTATCCGCGCTGTTACCGTTTCCAAACAAATTTATCGTTGCCAAAAAAATTAATATGTACGAAGAAAAATCAGGCAAAATTGTATATTCAGAATCAAACACGGCGCTAAACACCAAAAAGATTATCGCGGCCATTCCCAGCCAGTTGGTTCCGTTAATCAAAAACAAAACTCCTGTCATCAATTCCACCACCAGATAAAGAACCGGTAATGGTTTACGACAGCATCGGCTTTTTCCTTTCTGGATTAACCACGATACTACCGGCACATTTTCATACCAAGACAACTGTTTTCCGCAAAAATCGCACTCCGATCTATTTTTGTTTAATTTCCCAAATTTAATTTTCCTTAGTTTATATTTCACCGCTACCCGGTACACCAGCATATTCACAAAACTTCCACAGCACAATCCCATAATAAATATAATTACTTTTATAAATATCTCCATAATCTATTGTACTTTTTTTTCATCCATCATAAAACCCGCCTAAAAAGGCGGGTTTTAAATTAAGTTCTGATTTAAGCTTATTCCGGTACACACCTAAACATTGCCTGCTCGCCATCCAGCGCCGGAGCAGACCAGTCTGCTACTTCAACGGTACCGCAGTTGCCGGTTCCCGGTCTAATCACTTCTCCGGTTGTTTCATTAAGACAGCGCATCTTTAAGGAAAAATCTGCTCCGGCAGTTATCCGGTTGGCCCCGGCTTTCGGCACATAACAAACATAAATGGAATTGTCGTTGGCTGCCTTGGCTACCCATAAACCTTGTTCCGGATGAGTACCGTCCTGTACAGGTAAAAACTCATCCTTGCCGGCAAAAGAACCCTTCAGTTCCGAAGCGCTGATCAACAAATTTGGATACTCATCATCTCCCGCACAGGTAATAGCAGTAGCATTAGCATCGGCGCTAAGTAATGCCGTTGCATTGTCTGCACCGGAACAGATTCCGAAACCATAAGTTTCAGAGCCTAGTAAGATTGCGTCGGATAAAGTATAAGGAGTAGCAGGTGCACTTCCGGTTTCAAATTCCATCCATGGATATTTATTATTACTGGCATAATATCTTTCATAAGCATTTAACACCTCGGCCGCATCGTTCTGCACTCTCGAATCACGCGCTTTGTTAGATTGCTCGATAGGATTGATCGTTGCCAGCACTGCTACCGACAATATGGCAATTAACGCGATAACTATCAACAGTTCCACAAGTGTGAAACCGCTTTTTATTTTCATTAGCCTTTTCATTTTTTTAAAAAAAATATAATATTTCTAACTTCATTATTTACTTCTAAAATTGGCTTGTCAAGTCATAAATCGGCATAATCACCGCCACTACCAAAAAACCAACCCCAATCCCTAACACAATCATAATCAACGGCTCGATTGCTGAAGTCAACGCCTTCACCGATTCTTCAGCTTCAGACGAGAAATAGTCAGAGACTCTTAACAGCACTTCATCCAATTTTCCGGTAGCCTCTCCGGTTGACACCATTTGTTCCACAATTATAGGAAAAATTCCTGTTTCTTCAAAGGAACTCGAAATGGAGAAACCTTTTTGAACTCTTTCGGCAATTTTTAGATAAGATCGGTTATATAGTTCATTATCTGCCACCTTTGCCACAATTCTTAATGCTTCAACCAAACTAATGCCGGCTCCCAACAACAGCGACAAAGTTCTGATGGTGTTGGCCAACATCGTCTTTTTGTTCAACTCTCCCAGAATCGGAATCTTTAACTTAAAAGAATCTATTTTTAATTTGATATCCGGACTTTGATTGCCTGCTCTTAGACCTGAATATATGCCAAATATCAGCACCGGGAACAAAAACCACCATTTAGCTAAAAATCCGGACACGGCCATCAATCCCAAAGTAATCGCCGGCATTTTGGAACCAAAATCACCATAAAGTCCCAACAGTTTCGGAATCACAAAAATCATCATAATCGCCGCCACAATTACCATACCAACCATCACGATAATCGGATAAATCATTGCTCCTTTAACCTTGCTGTTAAATTCGTTTTGGCTTTCCATATTGTTCGCCAGTTTTTGCAGCACTTCTTCCAATACTCCGGCTTGCTCGCCGGCGGTGATAGAGGCCACATACGCCTCACCAAAAACATTTCTGTATTTTTCCAATGATTTTCCTAGAGGTTGTCCTCCCCGAACCTGATTTAAACAATATTCCAAAATTTCCGCCATCGAGACGTTTGATTCTGATTGATCCTTAAGTAAGGATAAAGCGTCGGTTAGCGGCAAGCCAGCTGTCATCATTGTAGACAATTGTCTTGTCATTGCCGCCACTTCTTTCAGCCCCACCCTGGAAAATATTTTTTTATACAGTTCATTAAAAGTACTGTTTTTTTCCTCAGCTACATAAAGGGGGATTAAGCCATTACTTTTCACCGATTCCACCACCTGTGCTTTGTCCGCCATATCCAAAACTCCTTTTATTGTCTTTCCGTTCCAGTCTTTAGCCTTAAAAATAAATTTGCTCATCCGATTTTATTATTTCTTAGATTACTTTGTAATTCTTCAGGTCTTAACGAATAGCTCATGGCCACCTCTTCATCCACTAAACCCTGTCTCACCAGTCTGGCCAGAGAAGTTTCCAACCCCACCATCCCTACATCGGCACTGGTTTGGATAATATTATCGAGCATGTAAGCTTTTCCCTCTCTTATGGCATTTTTTACCGCCGGAGTGGCTGTCATAATTTCAAACACCGGCACTCTGCCTCCGTCCCTCGCCGGTAATAATCTTTGGGAAACAATCGCCGAAATTACGCTTGCCAATTGGACTCTGGTTTGATCTTTTGAACCTTCAGGAAAAACATCCACAATTCTGTCAACCGTCTGAGCCGCTGAGTTGGTATGCAATGTCGAAAACACTAAATGTCCGGTTTCCGCAATTGTCAACGCAGACGATATTGTTTCCAAATCTCTCATTTCTCCTACAAAAACTACATTCGGATCTTCTCTGAGCACCGACCTTAATGCCCGGTCGAAACTTATAGTGTCAAAACCCAGTTCTCTTTGGGAAATTATCGATTTTACCGGATCGATAATATATTCCACCGGATCTTCGATCGTCACAATATGTGTACTTTTTGTTTGATTGATTTCATTTAACACCGAAGCAACTGTCGTTGATTTTCCATGTCCTGTCGGACCGGTTACCAAAATAAAACCTTGTTTTAAATTAACAAAATCAGAAAAAATTGCCGGTATGTTTAGTTCACTAAATCCGGGAATTTTTGACGGCACCACCCTCAAAGAACAAGCCACCTCGTTTTTCTGAAAAAACATATTTACTCTGAATCTGGCCTCATCAGAGGTCAAAGAAAAGTCTATTTCTCTTTCTGATTCCAATTTAACTTTTTGGGCATCGCTTAAAATCGACAGTATCATTTCTATCATCACCGTCGGCTCAACTTTTTCAAAATTTCCAACTTCAGACAGTTGCCCGTTTACTCTGATTCTTGGCAAAATAGAGGCAGAGAGGTGAATATCGGAGGCTTTATTCGCCACCGCCAACGCCAGTATTTCTTTTATCTTTGTGTGCATCATATTTGTTTGTAATTTATAGTTATCTAAATTAATATTGCGCCACTCTCAATACTTCTTCAATAGTCGTGATTCCTTCCAGTACTTTCACATAACCGTCCTGCTTCATTGTCAACATCCCTTCTTCCATTGCCTGTTTCTGTATCTCCGATGCCGAAGCTTTTTCCACTACCAGTTTGGAAATTTTTTCACTCATCGTCATCACTTCGTAAATAGCAATTCTTCCTAAATATCCAGTATTATTACACTTTTCACAGCCTACAGCTTTCGGCATCTTTATTGTTTTATTTTCTTTCTTCCATTTATCTTCGATCATTCCATAAATCGGCCCCAATGTAGTTTTCATTTCCTCCACTGTTTCCGGAGGCACGTCAACTTCGGTTACACAATCTTTACAAACTCTTCTCAATACCCGTTGTCCGACCACACAGGTCAATGAAGATACTAACAAAAATGGTTCCACCCCCATATCCAACATTCTTGGCGGTACTCCGGAAGCATCGTTGGTATGCAGAGTTGAAAACACCAAATGTCCGGTTAATGAAGCATTAATAGCCAAGTCTGCCGTTTCCGAGTCGCGGACCTCTCCCACCATTATAATGTTCGGATCCTGACGTAAAAAAGATCTTAAAGCCGAAGCAAAAGTTAAACCGGCCTGAACGTTAACCTGAACTTGATTTACTCCTTTCATTTCATATTCCACCGGGTCTTCAATCGTCACCACATTTACCTTTGAAGTGGCGACTTTATCCAATACGGAGTACAGAGTAGTTGTTTTTCCGGAACCGGTTGGACCGCAGACAATAATAATTCCATGAGGTCTTTCTATTGCTTCCATCAAATTTCTTAAAGCTAAGCCTCGTAAACCTAGATCAGGTAAAGTCGGTACCTTTTGTGATTTCTTCAGCAACCGCATCACCACCTTTTCTCCATAAGTTGTCGGCAACGTTGAAATACGTAAATCTACATCATTGCCGTCCGCGGAAAACATAAACCTTCCGTCCTGAGGAACTCTCTTTTCATCGATTTTCAGATTGGACAAAATTTTAATTCTGCTCACCACCGCATCATGAACGTTACGGGGTAACATATATTTTTCCTGTAAGATACCGTCTATTCTGTATCTTATCCGCACACTGTCCTCCTGGGGTTCAATATGGACATCAGAGGCCCTGGATTTAACTGCAAATTCCAATATTGTGTTTACAATCTTAGCTACCGGCGCTTCTGCAGAAACTTTTGAAGCATTATCGTTTATAACCTGCGACTCATCCTGTTTTCTTTCATCCAAAGCCTTGCTGACTTCCGAAGTAATCCCTTTTTCCCGGACATATTTTTCGGAAACAAACTCAACGATCTGTTTTTCGGTGGCAATTGCCGCCTTAACTTTCATACCGGTTTTCTTTTCTAGAAACTCGATTGTTTCAATATCCAACGGATTCACCATGGCCACCGACAAAATCTTGTCTTTTGTGTCCATCGAGTAGGGGACTATCTTGTATTTTTGCGCCACACTCTCCGGAACCAAAGCCAATGCCTCCGGCGAAAAACCAATTTCCCTTAAATCAATATAATCAATTCTCAATAAATCAGCCTTAGCTTTGGTAAAATCCTCATCTAACAATATCCTTAAACTTTTGATTATTTCCTCTTCCGATTCACCGGTTTTTAATTGTCTTAAATTTATTTCATCCGCCTTTTCCTGATCGATTAGACCTTTGTCCAGCAATACTTCCGACAGATTTTTATATATTTTTGGGGCAGCACCATTCATATTTGTTTACTATAATAAATATACATTATGTTGTTTCCTTCTACACTATTTATCTCTTCTCTTGACACCATTCCCCAGGATTATTTAGATCAATTAGGCCATAAAAAATTGTTAAACAATCCCGATATTCTCATTGTTAATGATTATTCCATAGAAAATATTCGTTCACTTAAAAACTTTCTCTCCCGGCAGCCTTATTCCCATGACAACAAAATTATTTTAATCCCTCATGCTGACCTTCTTAGTTCCGAATCACAAAACACTCTTTTGAAAAGTCTCGAAGAACCTGGGGAAAACAATTATTTTGTTCTGATCACCTCCAAACCCGGTTCTCTTTTGCCGACCATCGTCTCCCGTTGTCAGCAGATAAGAGATGTTTCCCGATCGGAAACAGACACCACACCGGCTCTCTCTATCCCTAAAAATATTTCCGAAAAACTGGCTCTTTCTGAATCCTTAGCCGGCAGTCGGGAGGAAACTTTAAAATATCTTTCTTCGCAAATCGCAGTTTATCAAAAAAAGCTTCTCCGTACTCCCGATCAGGAAACATCGATGATTATTGGTAAACTTATTAAAGCTGTTCAGATGGTTAATGCCAATATCGATTCAAAATCTGTTTTTGATTTCCTGTTTTTATCATAGTTTTATATTTTTCCCCGCACTATCACCTCAACAGTTTTCCAAAAGATGTTATAATGAGCCAGATGTTTTCACCCATCTTTTCAATCAATAACAGTATTATCAAGAATATTGGCGCTATTGAAGCCGCCAAGGCTATTATTGACGAAGCTCCTCTTATCCCTGCTTACGAAAGACAATTCCAACAGGACGCTATTGTCCGCACTGTTCATTTTGGCACCCGGATTGAAGGTAACGATCTGACTTTTCAGGAAGTTGCCAAACTTGTCGAAGGCCACCAGATCACTGCCACTGAAAGAGATGTTCAGGAAGTCATCAACTATCGGAATGTTATCAACTACTTAGAAGAATTGTGGAATCTTTACGAAAAAAATATGCCTCTCCCGGAGGAAAAAACCATCCCCAATTTCGATTCATCCGGTCATCGGCCTTTTTTTTACAGTGAAACAATAATCAAAAAAATTCATGAATTAACCACCACTAAAATTATTCCCGATTCTGAAGTCGGAAAATACCGTCATCAACAGGTGGTTTTGAAAAATACCCGTACCGGAGAAATTGCCCACCGACCGCCTCCGGCTATCGAAGTTCCTTATTTGATTACGGATTTAGTCGAATGGTTAAATTTACCCGAATCAAGGGAAATTCATCCTGCCATCCGCGCTGCCATTGTTCATTACATTTTGGTTGCCATCCATCCATTTATCGAAGGCAACGGCCGTGTATCCAGGGCTTTTGCCATGCTTCCGCTTTATGTTGAAAGTTATGATATCCGTCGCTTGTTCTCCATAGAAGAATACTTCGACCGCAATGCCGAAAGTTATTACAATACTATCCAGGAAACCCACCAATTATCTTTTGACATTTTTAAACGCGATCTTACCAAATGGATTGTTTATTTCACTGAAGCTCTTAGCATTGAACTCACCAGAGTCAAAGAAAAAGTCCAGTCGCTTTCTCGGGATATTAAATTTAAGCAAAAGTTAGGCAATAAACAAGTTCATTTAACCGAAAGACAGATTAAACTGGTCGAATACATGCAGCAGTTTGGCGGTCTCCGGATGCCCGATGCCAAATCGCTTTTACCAATGGTTTCCGACGATACTATTTGGCGTGATCTGAAAAAATTAATCGATGACAAGGTTTGTGAAAAACGGGGTAGCACTAAGGGTGCTTATTACTGTTTGGCTAATGTCTAGAAACATCACCTCGACCTGGCCTTAGTTTATAATTTCCTTATGACGACTTTAGATTCCTTGGACTTGCAAAATATTTCTCCTGAACAATTGGGCGAACTTCTTATCGAAGCCAAAAAAGCCTATTACACCACCGGCAAGCCGATTATGGATGATCATACCTACGATACCCTTGAAGAAATTCTTCGTCAAAAATCTCCCTACCATAGGATTTTTTCCAAGATCGGCAATCCTAATTTTGATACCGGCTGGGCTAAAAAGAAACACACTATGCCCATGGGTTCACAAAATAAAGTCAACCTCTATCAGGACTTGATTCACTATTTTGAGTTGAAAAAAGTTTCTTCTCCAAAACTAGTGGTTCAACCAAAATGTGACGGTGTTTCCCTGGAAATTGAATATCAAAATGGCCGTTTGGTTGATGCTATCACCCGCGGTGATGGTTTAATCGGTGATGTGATCACTCAAAACGTCATTAAAATGAAAAATTTTGTCCGGAATTTACCCGAAGACTTGTCCTGCTCCGTTCGCTGCGAAATAGTTGTCACCAAAAATGATTTTCAAAAACTGAATAGTTTGCCAACTAGCAAAAAAGAATCTTATTCCAATCCCCGTAATGCCGTTTCCGGTCTTGCTCAGAGACTTGATTCCGAATTTTCCGATCTGTGCACCTTAATGGCAGTCGACATTTATCCTTTTCACACCTTTGAATCGGAAAAAATTAACACCCTTAAAAAATTGGGTTTCTCTACTGTTGATTCGATAATTTGTAGTTCCTATGACGAAGTCGAAAATATTTACCGGGAATTTTTAAACTCAAAAAGAGAAAAATATCCCTATGATATTGATGGTTTAGTAGTAAAAATAGATGATCTCAGTTTGGCTGCTAAACTGGGTGTTAAAAATAACCGTCCAAAATATCAGGTTGCCTACAAATTCCCGGCTGATTCTAACCAAACTCAAATTAAAAATATTACCTGGCAGGTTGGGCCGATGGGTTCTGTCACTCCGGTAGGGGAGGTTGATCCGATTCAACTCTCCGGAGCAGTAGTCACTTTTGCTTCTCTGGGAAATTACGATTTGGTTGTCGGAAAAAATCTTAACATCGGAGATATCGTCGAAATATCCCGCCGCGGAGACGTGATTCCTCATGTTGAAAAAGTTATTACCAAAGTCAACCCCGGCCACATCGACATTCCCACCCATTGCCCCTCTTGTCAAACCCTTCTGGTCAAAGAAGATAAATTCCTTCGTTGCCCCAACATTAATTGTTTGTCTCAAATCCTGGGTTCACTCAGATTGTTTTGCGACACTCTCTCTGTTCTTGGCCTCTCCGACAAAACTATTGCCAAACTCTATCAGGCCAAACGTATTCGTCTTCCTGGTGATTTTTTCACTTTAACCGTTGACGATATTAAAGACCTGGAAAATTTGGGTGAAAAATCTGCAAAAAATATTATTTTCCAAATCCAATCTAAAAAAAAGCTTACCCTTAGACAGGTTTTCGATGCCGCCATTATTCCCCATTTTTCAACTCAAAGAATCCAGCAATTGATTACTTCCGGATACGATACTCCCCAAAAGATCCTCAGCTTAACTGTTGAAGAATTGGAAAGTCTTCCCGGATTCCAAAAGACCTTGGCTAAAAAAGTTATTACCGGTATTCAGCTTCGTCGGCCATGGATCGAATCCATACTCTCTCAAGTGGAAATCAAAGATCAAAATTCAACCTCTCTTAAATTTTCCGGTCTCTCTTTTGCCATTACCGGTGATCTTTCTCAGCCCCGTCCCAAAATTATTGAAATCATTGAAACCAACGGTGGAAAGTTTGTCTCCGCTGTTTCTAAAAACACTAATTATTTACTTACCAACGAAACCGATTCCTCTTCCTCTAAATTTAAAACAGCTAAAAAACTTAATATTCCCATCATTAACGAAGAAAAATTTTTTCAAATGATTAAACATTAGCAGTCGGATGTATATACTGCTAACATATATATCAAATTAAATATTACCCAATCATAGACATAATTTATATAACAATCTATATCATGATAGAATAAACTAGTCTATGAAACTATTTATCGGTCTTGGAAATCCCGGAGAAAAATATCAAAATACCCGCCATAACATTGGTAAAACTATTGTTTCTAAGTTAAAACCTGTTCCCGGTAAAAAATTTGCTTCCACTGATAATTATATGAATGAATCGGGGATTGGAGTTCAGAAGCTGGTTCATTTCTACAAAATCGAGCCGGAAGATCTTTATCTGATTCATGACGATCTGGATTTGCCGGTAGGGGAGTATCGTCTTCAATTTGACCGCGGTCCTGCCGGCCATCACGGTGTCGAATCAGTAATCCTACATCTCCATACACAGGCTTTTTGGCGTTTTCGTATCGGTGTCGGCCATCCCCAAAAAGAAGCTGTTGAAGATTATGTCCTTCGTCCTTTTACTCTTGAAGAAAAGGAGATAATTAGTCAAGTTATTGATAAAATAACTGACGAAATCAAAGAAATCTAGGGCTCGTAGTTAAACGGTATAACATGTCATTCGCATTGACATATTAGGGGTTCAATTCCCCTCGAGTCCACCACTGTTTTCCCCATCGCTCGTCCACATTTTCAAGCATTGTATCGGTACATCTAACTCGTTGGCATTTTTACATACTACTACTGCCCCAAAATGGGGATATCCTCCCAAAAAATAGCATTCTCCTTCCCTCGAGGTACATTCAGATAATTCCACCCCGCCAAATCTAACCACTCTGTGAACCGGGATTTCAACTATTTGCCCATCGTACACTTTCCCGATTCCCGGAACAAAAATATATTCCGGTTTTTGAAATTCCGTTTTCATTTAAGGGGAATTTTATCTAAGTTCTAAGGAATTTACAAATTTATTGAACTCTTCGTCATATTTTATGTTTTCATTAGAGTTGGCCGTCATCGCCGCTGTCAACACTTTTCCTTCTTTAATTAAAAAAACTGTTCTTTCATATCCTTCATTTTTCAAAAATGTTATTCCGGTTGTATTTTGCCATTCGATTTTTTCTTCTTTATATTTCTCCTTGTTCAAACGTCTCATCTGCACTCCCGATATTTCCTCAAAATCATTGACTGCCGTATCTTTTAATGTCACTACTATCTGGCTTAAAATTCCGCTTTTGCCAATCAGCAGCCAATTTCCGTTTTCTTCTCTCAATTCATATTTGTTTTCATAGGAAAAACTTAATTCTTTTCCGTCATAACGAATATACTCCATCGGTGTTGGAGTCGCTGCTTTTTTGCTTTGGTCGTCAATTTTGCCTTTAGCCGGGGCATTCAGCCACCACCACCCTCCGGCACCGATTATTAATAATAATATTATTAATTTCTTCTTCATCTACTTTTCCCTGTCTTTACCCAAGATGATTAAAATATCTGCTTGGGGAGGAACTTCTCCTGCCGGTAAATTAACCACTTTTGCTTCTAAAAAAGTTCCTAAATCATTCAATATCTCACTATACTTTCCTGAAACATCAACAATTATTGTCTGTTGATAGTTTTTATTAACTGCCTCACTTTTTTGATTTATAACAAAGTCCGGAAACTGTTCAGATAATTCCTTTTCCATCTTCGTGCCAAGACTTGAAACCTGAGTCCCATTATAAATGGCAATTTTTGGTGGAGTATTGTCTATCACCGTGGTCCTGAATTGTGTCAGTTCGGCATTTGTTGACGCCGGATTATTGTTGGCTGTAGCCACCATTGCCACATCAACGATCTTATCCGTTTCTGGACGGTATAAAATTGCTTTTCCACTGTCCCGATAAATCAAAACTTTGTCTCCATTCTTCGCACTTTTAAAAAAGTTATCCGAAGCCAACTTTTCCGCATCTGTTACTGTCGCCAAAGTTACCTGTCCTTCAGGTAAAACCATTAATCTGGCAACTTTTTCCGCCACCAATTCCACCTCTTCCTTACCCCTTTTGGAATTAAATTTCCAACCCCAGTTAACCAACATCACTATCATTCCCAAAAATACCAATCCTGCAATCAGTTTTAAATTTTTATTTTTCATTGTGTTGCTGTCTTTAAAAAGTATAACT
The DNA here is from genome assembly GCA_964448705.1 of uncultured Gammaproteobacteria bacterium. Taxonomy (GTDB): domain Bacteria; phylum Patescibacteriota; class Microgenomatia; order UBA12405; family UBA12405; genus CAYUZS01. The sequence continues at coordinate 53,871 of CAYUZS010000003.1, forward strand.
CTGTTTACTGCCGCTGCTAAACCAGGCACCGTGTCTCATTAATTGATTAGCACTGGGGCCGGTTCTTAATGTTGTGAAGGAGAATGGTGTTGCTTGCGTACCCGACCAGGTTCCGCTGCCGTTCGGATCTATCGCCCAGCTTTTCCAAAAATAAGTTGTCGATTGTATTAACGGATTACTGGAAAGTACAGTATATACTGCTGTCGTCCCTACGGAATAATATAATCCGGAAACGTTTTGGCCAGACCATCCAATTTGGGAACTTGTTTGATCGACTATTTGGCAGCCGGCTGTCATTCCGGAGTCAGTGCATATTTGAATCCGGTATTGTAAATTATCGCCATCAGCATCCGTACTTACAGTTTTATATGTTGGCTCTAACAACTGTCCGATACCTCCGTTATCCGGTAACAGTAAACTTGGTATTTCCGGAGCATTATTGCTTGTCGTTCTGGCTTTCCACGCTGCATACCGATAATTTAAACCTGATTTATTGGTTTCTCCGGCAGTTCCTAAAGTAAACCCTGTAGTGCCCGTTCCAGTTACTGCATTAGATATTGTGGCTGCATTTACAAATGGTAAAACCCCATTGGTGGCCATTTCCGGAGTTTTAGATACCGCTCTGGTACCACCGACTCCTTTTACCCACAGATAATCCGGTTGTAAACCGGTATTAATTCCTTTTGCCGCTCCGCTTCCGGCGTATGTTCCCAGAGTAAATCCCACTCCTGCTTTAAAACCGAAAAAATAGTAAATATTTGCGGCTGTATTTACGTTTGAAGATGTTCCCAGTTGAAATCCGTTAGAAGTTATAGACTGAATCATATTAGTCGTCTCTGCTGAGGCTGTAAGAAAACTCGTCACATCTCCCGTCATGTTCGCCGTTTTAAAAACCGGTGCTCCGCTTCCGCTTCTTTTAATTGCTACCAAATCCGGTTGATAGGGAAGTCTTCCTACATTAACATTATCCAGACCGTTTCCATAATATGCTCCGATAAAGAAATCTTTCGATCCGGATTGCTTTTGCGGATTCCAGGCATTCCCGAATGCTGTCCAATAATAGGTTGTTCCTGAAGTATTAACCGAACCATTGCTGCCGACAGTAAATCCATTGTTGTTTAAAGAGGTGATTGCTTCCGCTAAGTTGGCGGTGGTTGCTCCTAGGTATCCCGAAGCATTTCCGGTCATAATCCTGGTTCTGAATATTCCATAAGAAGTGCTTCCACCTTTAATGATTACTAAGTCCGGTTCAAAGACCATATTGCCGATAATTTGGGCATTTCCAGTCCCTGTGTACGAACCAGTAGTCATTAGGAAGTTGCCGTCGGTATTAATTTCCGTGCTTCCTTTAAACGTTGCCCAATAAAGGGTGTTGCCTACCCCTGCCACTGTACCATTACTGCCTAAAGTAAATCCATTGTCAGTTAATCCGGTAATCGCGTTTGTTAAATTTGCAGTTGCCACAAAATGACTGGAACTGCCGCTTAATGTTTCTACCGAATTAGCAACTGCTCCTGAAGTTCCCACATTGGCATTTTTTAAAAACATCCAATCCGGTTTAAACCCTACTGAATTAATGTAAGCTGTTGTTCCGATTCCGATAGTTGTTCCCACCCCGATTGCTCCGTCAACATTTTTAAAAGCAGCATAATAGTAAATACCCGAGGAGACATTATTGGAAACTCCCACCCCAAAGGTTCCTGTTCCCATGGAAGTAAAATAATCTCCGGCAGTTGATTGGGTACTGGCATGAAAATATTGACCGACATTTGTCGGCATCACTGATGATTTCCAACCGGCAGCCACTGCCGTCGATCTTTTTACCCAAACTAAGTCCGGAGTAAAACCGGTACTAATACTTCTGGGAGAAGAACCGTTTCCGGTAAAAGCACCTACACAAAATACTCCACTGGAAGTACAGTCTGATCCGGCAAATGCTGTCCAGGTGTATCTTGAATTAGCAGTCGCTGCTGTACCGACAACTGTAAATCCATCATCTTCTAAAGTAATCAGTCCGGCAGTGCTGTCTGCTGAAGCTGATCCTAAAAAGGCCACCGTGCCATTGGCCATGATATTGGTTTTAAAAATAGTGGCCGTGGTATTGGAATCAGATTTCAAAACCACCATTTCCGGTTTAAACCCTAAACCGGTTATCCGATTAAAATAACCGGAACCAATGTAGTAGCCGGTTTTAACATTGTAGGCTTGGGGAGCAGGAGTTGCTGTGGTCGATCCTATTCCCTCCTGCCACGCCGCATACCGATAATTTAAACCTGATTTATTGGTTTCTCCGGCAGTTCCTAAAGTAAACCCTGTAGTGCCCGTTCCAGTTACTGCATTAGATATTGTGGCTGCATTTACAAATGGTAAAACCCCATTGGTGGCCATTTCCGGAGTTTTAGATACCGCTCTGGTACCACCGACTCCTTTTACCCACAGATAATCCGGTTGTAAACCGGTATTAATTCCTTTTGCCGCTCCGCTTCCGGCGTATGTTCCCAGAGTAAATCCCACTCCTGCTTTAAAACCGAAAAAATAGTAAATATTTGCGGCTGTATTTACGTTTGAAGATGTTCCCAGTTGAAATCCGTTAGAAGTTATAGACTGAATCATATTAGTCGTCTCTGCTGAGGCTGTAAGAAAACTCGTCACATCTCCCGTCATGTTCGCCGTTTTAAAAACCGGTGCTCCGCTTCCGCTTCTTTTAATTGCTACCAAATCCGGTTGATAGGGAAGTCTTCCTACATTAACATTATCCAGACCGTTTCCATAATATGCTCCGATAAAGAAATCTTTCGATCCGGATTGCTTTTGCGGATTCCAGGCATTCCCGAATGCTGTCCAATAATAGGTTGTTCCTGAAGTATTAACCGAACCATTGCTGCCGACAGTAAATCCATTGTTGTTTAAAGAGGTGATTGCTTCCGCTAAGTTGGCGGTGGTTGCTCCTAGGTATCCCGAAGCATTTCCGGTCATAATCCTGGTTCTGAATATTCCATAAGAAGTGCTTCCACCTTTAATGATTACTAAGTCCGGTTCAAAGACCATATTGCCGATAATTTGGGCATTTCCAGTCCCTGTGTACGAACCAGTAGTCATTAGGAAGTTGCCGTCGGTATTAATTTCCGTGCTTCCTTTAAACGTTGCCCAATAAAGGGTGTTGCCTACCCCTGCCACTGTACCATTACTGCCTAAAGTAAATCCATTGTCAGTTAATCCGGTAATCGCGTTTGTTAAATTTGCAGTTGCCACAAAATGACTGGAACTGCCGCTTAATGTTTCTACCGAATTAGCAACTGCTCCTGAAGTTCCCACATTGGCATTTTTTAAAAACATCCAATCCGGTTTAAACCCTACTGAATTAATGTAAGCTGTTGTTCCGATTCCGATAGTTGTTCCCACCCCGATTGCTCCGTCAACATTTTTAAAAGCAGCATAATAGTAAATACCCGAGGAGACATTATTGGAAACTCCCACCCCAAAGGTTCCTGTTCCCATGGAAGTAAAATAATCTCCGGCAGTTGATTGGGTACTGGCATGAAAATATTGACCGACATTTGTCGGCATCACTGATGATTTCCAACCGGCAGCCACTGCCGTCGATCTTTTTACCCAAACTAAGTCCGGAGTAAAACCGGTACTAATACTTCTGGGAGAAGAACCGTTTCCGGTAAAAGCACCTACACAAAATACTCCACTGGAAGTACAGTCTGATCCGGCAAATGCTGTCCAGGTGTATCTTGAATTAGCAGTCGCTGCTGTACCGACAACTGTAAATCCATCATCTTCTAAAGTAATCAGTCCGGCAGTGCTGTCTGCTGAAGCTGATCCTAAAAAGGCCACCGTGCCATTGGCCATGATATTGGTTTTAAAAATAGTGGCCGTGGTATTGGAATCAGATTTCAAAACCACCATTTCCGGTTTAAACCCTAAACCGGTTATCCGATTAAAATAACCGGAACCAATGTAGTAGCCGGTTTTAATGTATACCCCGCTTGCCGGCAGATCATCCGCCGCCACCTGCCAATTCCGCGGTTCAGTAAAAACCAAATCGGTCAATGTTGTCATTGATAGGGGACCGATCAAATAAAATTGCGGACTTATTTCCGGAGCTTTGTATTCATATCCTAAACTAATCTCTTCACCAGCCTTCAAACTTACATTCCATTCTATTTTTTGGGAAAACTGATTGCTTTCGACATTTTCAAAACCGACTAAACCAACTTTTGGCTGATTAACTGTAAAAGACAACGGTACTTCCTCATAAATTTTCCCTACAAAGTCTTGATCAACTTTCAGATTAAGTTGCATCATATATTTTTCCGTTGGAAAAATTCTGGTGGCACTTTTTCTCTCCACTTCAAAATCAATTTTTTCCTTAACTTCTACATTATCATTAATAGTGTAAACTCCGTTTTTAGTGGTCGCTGTCAATTCCAGATTATAAATTCCGCTTTTACTTACCGTAAAATTTGTCCAATAATCAGGTTCCGTAGTTATACCGTGAGTCATACATTCGCTGCCGACTTTAATTTCTCCATTAGTTGTGGACAGAGTGGTAGTTTTACCCTCACTATCGGTAATTTTTAACAGTAACTTTGCATCGCACACCATTTTTCCTTCTTCGTCCAAAACCGCCATCGCCACCTCCGCTTCTTCACCGACTTGATAAATTGGTTTATTAGGATTAATAGCCAATACTCCCCATAAAAAATCCTGTTCTACTTTTGCTCCGGTCTGATCCGTCACTGTAACAATATATTCTCCCGGTTCCAATTGGGTTGGGGGATTAATCGATAAAAAAGTAACTCCCTGATTATCGTTTTCAACTGTTTCCACTGATATTTGTTTTTGTTTATGAGTAACTTCCACATTTACAGCGTTTTGGTCGTTATTATTTAATTCGATTTCCACTTTTTCATCGCTTCTATATACCGCTTTCATGGCTGATTTAAATTTAATCGCAGAACGTTTAATCGCCGAACTTCCAGACATATTATCTTTTTCCATTACTTTAGTAATCGGAATATCATTGATTTCAGTTGTTTTTATTTCTTTGTTATTCGTAGCTAAAACTAATCCCGACCGTATAACCGTAGTTGCCAGAAACAAAAAAAACAAAATTAATATTATTACTCTTTTCTTCATTAGTATTTTGCTACATAGTTCAAAACTATATCTCCGACTCTGGCCAAAGCTCCGACACTATTGTCGGACGCCAATTTTATACGGAATACCGCTGTTTCATCAGCCGCATCCCAATCCGGAGCAGAATCATCGTCAACTGCTGCTTTCGTATATGTTGCCTGCGACCAGGAAGTGTTGGCCGATGCCGCTGTTGTAACTACCGTTGTTCCCGGTGTATCACTATCATTATTCACCCTAATCGAAACATAGTTATTTGCTGTCAATGAAGTCCCGGTCTGATAATAAATAGTAATTGCACACTGACTTCCTGGACAGCTTCCGGAGGACCAACTCTCAAAATCACTTGGCAAAGTCACTCTTACTATCACCGTATAATCCTGAACAGACGATTCCTCTGAAGACAATTCATAATAATTTTTCCAGCCAATTCCACCGGCATTCAGGGTACTGTCCGAAGTAATTGATACTGCCGTTGTTCCCGAACCATCGGTTGTTAAAGATGCACCCGGATATTCTGGGGAAAGAACTATTTTTTTATTTGTTCCCGTTGCAGTTGCCGGGGCTGTTCCACTGATAATATTGCCGCCACTATCTATATATAAAATACCGGCTCCGGTAGCTGCCGATATTCCAGACAACGATAGCGATCCTCCCACTCCCAGGTTTGTTGAAAACATACCATCACCAATCACATCCAATTCGTGTGTCGGATCTGTTGTCCCGATTCCAACTGAACCAGAGAAATAATTTTTTATTTCTCCAACAAGATAGGCACCCCATTTGGTGGCGGTACCGGAAGACATATCTCCATAAAAGGCGTACTGAGTGCCTGCAGTGGAACTACTACCAACACTGGCATAGTAATGGTAAGCAATATCATTGCTAAAAGTGGTTAAACTGTCCCAGCTGCCGACAAGAATTTGAGAGTAGGCATCGCTGGTACCTCTGATGGTAGTGTGGGAACCATAACCTCTGTTGTTATTAACAGCACCTTGGAGAGTAATGTCATTCTTCAGGCCGATTACTTCTGAAGAAGAATTGTTAACTCCGGAAGTTGAAGTAAGTTCGTTGTTAAAGCCAATTAAATCTTTTAAACCGGTGCTAACCGTACCAACGTTATAAAAACCTGACATATTACCGTAACTACTGGCAGCCGAATCAACAGTCAAGGCATTGAAAATGGCGGAATTGTAGGTGTCACCGGCAGAATCGTTGATAGAAATTTCGACAGCGTCATCATATTGACTAAGTGCCATGTCGACGATTTCTAATTTAGCAGTGGTAGGGTTAGTGAGACCTATGCCAACGCGCCCATTACTACTGATGGAAAAAGCTTGACTGTTACCGAGACCTAAAAACAACAAAGAGTAATTGGAAGTGTTAATAGTAGTATTTTGAGCTAAAGTACCACCGAGACCGAATTGATTTAAACCGGAAAGACTTAGACCATTGTAAGCGGAATAAGTAGAACCAATACCACCGGCAGAAATCCAAGCCAAACCACCAGCACCATTGCTAGATAAGACTTGGCCACTGGAACCGGTGACTCCGGCACCAACAAAAATCGTACCCGTTAAATTAATATCACCGGCAATATCCAATTTTTTAGTGGGCAATGTCGTCCCTATTCCGATTTTTCCGTCATTTGTTACCACCATTCCGGCAACAAAACTACCGGTTACATATTTACCCACCCTGAATTGATAATGATCATTATTACTGGAACCCAAGGCCACATCGTACGACAAATCCAAAATATTATTGTATCCGACATACCAATCAGAAATAGTTTTGTCTCTGATATTCCATTTACATCCCTTATTCACATCATTACAAGCAAAACCGGTCGTTCCTATCGACCAAGCTGATGCTTCAATATTTCCTACCACCGCCAAAGAAGAATCCGGATTCGTAGTTCCAATTCCCACATATCCACTTGCACCGATAAACAAAGATTGTGTCCCTCCTAAACCGGTAAACAATAAACTAAAGTTTGAAGTTCCGATCTGTGTCGCCTGAGTTAATGTCCCTCCTAAACCAAGAACTGTTCCTGTTAAATTTAGACCATTGTTTGCCGTATAACTGGGTAAAGTGCCCGCTCTCAAATTACCGGTAGAAGTGATATACAAAACAGTTGTTCCTGTGCCCAAAGGTAAATTTGTAAACGAAACCGTCCCTCCCACACTTAGTCCGGCAAAAGAAACTAAACTTTCAGTTGACAGGTTTTGATTCAAAGTAATTCCCACTCCGTTAACTGTCATAAAATTATCTCCGAAAGTTACCGTTTTACTGTCACCTATACTCAAAGTTCCTGAAGTGCTGGTCACTGTTAACCCGTTAACTTTTTCCGCGTTGAAAGCGTAGGGGACTGCCGACATTCTGATTCTCGGCGTCATGTCGCCGTCATGGTTGTATTCCACACTCAAATACAAACTATCAGAATTAAAACTTAAATTATCAGGAAATGTTACGTATGTTCCTAAAGAAACGGAAAATATACCGCTTCCCACCGGCACCTGGCTAGTACCGCTATTCCAGCTTTCCGTCCATAAAGATGTTCCTGCTGAAAGAGAATCCCATAATGTAAATCTGAAATCATAGTTTCCGTCTGCCACGTTTAAGCCCTCTAAGCCGGTTCCTTTGCTCACCACTTTTCCCTGGAAATTAATTTTTCTGTTTATTCCCGGTGCAGCGAATATTCCTTTAACACTGGCAAAAAATATCAATAATGCCAATGTAAAAACCATTATTTTTTTCATCTTTTAGTACCCAAAAACCCGTGAAATATATCACGTAAACCAATTGTAACGTTTATAACAAACCAAAAAAATAAGATAAACTATATCAATGAATTCTTACCAAAAATAGTGTCGTTATTAATGAAATTATCATCACGATTAGAATTCCCTCATAACCAAAATACCAGTACGTTTCAGTTTCTGTTTCCGTTTTTTCTGACTTATCAAAATGATAATCAACTTCTACAACATATTTTCCCGGCCAGTTCCACTTTTTTATTCTTTTTAATCCCGTCTCTATAATTCGATAACTTTCCGGAAGAACTTTCACAGAACCTTCATTCACAATTCCTTTCTCGACAATTTCCCCTTGTCCATTTTTAATTTTCACTGTTCCTCTGGGAATCACATGAGCATTACCGCTGTTCCAAAAACGCAAAGCTATTGTCTTTGGAAAAATAAAAATATTCTTCTTCATTTCTGCTGACTTCAGATTTAAGTTTCTAATCTCGCCGCCGGTTTTCAAAACATAAACCAAAGAGGCTAAAGTTTGATTAATTCCCACCGAATCTTTCCCGTTATCGTTTTTTGATTTTACCGTCGCCATCACCGCCCCATAATGTCCGCCCGGAGACAATGACTCTTTATTTAAAATTGTTATTTTAATTTTTTCCTTACTGTTGGGCATTATTGTAATCGATTCTTTTTCCGGACTAATCCAGGAAGCCAGAGAGTATTTACGTTGGCTGTTATCGTTATCTGTGGTAATAAAAGCCAATCCGCCGGTTTCATCCAAAGATCCGAAGTCAACCACTGAAATTTCAAAGGTTGTTTCCTTGTCAGTTTGGTTGCCGATTTCAATTTCTACATTCACTTGTTTCTCTCCCGGCAAAATTTCAATATCTGAAAACGGGGGAGTCATCAAAAAGTTTTCGGCTCTTATCCCTCCAGGGTTAAACATCTTCAAAAATATCAACCCGATAAGAAGCCCACGGCCTAAATATCTCATTTTTTTCTGGTCTCTATCATTTTTTTAATCGGTACTATTAAAACCGAACGTAAGCCAAGAACCACCAATAAAACTACCACCCCCAATCCTCCTAATATTCTACAGGGAATTATCCAAAAAGTTAGTGTTCCTTCAATCGGTACATCTTTCTCTCCGTCATCATAAACCAGCAGCATATTGGCCGTGTATTTTCCCCAACGTAACTTTGAAACCTGAGAAAAATCCCATTTTAACTCTTTCTTTATCTTTCCCAACCTGTCAGTCACCACCTGTTTATCATTTACTTTTTCCACATAAACCGGAAAACCGTCATTCCATTCGCTTTCGAATATTCTATTCGAATCCGGTAATACATTTCCTTTTAAATCGTTGATTCCTAAAATTGCGGCATCTTTTTTTTCTCCCCATTTATCAATAAAGATATTTCCTCTTGGAGAAACATGAACGTTTCCCTCATTTTTTAATTTAACTGTAAATTTTGTCGGAAGAAATTCGTAAACTTTTTTTGGTGTCGAAAATTCCAACACTTCCACCTTCCTCACCGCCTGAGGTACCCGAACTTCCAATAAAATCAGGGAAGCTGTTGCCCCAATCACTTTTGTTTTTCCTTCTCCGACTCCATTTTCTTCATCACTTCTGGATAAAGTAACCGCATAGTAATAACCAAAAGCCGCCGTCTCCGGCACATTTATATTTACGGTAATAGTTTTCCATTCATTAGCGTTAAGAACAAACCCTTTTTCCGAAAAACTTACCCAATCAAAATAATCATCACCTTCTTCTCTCTCTATTAACTTAGGCTTTCCCTCATCTCCGTATACCGAGAATTTCATTAATCCTGCTTGTAGTGTTTCCGGATGATCGGAATTATTTTTTATTTTTATCTGAGCCGATACTGTTGCTCCCGGTTCTGTCACCAAATTAATCGGTAGGGGAGACACCACCAGATTTAAGCCGTCATCCGCCGCAAAAACTTTATGGGGAATAAAAAAAGCTGTCGCTATCAATCCCCAAAAAAACCAATTTTTCATTTAAATCAAAAATTACCTGCACCAATTATAGTCCAAGTATCCGTATAATCTGCACCAGCAGCCTTAGTGGCCACCATTGTCGCATGAGCTATTAAAGATACCGTATCACCGTTGGTTTTTCCGGTTCTGGAAGCAAATGGTTGAAAAGAAGTACTCAATGTTCCTCCTGACGTAGTCCCATTTCCACCATATTCCGCATCGGCAGTCAAGGTTCCCGAACCGGTACCCGAAGTCACTCCGACATCAACCACATAACAATCAGTTCCTGTCACACATGTTTCCGCAGTTGCATTTATTGTTCCAGATGTTCCGATACTTTCACCTGTCGTCACCGAATTCAATCCGGCATTCAAACTTTTGATCCATCCCGTCCAACCTTTGGCCGCGTTAGTTCCCACGGACACAGTTATTCCCGTCGTCGAAGACACTGCTCCGGAACTTAAATCAGTTGTAAAAGCATCTGTATTTCCCGACAATGAAAAAGTAAATGTCGGTGGTACATTGGCCGTAATCACCACCCGATCATCAGTAATTATTCTGGAGGTAACTGTTGTTGAATCAATTACGGCATTCCCTGCATCCAAACTTTCCACTCTGTCTAAAGCACTTCCGGCTGAAGGAGTTGTTACCCCGACAGACAAATTGAAAGCGTAAGTTGTTCCCACTGTTAAATCAGTCACCCCGGATACCACAATACTTGTTCCGGAACCGACTGCTGTCAAAGTACCTGGTAATGCTGTTGCACCGGCAGGTAATGAAGTCACCGTCACCGATTGTCCCGCTCCTACTATTGCCGACCCAAACACCAATTTGATTTTATTTTCCGTAGCCGTACTTGCCGGAACAATTAACACCTGTAAACTGGATAAAGTTGCAGCCTTCATCCGGTCATATCTGATAGAAGCTTTTGTAAATTGAGATGCATATACGCCGTTTACACTCAAAAACCACACTCCCAAAACTAAAAAAAACAACCTCATGTTTTTAAGAAAATTCCTCAAGATCATTAATTTAATTTGGACACAAATAAAAAAAGTATATTATTTAACTAATTAAATATGCAATATTTCCAACCAATTTGTCAAGTATATGTCAGAAATTAGCCGCCGCTACAATGGTTAATATTTCACTGTAATCACCGGCCGCCGGTGTATCATTTCCGGATTTTGCCTTAATTACAAAAGAACCTCTACCCCCACTTAGTGGCGACATCGAATAAAAAATTTGTCTTACCAAAGTATCTGTAATTCCCACCACATTTCCATTACCACTGTAATTATTTTCAATTACCAAAGGACCTCCCGCTGATTGGTCAACCGATAACCCTTGAACTCCGAAACCGTCGTCTACCGAACCTAAATCGCCGTTAACTGCCGCAATTGTGTAACCGGTGGCCGTACTTTGTAAACCTCCGTTTTGGCCGTAAACATAAACTCCTGCTCCACTGCTGCCGTTTGTTTCCACACTAACCCACACTTTATCACTGCTGGTAGTCACACTTCCCGGATACAAATCTCCCAAAGTTACAACATACGGCGGTTCACTGGTGGTGTCGCTCACCGAAACATCAATATCAAAAACTAATTGGGGAGAAACAGTTGCTGCTGTTGCCGTCGGACCATAATCGGTTTCTGTATATTTCCCTTGAACCGCTTTAATTTTTACTTTATAAATAGTGTTGGATTCCAAACCTAGAATATCAAATCCTTCCGATCCTCCCCACAAATCATAAGTTTGATAATTGTTAATATCAAAACTATCACCTAAAGTATGATCATCTTTTACATAATAAGTCGTTAAAAAGTTATCACTGCTAACGGCAATCGCATAAAGCACATCGTCAGGATTGTTTTGTTCATCAATCACCAAATGTAGCTTATTGTAGTCATTATCGACGTTGGAAAATGAAGCTATTGTCGGCACATTGCTTTGTCTCACAAAAGTCAGGCCGCCCTTCAGGTCGAAACTACTGCCAGCTCCTGTTTGACTGTCCTGTTCTCCTAAACTTCCTTCAATCGTGTAGTTCGAAGAACCAATATTACCACCTCCGGCATTTCCCACCGTCAACCCTTCCATCTGATAATTACCGCTTGCCGGCAGCACTAAAAAAGCCATCAACCACCACCTCCATTTATTCGTCATTATTTTTTAAAATCATTTTTAACCATATCGCCATACTAACCCAGGAAAAAATAACCCCGATTCCGTTTGTTTTCCAGCCAAAATTGTGCCAAAAAATCAGCTCTGTCACCATCACCGCCATTATTAATAGTGTAAATATCCATTGGCTAAACAAGAGCATTATTTTTAATAGTGATTTTTTAGTTTTTTCTTCCGGAGTATAAGTCTTATCCATTTCCAAATTGATATCTCCGGCCATTATCCCTTCCGGAGTAAAATCATACATCGGAGTCGGTTCATAACCCTCCTTAACTGCCGTCAATTTATAACTTTTGGCCGGTTTAATTTTTAGAAGAAATTCACCCAAATCATTTGTCATCCCTTTTCCGATAATCTTGTTTAAGCCGTCATCGACCAGGTAAACTTTAGCGTTTCCGATCGGCTTTTGAAAGTCTGTATCCAGCACCGTCCCTTGTAGAAATTTTTGCTTTGGGTTAATTTTTTTTCTAAGGATAGAAAATATTTTTTTTGGCAGCAGCCACCAATAAACTTTTGTTTTTCTTACTCCCCACCACCACATCAACACTGCTAATTCACACCCTGTCAACAAGTTAACTAATTTTAAAAACCTTCTCGAAGTCATCAAATCGTCAATAAATTGTTTGGAAAAGAAATACACATCACCGGCAATTTTTCCCAAATACTTTAGTCTTTGTCCGATTGCTGTCCTCTCCTTTCTTAATATTACCGTCGGTATTTTTTCATTTTCACCAAAACCAATTGTAAAATCCTGCTGCTCGTTGCTATAACCAATCTCATTCACCACTACCCGATAAGTCCCTTTCGGAAAAATAGCTTTCACTTCTCCATTTGATTGTGTAAAGACCGGATTTTGAATTCCAAAAGTTTCAGGGCTAATTAAGACAAACATTTTTTTATCGTTGTTATACATATAAAATTCAACCTTGGCATTTTCTATCGGCAAACCCATCTCGTCTGTCACTTTTAATGGAGATATTACCCTAAGATTGGCGATGCTTTCTTCAGTAATATTTCCGTCCATATCTTCAATCCTGATCAAAATCTCATAATAACCCACAGTTTCAGGACTTTTAAGATGTCCCACAAACCCCAAACCATCAACCTGTATCAAACTCACTTCTGTCCAGTTCGGTTCAAATCCATAAACTGAACTTATACCCAGCACCTGTGAATTTCTAACCATCACTTTTACCTGTTTAATTTTTTCCGGATTATTCAAGTTAATTCTCAGAACATAATCCTGATCTCTGGTTAAAATTATTTTGTTTTCCGAATCCTCGTTTGTTTTTGAGTCCAATAGCACGTTGTTCTCCACTCCAATGAGAATAGATTTTTTGTCCACTTTCAGCTGACTCTCCGTTTTTGCTGTCTGAAAAGTATAGTTTTCAGAAACGACTGTCTCTCCCTCTTCACCGGTGGCTTCGATGGTGAAAAAATAAACTGTTCCCGCTTTTAAATTATCAATCTTGATTCTGTTTATTTTTGCCGTCACCGCCGCTATCAAAGTCTTGTCCATTTTTTTTAATGATGTTCCGTAGCTTATTTTTAATGATTCCGGTTTAATATTTGTTTTTACTTCTATTTCCACCGACTCTGTCGATAAACCGACAATTTCTATTTTTTCAATATTTATTTTTTGTGATAATGGTAGTTGCGTTGGCATTACTTTTGCCTCAGTCGGTTGTACCGTCGTTTTTTCCGGAATCGGAGTGATTATTTTTTTTGGTTGGTAGGTATTCACCACCTCATCACCCAATGTAATTATATTTGCCCCATTTAAAGTTGCCTTTACCACAAATGAGACTTTATTATTTCCCATATAACTGCTGCCTGTTTTTAGTTTAAAACTAAGAAGTTGATCGCTTAGTTCTGCCGGAAAGGAATTGATTGTCCAGCTTATTTTTCTATTTATCGGATCTATCACCGGTTCCACCCCGCCCCAGGCAGTTGATCCGCTGCCGATAACATAATCAACAACTTCCACCGTTGGCACCGGCGATCCTTCAATCGTTCCCAAACTCCATTCCGCCGACACCACTAAAGGTTTAGTTGAATTTAATAAATATGAACCATAAGTAATGGTATATTCAATTTCTTCTCCGTCTTCCAAATCATAGTTTTTGTCGCTTTCAATTTTTAATTGAAAATCATTCTCCTTTGCCCCCACTTTTCCGGTCACTGTCACCTCATCATTTTTAATCACCGCTAATTTAACTTCCGACATTTCCAATTGGCTGCCATTATTCAATGTTGCCGCCTGCCATTTATACGCTGCTCCGTCTCCAGAAACAGGATTTGTCCCGATTCCTCCGGTAATGTAAAAACCATAAGTAGTCTGGTTATTCAGGTCGTTACTGGAAAAATATAAATTGTTACCGAAAACTCCATTCAAATTTGATCCCGGCCAAGCCGTCACTCCCGCCGGTAACCCTGCGGTGCTTATTGCCAAACTGCTTGCCGTTACTGTCCAACCATCCCCAATTTTCAACATTAATCCGTCTTCACTTTGATTATTTCCCGTTTTAACAGTCACCAAAATCGGAAGAGGGGATTGGTTTTCAGCCATCCTTTCCGGCCTTATCGTCATCTCTTCCAGGCCTCCGGCTCTCACTGTCTGAAAGCTTGTCAAAAAAAATACTCCTAAAAACAGTAAGCTTAACCACATTTTCCTCATCAATATCAGTTTAATATAATTCATTTTTATATAATAGAGTTATTATGCGCACCACCGCTCCCGCTCCGCTTTCCGAAACGCTTTTCAAAATGAGCGAATTAATGGAAAAAAGAAAAAAATATATCAAAAACGAATTTCAGGCTTTCGGTCTGCAGTTAGCCGAAGAGCTTGATGATTGGAAAAACAAATCTCTTTATATTCGTCTGGCCAAAAATACTCCCCGAAAAACTCTGGAAAAAGCCCTTTATTTTGTGAAGGACCAAAATCGAAACACTATCAAATCAAAAGCTAAATTATTTATGTGGAAATTGAAAGAATTAAATCGATTGGATACTCCTTGACAAACGCAACTGGGTTGCAGTAATATACCTATTATTGTGTTTCCACTTAATTGTCGTCATACTAAAATTCGTCGTGATCTTTTAAAGGTTTTAACAAAATCTAAAAAACCAAGAACTGCTTCCGACATCCTTTCCTGCCTTAAAAAGGACTATCCGACAATCAATAAAAGCACAGTCTATCGGCAATTAGATTTTTTATCCGAAAAACAATTTCTCACCGCTTTGGAAATTAACGGTCGAAAACACTTCCTTCTCGAACAAAAACATCCTCATGTTGTTCTTGTTTGCACTCTCTGTAAAAAAGTCTTTCCTGCTGACGGCAATTTTCTTTCCGCCAAAGTTAAACAAATTGTTTCCGAAAACAATTTTCAAATTAAAAATTATTCATTAGTGCTAATTGGTAAATGCCAATATTGCCAAAAATAATATGATTATCGGTATAATCAAAGGTATGAAAACCAAATTTAAATTTACAGTTTTAGTGGCCCTAGCCATTGTTCTTTTTATAGGCTTGAATTTTGTAACTGCCACCGGTGCTCAAAACACCGAAACTCTCAAATATAACCCTAAAAAAAGCACTCTCTACACTCCAAAAGTTGAGAATATTCAAAACGTTTTAACTATCGCCGGATCCGTTGACACCGATCGGGCCGCCGCTCTCCGTTTTCAAAATTCCGGAAAACTGGTCTGGGTAGGAGTTAAAGTTGGAGACAAAGTTAAAAGAGGTCAGGCAATTGCCAGTCTCGATAAAGAACAGCTTCGTAAAAATCTTCAGACACAATATAACAACTATCGCACTAATCTCAGTCAATTTTGGGACACTCAGGACAAATATAAAGACACTATTGTTTCTGACACTATCAAAAGAATTTTGGACAGAACTCAATATTCTTTGGATAATTCGGTTATTAACTATGAAATCTCCGATATGGCCATTAAGGAATCAACTTTGGTTAGTCCTATTGACGGCATCGTTGTTGCTGTCGACCAGCCTCTCGCCGGTACCAACATCACTCCTGCCGGTGCCACCTTCACTATTATTGATCCCAATTCAGTTTATTTTAAAGCCAATGTTGATCAGGACATTGTTAATCAAATAAAAGTCGGTCAGAAAGCCACCTTAAGTTTGGACAGTTTTCCCGATCAAACAATTAATTCGGAAATCACTTTCATTTCTTTTGTTCCAGTTTCCGGAGAATCATCAACCGTCTATGAAACTAGGTTCAAGTTACCGGTTATTAATCAGGATTTAGCTTATCGTTTGGGCATGAACGGAGATGTTAACCTTGTTCTTTCTCAGGCTGATAATGTTCTCACTGTTCCCACCGATGCTGTCTACGACGACAATGGTCAACCTTTTGTCTATCTTTACGACAAAAATAAAAATCAGCTTCTTCGTCACCAAGTCAAAGTTGGCATCGAAACAGATACTACTGCCCAGATTATTGAGGGTTTAACTCAAAATGACCAAGTTGCCATCATCCAAAAATAATTCCCCGGTTGTTCTGGAATTAAAAAATATCACTAAAACTTACACTTCAGGAAACACAGTATTTAATGCTTTGGACAACGTTTCCCTGAAAATTTACGAAGGTGAGTTTGTTTCTATCACCGGACCTTCAGGTTCCGGTAAGTCAACTTTGATGCATATCATTGGCCTCTTAGACAACCCTACTTCCGGTGAGGTGCTCCTCAATGGGAAAGACATTTCCCGTTTTAATGAATCACAATTGGCCAGAATCCGAAATGTTACTCTCGGTTTTGTTTTTCAACAATTTAATTTATTGGCCAAAACCTCCGCTTTGGAAAACGTTACCCTACCCTTGCTTTATTCAGATGTTCCCAAGTTGCAAAGAGAAAAATTGGGGATTCAGATGTTAACCAAAGTTGGTCTGGATACCAAATTAAAAAATACCCCCGCCCAACTTTCCGGAGGCCAGCAGCAGCGTGTCGCCATCGCCAGAGCTTTAATTAATGATCCCAAAATAATTCTTGCCGACGAACCCACCGGTAACCTTGATTCCAAATCGGGTACAGAAGTTATGGAATTATTCCATCATCTCCATCGTCAGGAGGGGAGAACTATTGTTTTTGTCACCCACGACATGGATTTAGCCAAACAGGCCGACCGGATAGTTATCATTAAAGATGGTCAAATAACAATTAATAGTCGTCACTAATAATTATGTTCAAACCTTCACCCGAAGATCTAATCAAATCCAGCGTTCGATCCATTCTTAAAAATAAAGGTCGGACCATTCTTACTTCTTTAGGAATTATTATTGGTGTTACTTCAGTTATTCTTTTAACTTCCATCGGCAACGGCTTAAAAGGTTATGTTAATGAACAGTTTGAAAGTTTAGGTGCCAACACTATCTTTATTTCTCCTGGTAAAATTTTTAACAGCAGTGGGGGATTTAGCCAGGAAAGCGGTAATTTCGTCACCACCAATTTCAGTGCCAACGATATTAATCAATTAAAACGCGGTCTTCGTGGCTCAGACATTATCCCTGTCTCACAATCTTCTGCTGATCTTCGCTCTCCCAACACTACTAAAAAAGGAGTTGTCGTTGTTGGTTCTACATATCAATATGGTGAAGCCTCGGACAACAATCCTTCAGCCGACAACGGTCGGTGGTTTACCAAAGAAGAAGATGACAAGGGCAGTTTAGTCATTGTTCTTGGTAATAAACTTGCCGAAGATCTTTTTCCCAGCGGCAATGCTCTCGGAAAAAAAGTAATCATCAACAGTAAAAACCTTAAAATAATTGGCATCATCGACAAAAAAGGCGGTTCTTTTGGCGGTCCAAACACGGATGAATATGCCTTCACTCCCAGCAAAATTGTTTTCGATCTAAATGGAAACCGGAATATTAATACTATTCTTATCAAAGCTGCCGACAAAGATGCTGTAAGTCAGACAAAAATTGATTCCGAAAAAATTATGCTTAAAAACTACGATAAAGATACTTTTACTGTTTTTGATAGCAGTCAGCTTCTCAACAGTATTAACTCCATTATTAGTGTCCTCACTGTCGGTCTTTCCGGAATTGCCGCTATTTCCTTAGTTGTCGGCGGCATCGGGATTATGAACATTATGTTGGTAACTGTTTCCGAAAGAACCAAAGAGATTGGATTAAGAAAAGCTATTGGTGCCTATCCCCGGGCAATTTTACTTCAATTTCTAATAGAAGCCGTTATTTTATCTAGTGTCGGCGGACTGGTCGGAGTTATTTTAGGGGCCCTTGGCACCCTGGCCATCAACAATTTCTTTCCTGCTAAAATCACTCTCAGTTCCATTATGATTGCCTTTGGTGTCTCGGCTATCGTCGGTATTATTTTTGGTGTTGAACCCGCCCGCCGTGCCTCCAAATTATCTCCTATCGAAGCCCTAAGATACGAATAGTTTTTTCTGCTAATATTATTTAGTGAAATCAGAACTAAAAATCCATCTTTTGCCTTTAGCCTCTTTTCTAGGTGTCACTATTTTAATTTGGGCTATTAATCGGGTAAGTTTTCCAAGCTACCTTTTGCTTTTTTCCGGGCTGGCGCTCGGATCTTTTTTTCTGGACGTCGATCATCTTTTGTATTGGTTTTATCTCAGCCCTAATCTTGAAGAAAGCCGTCTCGCTCAAATTGCCTTCAAAAAATATGATTTTCGTTCTCTGTTGAAATTATTGGAGTCTACCAGACATCAGCATACCAATATGATTTTTCATCACTTTTTTTTCCAAATTATAATGTCCCTGTTTTCTGTTTTTGTTTTCACCAGCAGTGCCAGTGTTTTTGGTATGTCTTTTCTTTTAGCTCTTAATGTTCATCTCTTAGTCGATGAAATCGAGGATTATCGCCGCGATAAAAAACACCTTCAGGATTGGCTTTTTGCCAGAGAATCAAAACAGCTGCCGATAAAATATCTTTCCCGCTACATAGGTGTCTTTGTTTTTCTCACTATCATCTTCGCCCTAATGCTTCTAAAATCAAGAATATGAGTTCGCTTTCAGCCACCCTTTTTTCTCAGGCCAGAAAATATTTATCTCCCGTTCAGGATGAACTTACCGCCGATGTCGAAACTGTTCTGGATCGTCTCCAATCAGATCATATTAGTGACTATTCTTTTATTGTTGCCCCCATTTCGAAGGCTTACGAAGGTTATTTAAAAGACCTGTTTTTAAAACTCCACATCATCAATCAGGACGATTATGAAAGCGACCGTTTTCGTGTCGGCAAAACTCTAAACCCTTCTCTTCGTTACAAACGTTTTTCTATTTATCAAAAATTAGCTGATTTCGATGAAGCCGGAGAGGAACTGGCTGAAATTTTGTGGGATGCCTGGAAATTTGGCAGAAATGAAATTTTTCATTATTTTCCCAATCAACTTAAAAAAATTACTTTGGATGATGCCGAAAATCGTATCACTTTACTCTTAAACGCCATTATTAAATCCGGAGGATTTTACGAACAGCATCGTCGTCAAAACGATCTGCTATAATCAATTTCATATGGCCAATAAAGTTGTTGTTAATCAGGATACTTGTATCGGTTGTAACACCTGTCCGCTTCTTGATCCGGAAACTTTTGAATTAGATACTACTTCATACAAAGCCAAAGTTAAAAAACAACCATCCTCTATTACCCCCCAAGTCGAATCGGCA
Organism: uncultured Gammaproteobacteria bacterium; assembly: GCA_964448705.1. Lineage (GTDB taxonomy): Bacteria > Patescibacteriota > Microgenomatia > UBA12405 > UBA12405 > CAYUZS01. The sequence continues at coordinate 73,630 of CAYUZS010000003.1, forward strand.
GTTGCCTCATGCCCGGTAAACGCTATTTCCATAGAATCAGATTAATTGTTTATCAAATTCCTAATGAAAGATTCTAAACTAAAAAATAATTACGTCAAAATTCCCGTTTTGGGTGTTGTCTTCTTTTGTACTCTGCTTGCCGCCAGTGCCTTTTTTTCCGGAATTTCCTGGGCTAAACTTCGCAGCACTAATTCTGTAGACATCTCAAAAGCTACTGCTGTTTTCACTCCCGTCAAATCTGAAAAACCTGAATTGAAATTTTTTGTTATGAGTTTTTGTCCCTACGGTAATCAAATGGAAGATATCCTTCGCCCGGTTTATGACCAGCTTCAAGACAAAGCTCTTCTCTCACCCCATTACATTTTTGACAAAATTGACAATTTAAATACCTATTGTAGTGCCCGTTCCGGTGATTCAAATCAATGTGCCAGTTATGTTACCAATGGTTACTTCTCTGATATCGCCAGTTGTAAAAAAACCATTTCTGAGAGCCTTAGCAGCTGTCTAAATGATAAACAATATCTAAAGACCAGCAGTGGTACTATGTATGCTTCACTTCATGGTCGTCAGGAAGCCAATCAAAACGTTAGGGAAATGTGTGCTTGGAAACAGGTAGATGACGACAAAAGCAAATGGTGGAATTTTATTGGTAATGTCAATAAAAACTGTACTAAAGATAATGCCGATGCTTGCTGGGAAAGTCAAGCCCAACAAGCAGGACTCGATACCACCAAAATCACTGAATGTTTCAATAACGAAGCGGTCACTCTGATCGAAAATGAAATCGCCCTCACCACTAAATATAATGTTTCCGGTTCACCGACAGTTTTAATAAATGATGTCGAGTTCCCTCCGGAAAAAGCCTACACTCAAAATAGTGACGGCACTCTGGCTATCGGTAAAAAACTTGCCACTCAGGCTAAATATCGAACTCCGAATGTCATCAAAGAAGCTATTTGTATCTCTATGAACAAAACAGCTAAGGAATGCAGCACTGTCTTAAATGAATTGACCGGAGAAGTTCCTTCAGCCGGTGGTTGTGGTAATTAAAATATCTGCATGGATAGACTTAATTCGCATCAACTTCGTAAAAGCAGAGTAGGGGAGGCTCAAAAAAAACAGTCCGAAATTAAACGATTTCCATTAGTCATTGTTTTAGATAATGTACTGGATACCTACAATATCGGTTCTTTTTTTCGTCTTGCCGACGCTCTTGGAGCCGAAAAATTATGTCTTTGCGGCCCTGTCGTCACCCCTCCGAATTTAAAAATTCATCGCAGCAGTATCGGCACTTGGAAATGGGTCCCTTGGCAGCATTATAATTCCACAGTCGAGTGTCTAAATCAGCTTAAAAAAGATGGATATCAAATAATTGCCTGTGAACAAGGTAAAAATACCGTTAATTATAAAAAAGCCAAATATAATTTTCCTCTAGCCATAGTTGCCGGCAGCGAATCAAACGGAGTGGGGGAGTCTGTTCAAAAAATTTGTCATCAGATAGTCGAGATTCCCATGCATGGGATAAACAAATCTCTTAATGTCCTGGTTGCCACTTCAATTATCGCCTTTGAAGCCATCAATAAAATCACCCAAAAATAGGTAGTTTTTGACCTTAATTTTCCCCGTTTTTAAAAGCTTTTTTGATATATTTTTATGCAGTGAAATTACCTATTTTTCCAGTAAATTTGCTTATTGCCAGCCTATTTTAATGTGTTACACTAACATTATCTCAATAAATAGACATTTTTTATGACAGACACACAAAATTATACCGGTGAACAAATAGTCGTCCTCGAAGGTTTGGAACCTGTTCGAAAACGTCCGGCCATGTATATCGGCTCTACCGACATCAGTGGTCTTCATCATTGTCTAACAGAAATCATCGACAATTCTATTGATGAAGCTCTGGCTGGTTTTGCCAAAAACGTTTGGATTATTATCCATCCCGATAATTCCGCCACAGTTGCCGACGATGGTCGGGGAATTCCTGTGGATATCATGCCAAAATATAAAAAACCGGCCCTCGAAGTTATCATGACCACTCTCCATTCCGGAGGTAAATTTGAAGGTGCTGCCTATAAAGTTTCCGGAGGATTGCACGGAGTTGGTGCCGCCTGTGTCAATGCCCTTTCCCGTCTATATCAAGTCGAAGTTCGCCGCGATAACAAAACCTACTTCATGGAATTTTCAAAAGGTGTTGTCAAAACTAAATTAACCACCATCACCGACACCAAAATTGAAAAACTCAATTCCATTTTGCCGCCGAATATTACCGGAACCACCACCACTTTTTACCCTGATGCCGAAATCTTCAAAGAAACTACTGAATTCGATTCTAAAACCATCATTAAATCACTGAAAGATCGGGCTTATTTAACCAGCAAAATATATTTTCATTTTTATGACGAAAGGGTTGGCCTCGAACGTCACTATTATTTTGAAGGGGGAATTCTCTCTCTTCTCCGCGAATTGAATAAAGGTAAAAGCGTTATTCATGAACCGATTTATATCCACAGTGATAGCGACGGTGTCGACGTGGAAGTCGCTCTGCAATACAACGATACTTTCCAAGAAAATACTCCTTCATACGTTAATATCATTAACACTCACGAAGGCGGTACTCATTTATCCGGATTCAAAACTGCTCTCACTAAATCGATCAAGGATTATGCCGAACGTAAAGAAATGATTAAGGGTAAAAATGACACCATCACCGGCGATGATGTCCGCGAAGGCTTAACTGCCATTATTTCCGTTAAAATGGGCAGTAAAGATCTCCAGTTCGAAGGCCAGACAAAAGGTAAGTTGGGAAATTCCGAAGTTCAGCCGATTGTATCCAAGATTGTCCGTGAATCTCTCGATATTTATTTTGAAGAACACCCTGATGTTGCCAAAACTATTATCGGTAAATCAATTTTAGCCATTCAAATTCGTAAAGCTGCCCGGGCCGCCAAAGACGCCATCATGCGCAAAGGTGCCTTCGATTCTATGGGTTTACCCGGTAAATTAGCCGACTGTCAATCCAAAAAACCGGAAGAATGCGAAATATACATCGTCGAAGGAGACTCCGCCGGCGGCTCTGCCAAACAGGGGAGGGATCGCAAATTTCAGGCTATTCTGCCTTTGTGGGGAAAAGCTCTTAACACAGAAGGGATGAGACTCGATAAAATTGTCGGTTCCGACAAACTAAAAGATCTGATTATTGCCTTAGGTATGGGTATCGGTGAAACTTTTGATCAGAAAAAACTACGTTATCATCGGGTAATTCTTATGTCCGATGCCGACGTGGATGGTGCTCATATCGCCACTTTGTTATTAACTTTTATTTTCCGTCATCTTCCGGGTATTATCGAACAAGGTTATGTTTATATTGCCATGCCGCCGCTTTTCAAAATCAAACAAGGAAAAGAGATTGTTTATGCCTATACCGAAGAAGAAAAAGAAGTTGCCATAAAGAAGTTAGATGCCAGTAAAAATTTCGATATTCAGCGCTATAAAGGTTTAGGAGAAATGAATCCTGAACAGCTTTGGGAAACAACCATGAATCCGGAAACCCGGCTCTTAAAAAGAATCACTATCTCTGACGCTCAAAAAGCTGACGAAACATTCCGTATCTTAATGAGTGAAGATGTTCCGCCCCGAAAAAAGTTCATCACCACCCATGCTCATTTAGCTAATTTAGATATATAATTATGCCGGAAAATAACGTAAAAAATACCATAGTTAATGATGCTTCGCCCTTCATCAATAACACCGGGAAAACCATTAATGTTGACATCGTCAACGAAATGGAAAAATCCTACCTCGACTATTCCATGTCGGTTATAGTCTCCCGGGCCTTGCCCGATGTTCGGGACGGTCTAAAACCGGTTCAGCGTCGTATTATCTACGCCATGAACCAAATTGGCTTGTCTGTTTCCGGTAAAAATGTTAAATCCGCAGCTATCGTCGGTGATGTCATGAAATCCTACCATCCTCATGGTGACAGTTCCATCTACTTTGCCTTGGTTCGTATGGCTCAGGAATTCTCTCTCCGTTATCCTTTGGTTAAAGGTCAGGGAAACTTTGGCTCAATCGACGGCGATCCTCCGGCCGCCATGCGGTATACCGAAGCCAGGATGGCTAAAATTACTCCTGAAATGGTTGCCGACATCAATAAAGAAACTGTGGATATGATGGACAACTACGATGCTTCCACCAAAGAACCCACCGTTTTACCTGTCCGTGTTCCCAACCTTCTTTTAAATGGTGCCGATGGTATCGCTGTCGGTATGGCTACCCGTATTCCTCCCCACAACTTAAAAGAACTTTGTGCCGCTATTGAATTTATCCTGGAAAATTGTAGTTTGGAAAAGATTGAAAAAGTTCCCGAGATTAAACCCATTCTTAAAAATCGAACCACCCAGGATATTGTTCTTGAGCCGGTTATAAAACTTGGTGAAACCAATTTTAATGTTGAAACTACAGCCACCATCGAAGATTTAACTAAATTTGTCCAAGGACCGGATTTTCCCACCTCTGCAGAAATATACGGTAAAACCGGTATTTTAGAAATGTACAACACCGGCCGGGGAAAATTTGTCATCAGGGGCAAAACCAACATTGAAGAAACCAAATCCGGAAAAATAAGAATTGTTATCACCGAAATTCCATATCAAGTCAACAAAGCCGAAATGGTTTCCAAGATTGCCGACTTGGTTCGTGACAAAAAAATCATCGGTATATCGGATCTTAGGGACGAAACTGATCGTCATGGTATCCGGGTTGTCGTCGAAATCAAGAAAAACGGCAAACCAAAGTCCATTCTCAATAAACTCTACAAATATACTGCCCTACAATCATCATATTCTGCCAATATATTGGCACTTGTGAACGGTGTTCCTCAAACCTTGAACCTTCGTCAGATGTTGTTACTTTTCCTTCGCCACCGGGAATCAATTATTCGTCGGCGTTCAATTTTTGACCTAAAGAGCGCCTATATGAGAGCTCATATTCTGGATGGTCTCAAAAAAGCCCTCGACATTATTGATGAAGTCATTAAAACTATTCGCGGCACCAAACCAAACGAAGACGCCAAAACCAAGTTAATGGATAAATTTGGTTTCACCGATCTTCAGGCCCAAGCCATTTTGGAAATGCAGCTCAAGAAACTCTCCGGTTTGGAACGACAAAAACTTGACGAAGAATACGCCGAAGTTGAAAACACCATCAAAAAACTTACTGCTATCTTAACCCAGCCCGAAGAAATGATTCGTGTTTTGAAAAATGAAAACAAGGAAATATCGGAAAAATATGGTGACGTCAGAAAAACAAAAATCTATTCCCGTGGATTGGAAGAATTCAGTGAAGAAGATTTGATCCCCAACGAACCAACCTTGGTCACCATCACTAAAACCGGATATATTAAGCGGGTACCGAAAGAAACTTATCGTTCACAAAAGCGCGGTGGAATCGGAGTTTCCGGAATGTCCACCAAGTCAGAAGACGAAGTTGAAAACATGCTTTTAGTTAATACCCATGATGATCTGCTTTTCTTCACCAATAAAGGCCGTGTCTTTAAGACCAAAGTATGGGATGTCCCGGAAAGTTCCCGCCAATCAAAAGGTCAGGCTGTCATCAACCTGATTAACATCGTTCAGGGTGAAACCATTCAAACCGTTCTACCATACAGTAAAAACTTTCCTGCCAAATTTATTCTTTTAACCACTAAAAACGGCATTATCAAGAAAACCTCCATCGATAAATTCAAAAACATTCGTCAAAGCGGATTGGCCGCCATCAAACTTGATCCTAAAGATGAGTTGATTTTCGCCAAATTAACCGGTGGTAACGATCAAATATTTCTCGTAACTTACAATGGTAAATGCATTCGTTTTAATGAAACCGACACCAGACCTATGGGCCGTCACACCCGCGGTGTCCGGGGTATCACCTTAAAAGACAATGACCGTCTGGTTGGTGTTGATATTGTTCCGCAAACCATCGCTGCCACTAATAAAGAAAAAACAGGTGAATTCTACCGTCATTTAATGGTGGTCACTGAAAACGGAGTCGGTAAACGGACCAACGTCTATCTTTACCCCTTACAAAAGCGTGGTGGGATTGGTGTTAAAGTTGCTGCTCTCAACTCTAAAACCGGAAAAATAGCCGCTGCTCAGGTAGTTTCAGAAAAGTCAGAACAGGCAATTCTGGTTTCCAAAAAAGCTATTACCATTAATTTACCTCTTAAAAATATTCCTACCTTAAGTCGCAACACCAGAGGTGTCATTCTCATGAGATTTAAATCAACTGATGATAAAGTTAACGCTATGACCATCATCGAGAAGACTCCGGAAATAGAAAATTTGGAAAAATAATCTGTAATTGTCAGCCATTTTTCAACTATAAAAATTATAGGATACATGAGGGTAGGGGATTATTCCACACTTATAGGATAGATATTACGGGATAGTCATTTTTGGCAAAGGATCAGCCTGATTGCTAGTTAGCTTTAAAGTTCTACTTTAATCCTAAAATACGGCAAATTTGATATCTCAATAAGTAGGGGAGTCGTCTCCAAAAATTTTAGCTTCCATATCCCAAACAAGGCTCAACTATAGGACATAACTGATATGTATTCTTTTTATTTATTTCCGTGATGAAATTTATCATGAACTTCCCGTAATCTTGCATCAGTTACATGAGTATAAATTTGAGTAGTTGCGATATTTTTATGACCAAGCATTTCCTGAACGGACCGTAGGTCGGCTCCTGCTCTCAACAGATCGGTCGCCATTGAATGACGTAGAGTATGTGGTGTCGCCGCCACCGGAATCTTGGCCTGATGGACATATCTTTTTACAATGTTTTGTACCGAACGACTGGTTAACCTCGCTTTTTCGTCCGTCGAAATTAAGCCTCTTCGTTTGGAATAGTTTATAAACAATGGTTTCATTTTGTCAGTTCTTTCCCGAAGATATCTTTCCAACCACGTTGCCGCTTGTTTGGAAATAAACACCACTCTGGCCCGACCGCCTTTTCCGATCACTCCGAATTCTCTGGTTTTCAAATCTATCTGATCTCTATCCAGGGACACCAGTTCTGACACCCGTAGACCGCTGGAAAATAACAATTCCAGCAATGCCTTGTCTCGTATCCCGATTGGTGTTGATACTAATGGCTGACTTAACAGTCTGTCGATTTGGTCGTCATTCAAAAACTTTAATGAATGATCCTTATTTTTGGGAACATCCAATTTTTCCGGCTCCATAACTTTCTTGTCATTTTTTACCAGCCATTTCAAAAACGACCTTAATACTATTACGTAATATCCCTGAGTCACTATCTTCATATCGCCGTAAACACCCGGCTGTCTCGATAAATACAATCTGAATTTTCTGATATTTTCACTATTAATATCCTTTAACGATGGTTTTTCAATTTTTAGTTCTTCCTCTAAATATTTTTCCAGCCGGTAAAGATAATGTTCATACTTTACCATTGTCAGTCGGGAACAGTTTCTCTCAATTTCCAAATGTTCCAAAAATCTTCTTATAAAAACGTGCAATTCATCCATAAAGTATTCTACAAAATAAAAAACATCAATTCTAGAGCCTCTGGTGAGGTCAATGTATATTTTATCGGTATTTTAGGTATATTTCTAATACTACCCTTAAAAATCTGGTCAGGGGAGTCGGCTAAGAAATTTGAACCCGGGTTCAGGCAACCTTTGTCAGAGTCGGCAACGGAGGATTATGGTCATTTTTTATAAATCTAAATCAGCATTTTATCTTTTAAAGAAAAATAATTTTAAAAATTAATTTTAAAAATTAGCTTTTTTAACCACTCCCCCTGCCTCTTCACTTTCTTTATTTCGTGAAAGATACATTCTGCGAAATAAGAAATGTCTACTCTCTCTAAGAGAGGACTAAACAACTATTAATCTCCCGTCAACCGCACATATAGATCAATATAAAAGCTCTTTTATTTATTAATTACTCCTCTCAATTCCACCCCACTCTCCAAACCTAACAATCGGTGTATTGATACATTCGGTAAATACCGGGTTTTCCACATAGACTATATCATAATATATCACCTGTCTTATAATATTATAGGATTTATTCTGTGAAAATTATAGGATATATCGTGAAAATGGCTACCCTCCTCCCCTGTCTGGGCTGTCATTAAAATTTTTTTCTGCTAATTAGCTTTGCTTAGCTTTATTTATACTTGCAAAGACACTTACTTGTCTCTAAAGTTTTAATTTAAAAAAGCTCTTTCACCGTTTCCCTAAACAACTCTCTTCCTCTCCCCTATTATTTTAGTTAAAAATTGATTTTAGACTATATATAGGCACAATTTTATCTCCATCTTGTTATCAGAACTATTGCTGCCAATACCGCAATTGCCACCCAGATATACATTAACCAAATCCTCTTAAAAAGCCTATCCCGAATGTCAGCCTGTATCAGTCCGCTCATCATATAAATCATCGCCACCAGATAAACTGAACCTTTAAAGATTCCTGTCGGCCAAAACGAGAACGCAATCGCCATCTCAGATAATAAAACTGCCGGCACTATTACGTAAGAAACCATTTTTTTGTTTTTCCCGTCATCCGACAGTTCAATTGCTATTGCCCAAAATTGATACAAAAATACTACCACCCCGATTAACAACGACCACAGTCCGTTTATCCAAAAACTCAGTCTATAGGAAAATAAACTGTCAAACATAAAAAACGAAGCCAAAAGCAGGATAATCAAACTCACTGTATAAGCCGCCCGATACAATGGCACTGTTTTAAAACCGATTGCTACCAAAAACACATTTTCCACCAGAAAAATTACATAAAGTATCAGTCCGAAAAATAAACTCAATATCACCGTCCAAAAAGCACTGGAGTTTAAAAAAGCTCCGAATAATCCGAATCCGACAAAAAAGCTGGTTGGCAGTAATATTGCCATAATCCTGGTATACACGCTTTTTTCAAAAATTATTCCCAGGCCAAACCAAACACAAAATATCACCAACACTATTCCCACCATCAATCCAAAATATCTGGATTCATAGGGCAAAGATATAAATACAAAAAAACCTAAAGCCGAAATCAAAGACGATATAAAGTATTTAAACCGTTTACTCATAGTAATCAAATCCGGCAAAAACATTAATCACATCATCATTATCTTCCAACTCCTCAATCATTTCCATCACTCTTTCCACTTCCTCTTCTTTTGTCAGCATCACCGGCTGTTTGGCTCTCATCGCCAATCTTTCCTCAATAATCTCTAACCCCATACTCTTAATCTTGTCCGATACTGTTTTAAAATTTGCCGGTTCGGTTAAAACAATATTTCCATCAAAATCCTTGGCTCCAAAATCTATCAGATTTAACTGTTCTTCCTCCGTGATTTTATTTACCTCAATCTCCCCTGCTCTGTCAAAAAGAAATTGCAGCGAACCCTCTTCGCCCAAACTGGACTCGTAATTTCTAAAAATTAACCTGATTTCAGACAATATTCGATTTTTATTATCGGTTTCACATTCGATTATCATCGGCACCCCATAAGGTCCAAAACCCTCAAATTGACAGCGGATCAAATTTGCTTTCCGGCTTTCAAATCTGGTTATCAGTCTTTCGATATTCTCTTTTGGCATATTCACTTCTTTGGCTCTGGCAATCGCTTCCTGTAAACCGGTACCATTTCTTAATGCTGTCATCACGTTTTTCGATGCTTTTGTAAACGCTTCGCTTCGCTTTTTATCCTGGGCGCCTTTTCGATTTTTGATGTTTGCCCATTTTGAATGACCTGACATATTTTTTTAAATTTTATTACGGACTATAACTAGGGTAGTTTAACATTTGCGAGAAGCTATCTTCAAAATATAATTCCACCTCTTTTTCGTTGACACTTCCGTTCTCTTCAAATACACAGGTATTAAATTCCCGTCGTAATACTTTTTCACCGTATGTTCCATTAAAACCCTTTCCGTACATTATTTTGCACCCCTCCACTGTCCCGGTATAATTGTCTACTCCCACCACTGTAAAACCGGCTTTCTCCAAAATTTTACTCATAAAATTTGCCAGCCCGGAGCTTTGGCTGGAATTATAAATTGTCAGTTTCAAATCTTCATTTAACAGCCGATTGTCGGCAAAATCCCTCTCCATTATTTCTTCCATTTTTCCTTCATCTGTTTTATAGTTTTCCGTCAACACTTCTCTTTTGCTCATCATTTTTGATTGGGAAAACAGATATCTCAAAAAATCAGCCAGTCCCCAGCTTCTGAGAGTTTTAGCATTATATAACCAGTTATCATGGCTGTTAAAAACAGTTACATCAGGCACAATTCCGAAATTATAAAAAACCAATTTATCGATTAAATCATATTTCTTCTCCTGATCCAGCAGTTTTTTAATTTTATCGCTGTCATACCACCCCATTCCCTCCGGCACCCACACCGGCACTCCCTTTCCGACTACCAGCTCGTTCACCATTCTTCTTTGCCAGGATACGGATCGGATCACTATTCCCGAATCATCCACAGTCACCACTTTAAAATCACTATCGTTGTTTTTTCTTATTTCATACCCCATCCCTACGATCACTAATCCCAAAATCAACAGTATCAGCCACCAAAATCTTTTAATCATTTCCCGTTAATATTGAATTTAAATCTTCCGGTAAATCAGCCTTAAAATTCATTATTTCTCCGTCCTTTGGGTTGGCAATACTTAGTTCCGCCGCATGTAAAAAAGGTCTCTCCAAACCGGCCGTCTTTTTACCGCCGTAAGTCACATCACCTGCCAAAGGCCAGCCTAAATAACTTAAATGGACTCTAATTTGATGAGTTCTGCCGGTTAACAAATTAATTTTTACTAAAGTGAAAATCTTGCCTTCAATATTTATCTTTTTTATGGTTTCAAATTCTGTCACTGCCTTCTTTCCGTCTTCATGGACCTTAAATTTCCCAAATCCGTATTTTGATCTGTTAATTGGCATATCTATCCTGCCATTAACAGGCAAATCTCCGGATATTAAGGCAATATAATGTTTCTTAACCAGTCTTTGTTTAAATTGTTGTTTCAGAAAATCAAGCGCTTTTTTTTCTCTGGCTATCACCAGCAGACCTGATGTTCCCTTATCTAATCGATGAACTATCCCCTCCCGCATCAAACCATTTGGGTATTCCGCCGCCATCCAATCTTCCACACTGCCCACTCCTTTTTTTCGGTTTTCATTTGTCACCACCATTCCCGCCGGTTTATCTATCACCAGCATCAGTTCATTTTTAAAAACTACTTTTATTTTTGTCGTATCTGCTGCCATATATATAAAATTACACCGGCAAAAATCAACCAATCATTAATATTATTATAAATGTTAGTCATTGGTATTTTCCAATAATCAATCACATATCCCAATTGCCATCTTTGCCATAAATTAAGACCTCCGCCTAATACTATCAGTCCTACCCGCCAATTTTTACTTTTAATCAACCACCCCAGCGTTAAAAACCAGATCAATGTTGTCAATAAAAGCAGGCTTGGAATTTGCTGTCCAAAACTGACGCCAAAATTTTTGACCATTACTATTTTTCCTGTTCTTTAGCACAATCGATACACAGAGTTGTTTCTGGACGGATCGTCAACCGGTCGGTATCAATCATTTTTCCGCATTTCTCGCAAATTCCATACTTTCCCAATTTAATTCTGGTCATAGCTTTACGCAATTGAACCAGCTGTTTTTTAACAAAACTAACCTTCACCTCAGTGTCAAATCTACCTACTTGTTCGTCGACATCCTCTTCAGGCGAATTATTTGAGGTTCTATTTTCATCCATAAAAGGATCACTCTTTTTAAAATTTCTTTCAGTTTTTTTCCATTTCACAATTTCTTTTTCTAAAAAAGTTTTGATTGGCACCAACAACCTCGCTGGTATCGTGATAGATTCAGAATTATTGTCCTTTTTTGTCACTGTTTCTCCTTTGGCCAAAGACCAACAAACTATTAAAAACCTCTCCAAGAATAAACAATCCTATCATAAAAAGCAAACTCAAAACTGAAAATATACCGGCTATTATTTTTTCCTGGAAAAATACCGCCGCTACTGCTATCAGTAAACAGACAATCATATTCACAAAGAAAAACACAAAACCCTTCTTCCCGCTTTTATACCAGATCATCGACCGATATTTTTTAGCCACCAGCCTGGCAATCACGTATCCGATAATCACTATTGTCAAATAAATCAGATTTTGAAAAACAATCCCTTTTTCCAAAATTTCTAAAGTCAGCATTATCGCCGACAATAAATATATCAGCCTGGTAATATCCTCAAAAAAAGACCATATTTTCCAATCATTTTTCCAACAATACCACCAGGTAGTCAGAAAAATTAAACCTAAACCTCCCCAATAATTAAAACCCGGTTTACTCCAAAACAACAGCCAATCAACCGGCTGGCCGTTCCATATTCCCCAATTAATTAAACCGTAAGTTACTCTTCCGCCCAAAACGAACATTAACCAGCTTAACCAGGAATAAGCCACCAACTTCTCATCCTGATAGTTATCTCTTAAATTCCTCCAGGTAAGGTACAGAAACAGAATTACTACTATCAATTTCAGCAGTCCAAGAATCATACTCTATTTTACCTTATATTTTGATATACTAATCGGGAGATTGCCGGAGTGGCGGAACTGGTAGACGCGCACGACTCAAAATCGTGTGGCAGCAATGTCATCGGGGTTCGATTCCCCGCCCCGGCACCTTAATTTTTCTTTTCCACATCAAAGAAACTCACTTGTTTACCGTTAAAGTAGAGATTAAACTGTCCTGTCGGACCGTTACGGTGCTTTTCAATAGAACAGGTTACCACCTCTCTCACTTCCTCATCCTCCCGGTGTAAAAACATCACCACGTCGGCGTCTTGTTCAATGCTTCCTGATTCTCTTAAGTCCGATAATTTAGGTTTTCCTCCCCTGCTCTCCATTTGTCTGTTCAGCTGTGCCATGGCCATCACCGGAATCTTTAATTCTCTGGCTAAATTTTTCAGACCTTGTGAAATTTCGCTCACTTCCTGAACCCGATTGTCTCGAGACGTACCGTGCATTAACTGTAGATAGTCGACTATTACAAATTTTATGCCTTTGTCTACCTGTAATCTTCTGGCTTTTGTTCTCAGTTCAGTTACTGTTAATCCTGGAGTATCATCTATATATAGTGGTGCCTCTGCTAATATCCCCATAGCTTCGGAATAAGAATCAAAGTCAACTTCCGATAACTGGCCTGTTTTTAATTTCCAGGCGTCTATCAACCCTTGTCTCACTAATAATCTGTCAGCCAACTCTTCACGGCTCATTTCCAGGGAAAAAATACATGTCGGAATTTTCTTTTCCACTGAAACATATCTGGCAATGTTTAGACCAAAAGCTGTTTTTCCTACACCCGGTCTGGCGGCTAACACGATCAAATTACTATCCTGCATCCCCGCCAGCATAGTATCCAATTGTATAAATCCTGTCGGAATTCCTCTTAATCCGCTGCCCATTTTTTGCAGTTCATCCAGCCTGTCAAAACTGGCAGTCAACACTTCTTTTAGAGATGTCGGGATCGATTTCAAATGTTTTTGGCTTAGGGAAAATATTTCCTGTTCGGCGTAATCCAACAATTCCATCGAAGGAATGCTTTCATCAAAAGACCTTTCCGAAATTCTTCCCGCTGCTGAAATTAATTCTCGCTTGGCAGACAAAGATTTGATAATTTTTCCGTAACTTTCGACATTAGCACTGGTCGGCACTTCGTTGGCCAAACGGCTTAAAAAAGCCTTTCCGCCTATCTTCTTGAGATATTTCATCTCCTTCAACTTTTCTGAAACGGTCACAATATCAATCGGAGTCCTGTCCTCATACAGTTTCAACATCGCTTCATACACTTTCGCATTGTTCAGATCATAAAAATGTTCCGCTCTCAGAAATTCTGACACCGCCAATATTGCGTCATTATCAATCAATATTGATCCCAACACACAAACTTCCGTCTCGACTGAACTTGGTGGCAGCTTAATAATATCCGCCATATTTTTTATTTACTTTCTTTTAAAATGACTACTTCCGTACCGTCCGGCAGGTTGTCTTTATCAATTTTTAAAGATTCAGCCGGTTCCAGTCCTTCTACGTCAGTTTCATCCATAAACTTTTTAATCGCCTCATCTCCCGGTTCATATCCAACCGGCACCACGTAGTTTGCCCCCCATTTTTTGGCCAAAGTCATAATCGATTTTGATCCCCCATTGGAAATATTAGCCATTAATACATCAACTCCTGATATTTTTTCCGCCCTCTTGTCGCTTAAAGCTTCTTGTAATTTACCTAAAATACCGATAATTACTCCGTCGGCCACCACTGAATAAAAGGTTTCTTTTTTACCGCCGCTGAATCCGTAAATTTCTACTCCCCCGATTTCATATTCCCCCGGACCCATCACTATTACTTTTTGGTTTTCTTTATCGTCGACTTCGATTTTTGCTTCGTTTCTGACAATAATTCTCGAATTGTTTTTATTGATCATTTCCTCATCGGGATTAACCAAAACTGTTTCTTTTTTTCCTTTTATCAGAAAGGCATTTTTACCTAAAAACTTTATTTCCATATGACCCATTTTATCATCTCTACTTGATTACTTGTGGTATCATCTAAACTAACCCATGATAAAAGAATTATTGATTGCCATTACTCTCGGCGCTCTCTTGGGATTCGGAGTTACCGGCGGTATTGTTGCTCTCCGTAAAAACCAGACTACCACACCCGTCACTGCTACCGATATTTCTCCTACTCCAACTATCACCGATACTTCCGTAAATACTGATTCTACTTCAGATTCGGATGAAAATTTAAATACCAATAGCCATCAGATTACTATCGAATCCCCTGCCGACGAATCTGTCACCGGCAATTCTCAGGTCACTATCAAAGGTTCAACCACTCCTCAAAGCCATTTAGTTATCAGTACTCCCATAAAAACTTATTTTGTTATCGCCGATAATGCCGGCAATTTTAATACCGATATCGAAATCGATTCCGGTGTTAATCAGATACAAATTGACTCTGTTGATCCCCAGGACAATCAAGCTACTAAACAAATAATCATTACTTATTCCACCGCAAAATTTTAAAATGAATCCCTTATTTCTTCTTGCCCTGGCAGCTACCATCACCCCCACTCCGACTATTGTTTCCACTCCTACTTCAACCGACATTCAAAAAATTCGGGAAGTTGTTCAGCAAAAAGTCCAGGAAAAACTGAAAGAAATCACCACCAGCACCACCACTAAAAAAGGTATCATCGGCCAAATAATTCAAATCGACCCCAACCAAATTACCATTGAATACCAAGGGAAAACCCGGGTACTCTCCATCGACAGCACTACCGTCTATGTTGATACCAATAGAAATAAAACCACTCTCGAAAAAATAAAAATCGGTCAGGGAATTTTGGCTATGGGAACAGAAGAATCGGAAACTAATAAATTTCAGGCCACCAGAATTGTTTTTACTGATCTAAAAACAATTGTTGTCACCAATACAATTGCTGTCGGAAAAATTGTTGACATTTCCAAGACCACATCAGTTTTTTCCTTAATACCCAGTAAAAACAAGAATACTCAATATCAGATTAAAACCGATTCCAAAACTAAAATTTACGGACCGGATAACACCGAAATCAATCTCAAATCCATGCAGTCCGGCCATCGGATAATTGTTATTTTAACCCCCGATCCAAAAATAACTAACACCTATTACGCTTCTAAGATCTTAAATCTGGACTATTCTCCGGCGGTTTCCCCTACCCCCACTCCCAAACCTTAATTGTTGACTTAAGTCCCATAATTGTTAAAATATCCTTGATGATCAATCTAGGCAAAATAAACCATCATCACGTCAACTAATCGTTGGCGGAATTTTGCTTGCCGATCCGCCATTCAGGCGGATTTTTAGTATTATTAGGTCATCTTTAACAATCTGGTGGGATTAGCTCAATTGGTTAGAGCATCTGCCTGTGGAGCAGAAGGTTGCCGGTCCAAGTCCGGTATCTCACCCCATGAAATTATTCATTCTACAATTCGTCCATCATTTACATACCGTGGCTGCCAAACCGGCGGGGTGTTGACGCAGCGTTTATCTTAATAATTTAAATCCCCGTAAACCGGGGATTTTTTATATCTAAATTATCAATTTATCTTCAATGTTAAAATCAACTATGATTCAAAATAAACCTCAAACCCTCAAAGGTTTCCGTGATTTTTTACCTTCAGAAATGAGGGTTCGTAACTATGTCAAAAATTTACTTATCGGAGTTTTTGAAAACTATGGTTTTGAACCTTTGGAAACCCCTGCTCTCGAATACACTTCGGTTCTTAAAGGTAAATATAGTTCAGAAACCGACGATAAACTCGGATACTTCTTTAAGGACAACGGTGATAGAGAGATTGGTCTGAGATACGATCTCACTGTTCCTGTTTCAAAAGTTTTAGCAATTTACAGCAACCAAATTCCCTTACCCTTCAAAAGGTATCAAGTCCAGTCTGTCTGGAGAGCCGACAATACTCAAAGAGGTCGATACCGCGAGTTTATCCAGTGTGATATAGATACTTTTGGTTCCACCTCCCCTCTCTCTGATGCCGAAATAATTTCTATTATTTACACCGCCACTCAAAAACTGAACTTTCAAAAGTTTACTATTCGCCTCAACAGCCGTTCTGTTTTAATGGCCGTCCTTGCTAAAAGCGGCCTGGATGGTCAACAAAAAACAGTACTTCAAAGTCTCGATAAGTTCGACAAAATAGGTGAAAAAGGAGTAAAAGATGAACTCATATCAAAAGGCCTCACCGACCCCCAAATCACCTCTCTTTTCAAATATATCAAACTCGCACAGCCGGACGATAATCTTCAGCAGGTTTTTGCTGCTTTAAAAGCTTTCAATGTCCCGGAAAGTTTTTATTTATTCGATCCGACTTTGGTTCGCGGCCCCGACTATTACACCGGTACTATTTTTGAAACCTCTGTCACCGAACCCCAAATCGGCGCCATCGGCGGCGGCGGTCGTTATGATAATTTAATTGAAAACTTAGGAGGGCCGAATATTCCCGCCGTCGGTTACAGTTTTGGATTCGAAAGAATTATTGATTGTGTCAACGAATTAAATCTTTTACCCGATTTACCAAAAACCGTCACCAAAGTTTTAGTTGCTAATTTTAGTCAGGAAACTTTACCTGATTCTATGGCTTTAATTTCTCAGCTTCAATCCGCCGATATCCCCTCTTACATCTATCCGGATACCGACAAATTGGGAAAACAATTTAAGTATGCCAGTGACAAAAACATTCCGTATGTTGCCGTCATTGGTCCGGATGAGGCTAAAAATAATCAGATCACTGTCAAAGATATGTCTACGGGTACCCAGAAAACAGTTACCCGGGATGAAATCGTCAATTATCTGCTATAATACTAACCTATGAAGTCAGCAATCCATCCTACCTATCACGATGACTGTTTGGTCACCTGTGCCTGTGGTAATAAATTTACCACCGGTTCGACTCTCGAAAAAATAGAAGTCGAAGTCTGCAGTAAATGTCATCCCTTTTTCACGGGCCAACACAAGTTTGTCGACATTAAAGGTCGTATCGATAAATTTAAAGAAAAACAAGCTCAAGGAGTTGCTTACGCTGCCAAAAAAGCAGCTGTCAAAAACGGAAAAAGTAAGGCCGACCAAAAATCAAATTAGATTTTTTAAAACCGCCATCAATTATTTGCTATAATTATGGCGGTTTTTTATTTTAATCAAATATAAATTTAGACAAAAATAAGTGCCTACAGTTAATCCCAACATTGCTATTCTCGAGTTTCGACCTGGTCCCGGCGGTCAGGAGGCCTATCTATGGCTCAATGACCTCATGAACATGTATGTCCGTTATGCAAATAAGGTCGGCTGGAAAGTACAGCAGATCGACGACAGCATCATTCAAATTAGCGGTTACGATGTTTACCATCAGTTAAAATGGGAAACCGGCACTCATCGGGTTCAACGTATTCCTCTCACCGAAAAACACGGCCGCATTCAGACATCCACTGCTGCCATTGTTGTTTTACCTCAAATCACCTCTCATGAAATCAATATCAATCCTGATGATATTGAAATTACTGCTTCCCGTGCCGGCGGCAACGGCGGTCAAAATGTTAATAAAGTTTCGACTGCCATCAGATTAACTCACAAACCCACCGGACTCACCTTTTCCGTCCGCCAGGAACGTTCCCAACAGCAAAATCGTGAAATTGCCATGGATCTTCTTCGTTCTAAATTATGGGAAATAGAAGAAGCTAAACGTACCACCCAAATCGGTTCAGCCAGAAACCTTATAGGTCAGGCAGATCGTGCCGATAAAATTCGCACCTACAATTATTCCCGAAACCAGGTTAAAGATCATCGAATTAATAAAGATTTTAATTTATCCAAAGTTATGGCCGGCGATCTCGAAGATATGTTGCTGGAATTAACTGTTCTCGACCAACCCGAAGAAAAAAGTCTCTAACCCGCTTTACAGACCTATAGTTTTGTAATATACTACACACTGTATGGCATCACATAGTATTGAAAGAACAATTATAGAATGCACCTTTGAAGGTGAACTTCACAAGTTTCGGCCTCCGGAAAATAAGACCTACTTTTGTCCGGAAGGTCACAGAACCAAGAGAAGTCCTTCCTTAGCCAGATTTGTTCCCGATCAAGAATATTATTTTGTCTACGATAAAGGAATTTTTACCGTCCAGATTGATGAAACACATTACATTACAACAGAAGTAGAAAATGTCGCTGTCTGCAGTGATTGTCAACTGCCGATATTTGATGAACAGTATCAACAAGCCTTGGGAATCAAAGTTCGAAAATCATCCAAGTAAAATTGATTTTTCTAGATTAGCTCTGTTTCTTTTCCAACTTTACGCTCAGATTCAATTGCTTTTTGTCTCTCCACAGGACCAGGTTAACCATGTCCCCGATTTTCTTTTTATTAATCAATTCGGCCATGGAAAAATCTTTATCGTCACCAATTTTAATTCCGTCTATTTCGGTAATCACATCCCCCACTTTCAAACCGGCTTTTTCCGCCGGGCTATTTTCTAAAACTTGCTGCACATAGGCTCCGGCAGCCATTTCATTCATCAATGCTGTCTCTTTATCAATCATCCGATAACCTACTCCCATATACGGTCTATCGAATTCACCTGTCGTTCTGAAATTATCAATCGACTGTTTCACTAAATTTATCGGCAGAGCAAAACCTATATTTTGACCGGATTGAGACACTGCCACGTTCACTCCGATCACTTGCCCTGATGAATCTATTAACGGACCTCCGGAATTACCGGAATTAATCGCCGCATCAGTCTGAATTACATTATCAAGTTTTTCCGAACCTCCGGATAATAATGAACCTGCCACAATTGCTCTTCCCAAGCCGGAAACCACTCCGGTAGTTACCGTTGACCTGAATTCACCCAATGCCGTGCCGATAGCAATCACCGTTTGCCCCACTTTAACCTGATCCGAATCGCCTAAATTCAAAGGCGTTAATCCTGTCTTATTTACTTTTAAAATCGCCAAATCGGTTGAAGGGTCACGGTAAATATCCACTACCTCTTCTGTTTCGTCTTTACCGATTAACACCCGATATTTAGCCTCAACATTATCAACCACATGTTTATTGGTCACAATTAATCCGTCGCTGCTGATCACAAAACCCGTCCCGATGTTCTGATAATTTTCTTCAGGACTTTTTGAAGGTACCGGAATATTAAAAAAATTATTAAATAAATCATTGGTAATATTGACGGTGTTTTTATTGCTGATTGCCACTGTCACCACGCTTGGCGAAGACTCCTCCACCACCTTAGTCACCACCGATTCTTCGTCCATCACTACCGTCTTTTGATTAGTCAATTCGACTCCGCTTTTGTTTAACAATTTATCCAATAAAGGAAACCCTTTTAATTTCTCGTAAGCCGCCCCTCCGATAGTTGTCATCACCAACAATATCGCTACTCCAAATCCCAACCAAAAATTTTTTCGGGTTTCGTTTTTCATAATTCAGATTTTAACTTTTTAATGCTGAAAAAAAACTGAAATTATTGCTGCAATAATACTTCTATTGCTTTGTTAAGCTGATTATCGACTTTATTGTCAGTTTCATTAGCCTCGTATTTAACCTCCACATCAGGATCAACTCCTACTCCATGGATATTTTTTCCATCCGGCAGCAGCCACTTGGCAATAGTCACATGTAATCCCGAACCATCCGGAAAATCTTCAGGTTGTTGCACTGTCCCTTTTCCGAAAGTTGTCACTCCTACCAGCTTGGCTCTGTTATAAGCCTTCAAGGCTCCGGCCAAAATTTCTGAAGCCGAGGCAGAACCGCCGTTGATTAAAACTACCAATTTGTCGTTTAATAAATTTCCCATGCTTTTATCTACCTCATATTTTTCCACACTACCGTCAGCTGATTGTTGAGACACCACTATTCCCTTATTCAAAAAATCAGAAGCCACCATCACACTCGCCTGCAGATAACCTCCCGGATTATCTCTTAAATCCAACACTATCCCGGCTACATCTCCGTTACTTTTTTCTTTATTAATTTGAGAAACAATATCCGACCATTCTTTTACTAGCTGATCGCTGAATTTATACATTTTTATCCAGGCCACTTTTTTCCCTCCGGTTACTTTTGAATTAACCCATTCCAACTCCACCCCGGGAACTACAATATTGTCTCTTTTTAAAGTTACTTCCCAACTATCAGCTTTACCTTCCCGATAAAGTTTTAATGTCACTTCGCTGCCGATTTTTCCCCTGATTAATTTAACCGCCTCATCCAAAGTAATTCCGGTAGTGTCTTTGTCAACTCCGTTAGCCTTATCGGTAATCTTTAGAATCAGATCGCCGGCCATTATCCCTGCTTTTTCTGCCGGACTTTTGGCTAAAGGTGCCATCACCGCCAATGTTTTGTCTTTATATCCCAAACTGATTCCCACTCCTCCGAATTCGCCGGCCAAATCCTCGTTAGTGTTTTTATTTTGTTCCGCCGATAAATAAACTGTATAAGGATCACCTAAACTAGACACCATCCCGCTGATAGCCCCGTCAACCATACTTTGATTATTAATTTTGTCTTTCTCCAAAAATGTCTGTTCCAGTTTATTCTTAACCGTCCACATCATCGACAGATCAAGTTCACTGCTGCCATTTGCTTGTTTTATCGGATTTACTTTTTCCCCTGCTTTAAAACTAACCAGTGATACTACTGCCAATAAAGCCAAACCTAAAAATATATTCCTGATTTTTGTCATTTATTCCTAAATTACTAATATCAGTCGCCCTTTGGCTGCATTCATCATCGCTCTTTCAACCCCCTCCACATTCTTTTTCAATTCCTGCCACTCATCGCTCTCTATCGCCAAAATGGGTAACTTGGAATTAATTCTATCACTTTCCTCTGCCTCTTGTTTATCTATCACAATCACTCCTTTGGCCCCGATTACTTCTGCTTTCATCAACCAAATTTGATCCAAATCTTCAGTCATTAAGATTTGGTCTTTGTATACCGAGGACAGGCTGACAATGTCATGGACATAACTTATTCCTTTGGTTGCCCACACTCTACCTTCATTAATCCCCTTTCCTTCATATTCGATTGCTTTAAATTCCAATTCTAATAATTCGTCTTCTTTTTTGGTAACTTTGGCTGTCACCGGGCTGGTTATTTTTTTAGGTTTATCGGTTTTTTCTTTATAATGAAGATTCTCAAATTCATCAATTTTAATTATTTCTCCGTTGATAGGTAAAAATACTTTTTTGCCAAAAATGCCGCTTGTTTTAAATACTGCCTCACCTTCCGACACATACAATCCTTTTATTTCTTCTGCCATTTTTTCTTTTTCCGTCCCGGACAACCCTTTTATCCTCTCAGAGATATTGATTGTTTTTACCTGCTCCTGGATTGTTTCTACCAACTCCTGATCAGCCATCACTTCCTGGCCTAAATTAACCAGAATTTTATTTCCCTTTGGAACAGTCACTACCCACTTTGTTTTTACTTTCTTTGCCACTTTAAAGATTATAAAGACAAATCACACTTATTCCAAGCTGACAAAAGGCACCAATCCTAAATGACGGGCTCTCTTGATTGCTTTAGCCAGGATTTTTTGGTGTTTAACACACACCCCGGTAAATTGAGAAGGTAAAATTCTGCCTCTCACCGAGAGGTATTCTTTTAATTTTTCCGGATCGTTCCACACCGGTTCCGACTTGGATTTGCAAAAAGCACATTCCTTCGATCGGGGTTTAATTTGTTGTTTTTTTGGTTTAATAGACATACTTATTAAAATTATTCAATTGGAGTTTCTGAAACTTCACCGATTTCGTCAGGAATAACGATATCCTCAAGTTCTCCATTCGGAGCAACGGTTTCATCAATCGGTTGATCCATGACTTCTGAAGATTCATTCATCATTTTTTCACCGTTGGCTACACCTTTATTATCGAGAATTATCATGTCATCGATTACGATCTCGGAAACTTGTTTTTTAATTCCGGTTGAATCGACAATCTCCCGATATTGAATCCGGCCTTCAACATATATTCTGCGGCCTTTTGATAACAATTGAGAACAAAGTTCAGCCAGCTTGTTCCAAGCTACGATTCGGTGAAACTGAGCATCTTCTTTCTTTTCACCTTGTTTGGTTACCCAAACTCTGTTGGTAGCCAACCCAAACGAAACTACGGCCATTCCCCCTGGGGTGTACCGTAATTCAGGATCACGGGTTAAATTACCGATTAACATTACTCTATTAAGACAACGACTAGGCATATTTCCTTCCCTTACAATTAAATTTTTAAAATTAAATAACGAATAACGTTTATTTCCCGATTTAGAAACAAATTAAGCTCTTGGAGTTTCAAAGGCACTTCTCCGGCCACATCTAACACCCAAAAATCACCCTTTCGGTTTTTGGCAATCTCGTATACTAATTCTTTATTGCCCTGATGATCTTTATTAGTCACTTTGGCTTTTGCCGCCTCCAACCAGGATTCAACCTTGGCCAGAACTTTTTCTTTGTCTTTCTCTTCAGTTTTGGGAGCCAAAACTAAAATTATTTGATAATTGTGATTATTTTCTTTCATAAAACTCTCTAATTTAACATAAAATCTATCCATTTACAATGGACTTCTCTCATTGTTTTCTAATTTTACAATCATTCTTTAAATCTTCAACTACATATCCTTTCTCATTTATAAGATCCCGCAATCGGTCCGATTCCGCCCAATCCTTATTTTCCCTAGCCTGAATTCTTTCCGCTGCTAACTTTTGGATTTCTTCAGGAATCTCTTCTTCATTTTCTTTTTCCTGTAAATTCAACCCCAGCACCCGATCAAAATCCAGAATAGTCGCTTTTTTATCCTGTTCCTCTACATTTTCATCTTTTAACAATTTCCATGCCAGGGCAATAACCTCCGGCATAGCTAAATCGTCACTGATTTTTTCAATAAACTTCTCCCGATATTCTTCATTTATTTGCCCCCCATCCGGCAGATTCGATACCAATTTTTTCATTTTTTTATATGTAGTTTGGGCTACCTTTAAACTTTCCAGGGTAAATTCTAAACCTTTTCTGTAATGACTGGTCAACACTAAATATCGGTAAGCCAAAGGTTCAATTTCCATTTTTACTAATTCCTGAGTTGTAAAAATGTTACCCAAAGATTTCGACATTTTAGTACCGTTCTTCCCTGTTACCCAAGCGTTGTGTACCCAAAAATTAGCTGTCTGATGTCCAAAAGCTCCATACCCTTGGGCAATTTCATTAGTGTGATGAACCGGAATATGATCTATTCCCCCGGTATGAATATCAAAAGTCTCTCCTAAATATTTTACCGACATTGCCGTACATTCAATATGCCATCCCGGAAAACCAACCCCCCAAGGACTTTCCCATTCCATTTGTCTTTTAGGTAACCCCGAATCCACTGCCGGAGAAAATTTCCACAAAGCAAAGTCGCTGGGATTTCTTTTTTCTCTATTTATGTCATCTCTGTCGGTATCTTTTAATTCTTCCAATTTTAAATTAGCAAAGTTTCCGTAATCAGGAAACTTGCTGGTATCAAAATAAATCCCATCAGAGGTTTTATAAGCAAAACCATTCGACTCAATTTTTTTGATTAACTCAATTTGCTCCGGAATATGATCGGTCGCAGCGCAGACAACGTCCGGACGGACTATATTAAGCAATTCTTCACTTTCAAAAAACTGTTTCTCGTATTTTTTCGCCAATTCCCACACTGTTATCCCCTCTCTTTTTGAACCTTTTTCCATCTTATCATCACCGCTGTCGGCATCTGAAGTTAAGTGTCCGACATCGGTCAAATTCATCACCAGTTTTACTTCATAACCCAAATAACGAAAAACCCTCACCATTACGTCCCAGGCAATATAAGCATACATATTCCCCAAATGTTGATCCCAATAAACTGTCGGTCCGCAGGCATAAATCCCCACTTTTCCTTCGTTTATCGTTTTCAGTTCCTCTTTTTTTCTGGTTACAGTGTTATAAAGAATTACCTTTTTCATCTTTAATAGGCTTTATTTTAATCTATTTTTCCCTTAAATTCACTTGTCTGCGACATTTGTGACTGGTCGGGAGCGCTTTTTTTCTTTCCCTGCGGCATCATTCTTATTTTCGCCAGCTCTCTTTGGCTTTTATCTTGGATTATTAATTGTTGTTTTTCTTTTTCTTCCGCTTCTCTTTGTTGTTTAATTTGTTCCAACAGTTTTTCCTGTTCCTCTGCTTCTTTTTGTTTTTCATCCCTTACTTGTTCAATTTCCTCCTCCACATTTCTTCCTGTTTCCGGTTTTGGATTATTCAGGGCTGCCATTTCCTCTTGTTTTCTTTTTTCGTCTTCAGCTTTTTTCGCGGCTAATTCCGATTCTGACATTGGTTTTAAATTTCCCACCAATTCAGTCCCGGTTATTATTGAATCCGCCACAGTCAGCGTCTGCTTCACCAATCCTTCCCCGGTTTCTTCAACAATTTTTCCGAGATTTTGTACAACTTGTTTTGGAATATTATTATCTGTCATAAAATATTTTACAGCATAGTTCTGCCTTCCATGGCTCTGGATATAGTTGCCTGGTCGGCAAACTCCAAATCGGCCCCCATCGGTAAACCGCTGCCGATTCTGGAAACTTTTATTTCTTCATTCAACTCTCTTATTTTTTTTCTGATATACAAAGCTGTCGCCTCCCCCTCCATAGTCGGATTAGTTGCCATTATTATTTCTAATTTAGAATTCTCTCCATTAATTAATTGGCCTATCCTGTCAAGTAATTCGTTTATTCTTAAATCATCAGGACCCACGTGATCCAAAGGATTAATCACTCCTCCCAAAACATGATAAACACCATTAAATCCTCCCATATTTTCAATCGCCAACACATCAATCGCTTTTTCTACCACACAAATTATTTTTTTATCCCGTTTTTCATTGTCGCAGATTTCGCAAACTTCATTAGTGCTTACCCCACCGCATGTTCGACAAATCTTGATTTCTTTTTTAAGCCGCAACAGGTCTGTACTTATTTCTTCCACAAAACTGTTCGGAGTATTTAATAAATAAAAAGCCAGCCTGGTAGCGCTTTTCGGGCCTATACCCGGCAGTCTTTCAAAAACGTTAACCAAATCAGTGATTGCTTTCGGTAAACTGGCCATTAAAACAATCCTTCCAAACCCCCCATATCCTTCATTTTTTTAGCCGCAACTTCCTGAGACTTTTTCATCGCTTTATTAATCACTTCTACCAACACTTTGTTTTCTATTCCGTTCACAGACAAAAATTTAACTTTCTGGTCACCACTGACAGTCACTTTTACTCCGTTTTCTTCAAGTTCCACCACTTCTGCTTCCACAGCTTTTTTTAATTTTAAGGCCTGAGCCAACATTTTTGCTTTATCAAACATAAGTTTTAAAAAATATATTAACCTCCAATTTTAACACCTATCCGAATATCTGTTTGGCCACGTCATAGATATCTCCGCCCTCAGCTTTTGTCTCTTCTTCCAACTTTTCACTCACTGCCGTCATCGGTGTCTCATTATTTATTACCAAAGGTTTCTCTTTTCCGCTGCTCAAAACACACTCGAATCCGATTTCTATTCCAAAAACAGTATTCAATCCTTTCTCTACAATTTGCCGGTTTTTTGGTTCTTCTAATTTATCTTTGTGAAACGGATAAAACACTTCTAAAATTACTCTGTTTGCTTTTATTTTTTTGGGTCTGGCAGCTCTTAAAAACGCCTCCACTGAATGATTGTAAGGTTTAACTGCCGTCAACACTTTCATCCATTCCCTTTCCACTTCTTCAATTTCCAGATTTATATTTTTTGCCGGCTTTATCGTTTCTATCTTAACATCCTCTGCAATTTCATCCTTAATTTTGGCTTCAGCTTCAATCTTCACTTCTGTTTGCTCTTCTTTTTTCGCTTCAGTTGGGTTTTTTTTTACCAAAAATTCCTCCCCTATTCGGTTCTTAAGCATTTCCACCACGGCTAATTCCAACGGTAATTGGTCTATATTCACCTCTTTTTCCTGTTTTCCGGCGGCAATCAATAAACCTAACCATTTTTCTAAATCAGCTGCACTTAATACAGACTCCTGTTCATTTTTAACCCCATAAACTTCCAATAGTTTTTCCTGAAAATATTTCAACAGATTATCTCTGTAGGCTTTAAAATCAATTCCTGCCTCGGCCATTTTTTCGATTTTTTCAAGTATTTTTTTAATCTCACCTTTTGCTAAATCATCTTCCAATTCTTTTTCTGAATATACTCCGGTTCTTTTTTCAAAAAATAGTTCTGTTTCTCTAAGAGTAATTTTTTTTCCTACCTCTAAAAATATTTCATTAAAAGTTTTTTGTAGATTTCTAAAACTTCCGTCGCTTTTTGTCACTATCAAATCAATAGCTTCTTTTTCAATTTCCACCTTCTCCCCCTCGATCACCCTTTGCAATGATTTTTTTAATTCTTCTTTGTTTCCCCTCCGAAAACCGACCTTTATCAACCTCGACAACACTGTTTCCGGTATCTTTTCCTCATCAGTGGTACACAATACAAATATTGTATGTTCCGGAGGTTCCTCTATCAATTTTAAAAGAGCGTTAAAAGCCTCTTTTGTCAGCATGTGAACTTCATCAATAATAAACACTTTCTTCGCTAATTTACTCGGTAATAAATAGGCCTTGTCTTTTAAGGCTCTGATATCTTCAATTCCCCTATTAGATGCAGCATCAATTTCTACCACATCAATCGAATTTCCTTTTAAAATCTCCTGACAATTTTCACATTCTCCACAAGGTTCCTTATTTTTTAAATGCTGGCAATTCACCGCTCGTGCCAAAATTCTTGCAGCTGAAGTTTTTCCCGCTCCCTTTGGTCCTGTAAATAAAAATGATTGCGGCACTTCCTTTGCCGACAAAATATTTTTTAAAGTTTCAGAAACTTCTACCAAATCCAGATCTGAAAATTTTTGTGGTCTATACTTTAAATGAAACACTGACATCAATCCATTTTAAGTTGAAAATCTTTTTGAAGCAATATCACTTTCTACATCAATCATCTTTGAGTAGATTCTCTACTCCGTGTATCATCCATTCATCCAAAACATCTTTCAAACTTTTGTTTTGAAAAACAGTTTCATATTTTAGTTTTTGAGTGCATATTACTACATCACCCAATCTGATCATCCCATCATCATCTGCCTCTCTCGTCATCGGGAACCCTAGTACTTGGGGTATATAATCTTTGTTTCGATAGTTAATATTTAATTCCTTGGCTTTTTTTCGACCGACAAACACTACACTCAATTCCACTGACTGCATCTTCTTTTTTTTGAGTGCCGATATTGCCGAATCTCTGACCATTTCTTCATCCAAACCCCAATTACGTGGGTGTTTTATCAGTACCACATTTTTCATAAGAGTTAATTTAATTTTTCTTTGACAATCATCGAAATCTTGTCTCCACCAACTCTGCCGGCAGTTTTTGTCATCACAGCTTTCATCACCAACCCAAAATTATTTCCTACTTCAGCAATCGACTCTTCAACTATCTTTTCCAATTCGTCATTACTCATTTCCTGGGGTAAATATTCTTTCACCACTTTTATTTCGTAATCCAGTTCCGAAACCAAATCATTTCTTTCTGCTTTTAAAAACATTTCTCTGGATTCTTCTTTGTCTTTCAATTCTTTTCTCAGTACCGAAACCTCATCAGACTCCTTCATCTGTCCGGGTGGAAGCTGTAATTCTTTTTTATCGATTAAAGAAATTAAATACCTCAAAACCCCCACCCGAACAGTGTCATGATTTTTCAAAGCTACAATCGAATCTGCTTTTATTTTATCTTTCATTAATATCTTCTTTTTTTAGCTCTTTTACGGCATTTTTCCCGCCATAAAATAATTTTTTTCTTAGCGTATCTCTTAACTGCCGGTTTTTCGTAAGCAGTTCTTTTTTTGACTTCCTCGGTTATATCTTCTTCAACACTCAATCTTCTGAATTTTCCGATTACATCATCTTTTGTTTCGCCTTTCTTTTTTTTGACAATAATGGGCATTAACCCACCTCCTTAACAATTTTTTTGCTTAAATAATGTTGTTATTCTACCGATTATTGGCTGTTTTGTAAACACTTTGACTTGTCCAGACTGTTTACAATTCCGTTGTTGTCATAATCGACATTATCTTTACAGCTTGTAGCTGATGAAGTAGTTGCCGGTGCTATAGTTCCACCGCCCCCTCTGACACAGATGATATAGTCTGCCGTATTTATTGCACCGTCTTTGTTATAGTCAGTTGTTTTATTGCAGCTTCCACTTTGAGTCGCTATAGCGGTTGGTGCTGCTGTCGGTGCCAAAGTTGCTGTCGGAGACGCACCTGCACCGGCTTTAAAGGTATAAGGAATCCCTCCATTATCAAAAACTTCTTCGCCTACTTTAATTCTAAAATAATAGCTTTGACCCGGTTTCAATGAATTTAAAACCACCGAGTGATTAACAGTTGATACCGTTTCCGGCACTGAAAGCAGTAATGCCGCTGAAGACGTTCCATATTGAACTACACTTTGAGCTTCTTTGTCTGTCGTCCAGGTTATAGTTGCCGATTTACCATCTTCTGAAGGATTGGATACTACCCCTTTTGGTTCTGTATTGCCCGATGCTCCGCTCAGATATGTTCTTGCTGTTCCGACTCCCAAAACTCCCAAGACACCTACCAATATTAAAATCAGAATCGTAATAATTGTTTTTATTGATATTTTTTCTTTCATTATGCAGATTTTAAATATAATGCCACAGACATTCCGCTGATACCTAATAATACCAGAGCCAAAGTTTCCGCAATTCCTCCGGTTTCAGGTAGAGTTTCTGCCGTTGTATTGGCTGTAGTTGGTGTTGCAGACACTGTATTGTTAGTTGTGTTGTTTGTTGAAGTTGAAGTCGGGACCGGAGTTAAAGTTGGAGTCGAAGAGGGTGTAGTCGATGATGTTGTTGATGAAGTTATAGTGTACGAACCGCTTTGATTCGATGAACAATCCACCACATCATTACCTGATTCATTAATAATATTAGTCTCAGCTACCGAACCGGCTTGACAGACATAATTTAAGGTCGCCGTCCCAGCTGCTTTTGCCTTAAAAGTAACTTTCAGAAGTTCATGTTTTGCTACCACTCCCACATAGACATTCGAGCTTAATGAAGGCAGTGTCACTTCAAATGTTCCGGCAGCGTTATCGATAATCGGTGAACCTGTTGAGTATGTAAATTGATAGCCGTCATCAGGCACATCAGCTTTCACAATCGACACCACTTCCAGCTTTGAAGCATCAAATGTCGATTTGATATCCAGACCTATTACTTTATCAGCATTGGAATCAACTCCCAAAATTACGTCAAAAGTATCATTCACTTGTTTTGTCGCCGAAGTCGGATCCAAAGTAAAATGAGGCGCTGCCCAGGCTTTTACTGGAGTCACCGCCATTAAAGCGGCCGCCATCATTATTACTAATAATCTTTTAGAATTCATTTATTTTGTCACCCTAACCGATAATTCATTACTTGAGAATGGCAAAACCTTGCTGGTTGCACTCTCTACAAACATAGTAGCAGATTCTTTTGACTCATTGCCAGTACTTATTTTGAATGTAAAATCTCCCGATTTTAATGGCTTTACGGAAAAACTCATCAGGTTTAATTCATCATCCTTGTTTACAGTTAAACCATCATCTTTAGAGATCAAAAATGTCGCTACTACTAATCCTTTTGTGTCACTGGCTTTACTAAAAACCGGTTCCGGCAAACGATCATCAAAAGTTAAACCGCTCACGGTAAAAGCCGAAGGATCATATTCCAGATAAACATTGATTGAATCCAAAGATCGATCCTCCTCTGCTTTTGCTTTAACTTCAATTTTTTCTGCTTTTCCTACAGTCATTTCCTCAGACGTTGCACCCAATTCAATCATATAAATCGGTTCAGTCGAAGTTGGTTTAACTCCTTCTGTTGGCGTAGAATTATCTACCACCTCACCTTTCCCGATTTTTACCTTGTTTATATTCAAGATCAACATCAGACTTTCTGCTAATACCAGAACTGCTATTACCGGAATAACTTTTTTAACCCAATTTTTATTTTTATTGTTCATAATCAAGTTTATTTAAACATTTAATATAGCTGACTCTGTCTTTCACTTAACGATAACATCAGCAGAGATAAATCCTGGGATTCCAGCTTACAGTTACCGTTCAAATCAGCTAACATATAACCACCTGTCCCAACTTCAGTTCTTTTAATCGATTCAGTCTTTACAAAAGAAAAGTCCAAACCGTCCACTACTCCATCTTGGCTTTCAGCAGTAGTGCCTGTCACATCGCCGGATAACAACGGATAACCGGTAAAATCAAAATTCTGGGTCGTCGCGGCGGAATTTGTCAGTCCGGATAATTCCCCTCCGGCTTTTTCGTAATAATCTGACTGATTATTAACTCCGTACTTCACTTGTAAATGTTTTGGACTCTTCACAAACACAGCCAAATTGTCGGTTGAATTGAAATTTCCCATATCTAATAAGATTTGGTAAACACCCAAACCATTTTTGTTTTCTTCTAGTTTATTTGCAATCACATTTTCAAATACTTTGCTGGTGCCATTAGCTGCTCTTACTGTCACAGTTAAAGGCATATCCTGGGCGTCAGTACAATTATAATCAGCCCTCATTCCCAAAAAAGACATTTTGAATTTTAGTTGTAGACCTGTTTGCGTCGGTACCTGTGTTGGGGTCGGAGATAACGTCATTACTTGTGTTGGAGTCGGTGATGGTTGTTGTTCATTAACCAGATCCACAATTTCATAGCTTGTTCCCTCAACGCCTGTTACAGTGATATTTTTGTCGGTGTCACTCGCAGAGTTATCCCCTGTCATCATCGATTTTGTTTTATCAAGTTTTATTAGTCCCGAACCAAGACTGTTGCCTTTAAAAGTCATCGTCAAAGCTTTGCCTGTTGATAATAGTTGGTCTGCTGATCTCGATGAAGTTACCACTATCGTGGTACAAGTTTGGTCGGCGACATCGTTGGTTGCCATTATCGGACTGTCTCCAAACCCTGATTCAGTGTTGGGAACAACGCTTTCCAGGCTAATATTTTTTCCGTAACAAACTGTCGTCTGTACTCCGTCAACTTTAGAATCACTGGAAGTGTAATACCATAATTGTGTTTGGAAAGTACCTCCAACCACATCCCTGATCTTTGCCCCTGGTAAGACTTTCAAAGTTGAAGTGTCAAATGCCGCCCCTTTTCTCATCTCCTGATTTTGGTTTACCAAAACAAGACCTCCGACTAAAGCGCCTAAAATCAATAGTATTGGCAATATTATTTTCGTTTTTGTCATTTATTTTTATAAACCATTTATAAAGTTTGTTCTCCAAATAGAGATATCATTTATTGTAATCAAACCATCACAGTCAAAATCTGCCCGCCAATCATTTCTATTAACTTCTCCCAGCTGTCCAGTAATGAATTCTGATCTCCAAATTGATGCATCATTAATGGTGATTGAACCACTGCAGTCAGCATTTCCTTTCCCTTTTGCCGTCGGATCATTGGCGCATTGAGTACATTTAAGTGGTAAAGCCGGACAGGCAGTCATATCTGTTGTCCAGGTACCGTTGGCTGATGGACAACAATATTGTCTGCCGCCGCAGGATGCTATTAGTTTTGCAGCACTACAAATTGTTTCATTAGCTGTACCGTCACTATCCGGAGGAGTGCAGCTTCGCAGGACACTTTGATTAAATCCGTTTGCATTAGTAATTCCCGGACACTCTTCACGGCAGCTGTTTCCTGATCCTGTTGTTGGTGTTGCTGTTGGTGTTCTTCCGCCACCGGTTGTTGGTGTTGCGGTAGGTAATCTTATTGAACCGCTAGTTGGAGTTAATGTTCTGGTTGGGGTTAATGTTCTGGTTGGACTTAATATTCTGGTTGGAGTTGGAGTATTACATGGATGGTCCAACAGATTTCCACAGCCTGTACCGGAATAATATCCACCAATGCATCTACAAGTTGCTGTCGGCACTGCAGTTACCGTAATTTGTCGACAACATATTCCTCCGGCAATTATTCCTGTTCTTTCATAGCCGGATCCGCAGTCAGAAATTCCGTATCGGGCCGTTGATCCGCTGGGACATGAACCTGCTAAAGTTGGAGTTGCTGTCGGTCTGCGTGTCGGAGTTGCTGTTGGTCTGGTTGTCAGAGTCGGAGTTCGTGGTATACAGCATCTTGAAGACGGAGAAGAACAATTGCTTTGTCCGACATCAGTTTCTCCGCTGTTGCATGGTGTCCGACACACTCCAGTTGTGCCATTATACTGACAGTTATTCACCGGGGTTTGTTCACAACAAATTCCACCGGCAATATTTCCTGTCTTATCGTAACCCGAACCGCAATCGGAAATTCCGTATCGGGCTGTTGAACCGCTGGGACAAGCTGCTAAATTACAATCACCAGTGGAAGCGTTACACGAAGTGCTGCAGGTTTTCACAAATGTCCAAAATTTATTTGTCGACATATTGGCCTGGTTACAGTGATACAGATCATTTCCGGTGCATTTATAGGCATTTAGAGTACTACAAGCTGAAGAAGTTGGGGTCGGAGTTAAAGCTCTACAACAAATTCCCCCGGCAATTGTTCCTTCGTTTTTATATCCGGATCCGCAGTCTAGAATTCCGTATCGGGCTGTTGAACCGCTGGGACAAGCCGCTAAATTACAATCAGCTATTGAGGAATTACATGAAGTGCTGCAGGTTTTCACAAATGTCCAGAATTTATTTGTCGACATGCTGGCTTGATTGCAGTGATAGAGGTCGTTTCCGGTACATTTATAGGTATTAACTGTACTACAAGCTGAAGAAGTTGGACCTGCCGTCGGTGCTCTGGTCGGAGTTAATGTTGCTGTTGCACAGCTGGAATCACTGACACAATTTGAAGCCGGACAAGCCGAACTGGAATTTATTGTTACTGTTGAGGAGTTACATTTCCCACTGCCGCAAGTTCTAACTGTACACTGTCTAGTTGCTGGAGTCGCTGTCGGGTTAACTACTGGCCTTTTACAAATACAGGTGGCATAAGAACCGGAACCCGTACAGTCTTGCGGAGTAAATCCGGGACAACATGACAAACCGTTAGCATAAGTTCCACCCTCTGGGACACAGTAAGACGCCAAATTTCTGGTATCCTGGTTATTTTGCACCAATTTTGTCGCTGCCGGAACCGCAATTGCCATCAGCAATAAGCCAATTAACAGAGGAATTTCTGCCAAACCTTTATTTTTCTTAAAAAAAACTGAAAACATTTTTTCTTGTAAAGAATGAGTCATTTTCGACAATCGTTTTATAAAAACCGTATATTACTAATAAAAAAGTAAACCATTTTTGATTTTTATCGTCAATGTATCAAATGTGAACATCTTTACCGTACATTAAAAAATACCTCTCTTACCAGCAATTTTGTTACCATTACCCCCGATTTTATTACTAACGAAATGTCATATTTAACACTTTTGTTTCGCACATAATTCATATCGCTTTTCATCCATTCCTCAAATTTCATCCGGTGATAGCCTTCCACTACCCAGGGAGAAACTATCCCCGGCATAACCTTTTCCCTTTCTTTCCGATACTTATCCTCAATTTTCTTCTCTTCCCCTACCGGCAATGGTCTCGGTCCGATAAAAGACATTTCTCCGCCTAAAATATTAAACAACTGCGGCAGTTCATCCAAACCGGTGTGAAATAGAAATCTTCCGATTTTGGTAAGTCTGGGATCATTGTGAATTTTAAAAACCGGACCGTCAGCTTCGTTCAGATAAGCATAATCCACTTGTTGTTTATCCGCCCCTTTTCTCATTGTCCTGAATTTATACATTTTAAAAATTCTTCCTTTCCAACCGACTCTTTTCTGAATATATAAAATCGGCCGCCCTTCACCTATTAATAGTATTAATGACAAAATAACAATTACCGGCAATAATATGATTATCAAAACCAGTGCCAAAAACCTTTCTATTTTCATTTTTCTTTCCTTCCTTCTTATCTTACCAATCTTTGGCAAATCCATTGATTACCAAGAGTCGATCATTTTTTACGGCCTGCCTTTTTTCTTCTTTCTGAATATTATTCCTCAACTTAAAACTTTTCGTCTTTCTCGTTTGTCTGTTTTTGTTCAAATTACTCTGATTATCCTGTATATTATTTCTGCCATTTTATCTTTCAATCCCGGATATTCCTATTATTCATTTTTTATTTTTCTTACTGTCCTGTCCATTCTCAACCTCTCTTTCGTTTATATTCAGGATTTTGATATTTTCTACCGATTCATTATCATTTTTTCCTGTTTCTACTCCCTTATTTTTATCCTTTCCAGGAATGGAATTATTTCCCTACTTCCCAAAATTAGTAATGATAATTTTATTCTCCAAAACTGGGGTCATAGTTACCTGGCTGATTTTCTAATTTTCCCCATCATTATTCTTATTTCTAAAATTAGTAAAAATAATTTCAAATACTTTCTACCTTTAGTTGTTTTTCTGTCAACTTCTTTAATCCTCACCAATTCCCGTTCTGTTCTGGTAGCCGTTATTTTGGGAATACTTTTTCTATCCCCCAAAAACAAACTTTATTCGCATTTAAAAGAAGTTACCTTAATTTGTTTAGTCTTCGGTCTTGTTTATATCTTTCAACACAAAGATCCTACCAGTTATCGTTTCACTTATTGGCAGCAGGCCATCGTCAATTTTCAAGAATCGCCTTTGTGGGGCAAAGGCCCGGAAA
Organism: uncultured Gammaproteobacteria bacterium; assembly: GCA_964448705.1. Classification (GTDB taxonomy): domain Bacteria; phylum Patescibacteriota; class Microgenomatia; order UBA12405; family UBA12405; genus CAYUZS01. Next base: position 109,097 of record CAYUZS010000003.1, read on the forward strand.
CTTTCAATGCTTTTAATACCAGATATGCCCACAATTCCGTTTTGGAATATCTTTCCGGCAATGGTCTTATTTTCACCTTTATTTTTTGCCTATCCGTTCTCTCGGGTCTTGTCCGCCAATATCGAAAAAATAATCTTCTTTTTTGCCTCGGTCTGGCTGCATTTATTAATTCTCTTCTTGGTTCCTCTTGGTCCTCTCCGGGAATTCTTGTCATCAGCCTGATATTTTTATTTCATGGCGGTCATCCATCAAATCGATTCAAGCAAAGCCCTGTTTTTTTAACCGTTTTATCAGTTTTGATTTTCCTTTTCTTTCTCTCTAAAACTTCTTCTGACTATTTTTTTCTCCAAAAGAATTATTCTCTTAGTTTGAAACTCGATCCGTTTAATCTCAATTCTCTTTTAATGACTCCCGACTCTCCCAACCTTCAAAGGTTTTATCCCCACCGACAGAAATTTTATTTCGTTCCCTAGTAAAACAAATGAAGCTTAAAATCACTTCCCGTAAATCCCAACTCTACCTCTTTGTAATTATCGAAATAATTTTTCTTGTTCTCTGTATTTTTGTTAAAAAACCACTAATTACCACCACTCCTTTCGAATATGATGAACCGGATTATGTGGCAAATTCAATCCTTCTGAGCCACTTTCGACAATATCACCCCGACGACATCTATTGGTCCCAAATAATTGCTTACGATCAGCCCCATCTGTATCACTATCTCTGTGGTTTGTTTTTGGAAAATACATATCATCAGCCGATTGATCAGATTCTTAAAAATAATGATTTATTCAATAGCCCAGGAAATCCGTTTCTGGGCATTGGCAAAAAAGTCGACGGAAAATCTTTGGACGATCCGTTCATCCAAACCCATGAAAAAGCCTTTCGGGTTATCCTCTCTGCGCGCACTTTATCTTTCATCTTCTATTTCCTAACCGGTACAATTTTAATTTCTATTTTTTATTGCCTGAAAATTATTGGATTCAGCCCCTTGCTGTTGGTTATTCTTTTATCACCATATGTATTTTCCACCTCTATTTATGCCATTTCAGACGGACTGCTTCTCTTAACAATTTCCCTATCTACTCTTCTCTCGATTCTTTATCTCCGGTATCCTAAAAAACACTTCCTATTTATAGTTTTACTTGGAATTAGCTGCGGCCTGGCTCTTTCTACCAAGCTCAACGGCGGCCTGACTATCTTCACCGGACTTTTGGCAATTATAGTCTCAATCAAATCTTCCAAAAACATTAAAATTCATATTCTGGATACATTTATTTTATTAACTACATCACTTTCTGTTTTTATTTTTCTGAATCCTTTCCTCTATATCAACACTTTTCAAAATATTATTCATATTTTTCAATACAGAATGTATGTTGGGGATATAAATAGTGTAATGCTTCCCGAAGAAGCCTTACCCGGCAGTTACCTCAACAAATTTATATTTTTTTCAAAAAGGATCTATTCCATAGTTGGTCTTTCCCCCACCACATCATTTCTTCTTATCATTTTTTCCATTTTTGCATCCCTCTACATTATCTGTTTCTACGCTTTCAATAGAATAAACAGCCTTCACCGCCCCAAACTAAATTTACTTCTCAGTTCCCTCCTTACTTTTACTATTGTTTTTCTTTATATCCCCATGGATTGGCAGCGATATTATCTTCCGGCTCTAATTTCTAATGTTTTCCTATTAGCCCTTGATCTTTATTTTTTAATAAAAATTTTTGGAAAAAGATTTTTACTAAAAACCATCCGATCCTAAGATACCTTTTTCCCAATCTTTCTGGCTCCTCTAGCAATCTAAACAGCCATTCACCTCCGTTATTTCTAATCCACTTGGGTGCCTGTCTCTTGTTTCCGCTCAAAAAATCAAACGCCGCCCCCACTGTCACATAAGTATTGTTAGGAATTTCCCTAAACAGTCTATCCGCCATTTCAATTTGTTTTTTAGCGCCTAAACCAATCCAGACAATCTTTTTGTTTCTGTCTTTTAACTCCCGAACTATTTTTCGATAATCTTTCTCCTCAAATTTTTCTTTATATGGCATCACCACATATTCCCCAAACTTGGAAAAATAATCCTTGTTTTTTATATCTCCGATAAATACATTATTTTTCCACCCGCTTTCCAAAACAGCTTTCATCAAATCAGGGCCGTAAACTCTTTCTGCTTTTTTATTTGTTTTTCTTAAAGCCCAAACCAAAGGCACTCCGTCTGCAGTTAATAAGTTTCCTTTTTCCAATATATTCTTAATATTTTTATCTTTCTCCGCCATCATCATCTCATTTAAAGTACAGCAATACACTACCCCCTTGTTCTCAAGCATCCATTCTCTGGTTTCCATTAAACTCAAACTACTTATATCCAACCCTAAAATGTTAACTTTATTCTTCACTCTGGAATCAAATTCTTAATTTGTTTTGTAAAAATTGCCTCCGAAAATTTATTCGCCGACTTTCTACACTCGCCTTCACTAATCTTCAGTCTGTCTAATCTTTTCATGGCCTCAAACAAACCATCTTCCGTATAATTAGAAAACAAAACACCATTCTTTCCATCATCAACAGTTTCTTTAACTCCACCGGAGTTATAAGCCACCACTGGAATTCCTGTTTTTAATGCCTCTACCGGCACTATTCCAAAATCCTCATCCTTTGAAGCAAATAACAAAGCTTTGGCCTGACTCATAATCTCTAGTTTTCTTTTTTCCTCGCAATTTCCAACAAATTTTATCGTTTCTCCGGCTGCCTTTTGAAGTTTTTGACTCTCATCGCCATCCCCCACCACCACCAATGAAATTTTATTTTTACTGCAGGTTTTCACTGCCAAATCAATTCCCTTTTGTTTTACTAATCGGGAAAGACAAACATAATAATCTTTTCTCTCGCCGGCTTCCCCAATACTCTTAACTTCCACCGGTGGGTATACTATTTCAGCTTTTCGTCGGTAATATCTTTTAATTCTCTGTTGTACATTTCTGGAATTTGCAACTACTATATCAGCTCTTTTTGATCCATTTTTATCTATTGCCCTTAATATCTCTTTTATCGGCCAAAATAAATATTTCCAGACTCCTGATCTTATCCAGTTTATTTCATTGAATTCTTCGTATAAATATCGTGGTGGTGTATGGATATAAGATAAGTGAAAGGCCCCTTTTCTTTTTTTTACATTTTTCGACATAAATGAGTGTGATGAAGAAATCACTAGATCATAATCCTGTAAATTTAGAAACTCCCAATAAATCCAAGAAAAAATTTTAATTACTGAAATATATTTACTAACTTTATTTTTATGAATCAATCCTTGAAAAACGGAAGTATAAATTCTAATTGCCGGATATTTTTTCTCGATTTTTTGTCTGGCTGCCGGAACTATAAACAATGTATAAACATCTGCTTTTGGATAAATTTTCAAAAAACTGTCAATCACTTTTTCAGCCCCGCCAAATTCCATAATTATATCCGATATTATCGCCACCTTCTTTTTCTTCATCTTACTAATTATAATCTACTCAGACATGGAAACCTCTCCAAAAAAAATTTTCGTTGTATTTAATAGTCTAAACATTGGCGGTATCGAAACTAAAATTGTCGACCTATGTCGCTACTACTCTAAACAAAAAGATATTCAACTCACTCTCCTCCTTAAACAAAAAACCGGTCCTTTAATCTCTAAAATACCCCCAAACATTACCATCATTTCCCCGTTAAACTCGTCACCGGTCTATTTTCCTTTATGGTTGTCAATTCAGTTTTTTTATTCTCATCCCCAATTGGTCGTTTCTTTTGGCAACTATTCTTCAATTTGTACCATTTTCAGCAAACTATTTTTCAACCCCGGCATTAAAGTAATTATCAGTGAAGACTCCAGTATTATTGAACAAATTGATTCCGACACTTTTCCCGGATTAAGAAGGTTACTGGTCAAAATAACCTATCCTCTGGCCAACCTGATTATTACCCTCACCAAAGCAGGGAAAAATAAATTAGTAAAACTTGTCCCCAATACAAAAAACAAAACCATTATTCTCAACAACTGGTTACCTCTTAGTTTCAAATCTACGGGCATTTCCAAAAAAGATATTGATATTTTATATATAGGCCGTTTTGAACCCCAAAAAAACCCTTTAGCCTTCTTAATTATTTCCAAAAATCTGATAAAAACCATTCCCGGGATTAAAATTGTTATGATTGGACAGGGATCCCTCCGGACAATTATTCAGGAATTTATAATCAAAAATAAATTGGTCAAAAATATTTCCTTACTCCCGGCAACCACCCATCCGGAAAAATTCTATCAACGTTCTAAAATCCTCCTCCTCACCTCCCGGCATGAAGGTTTCCCGTTAACCATTCTCGAAGCCATTTCCGGTTACTGTCTCCCGGTTTGCCGTCAACTCCGGGAATTAGACAATTTTTTTAATTATAAAAAAAAGAGTTTACTATTTAATTCATCTCAATCAGCAATTGATCTGATCAACCGACTCTTCTCCAGCCCGGAGCTCCGCAAAGACTTGATTCATCATTATTGGAAAAAAGTTATCAAACAGCAAAACCTTAACTTCAATAAAACTTTAACAGTTTTTTCTAAGTACCTATGAAGCCAAAAAAAATAATGATTGTCTTTTTCGATATGGCACTCGGCGGTATTCAAAGAAAGATTCTCGACATCATTAACCACCTTCACAACCATTATTCGAATATTCAAATTACCTTATGTTTAATCGAAAAAAAAGGTATTTTTATTGATCGTATTCCAGATTATGTCAAAATAAAAAAGCCTCCATTTAGAACTCCCATTCTTTACTTACCTTGGTTTACCTTGTGGATTACCAAGGAAATTATCAGTAATAAGCCGGATTATATTTTACCGTTTATGGATGTCAGTGCTGTTGCCGTCCTGGCCGCCAAACAACTTCTGTTTTGGAAAAAACCTCTTGTCTGTATCGGTGAAGACATCCTCACTTCAAAATACTTACTCACCGAATCACAGCCCGATCTTCGTCGAAAAATGATTCGTTATTTTTATCCAAAATCCGACAAAATTTTAGTTCAAACACCCGTCCAGAAAGCTGATCTTATCGATATTGTCGGACAAAACATCGCCGACAAAATAATCGTTTCCCCAAATTGGCTGCCTCTGGAATTTCCACCCCAAAAATTACCTCCGCGTTCTGATCGCTCAATTGACATTCTTTATCTTGGCCGTTTTGATTCCCAAAAAAACCTTTCTTTATTTATCACCATTATTTCCCAACTTCAGCACAGCATTCCCCGTCTTAAAGCTGTATTAGTCGGTAGTGGACACGAAACCAGAAAACTCAAGAGGCTTACCAAACATCTGGGACTTTCTAAAAATATCCAATTTTTCCCCGCCACCACAGATCCTACCTCTTTCTATACCCAATCTAAAATATTTCTTCTTACCTCAGATTATGAAGGCTTTCCTCTTACCCTTCTGGAAGCCATCTCCTGTGGTTGCATTCCAATTTCCAGAAATTTATCCGAAATAAAACAATTTTTTAACCAGGATTCCAAGCATTATTTGTTTTCCAATCCCGACGAAGCCGCGGTTCTCCTCAACTACACTCTCACTCATCCACCCAAACCTTCGTTGAAACTTTATTATCAGCGAATCCTCACACTTCAGAACAAATATCTGCATCTCTATGTTAAACATCTCCTTTTTAAAAAATGAAGTTATCTTCATCGCTCACAGTCGCAGTTATCACCTGTCGTCGTCCCAAACTTCTTAAACGTTGTCTTTTTAGTTTTTTAAAACAAAAAACTGCTTTAAGAATTATTATTATTGACAACGATTATCAACAGACTTCAAAAAAAATTTGTCAATCATTCTCAAAAAAGCTGTCTTTAAAATACTTGGTCTGTCCGATAAAAAGTATCCCCAGGGCAAGAAGTTTAGCCATTGAATCCTGTGAAACTAATTATTTGGCTTTTATCGACGACGATTGCTGTATCGATCGTCACTGGTCAGAAATTGCCCGGGAACTCATTTCCGCCAATCCAAACACCGCCTATTGGCAGGGACAAACTTATCCTCCCGCCAAACCTTCCTTGCTTGATTCTGCCCATTTCCAAATCTATTCCCAATGGCTGCTTCATCCCCACCAGGGATTGGATACAAAAAATATCATTATTAATTTATCTGTGGTCAAAAAATATCATCTTTCTTTTGACCCCAACTTTCCAATCTTTGAGGATATAGATTTTGGCCTTCAACTGAATCAGCATCATCTTTCCGGAATGTTTATCCCTAAATTAATAGTCAGCCACCATGAATATATAAAATTGTTCCCATTAATCCGAAAATATTTTTATCGCGGTCAAATCAAATTTGCTATCAATCAAAAATGGGGCAATTTTGATAACTATCAGCCTACTCTCGACTTCTTTACCATCATTAAAAAATTAGCTACCAACTTTTTCAAAGCACTTCTGGAAATTTCATTTGACTCTGGTTTCAAATATGCCCAAAAGTATCAGATTCTTCCCAACGACAACCATCTTTCTATAATAAATCGCCATGACCGGGGAGCCAACCAAGAACGCCTTGAAGCCATAACTAATTTTCTCCACAAAAACAATTTTCAGGTAACCAATATTGATTCGGAAAAAATTCTTCTCGATTGCCAATTGCATCGACGTCAGTTCTTAAAAGAAAATCCCCTAGCCTACCTATTAATTCATTTATCTCTACTTAATAATCCACCTTTCAGATATTTTTTTAGCCTACTTCTTCGCGGTTATCTTCTCAATTTTTATCTTCATCGTTTGCATACCAAAAAAGTAATTTCTCAATATTCCGAAGACATTTTTGTCGCCATATATCCACACCGCTTTCAACTTATCCTTGATTTACCGACCATTTTTTCTGAAGAATTAAAACTCAGTCACCGGCTGCCTCTACCGATTATTAATATAATAACCCGTCTGGAAAACCTCGCCTATTCCAAAGCCGATCATACTTGCTTCCATTGGTCCGGCTTTCTTAATTATGCACGTAAAATTGGAAAAAAAATTCCAAACAGTTTTATCCTCAACTGGGGGTGTAATTCAGTTTCAAAAGTAGCTGTATTTAAAAAACATCCCAAAATAATTTATCTTGGCGATTTTACTTCACCTTGGACCAATCCCTCATTACTACTCAGACTGCAGAAAACATCTTCTATCGACATTTTTAGCTATCAAACTTCATCCAAATTTAAAACCAAAGGCTATTTAAAAAATCTCCAAAAACTCAGCCTTTATCAATTTGGTCTAATAACTATCACCAATGATCCGCTCAGAAACAATGGTTTTTCTGCCAAGTACTTAAAATATCTTGAGCATGGTCTACCGGTTCTTTGCCCTGAATGGCGTCGGGATCCCCTGCTAAAACCAGCCACCATTTACTATAATGAAAGAAATTTTGTCAAACAGCTTAAAAAATATTCTCAAAAAAAACTTTGGTTAAAAAAACACCAAGCTGCCCTAAGAATTTCCAAAAATTTAAATTGGAACAAAACTCTACTTCCATTGTTACCGAAAATTAATTCATCTAAAAATGAATATTAGTAAAAAAATTAAATCAACCGGAATCAATCTCTCCATTTGGTGGCAGAATCTTTTAATAAAAGTCTCTCTCAATCTTAATAAACCTCTAAACAAACCTACTTCCATTACTTTTGACCTAACTCCAAATTGTGTTCTAAAATGCAAGCAATGCGATATTTGGAAAAGTCCTCCAGAAACACAACTCTCACTAAAAGAAGCTAAAATTATCATTGACCGGCTTCACTCTTGGTTAGGTAGTTGCTACCTCTTTTTTACCGGCGGTGAACCGTTAACAAACACAGACCTACCCGAAATAATTGGTTATGCCTACAGAAAAGGCATCCTTTCTCACATCAACAGTAATGCCGTCCTGATAGACAAGTCACTGGCAAAAAAACTCACTCTAAACCACCTTTATGCTATTTCCATCTCTCTTGATGGGGCTACAGCCAAAACTCACGATTATCTCCGTGGTGTTTCAGGAACATTCGATAAAGTCATCAAAGCTATTAATTATCTTCAAAAAACAACTCATTCTCCTAAAATTTACATCAATACAGTCATAATGAAAAATAACACTATGGAATTAGAAAAATTAATAGAACTAACCAAAAAATACCACACTAACGGCATTATGTTTCAATGTTTACTTCCCAATCTCGGACAAAACAGTGTCAAAGCTATTTCCAAAAACAATCCTTTATGGCCAAACAAAACTAAAATTACAGCCGTTATAAAAAGGATTATCCAAAAAACCTCTTCTGAACCTCTTATTCTAAGTTCCAAACAGGATTTGGAAACCTCTCTGAAATATTATAAAAATCCCGGACTATTTAATAAATTTGTCTGTGCCGCCGGAATAAATAATTTTATTGTTGATCATCATGGAGACGTTAGGCTTTGTTTCGACTTTCCTGCTATCGGAAATATTATCAGGGAAAACCCCCAATCTATCTGGTGGAGCCAAAAAGCTGTTACCCAGCGTCAACAAATCCGCCACTGTCAACGAAATTGCAAGCTTATTGCCTGTAACAAAGCTGATACTGCCAGAAATAAAACTGTCGCTGCTAATCTTTTTGAATAATTCCTACTCCCGGATCCTCTAATATCTCGAATAGTTTGTATTTTCCTGAGTCTTTAATTTCTTTCCAAAATTTTCTGGTTCCATAAAAGTTTCCATCCTTGTCCGGACTTCCGATATCATGGATCGCCAAAAATCCGCCTTTTTCCACATTCTGCCAGAACATTTCAAAATCTTTTTTCACCCCTGTATAAGAATGGTCGCCGTCAATATGAACGTAACCATATTTTATTTTTTCATTTTTTGCGTAATATTCATCTGATTTCATCACCCTCAATTTTATATACTTCTCCAAACCAAATTTTCCAAAATGTTTTTTTTCATCTACCTTCTTCCAAAAACCAACTCCTCCCCAATGTTCTCCAGCAACTTTATCATAATCATCCATATCAAATCCGGCATCAACAAAATCAACTAAACCCATCCCGTTATCTTTGCACGCCAAAGCGCATACGGCCGGAATATATCCGTATTTACTGCCAACACATAGTACCTTATCCGGTCTGATTTGCCTAATCAGTGAATAATGGATCCAGCCATAACCTAAACCTCCCCGATTGTTATCCCAGTGATGCCAATTGTCATCTTTTGCATAATTCTCAATAAATTTCCTGACATTTTTCTTATCTATTAAATCTTTTGTCCCGCTGAATATCATTCTCCATTATAATACTATCATTCTCTATGCTTTCAACCTTCTTCAAATCATCTCCATCCAAACCAATCGACTTTTCTTTTTTTCCCTCCTTAAATCAAAATCTTTTTATCCATTCCACCCCTTTTTTTCTAACAAATAAATCAATTGTAAAAAATCGTTTACTAGAACTGCATCAAACAATGTCTCAATTTCACCTGGCTCAGGCAAAAATTGCCTACTCATTCAAAACCAATTACGACGTCGCCAAAAATATCAGATTTGACATGGCTGAAGTTGTTTCTCAAAGAGAATTAAAAATGTCACTCCATAATCACTACCATTATTCACAAATTATTTTTAATGGACCAAACAAAGGCAATTTTCTTCCACTTTTGTACCGTCCAATCACTCTCAACCTTGACCATTTTTCTGAAATTGAAAATCTTCCTCCATACTCCTCAAAAATAACCGCTAAAATTGGTCTCCGTTTTAACTCACTCTCCTCACCTAGTCGTTTTGGCTTCAATCTTGAAAACGGCCAAGCCAGCCAAGCATTTTCTCTTTTAAAACAGAAAAAATACCCCCTTTCCGGAATCCACTTTCATCTTGGCAGCGATATTCAAAACTCTGACCTCTATCAGCAATGTTCTCTGGCCATTTCTTCCTTCATCAAAAAACACCATCTCTTTGCTGACCTTGTTTATATCGACTTTGGTGGTGGTTTTCCCTCACACGGTTTAATCCACCAAACCGACATCCAATCTTTACCAAAGATATCGAATTATATTAATAGTATCGTTCAACCACTGTCCAAAATTGTTGATTTTTCTAAGACAGAAATTATTCTGGAACCCGGTAGATATTTAGTCGACGACTCAACTGTCATGATAACCAAAGTTCTTAGCACTATTGAAACTAGTAACCATCAGTTAATTACTGTCGATGCTGCAAACACTATGTTGCCCTCAACATGGTATCGACGCCATCTAATCAAAAATTTATCTGCGAATAATAACTTTAAAACTATAGAAACAATTATTTATGGCAGCAGCTGCCAGGAAACAGACATTTTATATCGCGGAAAATTCCAAAAGGTTTCTATTGGAGACCTTCTTGTTTTTTATTGTGTTGGTGCCTACAATCAAAGTCAAACTTCTTCGTTTATTTTTAATAAACCCAAAACCTATTTTATATATGACTAAAAGATTTAATCACCACTATTTTACCCTCCTCTCTGTTATGACCAAAACAGAGTTTATGAGCCGTTACAAAAGGGCTATTTTTGGTTTTCTATGGTTGTTTCTTAACCCACTCTTTCAAATGCTAATCATCGGTACTGTCTTCTCTCACTTTATTAGTCTTCCAAACTACTATTTGTTCCTCTTTGGAGGTCTCCTTTTATGGCAGTTCTTTTCCTCCTCAATCACCAAATCAACCTATAGCTTTGTTTCTAACCGAAATCTGCTTCAAAAAACTCCTTTTCCTTTAGAAATAATCCCTATCTCTATTATTCTTGCTGATTATATTAATCTACTCTTTTCCCTTCTGCTTTTTCTAACGACCACCGCCTTTGTAACTGGTCTCTCCTTAAAAGCTCTCTTGATTATTCCCATTCTGCTATGGCTGCTGACTTTCTCAGTTGCTTTCTCCTTAATCACTTCTACTCTTAATGTTCGTTTCCGCGATACCAACTTTTTTGTTAACACTCTTCTCATGCTTTGGTTTTATGCCACTCCCATCCTCTATCAAACCAACAGTCTACCTGGGTTTCTACAAAAATATCTGATTATCAATCCTTTGGCTTCACTTTTCTCCCTATTTCATTATATTTTCTTTAATGCTCCTTTTCCAAACACTATTCTTATAATCACTAATCTTTTTACCACCATTGTAATCTTATTTTTAGGTATTTTTCTTTTCCGAAAAAATTACTCCTATTTTGTTGATTGGTTATAAAACTATGTCAAAAGTTATTAAAATAAAACATTTATCCAAAAAATATTCTCTTCATTCTTCAAAACCCACTTTGATTGAACAGTTAAACCCAAAAGATAAAATTTACTGGGCTCTTAAAGACATTAACCTTACTGTAGAATCCGGAGAACGTGTCGGTTTTTTTGGTCCAAACGGTGCTGGTAAAACTACTCTACTCAAAATAATTTCCCACATTACCACTCCTGCTTCAGGAACAGTCACCACTAGTGGAAAAATAATTTCTCTAATTGAATTAACCGCTGGTTTTGACCAAGAGCTTACCGGTTATGAAAATATCAAACTTCAATTGGCACTTATGGCCGATTTCAATCAGGACCAAACCTCTCAGGTTATTTCAGACTGTATAAATTTTTCGGAACTATCAGATTTTATTCATCAACCGCTTTATACCTATTCCTCCGGTATGATTCTTCGTCTGGCTTTTTCGATTGCAACAGTCATTCCTGCTGATATTTTCATCGTTGACGAATTTTTGGCAGTTGGGGACACCGAATTTAAAAGTAAATGTGCCGAATATTTCAATCAACTTAAACTAAGTCATAAGACTATTCTTGCCTCCTCTCACGATCTTCAATGGCTGATTTCTTTTTGTGATAAGGTATACCCTATCAATCATGGTCGCCTTGATCGGGAAAATTTTGTCACCCCCCAACATCTGGAATTCTTTCGGCGATCCCTCCAAAAAAACAGTTCTTCTGTCACGGTTACTACCGGCAGTATGCTACCAACTCTTAATATTGGTCAGGTTGTTCCAATTAAAAATATCTCTTTCTCTAAAATAAAACCCGGCGACATTATTGCCTTCATGTTTACCAATTTTCCTCAACCTATTGTTCATCGGGTAATCGCCATTGGCATCAACAACCGCCAACCTATTTTAGTTACCAAAGGAGACGCCCACAGCCAACCGGACTCCTGGATGGTCACCAAAAAAGAATATCTTGGAATTATTCAATTTAATCACTAAGTCTGTCCTTTATTTTCACATACATTGTCTCCCAAAACTCGCCTAACTTTTCAGCACTTTTCCTTATTCCTAGCCGAAGTTTCATCTCTGGAAATATCTTTTCAGTCATTTTTTCTTTCTTCCGTGAAATTTTCATTCTTTCAAAAACATCCGCCCTTTGTTTACAGGAAGAACATACCCCGCAAGGATACTTGTTTCCATTTGTACAGCTCCAAGTCTTTTCCAAAGGCAGACAATATTTTTTTCCCATTTCTACCACCTCTTCTTTTTCCATCCAGTTTCCAAACTGAGGCTCAAAAAATAGTGAATAATATTCAAAATTGGTATCGTCTCCAATCTCCCGAATCAAATCTTGATATAACCTAATTCGGCTTAATGTCTGGCCTTTTATGGTTAACCCGTCAGTCGGTAATATCGCGGTTAAAATTGTCTTTACGGTTATATCGTACCGGTATTTCAAATAAAAAGAATATTGTAATGCATAAATTGGGTATTGATAGAGAATATCCGGCAATAACCAAAACGACATCTTATTATTTACTACTTGTGACAATAAATATTTATGATGAAAAAATTTTCCTGGTTTAATCATCCTGTATTCTTCCAAAATATTAGCAGGATAGGTATAAACATCCATTTCTTTTACCGGCCAACTTAAACCCGGATATTTTTTTTGAAAATATTTATCAAAAAATTTCACCGATCTAGTGCTACCATTAAGGTTACCTCTCGTATATTTCTGTCTAATATAAACCGGATACACTTTTGTTCCATTACAAAGTAGATATTCCCATAACACAGTCGAGTCGATGCCTCCGGAAACCAACAGTATCGCCTCGTCCAAATTCAAGTAATCTTTTAAGTTTCTATTTATTTCACTTTTATCAACTTTTTCAATCGGATTATCTTTTAACCTCTTTCGAAATTCACTTGAAGAAATCCTTGCTATTTGATTCATTTTTCTTCTCTAATTATCCCAGTTTTAATACCTTTTTTCAAAAAAGACTTCACATCTTCCCTCGCCTCATCTTTTTCCACCTTATAGTGTTTATATAAAAAACTAACCATTTCTTCGATACTTTTTGGACTAACCAACAACTTCCATAAATCCACTGCCGTCCCTGAAAGAATCGTAATTCTCGACTCACCTTCCACCGCAATCAACACCTCATCATTTCGATACTCGGAATAACATTTCTCCACCTTAACAAAAACATCCCTATCTCTCATGTTTTCCCATCCTTTTTATCTCGCACAAGCACAGGACGCACAGACACATGATCCATCGGGACACTGTTTGGGTGTTTCTCCACCACATGCCAAAACAGAATTTAAAGAAATCACTTTAATCATCGGTTTTTGATAATCATTCCTATTTTGTTGCACCATAAAATAAATATACAAAAACCTTATCTTAAATGCAAATACCAGTTCTAATTTCTATTTTACTAGTCTCATCACATCTCCCACAGTTATCAACACAATCAATAGCAGCAAAACCATCATTCCCACATTGTTTACCGCCATCTCCAGCTTTTGATTAGCTCTTTTTCTGGTAATCATTTCATAAAGTACAAAAATTATTCTTCCTCCGTCCAAAGCCGGAAAAGGCAGAACATTTACAATTGCCAAATTAACCGACACTATTCCAAAAAAGTGAATCACCGCCAGCATCCCTTGGTTGGCTTTTATACTGCTGGTTGCTTCAAACATTCCAATCGGACCGGAAACATCTTTAGGCACCTGCCCTTGAAACAATCCACCGACCATCGACATTACTCCTCCGAAAATAATTTTGCCCCAATAATAGGCTTCCTTAAATCCGGCTCCGATCCCTTTGTAAAACTCATACCATTTCACTTTCATCATTTCCGTATTGGAAATCGCCACCCCCAAACTCCCCTCACCTTCAGGAGGATTATCCCGCACTTGTACTTGTACGGATAGGGCATTGCCCTGTCCCTCCCTAGAAATCTCCAATTCCACCTCTTTTCCTTTGTATTTCCCCACTTCTTCGGTTAATTGTTGTGGTGTTTCTATTTCCACACCACCGACCTTTTTTACCTGGTCATCAACTTTTAATCCGGCAATTTCCGCCGGAGAATTCTTAGCCACTTCCAAAATTTTAACTTTATTTGTCTCTGTCGGTACTCCCAACACCGAATAAACGATTGAAAAAATTACCACCGCTGTCACCAAGTTCATCAGCACTCCTCCCAAAACTATCAGGGCTTTTTGCCACGGATTTTTTGCTGCAAATGAATTTTTGTTTTTTGTCGCTCCTTTTTCGTTCAGATCCTCTCCGAACAACTTGCAAAATCCGCCGATCGGCAGCCAGTTTAAACTCCATTCTGTTCCTTTCCACTTTTTAGCCTTTATTCTCGGTGGTAGTCCCAATCCAAACTCTTCCACTTTTACTCCTGTCAGCTTAGCTGCAAAAAAATGGCCGAATTCATGAACCAAAACTAAAATCGACAATGCCACTACAAAAATAATGATATCCATAAGATTTATTATTCTATCAATTCTTCTCTCTCAATCCTATCCTCTAATCTCAGTTTCTTTCTTTTTTGAAATCTCTTCCAGTTTATCGATAAACTGATCCGTTAATTTTTGCAATTGTTCCTCATCTCTTTTAAATTCATCCTCCCCGATTTCTTTTGCATTTTTTGCATCCATTATTTTTTTCCGAAAATCTGCTCTGGCATCCCGTATCATTCCTCTGGCACCTTCTAATTTTCTTCCCAAAAGTTTAATATAATCCTCTCTCTGTTCCTGAGTTAACATCGGCAGTGACATTCGGATCACCTGGCCGTCAATTGCCGGTGTCATTCCAATATTTGCCGCCTGAATGCCATTGGCAATTTCTCTAATTAAAGCCTGATCCCATGGTTGAAAAGTCAAACTTCTCACATCCGGAACACCAATCGATCCCAACTCTATCAGTCTCATTTTTTGAGCGCCGTACACTGTCACCGCCACATTTTCTATTAGTCCCGGAGTTGCCCTCCCTGTCCTGATCGATGAAATATCATTCACAAATAAATCTCTTATCTTGCCCATTCGGGTATTTACGTCGCTGAAGTTGATCATATAGCAAAATTATACCAAACCTTTAAGCTAATGTTTTTCTCAAAAAAAATACCCCCTCTTTAAAAAAAGAGAGGGTATCCATTAATTTTAAATTTCAAATCTTTGAAATCTACTTATTTTTATATTTTCTCCGAATTTAGCTACCAGTCCGGTCACTAAATCTTTAATTTTTTTAGTGCTGTCTTTTATAAACTCCATTTCCATCAAATCCTCTACATTTTCCGGATTCATAGCCGCCACCTGCAAACAAACATCTTTGGCCACTGCCACAAATTCTTCATTTTTAGCCACAAAATCTGTCTCGCAGAGCATTTCCACCATCACCCCGACTTTTCCGGTAGAATGGGTATAAGTAGCCACCAAACCTTGATGTGTCTCTCTTTCAGCTTTGGTTTCAGCTTTTTTAAAACCTTTTTCTTTCAAAATTTCTTTGGCTTTTTTTTCATCGCCGTCAGCCTCTTCTACTGCTGCTTTGATTTCCATTATTCCCAAACCGGTTTCGATTCTGATTTTTTTAACTAATTCAATTATTTGTTTTTGTTCCATTTTTTTATTTAATTTTTTAAAGTCCCTCTTGCTTGCCCGCCTCTGGAGGGTCAAAGAAGGATTTAGGGAGATTGTTTCGGTTAAACCCCTGCAGCTTTAATTGCCCGACCAACTTCTTCGACGATTAAATTGATCGACTTAACACTGTCATCGTTGGCTGGTATCGCCAAATCCACTTTTCTTGGATCAGCGTCAGTGTCCACAATTGCTACCGTTTTCAGATTTCTCATCTTCGCCTCTTTATTAGCTGTTTTTTCAAAACCGGCATCAACCATAAAAACTATATCAAAGAGCTTCTCCAAATGTGTCAAACCGCCGATAATTCTTTCCAGTCTGATTTGTTCCTTATTTAAATCCAACAATTCTTTTTTAGTTTTATCCGTATACAAATTTTTACTTAATGCTTCTTTAGTATCGTTGAATTTTTTTATATTTTTGCGAATTTGTTCCCAGTTGCTGATTGTTCCGCCCAGCCATCTGTCGGTTACATAAGCCACACCGGCATCTTCGGCTACTCTTTTTACTACTTCTCTGGCTTGTCTTTTGGTACCTACCAACACAATTTGTTTGCCGTTTCTTCGGGAATTATATATATAGTTGCAAGCTTTCTCTAATCCATCCAAAGTCTTAACCAAATCGATAATCTGAATTCCGTCTTTGGCTATATAAATATTTTCTTTGGCTTTAGGATGAGTTTTGGAAATTTTGTGCCCTAAATGACAACCCGCTGCTAACAAATCTTTTAATCCTATAGTTAAAGAGTATTTCTTATCTTCTTTAACCAACTCTTTTTTAACAACTTCCTTTTCTGTCTGTTCTGCCACCTTAGCGCTGGCCTTATCCAATTTAACTTTCTCGTTAAGTTTTTTAATGTTTTCAGCAGTAATATTGCTCTGCTTTTTGGCCTTAACTACCAATGCTTTTTTAACCAGCTTTTTGCCGGTTCTGTTGACTGTTTTTGTTTTCATACTAAGCTTTTATTTTACCCGTCGAAGCTTAAAAAATTAATAATAAAATTTTTAAGCGAAGTCGGGTTATCTGATTTGGGGTAAATTTAACCCAAAGCTTGATAAATTTTCAAATTTTTAACTTACGGATTATATCACAGCTGGAATTGTCGGGTGTATCTTACCGGTCGGACATCTATCACTTCCCTCCCGGTTATCTTATCAATATAAGGTCCCGATACTGACGGACAACAACTTTCTCTGAAAGTTCCCATATCAATTGTGATTATCTCTTTCAGTGAAATATCGAAATTTTTTTGGCCCTGTTGTAAAGCTCTTAAATGAATCTCCGTTAGACAATTTCCTAACGTTTGTTTGCATATTTCACATTTTTCAATTTTCATATTTTTGATTAATTTATAATTTATTTTCTCTCGCTGAAATAAAAAATTTTCCTTTCTCCACCTTACTTCCCTGCATCACCGTTAATACCCCTTTATCAGTCCGTAAACACATTACCTCCGTAGTTTCATCTTCTTTAATTTTACCCCTAGTTTCACAATATTCTTTATAATTTTTCCAGTCTTGTATTTTCCCCCCGATTTTTTTCCCGGTTAATCTTTTTATATATTCAAAAGTATCTTTCCTCATTTCACAAAGACTGCAATTAGGTTCCATTCCTCCGGCGAACGGACAAATCTTTCTCGGTACCTCTCCCCTTAAAACCGGACACTGTCCCAATACAAAATTTCTCGAATCGAGGGCATCTTCATTTTCCATATATCTTAATACTTGATTTACACCTTCAATCGGCAGTGTTAAACAGTTAATTTCTATTGTTCGGCGGAATGTTGACATTACTGACCTCCCCCTGCAGAGATTTTTTTATATGTTTCATTTTTTATTTCCAAATATCTTTGCCTGCTGGCTGCGTTCGCGGCAGCAATCGCATTTCTTACCTCTCTTGGAGTCATCGATAAGTCAGGTGATCCGCTAATTTCACCCAATAATCTGTATGTTGTATAAAGATTCAACCAGGATGCCGTCTGGATTGCTCCTGCCAAACCGGTAATTGCCAGCATTGGAATTGCCGTTCCTGCAACCAAATTTGCCTGTTGAGCCATCACTATCGATCTTGAAGCTGCTGCCATTGCCTGTACTGCTGCCGTGTCAAACATATCTGTCGCAGTTGCCTGCAGCACTCCTTTAATCGCTTCATTTGATTCCTTAGCCATTATCGGTATTTTTGACAGCCTGGTTTTTTCCCTAACAATTTCTTTCGCTATCTCACTTACACTTCTATCCCCCATAGATAATGCCGCTATCATACCCTGTCCTAATTTAGAAAGGTTGTCCTGAATCTCTTTTACTTCTTTGTCCATACCTAATTGTTTATCATATTTATCGGCATTATCCGCCAATTTTGATCCGCTAGATTTTATTATTTTTCCTGCCGTTTCCAACATTTTTCCATTTCTCTCCACTGCCCTATCCAAACTGGTCATATTTTGCAATACTGCTTTTTTACTATCGGCCACCACCTTTACTAAATCCACCCAAGGTTCAAATATTATCGGATATTCTTTGGCTATCTTAGCCATATTTGAGCTACCTCTCTGTTTTGCCAGCGACTCACAAATCTCAAATGCTATTCTCGATCTCTCTACCAAATCCTTATTCGGATCCATCACTTTTATCAAATCTTTAGTTGCCACACTCAAATCCACCGCTAAATTTCCACCGGCAATATTAACCTCTAAACATGTCTTAATTAAAGTCGCATAATAACTGCCGGATAATGCACTGGTATCTAATCCTGTTCCCAAACCCAGATTGGCCATTTCTTTAATCACCCACTGTTTCTGTTCAAACGTTTCTCTCGGTCCTCCGAATTTTTCAATTTCCTTGCTCTCAATCATTTGATCCCGCAAACTCAGCGCCACATTTTGCACCGGAGCCGGCTCCACAGTACGATTTCTTAATCTCTCAATAAAATTTGGCATTTTTATTTTTAATCAATAATTTTTAATTTCTAAAAAAAGTCGAAAAAAGGAGGAGGAAAGTGAAAGTTGGGTTTGGGTTGGGTTTTTGGTGTTTCGGTTTTGTTTGCTTTTTGTTTAATCCCCCCGGAGGGGGTTTCCCCCCTCCTAGCCTCCATCCAGTCCTTGCAGCCACTCCCTGACGGGGGTGACCAAGAATGCTAAATTCTCAATCGCCAGCAGGGTCAATAAAGCCATGCTGACAAACCAGATCCCCATCATCGATAAGATAATGGCGGCACAAACCAACAACACTTCGAGTGCAGATAAGAATCTGCTACTTTCGAAGGCCGCCAATGTGGCAACAACTGCCAGTAGTACCATCGCCAGTACGTTCGTTTCCTCCGATGTACCAATCAGGTACATCGAAAAAAACAGTAAACCCGCTTGAATTATATTTTTTAACATTTTAAATTCCCTTTCTTTTCCCAAAAATCCCCTTTCGAGGTTAATCCAAACCAATTCCAATATATTTTTGGCGCTGGTTTGGACCAACCTCTATCCTTTTTTCGACTTGTTAAAGTTCTCCCTCTCGGGATATAAAAAAAGCCCCACTCCACCCGGCGCATTACCGAATTTCGTTTAAGGCTTCTGATTGTTTCAAACAACTGCTTTCAGCATCTTTCTGAAACATAAGGAAATATACACCACCAATACACACAAGTCAATCGTCCAAGCTTACTCTTCTACCCGCTATATAATTCACCGCAGGTGAATAGAAATACCTGTCATAATAATCCAACATTGCCCCAGACCAACCGGACATAACCAATTGACTAAACGCTTTTAAATTATCTCCACCAATCTTATTGCTAACACCAGAATTATAATTTTCAGAAAAGTAGGTAGCTAGCTGTGCTGAAATTAACGCTGTCTTTTCAATAAAAGGCACATATACTCTCTTCATATTCTTAATCATATCGGCAGCCAATCCAGCATTTGTCCTTACCTTTTTTCCTGGTTCAAATTTCTTCCACCCCCATTCTGGATAGGTCGCCCCTCCCAGTCTCCCTTCAACCAGGGCAGAAAAAGTACTAGTCCGTGACCAGTAACCGCCAGTTGTCCCATCCTCATCTACCAGACCTCCTCCATGAAAACCTCTCTTAATTTTCGAAGCTTCATTAAGAATGAATAAACCGCCGGCAAAACTGTCCGTCAGATTTCCGACTTTATTCCATTGAGATAAACCCATATCCCGGTTATAAAAAAACAATGGCGAATAACCTCTCGTCCATGTCGGATATTTATTCAGATTTATATCTTCTTTGCCAGTCGGCACCACCATAATGTCTGCCATCCTCCAACCATTGCCTATCTCTATTGTTGGAGACATCTGATGTAATTGGTATTCTTTTCCATTAACCACCCTTGTTGTTAACATGTTAGATTCAATAACTGGATCTAAAGTAAACCTAGTCGTCAATTCTCGATTATTAAACGCCCTCCACATATTAGTCACTTCAAATTTTGAATAATCACCCCACTGCGAAATTAACTTTGAAGTTCTTGCCATCCAGGCAGAGTATTTTGAGGTATCACTAAACAAACTCTTCTCGCTTACTATCTTAACACCCTTAAAAGCACCTTTCCTATCAAACTTAACCAGTGGATTGTCATCAATCATTTTTGGAATCAATCCACTGGCCATCAAAAAGACCAATGGGCTTCGGCTAACTAATTCATTTCGACGTTCAATCATATTTAATTCAACCCCTTTGGATTTTTTCTCTAGAAACAATTACTCCTCCCAGTTTCAAAGCCGCTTGAACCACTGGTCCATATCCACCTTTTACCACTGACTCCACTACTGGCATTTTGCTTTTTCCTGCCGGGAAAAAATGTCCGGCTTCAGCTTCAATTTCTGCCATTTGTCTACCAGTCGGATACATTCCTTCTTTTGGTTTCATTTTTTTATTTGATTAAATATTAATTTAATAAATTTCCAAACGACAACCTGCAAAACAATTTTTCCACCACTAGGCGGCTCTTTTTTTTCTTTTTCCACATACTGTGGGGGAAGGCTTTCGCCCCCCCCACATATACCCTACCGTGGGGTTCCGTCAAATGACGGAGAATCCCACTGGAGCGACCCTAGTCCATTTCGGTCGGCCTCCTTTTGGGCCCCCCGAATATCAGGAGACTCACCGAGCTCTATCTCTCGGCATCGAGAAAAAAATTTGCAACGGGAGCAATGACCTTCCGGCTGCTGACACTCGCTCGGTGAAGGTGGTTGTTGAAACACTAACATTTTGCCACCTTGCCCTGGGTAACGCCTTTCCGACGTCGTAGTCGGTTTTCTTCTTTTTTCTTTTGATTTTCTTTCTGTTTCTTGTCGCTTTTACACATTTGAAGCCCCTTTCTTTTGGTCGAGGAGACCCGATCTTTTTCACCTTCCCCTATGGAAGTGAAACCTCGAAAAATCCGTTTCTACGAACTTTTCGAGGCCCACTTCTACTCCCTGCCCGAGTTTTGGGAAGGGTTGGGAAAGAGTTAGAGAAGGGTTAATTTAGTTTTGCAGGTTGTTAAAGTGCAACCCGGCTAGGCCGGATTTGCCATCCGCCGATGAGGCGGAAGTTTCTCGACTTCAACAGTCCCGCATTCATTGTTTCCATACCGCTTTTGGTAATCGGCGGTACTGCTGTTTCGAATTAGACTTATAATATCACACTATCATGAATATTCAATACACATAAGAGCGCATTCTGCTCTTATGTAATTTATGTGAGATTATACGAAAAAAATAGTTTTTATCCCCCACCAGATTCCTTACAGATTTTTCTGTTGCCTCTATAAACTTAACTCCCGTTTTCATTTTTCAGACTAACACATTTTCTAATAATCATACAATATGAAAATAAACACCATCTTTAATATATAATTAACCATGTCTTCTAATTCTGCCTTCACTTTCATGGAAGTCCGTCTTCCACAAGACAACGAAACTACTCTCGAATCCATGTCCTCTCTCTTGTCCAACTTTACTCAATTTGCCAAACTCAGTTTTTGGGAAAAATTATCCGGCAAACATTCTCTGGTAGCTTCTCTTGAAGTTGTCCTTATCAACGGTCAAATTCATTTTTATGTTGTCGTCCCCGTCCAAAATTACGATTTCTTTCGTTCCCAAATTCTCGCCCAATACCCCTCCGCCGTCATCAAAGAATCAAATAATTATTTAATTGACGCAGCAAACAATTTTTCGGAGCACAGCGAACGCGAAGTTCAATCTCCATCGAACAAGCCCGAAGGTAGCGAGCACCGCAAAAATTTGTTTGCCAGTCAATTAGCTTTAGCCCGCCCATACTCCTATCCCCTCAAAACCGCCCGTGATTTCCGAGATACCGACCCTCTCTCTTCAGTTCTGGCTCCCCTTTCCCGTTCCACTTCTTCCTCCGATTTTTTTCTCTATCAAATTTTAATCAGCAATGCTCCTAAAAATTGGCAGGGTAGTATTATTTCCGTCATTCAAAATGGAGTTTTAGTCGACAAAGAAAAAAATTTCCGTCAGGCCCATCCCGACAAACAAGTTTTTGAAACCAAAATTCAGTTCCCCGGTCTGTTAACCCAGATCAATATTCTTTCCAATAATCCCACTCTCATCAGTTCGGTCTCCTCCTCTTTTGGAATCTACACCAGTCCTCGGGGCAATTTTATTCGTACCGTCTCTCCCGGTCTTTTTACCCGTAAAAAAATTCTCAAATCAATTGAAAATCGCCAGTTAACCATCAACACCCAAGTTCTAAACACTGAAGAACTGGCTGTTCTTTGGCATTTTCCCAATCAACTCACCAAACTTCCCAACATCGCTTGGGGTAAAAAACTCTACGCCGATCCGCCGGAAAATCTGCCGGTAGCCACCGGTCTTAGTGATGAAGAAAAATCTCATCTCACCTTTTTTGGCAAAACAGAATTTCATAATCAGGAAACTATTTTCGGTATCAAAGAGGGTGAAGACCGCCGTCGACATACTTATATTATCGGTAAAAGTGGTACCGGAAAATCAACTTTAATTGCCAACATGGCTATTGATGACATCCGCAAGGGCCGTGGTGTCGCTATTATCGATCCTCACGGAGACCTTTGCGACAACATCCTCAACTATATTCCCGCCTCCCGCCTCAACGATTGCTGTTATTTCAATCCCGCTGATCCCGACTATGTTTATCCTCTAAATGTTTTGGAAGCCAAAAATGAATCTCAGGCAGAACTGGTGGCTTCCGGAGTTCTTTCTATTTTCAAAAAACTTTACGGCAATTCCTGGGGTCCCCGATTGGAATATATTTTAAGAAATGCCATTCTTACCCTGGTCTTCACCCCGGGTTCGGACATGACCCATATCGTCGAGATTCTTACCAACAAAGTCTTTCGCGCCAAAGTAGTCGATCAGCTTAAAAATCAAACTCTCAAAAATTTTTGGCTCAACGAATACAATGTCATGGATGAAAAGTTCCGGGTGGAAACAATTTCTTCGATCCTCAACAAAGTTGGACAATTTATTGCTTCATCTAATATCAGAAACACCGTTGCCCACGCTCATTCCAAAATCAATATTGAAGAAATAATGAATCAAAAAAAGATTCTTATTGCTGATTTATCCTCCGGAAAATTAGGTGAAGACAACTCTGCTCTTCTCGGCGCCATGCTGATTACTCAAATCCAGTTGGCCGCCATGAATCGGGTGTTCCAATCTCAGGACGAACGCTCTGATTTTTACCTCTATGTTGACGAGTTTCAAAATTTCGCCACCGAAGCCTTTATTAAAATTCTCTCTGAAGCCCGCAAGTTCAAACTTAATCTTATTGTCGCCAATCAGTATATGAGTCAGCTGGACCGAACCATTCAGGATGCCATTTTTGGCAACGTCGGCTCTTTCCTTTCTTTTGTCGTCGGCAACCAGGATGCTTTTATTCTTCAAAAAGAGTTTGGCACCAAATTCCCCGCCGAAGATCTGGTTAAAATCGGCAAGTACCAAATAATTTGCAAACTCAGCATTGATTCCGAAACCACCCAGCCGTTTTATGCCACCACCCTGCCTCCTCTGGATTGCAAAAACCAACAAAAGGATAAACTGATCAAAGTTTCTCAGGAACGTTGGGGAAAGAAAAAGAATTCATAGTGTAGTAGAATAAATTTATGAACGATAAAGTCAATTCTGAAGCCATTCCCTACAACCCTAATCAAATAGAACCTCAAATCATTGATCCTCACACCATTGGTCGTATATCTGCAGCTACCCGTGTTTTTGAGACAGTCCCTGTCAACACTAGAGAGATAATCGATCGTGCTGCTGCCAAAACTGCCCTAGAACAGATCAAAAAACAAAGGTCAGGCTAATTTTTTGTCAACACATTTTCTCTAAAGTAGGAATTTTTTCCCCAACCCTCAAATTATATCCTTTAGCCGGCCTCAAAGAAATTCCTTGATTTAACTTTCTTCTCTTTTCATAATCACCCTACATTACATATTAACTAAGTAAATTATGGCCACTTCCAATGCTGAACTTATAGAAAGATTAAATCAAACCGGTTCACATATTGTCAATTCTAAAAAAGAAGCCTGTTCTATTTGTCCTTCACTTCCTATTTGCCGTAAGGTTCGTTCCTGTGAACATG
This sequence comes from uncultured Gammaproteobacteria bacterium, assembly GCA_964448705.1. Lineage (GTDB taxonomy): Bacteria > Patescibacteriota > Microgenomatia > UBA12405 > UBA12405 > CAYUZS01. Next base: position 133,574 of record CAYUZS010000003.1, read on the forward strand.
TCAGAATTGAACCTGGTGATCGAACATGTCTTGAAACTTTAAAATCCGAAGAAGAAACTTCACTTTATAAAAAAATAAAACGCTAGTCTAAATTTGCCTCTTGACACATCTTATAAGACATCCTATATTTAATTATTACTAATTAAATAATTCACATGTCAGAAAAAAAGTTCACTCCTGAATCGGCAGTGAAACCTACCTCGGCATCTCTGCCGGAAACCATAAAGATCGTAGAATCAGGCGATAAACTAGGGATAGCCATTAGGAAAATTATTCCTCTTGATGCCACTCCGGAAGAACTCCAGATCCTAGACTTGATACTTAATAATTAATCAACCTATATAAATATGCCAGAAAAATTTATAGCCCCTAAAACTTTTTATAAGATAGAATCTCCTACTAGGATTGATTTGGAAGTTATTTCTCCCAAACCTAATTTTAGCGGAGAAATTCAAATTCGTTTGCCCGCCGATAAAAAATAAGTTATTTTTTCAAAAAACTATGGCAGATTGCAAAGAATTTAACTCCATGTTCGCTGTCGAGGGTAGTTTAAAAACCTGTGGAGTGTGCAGTAAAATAAATGACTGTCAGCTCCCAATGGCACTTCAGAGGAAGCCATCTATGGAACGCAGTCTCAAACTTCCTAAGCAGGAAAAAGATTTTTACCCTCAATATCCTAACAAAAATCACTAATTTTCGTTAACAGCTTACGGTCGTTTCCATGCTGCCCACTTACAGTTTGGATAATCCGAACAGCCGAAGAATTTTCTCCCGGTTTTAGTCTTTCGAACCACACCGTCTTTTCCGCATACCGGACATTTAAAACCCGCATCTTCTTGGTATTGACGGGTATATTTGCAGTCAGGAAACCGGCTGCACGACACAAATTTTCCGAATTTTCCCACTCTGATCACCAACTCCCCTTCATGGCATTCCGGACATTTTTCACCGGTTTTTTCCACTTCAACTTTCACCCTGTCTGCCGTCTTTTCTACTATTTTAACTTCGCCTCCAAATTTCTTCCAAAATGTTTCCATCATTTTTTTCCAATCCAATTTGCCCAAAGCTACTTTATCCAAACTTTCCTCCATTTCTGCTGTAAAAGGCAGCGACATTATTTCCACAAAGTTTTTAACCAAAAATTTAGTTACCGCTGTTCCCAAGCTTGTCGGTTTAAAACGTCCCTCATCCTTTTCCACATATTGTCTCACTTGAATCGTAGAAATAATCGGTGCGTAAGTTGACGGCCTGCCGATCCCCTGTTTCTCCAAACTGGCCACCAGAGAAGCATCTGAATATCTTGGCGGAGATTGAGTTTCCGACTCTTCAATTTTTATTTTTTGGCTCTTAATTTTTTCTCCAATTTCCATTTTTGGCAGCATTTCTTCTTCAAACTTTTCTCCGGAAATTTTTAGGAATCCGTCGAATAACATTCTTATTCCGACTGATTTAAATAATCCGGTTCCATTGGAAAAATAAACAGTGGTATTTTTCATTTTTGCCCCTGCTGCTTGGGTCGCCACTGCCCTTTTCCAGATCATTTGATAGAGTTTTAGTTCTTTGGCATCGACTTCCTCCGGGTTTTCTTTTGATACATTTGTCGGTCTGATTGCCTCGTGTGCCTCCTGGGCATTTTTTGAAGTATTTTTATAGGTCCTTACTTTGCCGGCTACATATTCCTCTCCCCATTTGTCAGCAATGTAGTTTCTGAATTCATCAATCGCCTTAGCCCCCAAATTGACCGAATCGGTACGATGGTAGGTTATCAACCCTTTTTCGTACAATCGTTGCGCTAAGGTCATTGTCTGCTTTCCCGACCAGCCAAATCTCCTGGCAGCCGTTTGCTGCATTTTAGAAGTGGTAAACGGAGGCAATGGAGTTCTGTTTATTTCTTTTTCTTCAATTTTATCGATTATGAATTCTTTGTTAAGCCCGGCCACAAATTTATCCGCCTCTTCTCTTAATCCAAAAATAGATTTTGTAAAACTGTAGTCACCATCAAATAATTTCAGTTTTTGGCTAATATTTACATTTTTATCATTTACTTTAATCAAATCTGCACTAAAAGCGTTTTTACCTTCCTTTTTCAGGATTGCCGTTATTTTGTAATATTTTTCTTTTTTAAAGGCTTCAATTTCTTCCTCTCTTTCCACAATTAGTCTCACTGCTACGCTTTGGACTCGTCCGGCGGACAAACCTTTTCTTATTTTTTTCCATAATATTGGGCTTAACGAATATCCGACTACTCGATCTAAAACTCTTCTTCCTTGTTGAGCATTAACTAGATCCATGTCTACTTTTCTTTGGTTTTTCAGAGCTTCTTCTACTGCTGCTTTGGTAATCTCGTGAAAAGTAATCCGGGAAATATTTTTTTCTGTTTTCCTCTTCGTCTGATTTTCTAAAATCCATTGAACATGCCAGGAAATGGCTTCTCCTTCCCGATCAGGGTCGGTTGCCAAATATATATTTTTAACTTTTTCTGCCGATTTAATTAACGAATCAACCACTTTCTTTTTTTCCCGGTCAACCACATAGTCCACCACAAAACCATTCTCCACTTCCACTCCCATTTTACTTTTCGGCAAATCCCGCAGGTGGCCGACAGTAGCTATCACCTCATAATCAGCTCCCAAATATTTTCCAATCGTTCGCGCCTTGGTCGGAGATTCCACTACTAATAAATTTTTCATACTTGCCATTGTTATCTATTGTAAACTGTGTGTCAAGTCGGTCATTTCCAATAAAGGTACTGCTCCGTTTTTAATCAGATAATTTGTCATTCGTGAATTTTCATCAATAATCCTTCCCGGCACTGCCCATACTTCTTTCCCTAGATCTAAAAAACATTTGGCTGCCAATATGGTTCCGCTTTTCAAACTTCCTTCAATTACTACCAACAAATCGGAATAATTAGCCAAGTCATTATTTAATTTTTCAAAATTATCCCCCTTAAACACTTTATCCGCTCCTAATCGGACCACTTCCCGGTTACAGCCGGCCACTAAAATTGTCACCACCTCCGCTTTATCTTTCAGCTCCTTCATCACCATCCCGATTACTGTTTTCCCGTAAGGACTCATCCTCCGACTCCCTATTATCGCCACCCGTTTCATGACATATTAAAACCCTTGTTTTCCCCTCTTGTCAAAGTCTTATTCCCCTCTTGCTTGCCCGCCTCTGGAGGGTCAAAGAGGGGTTAGGGGAGATTGTTATTCTCCCATTTCATTATTACTGTATCTTGGTACCACTGTATTCGGTTCGTCAAACCATTCTTTCAGAATATCTCCCACAATCGGTGCGGCCACATCGCTTCCTTCACCGCCCCTCTCCACCATCACCGTAATCGAAATTTCCGGATCATCCGCCGGTGCAAAAGCTGTCAGCCAGGCATGAGAATCGCCGCTGCCGTCGCCCACCTCGGCTGTTCCGGTCTTGCAGGCAATTTGAGTTTTGAAATTATACAAAGGCCACGCAGTGCCTCCGGGTTTACAGGCCGCCAGCATTCCTTCTTTTATTGTTTGTATTGTTTCCCGGCTTATCCCTAAATTTTGGCATTCAGTTTGATTGTCGTTAATCACACTCATCTTACATTTCACCCCATTATTGGCAATAATATTGGTTGATTGATTAACCTGTAACGGAGTAACATCCAAAAATCCCTGTCCTATCGAAAAATGATATGTGTCTCCCAGATACCACCTTTCCCCCCGATTATCCCGTTTCCACTGGTCATCCGGAACAATTCCGGAATTTTCACTCGTCATCTCAACTCCGGTTTCCTGTCCATAACCGTATTTCATTGCCCAATTCCTTATCGTCTCCGGTCCCATTTTTTCTCCCAGTTTATAAAAAAAGATATCATTTGATTTTTGTAGTGCTTCGACAATATTAACCATTCCGTTGGTCCCTCCACTTTTCGTCCACAGCCAGTTGGCATAACTATAATCACCCACCTTAATCACCCCGGTATCCTCAATGGTTGTTTCTTTATTAATCGCTCCGGATTCCAAACCGGCAGTTGCCATTACAATTTTAAAAACGCTTCCGGGATGGTATTTCACTGTTATCGTTCTGTTAAGTAATGGAAAATTAACCTTATCTTCAAGGTAACTTTTGATTTGAATACTGTTCGGTTCAAAGGAAAAAACATTGGCATCAATCGACGGCGAAGATACTAGTGTAATAATCTTTCCGGTTTTAGGATCGCTAATTATCACCGCCGCCTTTTTTCCTTCTAATAAGTTGTAAACTTTTTCCTGCCAATAGGCATCAATACTCAAATTAATATTCTCTCCGGGAACCGGCTCCTGTCTTCCTAACTCCCGGACATAACTTCCCTTAGCATCGATTTCCGTCAGTCTTCTGCCATCTTCTCCTCTCAGCTGACAATCAAAATATTCTTCTATCCCCCCTCTGCCAATCATTTCGTCCGAATATAACTTTATTTTGCATTTATTAGTTTGTAATTCTTCTTTTGTCGTCATCCCCACATATCCTGTCAATAATCCCATACTCTCTTTATATGTATATTGTCGTTTTAAATCGTAAGCCAAATCCGTCCCTTCAAATTTATAACCCTGAAAATCACCGCTGCTTTCATAAACTTTATTGCCGTTTTCATTTTTAAAATATTGATACACACTTTTTGCCAACACTCTGCCTTTTCGATCCAGTATCTCCCCTCTTCCTGCCGGAATTCTTTTTTCTTCCACCCGGTTGTCTCTGGCTAAAGTTTGATAATAAGACTGTCGAATCACCGTCAGTCTGATAATTCCGGCTGCCAAAATTCCTATACTAACCCACAAACCCCAGCTTAGAAACCAATATTTAAAAGGAAGAGACTCGTTTCTGTTCATTTTCCCAATCCAGAAACTATTCTGATATTTTTAAACAAATTACTGTTTTCCATCAGTTCTCCGCAGCCTCTTATAATACAATATCCCGAATCTTCGGCCACTCTGGTACTAATTTTTGTTTCCTTTTCGATTAGTCGGTCCAACCCTCTTAACTTTGAACCGTTTCCCACCAACACAATTCCTCTTTTTAGCAGATCTTCCATTAGTTCCGGTGGTGTTTCATCAAGTTCCTCTTTAATCAGCTTAATTATTTTTTGCACTTCCATCATCACTGCCTCTCTGATTTCCGACTCCCCCAACTTCACCGTTTTTGGTAAGCCGGTTTCCAAATCTCTTCCCCGAACTATTGTGCTTCGGTTGCTGCCGCCCTCTTTTTCCCACACATTGCCCATTTCTATTTTTGCTTTTTCTGCACTGTTTTGCCCCACTAACAACCCGTATTTCATTTTTATATAGTTCATAATCGACGTATCCATATCATTTCCTGACGTTTTTATTCCCTTGCCAACCACTACTCCTCCCATAGAAACCACTCCCACTTCTGTTTTCCCGCCGCCAATATCCACAATCATTAAACCTGTCGATTTTTCTGTCGGTAAACCCAAACCTATTGCCGCCAAAACCACTCCCTCAATTAAAACCACTTCTCTGGCACCTGCTTCTAAAAATACCGATCTAACCGCTCTTTTTTGAACTTCACTGGTACTGCCGGGGACCGAAACTAAAACTCTTGGTTTAAATAATTTCGGATATTTGCTTGGAATTTCATAAATCAGTTTTAAATAATAAGCCACCAAACTTTCCACCGCTTCCAAATCTGAAATAATTCCGTTTTTTATCGGACTAACCACTTCTATTTGCCTCGGTTCCCGGTTTAACATTTCCTTAGCCTTAAACCCATAAGCCACCGGCCTGGAACCTTTCCATTTCGGCGCGCTTAACCCGGTCCACCTTTTCTTTTTTAATCTGGACAGCATTGTTGGCTCATCTATCACCACCCCTCTGTCTCTCAGGTAAAATAAAGTATTACTGGTTCCCAAGTCCACACCTATATCCCAATAAAAGTTAGTCCACAGTTCTTGAATTTTACTTCCAAACAAAGAAACCCTATTCATCACAAAATTATATAATATAGAATCTATAAAACCTCTGTATGAAAATACTTTACTCTCTTCTATTTCTAATTACCCCCTGGATTTTTACCTCAGTCAATTCTGAACTTTTCGAGCTTCCAAAAATGTATTTCCTCTATGGATCGACTTTAATTATCCTTATCTTTCACCTTGTCGGTTATCTAAAAGGTAAAAATAAATTATTTCAACCCACCTTTTTAGATTGGCCTCTCCTTCTTTTTTTAGTCTCCCAGATTGTTTCCACTTTTTTCTCCATCGATCTTCACACCTCAATTTTTGGCTATTATTCCCGTTTAAACGGAGGTTTGCTCTCACTTTTCACTTACGCTCTCCTTTATTGGATTCTGGCAGTTCACCTCGATTCCCATCTTAAGAATCGGTTGATTGCCGTTTCTCTTTTCTCCGGCTTAGTCGTCGCCGTCTACGGTATCGCCCAGCATTTTGGCATAGATAAAAATATTTGGGTTCAGGATGTTCAAAATCGTGTTTTTTCTACTTTAGGACAGCCAAACTGGCTGGCTGCCTATCTTTGCATTCTGTTGCCTCTGTCCCTCGACCGCTTCTTTAATTCCAAGTCCAGGTTATCTTCTATCTATTATTTATCATTAATTGTCGCTTTTTACCTTTGTCTGCTTTTTACCAAATCAAAATCGGGCATTATTGCCGCTGTTATTTCTCTCGGAGTTTACTTTCTGATTACTTTTTTCAAAAAAAACTATTCCCGTTATCTTTTAATTATCGCCTCTATCCCCTTTATCGTTTTTTCATTATTTGTTAACAATCCGATCAAAGATTTTCTCTTTCCCTCAAAAATCGTCGCCACTCCGGTTTCAGATACCACACTCAACATCACTCCCAGCGGAGACATCCGAAAGATAGTCTGGAAAGGCGCCTTTCAACTCTGGCAGCAATTTCCTCTCTTTGGTACCGGGCCCGAAACTTTTGCTTACAGTTACTATTGGATTAGGCCTGCCGCCCATAATCTTACCTCTGAATGGGATTTTCTCTACAATAAAGCCCACAACGAATATTTAAATTATCTAGCCACCACCGGCAGTTTCGGTTTTCTAACTTATCTTAGTCTTATCCTTGTCACCGGCTACTGGCTTTTACACACCGGCAGCTATTTTCTTTTTTCCTCCTATCTTTCGATACTAATCACTAATTCTGCCGGTTTTTCGGTAGTTGTTGTCTCTCTGTTCTTTTTTCTGATTCCGGTTTTTTCTTTAACTGCCCCTCCCGTTGCTCCTTTCCGGCCTCATTTTCTCCCAAAAACTATTTCTTTTGTCATAATTTCTCTTTCCTGTTTCCTTTTCATCAAAAACATCTATTTTTATTTAGCAGATATCACCTATGCCCAGGCGGAAACCTTAGACAGCAATCAAAAATATTCCTCTGCTGACAATTATCTTCATGCCAGTCTGAATTATCGTTCAGACGAACCTGTCTATCTTATTAAAGGAGCCGATTTAGCCGCCAAAATGGCTATTATCACCGGAGACAAACAATATGTCGATAAAAGTTTAACCTTTATGGACAAAGCTACCCAAATTTCTCCTTTTAATCTCAATTTTTGGAAAGAAAAAGCTCAAACTTATTATTATCTTTCCACCATCGATCCCCAATATTACCTTAAAGCTTTAGATGCCCTTACCAAGGCCACTAAACTCGCTCCCACCGATGCCAGATCCTTTTATATGCTCGGCCAGTTTTATGAAAATATAAAAGCCGCTGATGAAGCTGTGGCCAATTTCCAAACTGCAGTCAGCCTTAAACCAAATTATGATCATGTTTATTACGCCCTCGGTGAGATCTATTTTCAACAACAAAAATACGATTTAGCCAAAACTAATTTCCAGCAGGTTCTGGACATCGTTCCCGCGAATTCTGATGCCCGGGATTATCTAAATCGGATAGCCACTGCTTCAGCAAAAACTAAATAAATTTGCTCATTTTTCCAATTCGATCACCTTGTCGATGCTCCACTTAATCTTTTCTTTATCGCCCCATTTGTAAAGCTTACCCCCGTCTCTTTTGATATGGTCAATAAACAAAATTCCATCCAGATGGTCTAATTCATGTTGGTAAACAATCGCCTCAAAACCTTCCAGATCACCTTTTTTACTTACCAGCTTGCCGTCTTTGATCTCTTCCCAGCTCGCTTCAATTTTCAAAAATCTTTTCACTGTGCCGAACAGATCCGGAAAAGACATGCAGCCTTCCAGAAAATCTTCTTCTTTCCCATCCTCAGCCATTAATTTCGGATATACTTTTTGTCCGTATACGCCGGTAATTATTGGATTAATATAAGTTGTAATGTTTCTGTTTTTAAGACTTTTTAAAGCAAACATTCTCATTTCTGAACCTATTTGGTTCGCCGCCAAACCCGCACCATTACCGCTTTCCTTTAACAGTTTTCCTAAGTCAATAATGTCGCTTTTTAATTTTTCGTCCACTGCTGTCACTTCCGGCAGCACTTTACGTAAAAATTTTTCCGGATAATAAACTAAACTTTTCACCACATATTTTACCAAACTTTTGTTTTCGGTTTATAATTGCCATAATTAACCATGAAAAAAATAGTTTTTTTCGGCTCTTCGGAGTATTCAGTTCTCATTTTAGACCGTCTTCTTCACCTCCCGGACTTTTCTCTTTCCTCGATTGTCACCAAAACCGACAAACCTCTAGGCCGAGATCAAAAAATTACTCCCAATCCGGTGGCCAAATACGCAGCCGAACATCAACTGCCGTTGCTGCAAATCGAAAGCTTTTCTCCGGATGTTAAAGACAAACTTCGCCTTCTCTCAGCCGAAATCGCCCTCTGTGTTGCTTTTGGTCCTCCTTTTTTCGATCAGGAAACAATAGACATCTTTCCCCACAAAATAGTTAATATTCACCCCTCACCTCTGCCAAAATATCGCGGTGCTACCCCCGGTCCATGGCAGATAATCAATGGTGAAACCGCCAGTGCGGTCACTTTTTTTCAAATTGATTTACTTCCCGATCATGGTCCCGTCATTTCTCAAATTCCCTTTTCTATCGACAAAAATTATTCTTCAGTCGACTTTTATCAAAAAGCTTTTACCTTAGCTGCCGATCATCTTGATGAAACCTTAAAGTTCTATCTCGAAAACCCTCAAAAAGTAGTTCCTCAGGATGATTCTCAAAAAAGTTACTTTCCAAAATTAACCAAAGAATCAGCCAAAATTAATTGGTCATGGACGGAGGAAAAAATTCATCGCTTTATTTTAGCAATGAATCCATGGCCGATTTCCTGGACTTTTGTGGAAAATAAGCAAGGCAATCAATTAAAAATGAAAATTTTTTCTTCAAAATTTGATAAAAATCTCAAATTAGAAACTGTCCAACTTGAGGGAAAAAATAAGATAAACTGGTCAGAAATTTCTCCTTATTATCGATTAATAAAGTGATTTTTGTCTTTATTAATTTTGCCTGTAATTAGGCAAAATAACCACAATTTTTTCATGAATTTTTTTAATTTTTTTGTTGTTTTTTATTCTTAAAATAGTCAATTATAGCCATAAGATAGCCCCAAATAATTTTGACATTTTTTCCTAAATCATATTAGATTTAATAAAGGAGGAAAATAAAAATGCCAGTAAAAAAGAAAGCTACTAAAAAAGTTGCCAAGAAAGTCACTAAAAAGACCGTCAAGAAAGCTGCTAAGAAACCAGCCAAGAAAAAGACCGTCAAGAAAACAAAAAAGAAATAATTTCGGTAACTTCAAATAAAAAACGGTACCTTAAACAAGTGCCGTTTTTTGTTTTTGGATTTCTCCCTTCAACTTCTTCAAACACTTACTACAAAAATAGCCGCCCAGTTTTTGCTCCCCCATTGATAGGGTTACTTTATGAATATTAGCTTTATAGGTACGGGCTGTTCGGTTTTGAGCATGAGATCGGTTTCTACCAATCTTTGTTCCTTTACCGCACAGGTTACATGATCTCGACATGGGTTATACTATAACATTACTTGCCCTATTTTCAAATATGGAAAATTTAATCATCTCCAATCTTGTTTTTGCCATCGGTTTGATAATCGCACTCACCTTCCATGAATTCTGCCATGCCTTTGTCGCTGACCGCTTGGGCGACCCCACTCCCCGGTCTTATGGCCGGGTTAGCCTTAATCCTTTACGTCATCTCGATCCGATTGGAACCTTAATGTTATTAGTCTTTCATTTTGGTTGGGGAAAACCTGTTCCCATTGATCCTTACAATCTTTCTAAAAAGGATGAAATTCTGGTTTCTGTGGCCGGACCGGGAAGTAACCTCTTGTTGGCGGTAATTGCCTCTTTAATAATTCGTTTTCTTCCCGTTGATCAAAATATTGCCTATGTTATTTTTCAGTTTATCTACATCAACCTTATTTTGGCTGTTTTTAATTTAATTCCCATCCCTCCGCTTGACGGTTCTAAACTTTTTTTAAATCTTCTTCCCGAAGATCGGTCTATCCAATGGCAGGAAGCTTTTGATCGATACGGATTTATTATCCTTATTGTTCTGCTCTTTTTACCTTTCAATGGCACCAATATCATCAATGCTATCATTTCCCCGATAATCAATTTTCTTTTGGGTATCCTTGTTGGTTAGCCGGAAATCTCTTTTGCGTCGTCCACCAGCCCGTTGAGCGTCTTGATCAACTCTGTAATTTCTTTTTTACTCATCCCATGAACCATCGCTCCCTCTTCCAAAGTTTCCATCCCCGAAGCAAAACAGCCAATACAATGAAAACCATAGTCTTCCGTTAATACTTCAGCCAATTCCGGATAATTTTCTACAATTTCCGCAATCGGCATTTTCCCGGTAATTTTAGACTGTTTGTTTTTGTTCATATTTCGGTTAATTTTATCAATTTTAACTCTTTTGTAAAGCTTTTTTCCACTTTATCCCAAATTCTTCTTAAACCGCAGGCTGGTTCTAATATACAGCCCGAACCTCCTTCCAAACATTTAACCAGATGTTTATTTTCATCAAGTGCTTCCAACAAATCATACATAGATTTTTTTCTCCAGTCTTTCTTAAGACTATAACCGCCGCTTTTCCCTTCCTTACTCTCTACTATCCCTGCTTCTTTTAGGGCTGTAGCCAATTGTCCCAGAAATCGGTACGGTAGTCTTTTCTTCTTTGATATTTCCATCAGAGAAATAGTTTTCCCGTTATTTTGGGACAAATATGATATTAGAATAATGCTGTATTCAACTTTTTTTGATATAGTTACCATCAGATGAAAGAATTGGTTAATGGTATAATTTTATCATCCTACCAAAGGCGATCTTTAAGAAGGTGTTTTTTCTAGCTATCCAGTAAAAATGGGAGGCACGTTTCGAAAGGCTTCGGCCCCAAGAACAGCTTTCCACCACGTATTCTAGCGTGGAAAAGCCAATATTGAAGCAACGCCTCTGGTGGGATAATTTTTATGACACCTTATTTCTCAGTCATTATCCCCTGTCTTAATGAAGAGCATTATCTGCCTACTTTACTCACTAATCTAAATTCCCAAACTTTTACGGATTTTGAAACTATTGTCGTTGACGGCCGTTCCACCGATAAAACCGCTGCCGTTGTCAAAGAGTTTCCTTCCCGATACCCGCTTCGCCTAATTTCCACTTCCACCCGCAATGCTTCTTTTCAAAGAAATTTGGGTGCTCAAAAATCCCATGGTCAAATTTTGATATTTTTCGATGCCGACACTCAAATCCCTAAAAACTATCTCCAAAAAGTCAAAATCGGCTATGAAAAATATCGACCTCATTTTTTAACCACTTATATCCGTGTTGATTCTCAAAATCCCTCGGAAAAATTGTTTGCTGTTTTCAGCAATTTAACTATCGAAGCCGGAAAACTGTTTAAAACTCCTTTCTCATTCGGAGCCATGCAGTCGGTTAAACGTGGTGCCTTTTTTGACGTCGGCGGTTACGATTCCAAAACCAAATTTGCCGAAGACAGTCAGCTTTTTCAAAAATTGTACGACTACAACTATAAATACACCATTCTTCCCAAACCTTTTTATGTTTTTTCTCTCCGCCGTTTTCGTTCCGAGGGTGTTCTCAAATCTTTTATCCAGTCTCTTCAGCTCAATTTTAATATCCTCCTCAATGGTTACCATGTTCCCCCCAAAGTTCGCTACGAAATGGGAGGACAGCTTTATTCGCGTCCTTTAGACTCTAAACAAAATCAAAAAGACCTTTTATTTTTTGAGCCGGTGATTTCCAAAATAATTAAAAACTCCAAAAAATCAGACAATTCTCTTCAGACCATTATTGACCGGGTTTTTTCCTCAAAATAAATCTTTTTTCAGTTTTTTCCATAATATTTTCATACTCTCTTTGTTTTTTTCCGCCTCGTCCTCTATCGTCTTAGCATAAATATTCTCGTATTCTTCGGGACTATTAATATAATTCAACAGAAATTTAGCCGCCGAGTTTCGTTTTTCTTTTACCCACCCCAACTTTTTCTTTTTAATCAATTCAATGTTTCCATCCTCTTGTCCACCGATGTGGGTAATCGCCACCAAAGGTTTTTTTCTGGCTACTACGTCAAATAAAAAGTTTGGCCCTGCCTTACCAAAAACCATGTCGCAGGCTGTTAACACTTCAGCCATATTATCTATCCATCCCAGATTTTTTATTTGTACTAAATCACCTTTTCTCATTTTTTTAAATAATCGTTGATATTCGTTTACCGTTTGATAAGCCAATTTGTCCGTCCCGGTGTTAAAAATCACTCCGATAGGTTTTTTAATCAACAGCAAAACCGGCAGCATCCTCATTAAAGAATATGTCCCCAAACTACCGCCGCCGATAAAAACCAATTTTCTCGAATCATTAAAACCCAATCTCTTTCTTGCTTTTTCCCTATCAATATTTTCATACATTTCCCGCCGTACCCACCAGCCGGTTTTCAAAATCTTACTTTTCTCTATCCCCAATTCCATCCCCATTTTTTCTCCGATCTCGTCATAAACCAAATTTAAGTCTGCTTTTCCTACAAAAGATATCGGATTAATCGTCCACGGATCTGCCACTACTGTCCACAGTTTAAACTTCAACCCTTCTTCCTCCCGCCATTTTGCCAAAACCTGGCTATGAAAAAAATAACAGGAAATTATTAAATCCGGTTTATATCGACTTACCTGCTTTTTTAATTCCGGCAGATCAAACTGGGAAACCTCAACAAACAGTTTTCTGGAGGTTTCACTTTTCATTAGTTGGTTGGAAATTCTGTTTCCTGCCGGAAAAAATCTATACAAAAACGTATACAAGTTGTCTGCCACCGCAAACGGCATTTTTACTTCTGTGTAATTAACTTCAAAGTTTGCTTCCTTGTCTTGTGTCTTCAGAAAACTGTAAATAGCTTTGGCGATTGATCTGTGGCCCCACGGCATATGATCCGTCATCACCAATATTTTCTTTTTTGTCATAATTTACTTTATAATATATCCCCTCTGGGATAAAATATCCTAACAAGCCTGAATAGCTCAGTTGGTAGAGCAGCTGTTTTGTAAACAGCAGGTCGTCAGTCCGAGTCTGACTTCAGGCTCTGCGCAATCTCCCTGTCTCCTTGTCCAAATCCATCACCCTACTGCTGCCATAATTGTGTTCACCAGTTAAAAAATTCATCATTTCCGATACGTGCAAATTATGAATATGCCCATCAATCGGTAATGTTCCTCTTTGAAACATCTTTTCAATTTCTTCTCTTCTCTTTTTCGGCAAATCAGCGTTGACCATTACTAAAAATTGTTTTCCAAACGCATCAACCATCACTCCTAGACTCTTAAAATTCTCTCCTTCTACTATTGCCATTAACCCATTTTCTCTGTTAATAACTTCCTTTGTCAACCACCCTATTTTTATTTGTTTTCTATCTTTTTTAGCACTTCCAATCCCAAGAAAGCACATTTTTTTCGGCTGGGAGTTAATTCAATTCCCAGCATTTTTTCAATTTCTTTACCGTTCATTTTTTTTACTTCACTTAACTTCTTGCCAATCACATAATCCAACAGCATATCCGCTGCTGCCATGGAAATAGCACAGCCGCCGCCTTCAAACTTCGCCTCTTTAATCAATCCTTTTTCAATTTTGGCGGTAATTTTCAAACTGTCGCCGCATACCATGTTGGCTTCCCCCGCTTCGATTCCCCCATTCACTCTTCCTCTGTTGTTTGGAAATTTATAGTGATCAATAATTATTTCTTTATAAATATCGTCCATACCTTATCTAAAGCTTTAATTAATTTTTTAGCATCTGTCAGATCATTGTATATTCCTACACTTACTCTGACTGTTGATTCCAGTTTTAATAAAGTATGTAACGGCATGGCACAATGATGCCCTGCCCTCACTGCTACTTCGTCTCTGCTTAAAATTGCAGCCACGTCGTGTGGATGAACTCCATCAACGGTAAATGATACCAAATTGTCTCCACCCCCAATTATTTTCACCCATTTTCTTTTTTTCAGTTCTTTTTCTATCATCATCATTACTTCTGTTTCTTTGTTTTCCTGTTTTGTCCTTAAAAAGTCAACCGCAGCTCCCAAACCGATTGCTTCAGCAATCGGCGGTGTCCCTCCTTCAAATTTTTCCGGAACCGGGGCCCAGGTTGCTTTTTCTAAAGTTACTTCTCTAATCATTCCGCCTCCATAATTGCTCGGTTCCAAAGCTTCCAGTCTTTCTTTTTTGCCGTACAAAACCCCTATTCCGGTTGGGCCGTACATTTTGTGTCCGGAAAATGTGTAAAAATCCACTCCCATCTCTTTAACCTCAATTTTGCAGTGAGCCACTGCTTGTGCCCCATCGACAACTGTTACGATATCTTTATTTTTCTTTTTAGCCCTTTCAATAATTTCTTTGATTGGATTAAGTCTTCCCAAAACATTACTCATTTGGGTAACGGCCAGGATTTTTGTCTTTGCGTTTATCATTGTCTCTATTCGAGACAAATCTATTTCATAATTTTTTAATGGCAAGTATTTTATCTTCAGCTTTTTTCTTCCGGCCAGCTCCTGCCATGGAATTAAATTGGCATGATGTTCTTCAACCGTCACCACAATTTCATCCCCGGCGTTTAAGTACTTTTCCCAGCCTCTGGCCACCATATTTATTGATTCGGTTGTTCCTTTAGTAAACACTATTTCTTTTGTTTCCGCCCCGATCATCTTTGCCACTTTTTGCCGGGCTATTTCATATTCTTCGGTTGCTTTTTCCGAAATATTATAAATCCCTCTATGAATGTTTGCCGAATATTCCGTATTATATTCATTCATTTTATCCAGCACTTGTTGCGGCTTTAAAGTCGTCGCTCCGTTGTCAAAGTATGCTAAATTTGGATTTTTTTCGAAAATAGGAAATTGTTTTTTAATCTTACTAGTCATTTAAAAACGCTTCTACTAATAATTCTGTCGCCTCTTTTTTAGTCAAACCTCTGGACATCAAATAAAATAATTCTTCCTCATTAACTCTCCCGATACTGGCTGCATGACCGGCTTTGATCTCATTTGATTCAATTTCGAGTTCGGGATCTACTTCCGCTAAAGAACTTTTTCCCAGTAATAAAACTTTATATTTTAAAAAAACGTCTACATTTTTAACATTTTTTTTAATCACCAATTTTCCTCTGGCTTTAAGTTCACCTCCGTCCTCAACCACCGCTTTTATCAAAATTTCTTTTTTTTCTCTGCTTTTCCCAAAAGTCCAAACCTGATTCAAAGTTTTAACTTCACCTGATTTTATAATAAATTTATCGTTCATCCTACACTTCCCTCCATCTGTAAGTTTATCAGTCTGTTAAGCTCAACACTATACTCCATCGGTAATTCTTTGGCAATTGGTTCCACAAAACCGTTTACTACCATCGCCTCTGCTTCTGACTGGGAAAAACCCCTCGACATCAAATAAAACAATTGCTCTTCACCGATTTTGCTGACCGTGGCTTCATGTTCCAAAGTCACCTCCGGTTCCTTAATTTTGTTGTCCGGATAAGTATCGCTTCTCGATTTTTTGTCTAAAATCAGAGCATCGCAAACTACCTTACTTCGGGAACCTTTTGCTCCCGGAGCTACATAGACTAAACCCCGATAGCTGGATCTACCCCCTTTCATACTGATAGATTTAGAAATTATTCTGCTGGTTGTCTCTGGAGCCAGATGAAAACATTTACCACCGGCATCCAGATGTTGGCCTTTGCCTGCCATCGCTACCGATAATATTTCTCCGTGAGCTCCTTTTCCTGTCAAATAAACCGAAGGATACTTCATTGTTATTTTACTTCCCAAATTACCGTCTACCCATTCCATCACTCCCCTTTCTTCCACTTTTGTTCTTTTGGTAACCAGGTTATAAACATTAGTTGACCAATTTTGAATAGTCGTATAACGGCATCGGGCATTCTTTTTTACAAAAATTTCTACGACCGCGGCATGCAGACTATCAGTTGTATAAATCGGTGCTGTACAGCCTTCAACATAATGAACATAAGCCCCTTCATCAACAATAATCAGGGTTCTTTCAAATTGGCCCATATTGGCCGAGTTAATTCTGAAATACGCCTGTAATGGCAAATCAACTTTTACTTTTTTAGGAATATAGATAAATGATCCTCCCGACCATACCGCTGAATTTAAAGCGGCAAATTTATTGTCTGTCGGTGGTATCAGCTTCCCAAAATATTCTTTTACCAATTCCGGATATTTTTTTAAAGCCTCATCCATTCCGCAAAAAATCACTCCCTGTTTGGCCAGTCTTGTCATCAGACTGCCGTATACTATTTCCGATTCGTATTGAGCTTTAACTCCTCCGAGATATGCTTTTTCCGCTTCCGGTATTCCCAAACGATCATAAGTTTCACGAATTTCTTTTGGCACTTCATCCCAACTTTTTTCTGTTTTCTGAGATGGTTTTATATAATAATATATATTTGAAAAATCTATTCCGCTTAAATCCGCTCCCCAAGTCGGCATTGGTTTTTCCTCGAATATAGACAAAGATCTCAATCTGAAATTCAACATCCATTCCGGCTCCCCTTTTATCTTTGAGATCTCTTCCACTATTTCTGTTGACAGACCTTTTTTAGCCCGATAAACATAATTATCCGGCATCGAAAATCCGTATTTGTAATTATCTTTCACTGTCTTTTCCATATCCGGAATCCTCAATTTCTTCTGCTAATTCTTTATTGCCAATTTTGGTCACCTTTCCGTCATCGATAACCACCACTTTGTCGGGAGTCAGATATTTTAATATCCGATTGTAGTGGGTAATTGCCACCACTCCAATTTTCCTTTCCTTAACTACTTTTGCCACAGTTAAGGCAATTTTTTTCAAAGCATCCACATCTAAACCTGAATCAATTTCATCTAATATCAAATATTTTGGATCAAATACCAACATTTGCATCATTTCCATTTTTTTCTTTTCTCCGCCCGAAAATCCGTCGTTTAATCCTCTACCCAGCAATTCAGTATTTAAATCCAAGGCTTTTGCCTGCTCTTCCAACCAGTCTCTGAAAGCCACAATACTGGTTTTTATTCCGGGATTTCTTTTTTTATACAACTGCCACAAAAAACTGTTCACTGTTAATCCACTGACTGCCACCGGATACTGGGAGGCTAAAAACAAACCTTCATTAGCTCTTTCATCGGGAATCATCTTGGTAATATTTTTCCCGTCCATCAGTATTTTTCCTTCAATTTCATAGCGTGGATGTCCCGAAAGTGCATACGCCATCGTCGATTTACCCGATCCGTTTTTACCCATTATGGCGACAATCTCTCCGGCTTTCACCGTTAAATTTATTCCTTTTAATATTAGGTCGCCTTCTATTTTTACTTTTAGATTTTTTATCTCGATCATACTCCTACTATTTTAGTAAGAGATAATCTCTAAATCAAGACTTAGTTTTCTTTTAATTTACACTGCTCTCAAAATTTGGAAAACTGCAAACAACACATACATTCCCACTAAAACGATACCTTCTTTCCGGCTGAAATAATACTTTTTTCCCAAAACAGCAAAGGCATAAACACTAAAGGTTACTACTGTCAAAAACACTAAATCGTAAGTGAAATTTTTTAAATCAATCGGATGAATAAAAGTTGCCGTTCCAAAAACAAACAGCAAATTAAATAAATTTGAACCCAAAATACTCCCCACTCCTAATTCGTTGTTATCTTTTTTCACTGCCATCCAGGTGGTCACCAACTCCGGCAGCGATGTTCCTGCGGCCAAAATAAAATATCCCAGAATCGTCTGAGAAATTTTCATTTGTACTGATATCTGAATTATCTGATCGATAACCACCTTACCCGACATAATCAACAAAATTCCTGACACCAATAGGGTTAATAAGTTAAATTTTACGTATTTTTCCGGTTTTAAATCAACATGGTTGTATTCTTTTGAAAGTAATATTAAGGCTCCAAACACCATTATTAAAATTATTCCCGTCCACCACTCAAATTTAAAATTTACAAACACCGCCAAAGACCAGAATGCAGTCAAAGCGGCAAAGTTCAGCGGAATATTAATATCCACATCCCTTTTTCTCAATTTGTAGCTATAACCTATCGCCATTATTCCGAATATCAGACATAAATTAGCGATATTACTGCCTATGATACCCGAAACTACCAGATTATTTTGGCCGTAAGTCGAAGAAAAAATTGCTGAAGTTAATTCCGGCAGAGAAGTCCCGAAGGCTACTATCGTAAAACCAATAATAAAGTCGTCCAATTTCAACTTTTTCGCCAGCGAAGAGGCCTGGTCCACCAGTATTTCTGAAGATTTTAGTAAAACCGCTAATCCGACAATGACAATTAATACCGACAGCATACTATATAATAACTCAAAACTTTTTGAAGTTATTTCCAAAATTTGCCGTCCTGGTTTTTAGTTCATCATCGGTTCAAGTTCAGACAAAAACATCTCTTCCGGTCTGTAGCCGATAAAGTCCTTAATCACCTCTCCCGATTTGAACAATTTCATATTCGGAATACTTTGAATCTGGTAATCAATTGCTAATCTTTGATTTTCGGCTTGATCGGTGTCTACCTTTACCACTTTCATTTTGCCTTCCATTTTTCCGGCCAGTGATTCTAAAATAGGAGCCATCATTTGGCACGGACCGCACCACGGCGCCCAAAAGTCGACCAAAACCGGGATTTTTGAATCCAAAACTTCTAATTTAAATTGTTCTTCACCGTTAACATTAATTGGATTTGACATAATTTTTCATTTTAATTAATAATTTTTTATCAGTCTCAGTTAATGATTTCATACAGGTTTCCAACTGTTCTTCCATTAAGGTATCCATTACCCCGGAAACTGCAGACTTAATCGCCTTAAGTTGGGTTAAAACAGATACGCAATCATTTTTATTCGCCATCATCCTTTTTACTCCCTCAATCTGGCCGATAATATTGTTTAATTTCTGTTCGTTGGATTTCACTTTAATATCTTACAACACACCCCCTAGGGGTGTCAACAGATTAAAAAAATGAGCCTGGAATGGAATTCGGATCCATGACCTAGCCGATCCATCGGCTTGCTCTACTATTCAATTCTTATTAGAGTAAATTTTAATCTCATTCTAATCGATTATTTCAGAGCCTGGAATGGAATTCGGATCCATGACCTTCCCCTTACCAAGGGGATGCTCTACCAACTGAGCTATCCAGGCAGACTGTGATATTGTAACAAAATTTTTTCACTTATTAAATTTAAATATCTCTTTTTTGCTATAATTCAGCTGCAAATGGAGAGGTGCTCCGAATGGTAAGGAACTTGTTTTGAAAACAAGCGCCCGCAAGGGCATGCAGGTTCGACTCCTGTCCTCTCCGCGTATGTCAGTCTTAAACGTCACCCACTTCGGGCTCCGGATTTAAAACACTTCTGTTTAGACAGCATTAACTTTAATTAAAAGTAATCGTTCCTCCTTTCTTTCTCTTAAGCTAATCTTCAGAATTCTGACGGAGAATCGCCCAGTGATTTAATCACCCGATTAAAAATTTTATTATGAATACCAAAAAAATTATTGCCAGGCTTAATCCTGCACTTTGGCCAAAAGCCTTAAAAGTTGCTGTCATCGTTATTCTTTTATCCGGAATTGGATTTGGGGTTTATTCAAAAGTTAATCCACCTAAATCCTCGAAAAACTATCGTACCGCCGTAGTTTCAAAAGGTACTCTTGTCACTGCTATTTCCGCCACCGGCACTATCACCTCTTCTAACAAAACTAGTATCACCACCGGTGCTACTGGCGTTATTAAAAAAGTTTATGTCAAAAATGGAGACACTGTTATCAAAGGCCAAAAAATTGCTGAAATTGTTCTGGATGATGAAGGTATCGCCAATCAAACCATTGCTTGGGCAAATTATGTCTCTACTCTTCAATCTCAAAATGAATCTATAGTTAATCAACAGGCTTCCGATATCCAAATGTGGAAAGATCGGCAGACCGTTTTGGACGCCACTGAAGAATACAATAATATGGTTGCTGGAGGTTGGAATCCTAAAACTAACAAGGAATACACCTACAACGAAAAGGCTATAGTTTCCAAAACTCTTGAAGAGGCAAAACTTACATTTTCTGCCGACGAATCTAAATACAATAATTATTCAGCTTTTATCGCCAAAGCCAAACAAACAACTGCCACAGCTTACAAAAACTACCAAAAAGTTTCATCGACAATTTATGCCCCGGCTGCTGGTGTTATCAACAACCTAAGTATTACTGAAGGTGTAATTATTTCCAATTATTCCGACACTATCACTGTTTCTACCGGTACTAATTCTTCAGAAAACTCTGCTTCTGTTGTCTCACATACAATCGGCGGTATCACCAACTCCAATGGTCAATACCAGGCAACTCTCAGTTTAACCGAATCCGATATTGTCAAAATTAAATCCGGTCAAAAAGTCACTCTGACTATGGAGGCTTTTGAAAATACCACTTTTACTGGAAAAGTCCTTTCTGTTGATGTTAGCGGTTCCACCAATTCCGGAGTAACCAGCTATTCTGTTGTTGTTCTTTTAGACAACACCGATAAAGAAATTTATACCGGTATGACTGTTAGTGCCAATATTATTACCAGTTCTAAATCCGATATTATTATTATTCCCTCTGCTGCTATCGACACTGCCAATAATGGTATTTCCACCGTCAGAACCTTAAACAACGGTGTCCTTAATACTGTCACCGTCACTGTTGGTAGTACCAATAATAGCGAAACCGAAATTCTCTCCGGACTTAATGTCGGTGACACTATTATTACTACCTCAGCCGCCAATGAAGCGCTTTTTAACAACAACTCTTCTTCGGTTTTTAGTTCCGGCAGTAATCGTTCCGGTACAAACCAGAATACTAACCGCTCCGGAAACAGCGGTTTCGGCGGTGCCATGATGATTGGACCTCCCGGAATGTAATTTTAATAAATATGACAAAACCGATCATTATCATCAGAAATCTTTCCAAAATTTATAAAACCGATGTTCTGGAAACAGTTGCCCTCAACAACGTTTCTTTTCAAATTAATCAGGGAGAATTTGTCGCTGTCATGGGACCTTCCGGATCGGGAAAATCAACTCTGATGCATATATTAGGAGCTTTGGATAAAGCTACTTTAGGTGAATACGTTCTTGATGGACAAAATATCGAAAAACTATCCGAAGATCAACTCTCTGAAATCAGAAACAAAAAAATTGGTTTTGTTTTTCAGGCTTTCAATCTTCTTCCCCGAACCACTACCCTGAAAAACGTTATGCTTCCCATGTTTTATGCCGGTATTCCCAAAAATGAGAGAGAGAAAATTGCTGAAAAATATCTAAAAATAGTCGGTCTGGGTGAAAGATTGCATCACACCACCAATCAAATCTCCGGAGGCCAGCAGCAGCGTGTCGCCATCGCCCGTTCTTTAGTCTTAGATCCGGCCATAATTCTTGCTGACGAACCAACCGGTAATATCGCTTCTGCTCAGGCGGAGGAAATTATGTCTATTTTTCAAAAATTAAATCATCAAGGCCGGACAATTATTATGATTACTCACGAACCTGATATCGCTATGCACGCCAAAAGAATCATCGTCATTAAGGATGGTCGGATTGTTAAAGACCAAATCAACAAACATTGGCTTATTGCCAAATCTCAGGAGGATAAATCATGACCGAATTTCTGGAATTAATTAGTGAGAGCATTAATACCCTTCGTCTCAATTTAATGCGTACCGGTTTGGCAATGTTGGGAATTATTATTGGCATCGGCAGTGTTATTGCCTTAATTTCCATTGGTCAATCTAGTCAAAAATCTATTCAATCGAGTATTGAGTCACTCGGATCAAACCTGTTAACGGTCTCACCGACCAGGATAGCCACCGGTATGGTGCGCAGTGCCTCAGTTAAAACTACCCTCACTCTGGCCGATTCCAATGCTCTCAAGAACGCCTCTCTTTCTGCCGTCAAGTATGTTTCCCCGGAATATTCCGGTCGTTATCAAATCATCGCCGGAGACGCCAACACCAACACCGCTGTTTATGGGGTCACCCCGGTTTACTCCCAGGTTCATAACGTTCAAATTTCCAGCGGCCGATTTATCACCGACAGCGACTACCAGAGTAAAAGTCGGGTTGTTGTTCTTGGTCCTGGTGTTGTCGAAGATCTTTATGGTAGTTCTGGTTACCGGGCACTCGGAGAAATCGTACGTATTAACGGTCAAAATTTCACTGTGATTGGTGTTACTGTTTCCAAAGGTTCTTCCGGCATGAACAATCAGGATGATTTGGTTTATATTCCCCTCTCCACCGGCCAGCAGCAGCTTTTCGGAGTGAAACATCTATCTTCCATTTCTGTTAGTGCCATCAATAACGAAGTAATGACTCAAGCCATAAATCAGATCGGTTATTTTTTGTTGGCTCGTCACCGAATTTCATCAGTTGAAGACGCTGATTTTACTATTAGCTCTCAGGAGGACATCCTTTCCACTGCTTCCAGTGTCACCGGCACTTTTACTTCCCTTCTTTCAGGCGTTGCCGCTATTTCTCTGATTGTCGGTGGTATAGGAATTATGAACATTATGCTGGTCACTGTCACCGAAAGAACTCGGGAAATCGGTTTACGAAAAGCTCTTGGTGCCAAAAAGAAATCAATTATCACCCAATTTCTGGTTGAATCAGTTATCCTCACTTTTACCGGTGGTATTATCGGTGCTATTGTCGGCATTCTTTTTTCCTATATTTATTCGTTTATTAATTCATCGGTTTTCACCATCGCCCCGTATTCCGTCTTTTTAGCCTTTGCCGTCTCTGTCGGTATCGGCATTCTTTTCGGATGGTACCCTGCCCGTCGCGCTGCTAACCTTCAGCCAATAGAAGCTCTTCGTTACGAATAAGGGCTGTGTTACTATTTGCATACTTATGAATTTTGTTTGGGATTCAAAATATAGTCTTAATATCAAATCGATCGATCTTCAACATCAAAAATTTTTTGAAATAATCAATCGCATTTATCTCCTTCTTCGCCAAAAACCTGTCGAACGTCAGGACCTGGTCAAAGTCATCGAAGAATTAAACGGTTATGCCGAATACCACCTTGGTTATGAAGAAGATTGTTTTTTAACTGTCAAATATCCGGACCGAAAATCCCACCAGATCGCCCACAATTTTTTTAGAAAACAAATTAAAAAATATTATAAAAAAATTAATGATCCCCACACTGATCTTAATCTTCTCTCTGAAGAAATGGCCGATTTCACCAAAGAGTGGCTCTCTCAGCACATTCTGAATCTCGACCATGAATATGCCTCTTACCTTATCCGGCACGATGTTAAATAAAAAAAACACCCCGGCTCTTCAGGGTGCTTTTTAAATATCAAGAACGGACAGGTTTTTCCTCCGTCAATAATAAGCATAATTTCTAAAACTGAAAAATTGCTTAATAACAAAACAAGTTTTTCCTCAACTTTTTCTCTGCCAAAATAGCGTCTACAATTTTCCATTGGGCCAGAATTTCATCAAAAGACGGCATGTTCAAACGATTTTCATCAATCACATCCAAAATTACCTTATCGTAAGGATCGCTTTTTGCCAACGAACCCAATCTTAGTTTTACCGGTTTCGGATTACTCTTATCCGGTTCAAAACTGGAATTCATGGTTAAATAGATATTTTTGTTCGGAGCCAATCTGATTGTTAATTGATTAGGTGTAAACTTTTTACTGTCAATTCCCCATAAACATGTTTCTCTGTTTTTAAATACTATATTAATCTCTGTTAGTTTTTTGGTCATTTTTTTACCCGAAACAATTGTCAGTGGAATATTTTTCCATGCAGCCGCATTTCTTCTGAATTTAACTTCCGCCAAAGTTTCTGTATCCGAGTTTTTCTTCACCCCTTCAACCTTTTGATAACCATCATATTGCCCTATCTTAACGCTCTTTTCAACCGATGAATACAGTCTCAGCTGTTTAAACACTTCCAGTTTCTTTTCTATAAAATCTTCGTATCTTAAATTCTTAGGGCAATCCATAATCGTCAACGCCAGCAGCTGTAAACCGTGGTTTTGGATCATATCCCGGATTTCTCCGGTTTTATCATAATAGCCCCCTCTTCCCTCAACCCCCCTCTTTTCCACCACTATTATATTTATCTCTTTAATAAATTCCTGATTCCACAATTTTTCCCAGATTGGATTTGCAAAACGTAAACTTATTAAATTTCTTACCAGCTCTTTGGTCAGATAATGATCCACCAGATAAACCCTGTCTTTATCTAATTTCTTTTCTAAAAAATCCATCATTTCTTTGGCCGAATCATAATCGGTTCCGAAAGGTTTTTCCAAAACAACTCTTGAACTATCTTTTCCCAATAATCCTCTTTGCACCAAACCTTCAATCAAAGGTTTTATTACTTCCATTCTGGTCGGCAGGGCTAAATAAAAAATGGATTCACCTTTAATTTTTAATTTACCCAAACCCTGGTAGTCATAATTTCCGGACACAAAATGCCATTTTTGGGAAAATTCTTTATCTCCGGTTGCCTTCTCCACCATCATTTGGAAATCTTTTTCCTCCATTTCTGTTCTGGCCACAGCATAGTAATTAAAAACGACACCTTTAGACCATAAACGATACATTGATGGAAATAATTTATTTTTCGCCAGATCTCCTGAAGCTCCAAAAATCACCACATTTTTTTTATTTATCATCGCTAATTATACAATCAAAAATTAACTGATTATCGGCAGTCTGACTGTAAATTCCGTCCCTTTGCCAATTTCACTTTTAACCGAAATCTCACCTTTGTAAGACTCCACAATTTTCTTAGCAATTGCTAATCCTAATCCGTAACCCCCAATACCTTCTCTCGACCTGGCCGAATCAGCCCTGTAAAATCTTTCAAAAATATGCGGCACATCCTTCTTATCGATTCCCATCCCTTCATCTTTTATTGATAAAACCATTGTTTTATCGGTCTTTTTTGCTTCCACCCATACTTTCTTTCCTTTTGGACTGTACTTTATCGCATTATCCATTAATATCACCAACAAGTCGATGATATTAAATTTGTTAGCCGTAAATTCAATATTTTTCACTTTTCCGGCCTCAATTTTTATTTTTTTGCTCTCGGCCATCGTTTCTACTTTTAAGACCGCTTTCTCAACCGCTTCTTTAATATTAATTTTTTCTTTTTTAATCTCTCCGTTTTTTTGAGGCTGTGTTAATTGCAGTAAACCATCGGATAATGCCTGCAGTTGGTTAACGTCTTCAATATTTTCTTTAATCATTTTTCTTGCCTCTTTAATAGTCATCTTTTTATCTCTCAAATTAACCTCCATCGCACTTTTTAAAGCCGTTAATGGTGTTCTTAATTCATGCGAAGCATCGGATATAAACTGATTCTGTTCTTCCATCATTACTTTTATTGGTTTTAAAGTTCTGCCGGCTAACAAATATGCCATCGTTCCGGAAACAATTAAAATTATTCCGTTCAATTCCAAAAGTGAATTAAACAATCTTTTTTCTGCCGCTTCAACTATATCTCTATTATCAATAATTTTAAGATTCTCTCCCATTACTATAAATCTTGGTTGTCTGGCAAAACCTTCAATCTCTCTTCCGGCTAATTGATAAATTACCACTGAAAAAGACATACTCACCATCATAATAATCAACAAATACCAACCGGTTAATTTTAATCTGGCTCCTTCAAACATTTTATTTCCCCATCTTGTATCCAAAACCTCTAACCGTTGATATCACAATCCCCTTTTTTCTTAAATTTCTTATATAAACCTCAATCGTGTTTGGCAGAATGTTTGATTCATAGTTCCACACATGGGAAATAATTTGATCCTTGGTTACTATCTGGCCGGCTTGACGCATCAAATATTCCAATAATGAAAATTCTTTACTCGACAGTCTGATTTCCTTCTTTTTCAAAAAAGTAGTGAACTTTACCGGGTTCAATTCCAAGTCACCTACTGTCAACACTTGTCCGGTTATTCCTGAATGTCTTCTCACTAAAGCCCGAACTCTGGCCAGCATTTCTTCAAAAGAAAATGGTTTTGTTAAATAGTCATCAGCTCCGTTATCTAAACCCGCCACCTTATCCCGAATCTGGCCTCTGGCTGTCAAAATCAAAATTGGAGTATGAATATTTTCTTTTCTTAACTGCTGACACACTTGCATTCCGTCCATTCCCGGCAACATTAAATCCAAAATTATCAGGTCATACTCTTCACCGGCAGCCATATCATAACCATCAGTGCCGTTATAAGCTACATCAACTGCATATTTTTCCTGTTCCAGCCCCTTTTTTATGGAATTGGCAATTCTGTGTTCGTCTTCAACTACTAATATTCTCATTATCATATTATAGTCTCCTGGCTGAAAAATGGCTGAATCCTGTAGGAAAAGTAACAATTTTGTAGTATCATCACCCGATGCCAAAAGAATCCGGAAAATCAATTTCCATCCGAATCGAGCCAAAAGCTTTGAGGTTTTTTGTTTGTACCAAATGCAATCGCATTATCGCCGCCAATTATGGTCGTCCGATAGATCCTGCCTTAATCAATTCCGCCATCCGGGCACATTCCTTTCATACCAATAGCAAATCACAGCCTTTTTTGTTCAACATTTCCGTCACCGAAAGAAATTGCACCACCATCATCTAATCATCAAACTATCAGTTTTTTCAGCCTCCTCTCAGAAACTGATGCTATCCTTAATTGTTACAGTTTAAACACTCTATGAATCTTCAAATCAGCGTCGACGGTTTTGATCTCTCTGATAGTAATAAGCAACTCATACAGGAAAAAGTTGCTGATCATCTTGATAAGCTGTTAAGCAATCTGCCTTCGGATGCCAAAACGGCTTCCCTTCGGATTACCAGAGATAAATATGAATATTTTACTGTTAATCTCGATATGAATCTCCCTTCTAAAAATCATATTTTTGCCGAAACCTCTCACAAAATATTCGAGTCTGCCCTCATAGACTTAACCCAGGACATCGAAAAACAAATCAAAAAGTATCGTGAAGATCTGGCTGGTTACAGTCTCGGCTAAATTAGCTATACTTTTTATTATGTTGAGGTATTTAATCTCCGGAATCTTATTTCTTTTCTTGTTCAGAACTCCGGTTTCAGCTCAGATTCCTTTGTTTTATCAGCTTTTAGAAGCATATCGTCCCGGTACTGTTCTTGATGCTTCTACCTCAAAAGTTTCCCTCCCGGAAACCTCGACTCCGGACATCAGTCCCCCTCCGGTTTCCAAATTAGTCACCATTGCGGTCATCGGCGATTCCATGATCGACACTCTCGGCTCCGATATTCCCCAATTATCAACTTCCTTAAAACAGTATTTTCCTTCCCATCAGTTTAAAATTTTAAACTACGGAGTTGGTAGCAGCGATATTGAATACGGAACCTATAGACTTGTTCATGATTACAAATATAAAGATGTTTCTGTTCCCAGTCTTGTTTCCCAACATCCCGATATTGTTGTCGTCGAATCCTTTGCCTACAATAACTACGGTAATTCCGAATCCGGCATCAATCGTCATTGGTTGGCTATGGGAGCTTTAACCGACGTACTTAAAAAAGAACTCCCTGATTCTAAAATAATTTTGGCAGCTACCATTGCTCCCAACTCGGTTACTTTTGCCAACGGCATTACCGACCTCCACCTTTCTTCTATTGATAAAATCGAAAAAGTTAACACCATTAAACTTTATCTTCAAAACACGGTTAATTTTGCCAAATCAGAGGGTTTCTTTTTGGCCGATGCTTATCATTCCAGTTTGTTTAATAACGAAGGTTTTTCCGATTACATCAACTCTACTGACCATCTGCATCCTTCAACTCTCGGAGGGCAGTTTTTCAGCGATACAATTGCCGATACTATTTTTAGAAACAAACTAATTGAATAATTGCCTACCTTAGTCTAAAATAAGTGCCATGGCTAAATCTAAAAAAACACCTCGAATTTTAATCGCTCTCACCTGTTCCGTTTGTGGTGCTCAAAATTACTTAACCGAGAAAAATAAAACCAATACTCCCGATAAATTGAAATTCATGAAGTACTGCAATTGGTGTAAAAAACGTACCGAACACAAAGAAAGCACTAAATTAAAATAATGGTTCTTCCTTCTTCTATCATCTCTGCCCTGGAAAATATCTACATTTCTCCTCTGGAGTTGTGTAATCTCAACTGCACCTATTGTTACATCAATAAAACCCGTTGGATTTTAACCAATCGCCAAATTCTCAGCTTTGTCCGCCGCTACCAATCCTTTCTCAACAACTTTCGCAGTGATGATTTTTCTTCAACATTAAAGGTAGCAATGCCTTCACCGGAGAAAAAAAATAGTTATAAAAAGCTCCGAAGTAATGATTTTTTTTCGACATTGAACGTGGTAACACATTCACCTGAGAAAAAAAATTATTACGAGGAGCTAAAATTAAAATCCATTTTATTTTGCGGCGGTGAAGTTTTCACCCTAAAAAATTTCGTCCGTCTGGTCAACAATCTCAATTCCAAAGGTATTTTTATCACCATCATTACCAACGGCACTATCGATAAACTGGAAA
Organism: uncultured Gammaproteobacteria bacterium; assembly: GCA_964448705.1. Taxonomy (GTDB): domain Bacteria; phylum Patescibacteriota; class Microgenomatia; order UBA12405; family UBA12405; genus CAYUZS01. Next base: position 162,659 of record CAYUZS010000003.1, read on the forward strand.
AAATCAAAGATCCCCGTAATTGCCAGCTTCTGGTTTCCTTCGACGGACCGGAAGAAATCCACGATGCCAATCGGGGAAAAGGCAACTACCAAAAATCTCTGGATTTTGTTCGTCATGCTTTAAAGCTCGGATTCCCGGTAGAAATTTTTTACCTGATAACCAAAGATTCCTATCCCTACAAAGATTCTCTTCCGGTAACACTGGCTAAAGCTTTGAATCTTCAAAATCCTAAAGATCTACCCTTCACCTATCTCACCGACCGTCTCCATTCACTCACCCTGCCTCAGGTGATGGACATCAAAAAAAACTACCGCACTTATCCTGGCCGTCAGTTCGGCTGTTACCAGCTCGCACTTCAAAGTAATGGTCACTTTTATGGCTGCTGTGAATCTTCTAAAAGTATCGGTAAACTTTCCGATAGGCTCGAAACTGTCGTCAAAAATTTTGTCAATTCCCTGTCACCCTGTGCCAAATGTGGCCAATGTTCCGGTTGTTGTTATCCTGATTATCTCTGTGGTTACAAACAGGAGTTAAAAGTTCCCCATTGCACCGATGTCGCTGCCAAATTTGCTTAAAACCACCCGTCAATATTTCTGGTCTCAAAAGTTTACTGAAGTCGAGGTCCCCTATCTCAATTCCTCTCTCCCACTTGAACCAAATCTTTATTCGTTTAAAACCCAATGGCGGCATCGCCGGCAAAATTTTTACCTGCCGACTTCACCGGAAATGGCTCTGAAAAAATATCTTTCCCAAAATCCCGTCAACTGTTTTGCCATCTCCCACTGTTTTCGTGATCTCGAAACCGAAGGCCCTCATCATTCGAAAGAGTTTCTTATGCTCGAGTGGTATGAAATCGATCAGTCTCTTGAAGGTTTAATGGACAGCACCAAAGCATATCTTTCCCTGTTTTTTAAAAACCTAAAATATACCACTCTTCGCCTGCCGACAGATTTACCCGATAATGAGGCAGATTTTAACCAATTCTTTTTAAATAAGATCGAACCCTCCCTTCCTAAAAATGAAGCTGTTTTTATCACCGGCTACCCCGCCTTTCTTTCTCCTCTGGCAGAGAGCGAGGCAACAATTTTTTCGGAGCGCAGCGAACGCGAAGACCTGAGCCCGAAGGTAGCGAGCACCGCAAAAAATTCGTTGCCAAACGCCATCTCGAATCGTTTTGAGCTCTATATCAATGGTATAGAAATAGCCAATGGCTGCACTGAAAATCGTCATCCCGAACAAATAAAAGCTGCTTTTGAAGCAGAAAAAAAATATCGTCTCTCCCATCACCTCCCTCTCCATCCCTACTCTCAGGAATTTATCGACATCATTTCCAAAATTCCTCCCTGTGCCGGAATTGGTCTTGGACTAGACCGTCTTGCCATGATCACCGGTAACAAATCTCATATATAATCTGTTATGGAAAAATCCCCAGAAGCTACTCCTGACCACGAGCTTCAGGCTCTGGCTTTTGAAAATTTACCGTCACTTGCCTGTGTTTTCTCAAATGAACAACAAATTGTTCCCAATAGAATGCTCCGGCAATTTATCAAAGATGATCTTCCACCCGGAACAACAATTGACCTTGGTACCTTAGTCTCAAAAAATAATCTAAAAGATATTCAACAAAAAATCAACTCCATTACCCCATCACTCCCTCAAACAGAAATAGAGTTCATCGTTAAAAACCAACAAACTAATTATCGGCCGGTAAAAATGGGCTGGACCATCTCCGGTCTTTTTAATCCACAAGGTCAGATTGAAAGTATCATCGGTATCGGAAAAGACATCACTGAAGTCAAGAAAAAAGAGGAAAAACTTCGCTCCGATGCCTACATAGATACCCTAACCGGTCTTTTTAATCGTAATTTTTTTGAAGCTCAGAAACAAATTTTCAATCAAAAACGTAAAAATGAAAACATTGGCCTTATTGTTTTTGATCTTGATAATCTCAAGTCCGCCAATGATCAATTCGGCCACTTGGCCGGGGATCAGCTTCTCCTCGGTATTTCCAGCATTCTTAAAGAAACCTTTCGCGGTGAAGATATTATCTGTCGTATCGGCGGTGATGAGTTTGCCGTCGTCTGCCAGCTTGAAGAGGGCTTATCAGCCCAAGAGTTGGATTCACAAATGGCAGTTATTTTGGAACGATTGTCCAACAACACCATTAACCATAATACAGTTCGTCTTAGCGAAAAACACCAACCGGAAGTCGCCTTTTCTTTTGGGTATTCCTTTCTCCGTTCAGAAAGAAACCCTTTTGACGCTGCCCTCAAACGGGCTGATTTAGCCATGTACCGGCAAAAAAATTATCATAAATATCCCCAAGTCATAACCATCGAAGAATATAACAGACGTCTAAAAGACGCCACTTCTTCGGGTAACTAATTATTGTATAATCATCATATGACAGACACTAAAAAACCTGCTGCCTCCAAACCTGCTTCTTCACACCCGGCTATTAACTTGCCTTTTCAAAACCAATCCTTCAATAATTTAAAAAAACCACTCTTTCGCGGTCCAAGTTTTAGCAACAGTAACGCTTTCCGAAATCAAAATCGAGGCTCCGGCGGCAAATAATTACCCCTGATACTTTTTTTGTACTCCGTTTTCCAATTTAAAATAGTGCCATATATACGGCACTAGTAATACCGACAACCCCAACCCTATCCCTCCTAAACTTCGGTTATTAAATACTATTGCCAACTCCATCGTCATTACGAATATCAAACCAAAAAATAATGTTACCAACAGATGAATCAACCTCTCATGTTGTAAATTTTTCAGTTTTTCACCTCTATTTTTCATATTGCTGGACTTCATCATACTTAAAATTTAGTTCAATACCAACTGCTTTAAACATCTCCTCTGATTCTTTTCCGGTATGATATTTTCTTTCACAATATACTTTTTTTATTCCGCTGTTAATCAACAACATAGCGCAGGTTCTGCAGGGAGTCATCCGACAATAGACTGTTGCTCCGTCAATCGACACTCCCATTTTCGCCGCTTGGCAAACAGCATTTTGCTCTGCATGGACTGTTCTTACACAATGTTGGCTTTGATTGCCGTCATCATCAATCATTGTTTTAAATAAATGTCCGACTTCATCACAATGCGGCAAACCGGTCGGACTGCCCACATATCCGGTTACTAAAATCCTTTTGTCTTTCACTATCACACAACCGCTTCTGCCCCGGCCGCAGGTTGCTCTTTTAGAAACTGCATCCGCTAAATCCAAAAAATAGTCATCCCAGCTCGGCCGACTAAATTTTTCTTCATTATTTTCCTTCAATATCTTCGATGATTTCATCCAATTGTTTTAACAAATAATTTAAATCTTTAGTATTCACTATTGTATAGTCAGCCATTGCTATTGTTCCGCCTTTATTTAACTTCTCAATTTCAGCATAATCTCTGGCTTTAGCTTCCTCTTTGGTAAACGATCTGTTTCTTAAATCTTTGTCATCTGCCGCCATCACCCGGCTCGAAATCCTTTCATAACGAAGTTCCGGCGGTGCATACACCGCAATCACTTTCAGCTTTTCTCCAAAATGTTCTTTCATTACCTTATATTCTTCAAAAGAATACAACCCATCCCCCACCACATTTCCCTTTTCTATTAATTCATCAAACTTCGGTAAGTTTAAAATTGCATAAGCTGCCATCCCGTATTTTGCTCTGAATTCTTCTCTGATTTCTCTTTCCAATGCCTCATTTGGTTCCAATCCTCGTTTTTTAACTTCATCCAGAGTTATCTGTCCGAATCTTAAAAAGAGATAATTTTTTTTAACTAAATAATCCGACACCACACTCTTTCCCGCTCCGCATAATCCTGTCACACAAATGATTCGATTCTTCCCCATTGAGGGAATTATATCAGTTTTCTATGTTATAATTATCTACCAGAGTCAGGTTTTTCCCGATTATTTTTAGTAAATTTTGGTTTGTCTATGTCAAAAAAAGATTTTTTTTCGGTTGGTGATTATATTATCGATTCCGATCAAATTTTTGTGGTCACCAAGATATCATCCGATCGTCTATACTACAAACCGGCCAAAGATGAAAATTCTCAAACCGTTACCGGTTCAATCCCCGTTGAAAACGTTTTTTCCTCAGGTTTAAGACACATTGTCTCCCACGAGACTATCAAAGATTTTTTCAATAAACTCTCAACTTCTCTTTCGGATAATGACCTAATCGATACCAAACTCTACAAAGAAGTTCTCTATTTAAACGATCCGCTTAAAAATGTTCCTCTGCTTCAACAGCTCTGGAAATCAAAAAGTAAAGTCAACAACAGTTTTACTTTTAATAATCGGTTAACCTTCGACAATATTGTAAATCATCTCTCTGAAGAGTTTTCTCTGGCTTCTTCAAAAACTTCAGATTATTTTCGTAAAAAAATAATCTCCATTCTTTCCCGCGAGTAAATTTTCAAAATATCTGATCATTAAAATTAATTTTTTCGCAAAAATACGCCAGTCTTAAAGAGGCAAGACATATAGAATACTGGTTGAAGAGATTAAAAAATAAAGATATAATCGAACGTATTCTTCTCGAAAGAACGATTAAGGGCCCATAGCGTAGTTGGTAGCGCGGTCCGATGTACATCGGACAGGTCAGTGGATAGAATTAACTGTGGAAGCAGGAATTCTCTATATTTTGCAATCATTAAAAAATCAAAGTTATTACATAGGTAGTACCAACAATCTCCAAAGACGGTTGGATGAACACTCCTCAGGTAGAAGTAAATATACCAAGAATATATTACCGGTAAAATTGGTTTTTTCGCAAAAATACGCCAGTCTTAAAGAGGCAAGACGTATAGAATACTGGTTGAAGAGATTAAAAAATAAAGATATAATCGAACGTATTCTTCTCGAAAGAACGATTAAGGGCCCATAGCGTAGTTGGTAGCGCGTCCCCATGGCATGGGGAAGGTCAGGGGTTCGAGTCCCCTTGGGTCCACCAGACAATAATTTAACAAAGTTGGTAGTGTGGTCCGATGTTCATCGGACAGGTCAGGGGTTCGAGTCCCCTTGGGTCCAC
>CAYUZS010000004.1:0-106407 GCA_964448705.1 uncultured Gammaproteobacteria bacterium
TTAAACCTTTCATACGTGTCGTAACTTACACGACAAAGGACTTCGCTACCTTAGAACAGTTAGAGTTACTGCTGACGTTCACCAGGGCTTATAAAACAAGCATCTCGATAAATCGGGACACCCGCCTTTTTAACCTTCTGGCACCGGTCAGGTTTCAGCCCATATACATCCCCTTACGGGTTAGCATGGACCTGTGTTTGTGGTAAACAGTCGCCGTGTATTCTTTTGTTGTAGCCCCCTGACTTACATCAGGAGACAGGGCATCTTGCATAGCTTACGCCCAGCTAATTTGCTGATTTCCTTAATCATCTTTCTTCCAATCGTCTTAGTCTACTCGACTTATCCACCAGTGTCGGTTTTAGTACGATTTTCCAATATTCTAGTTACGACGTTTTTCTTGGATACATGGGTTCAACTCAATTGTCTACCTTTCGGTAAACTCTTATTCGTGCTTCACTTTAAAACGAAAAGGCGGATTTCCCTACCCCTTCTAGCTAGACACTTAAAAGCCCAATCACTAGGGCTCTAAGTCTTCCATACATCGTCACGCCCTAACTTAAAACGAATATCAGAAAGGACCGGAATATTAACCGGTTATCCATCCACTACGCCAGCACTACACTGGCCTCATGTTAGGATCGCCTAACCCTCGGACGAACAACGTAGCCGAGGAAACCTTGGATATTTCGACGTGGCAGATTCTCACTGCCATTTCGTTACTCATGCCCGCATTCTCACTTCTGATAACTCCACCGGTTCGCTTTCGCGCCAGCTTCACCGTAATCAGAACGCTCTCCTACTGATCGGTGCTCCGCACTTCAAGTTCAAAAGTTTGTCAAGTTAGAAAGTTTTTTAAAGTTAAAAATAACTTTATGAACTTTATGAACTTTTTACTTTATAAACTCAAGGTGCGAAGCACCTATCCTCCACCTTCGGTGTTATGTTTTAGCCTCGTTACATTTTAGGTGCAACTTACCAACCCGAATTGCTTCAGGTCGAACAGTGAGCTATTACGCTTTCTTTAAAGGATGGCTGCTTCTGAGCCAACCTCCTGTCTGTCTTAGGCAATTCACTGCCTTTCCCACTTAACATAAATTTAGAGACCTTAGATGATAGTCTGGGGTCTTCCCCTCTTGCCCGGCCAGCTTAGCCCGGTCGGACTGACTGCCTAGCTTAATTCCACGGTATTCGGAGTTTGGTTAAATGCCTGAGCTTGCGCTCAAAACACTCATCCAGTAGCTCTACCCCCATGGAGAAACACTAGACGCTATACCTATATATATTTCGGAGAGAACCAGCTATTCCCACTTTCGATTGGCATATTACCCCTAACCACAAGTCATCGGACAGATTTGCAGCTCTGATCCGTACGGGCCTCCAGCCGACTTATCATCGGCTTTCACCCTGCTCATGGTTAGCTCAAGTGGCTTCGGGTCATCTCTGTTTACCTAATCGCGCTATTCGCACTCGCTTTCGCTACGCCTTCGCCCCTTAGGGCTTAAACTTGGTAAACAAAAATACTCGCGGGCTCATTCTTCAATAGGCACGACATCATACCGATAAATCGGCACTTTGTCTGTTTGTTAGCAAATGGTTTCAGATCTATTTCATTCCCCTACTTGGGGTGTTTTTCACCTTTCCCTCACGGTACTTGTTCACTATCGGTCTGCTGAAGTATTTAGCCTTGGAGCTTGGTCGCCCCAGATTCCCGCGACATTTCACGTGGATCGCGGTACTTAGGTATCAAACTAAAACAGTACTCAAACTTCAAATACGGGGCTTTCACCCTCTTTGGCCGTCCATTCCAGAACGTTCTTCTGATTTTTCCTGTCATAAGGTCTGACCCTGCAACCCTCCGACTTGCGTCGGAGTTTAGGCTGATCCGTTTTCGCTCACCGCTACTAACGGAATCTCTCTCGATTTCTATTCTTCCGGGTACTGAGATGTTTCACTTCCCCGAATTCCCCTCCGTCCCGATAAATCGGGATGGATCTCTTAATTTTCATTAAAAGGAGTTTCCTCATTCGGAAACCGCCGGATCAACGTTTGTTGACAACTCCCCGACGAATATCGCTGTCTACTGCGTCCTTCTTCGGCTTCAGCCGCCTAGGCATCCACCATTTGCTTTATTTAAATTTCTCAATATTTGGCAACTCAATTTAGTCACCAAATTAGCACACCATTGCCCAAAAAGGCAAAGGTGGCACTTCCTTTGTTATTGGCCTATTATTTCAATAACTTAGGTTTCAACTAAAAACACGGACAAATGTGTTTTTAGTATGTTTAGATTCGATAGATTGTTAATGTATGACCCCGATCAATCGGGATGTAAAAAAACTTCTCAAAAACGATGCCTAAAGGCAACGTTAATTTTCGAAGAAAATTTTACGTTGTGGACCTGGCGAGATTCGAACTCGCGACCTTCCCGCAGTTGCAGGACGCTATTCCATATAGCCTTCAAGTTCTGTGGACCCAAGGGGACTCGAACCCCTGACCCCTTCATTGCAAATGAAGTGCTCTACCAACTGAGCCATGGGCCCATATGGATACCACTGTATTTCTAATGTGCGATCGGCTTAAAAAAAAAGCCGCTACTTGCGGCTGAATAAAATACCTATCCCATTCAGGTATTTCTAAGTTTCTGTTTCCGAACAGATATTTTCAGCATCAAGTGCTCCTATTCTACCTAATCTTCCTACCTAAATCAACAGGTAAATTATTAAATTAACAGCTCTGATTTTTCTTCGTTTTTTTTGTATTTTTAAGCCTAAATTGACAGATGTCAATCTGGTTTAAGATATTATTGTTCATCGTTATTTCTGAATTTACCTTATTGGCATTTTCCTCTATACTCTACCCATGACTCAAATCCTTAACTACATCATCGACCTTATTAAAGTTAACGGCACTCTTGCCATGCTTCTCGGTGGTTTCACTGAGCAAATCATTGTTCCTATTCCTTCTCCGATTATTTCCATGGCCGGCGGTGCTTTTCTTATCAATCACGATTTTTTTTCTTTTAATACCTTGTGGGATATATTTATCCGTGTTTCTTTACCATATTCTATTGCCGCCACCATCGGCACCTCCATGGTTTTCTTAATTGCCTATTTTGGTGGCCAACCCCTAATCGATCGTTTTGGTAAATACATCGGTGTCTCCTGGAAATTAATTGAAAAAATAAGAACTGACTTCCAAAAAACCATTAGGGATGAAGTTTTCATCCTTATTTCTTGTAGTATTCCCGTTGTTCCGGTTTCTCTCATTTCAGCTTTTTGCGGAGCTTTTCGTGTTAAACCCATTAAATTCTATTTAATGGTTTTTCTGGCTCTCCTTTTTCGTTCTACCCTTCTTGGTTTTATCGGTTATCAAATGGGCGAAGCTTTTATTGGTTTAGCCCATGGTCTGGATAAAATCGAATCTCTCCTCACCGTTGTCGGCGCTGGATTGATTCTTGGTTTCTTGTTTTTAAAAAGGGAAAAGTGGCTCAAAAAAAATGGCTAACTGCCATTTTTAAGCACCCTCAAAACCATTTCCCAAACATCATATTTCTCTCCTTCATACCCCAATGCCCAAAATCCGACTCCGTCGATTTGCGATTGATAAGCTAATTGTATTTTTGCCTTTAAACTTTCTAAGTTTTCAAAATAAACTTGATGCGGTTGATCCACAATTTCTGTCACTGTTTTCCATTTTCTACCTACTTTAACCGATCTTTTAACTTCTTCCTTTTCTATATAGGTTAGCCATGGGGTCATCGACAATTCATCCCATTTCACCGCAGAAGAGGTTGCATATTTTTCTGTCGTCTCTTTATAAAAAACTGTCTTTCCATATCCTCCTTTTTTAGTTGCCCCTCCCAATATTTCATCATCTGTTTCCCATTCATAACCATAAAACGGATAAGCCATAATTATTTGTTTTTTATTCAATCCGAAATCAACTGTTTTTTGAACTATCTCCGAAATACTTCTTTCTCCGACATCTGCTCCGATTGGTGCCACCGGACCGGCATAATCAGACCCTGGTCGGTGAAAATCGTAAGCCATCACTACCACCTTATCAACCTTGGTCATCATTTTTTTAAGTCTTTCACTATCGCCCTTAATAATAGTATTCGCAAATACATCAATACTCACCTCCCCCCAGCCGGCTTGGCCGATTTGATCCAAAAATGCACCAAAATCATCATCCAATATTCTCGTCGGATTGCTCATGTATTCAAAATCAATATTTACTCCTGCAAAATTCCCTGCCACCATCACGTTTCTCACTTCCGTCATTAATTTAGTTTTCGCTTCTTCATCGGTCAACAGTGTGTCAATTTTGTCATCATCAAACAATTTTATTCCCAGAATATTTTTTCCTCCGGTTTTGTTTATATTTTCTTTTAAAGCCAAATAATTATCATTGTTCAGTTTTTTGGATTGAATATCCCAAACCAAACTCCCATCTTCCGACACTTCCACTCCCAAAAACACTAAATCTGTTATTTCTTCTCCATAAGTCCTTGTTTTCCCTACCATCCATGTCGGCAAAAAACCTAATATTGTCGGTTTTTTCTTCTCTACTGTTTTTTCTTGTTGACCGGATAATGGACTTAACAAAGTCAGGGTATTAATTCCCCCGGATACAATCAGGTAAACACCAAATATCAACAAACCCGCTCCGCCTATCATTAACCATTTTTTCATTTCTTTTTCTTTTCCCTATTCCATCCAAATTTTATTGCCCTCAAAAAATTACTCACACTTCCAAACACAATTAAAGCTATCGCCGACATAAATCCGATTATCTTTACTACGTTCCACTTCTTCATACCTTTAATTCTAGCAAAACCCGTCTTCAATACCCATTTTTTAAGAGTGGGCAATAATGGACTCGAACCATTGACCCCCGTCTTATCAGGACGGTGCTCTAACCAACTGAGCTAATTGCCCTCAAAATCTATTCGATTATATCAGATGATAATCCTAAAGTCTCCCTTGTCAAAGGGAAATTCAGGTAAAATTATTTTTTTGGAAATTTTTACCAATTTCAACCTCTCAGTTCATCATTTAATAGTCAACATCTGCCCCCAGCAATATGGACCGCCATTGATATCTCTATTTATTTTTTTGATTATTTTACCCAGCTCCCTTTTACTTTCCACCTTCTGTTCTCCGTATTTAAAAATACTCCCCTCTGACTTATTTATTCGTTCCATTTTTAGGTCAATTGGTATATTGAAAGGATACCCTTCGTTTCTGGACATCCAATTCACCAGTTTATTTTTATTCACTGTCATCGATGCATCAATTTCAGCGATTATCTCCGCCCCGGAAAAACCGGCTCTTTCATCTATGTCTCGGAAAAACTTATTGGCGTCCGGATGGTTGCCACTGCCTACCAGTAAATATTTTGCCTCTTTATCCCTTCCTTTTCTAAACAACAACATTGATACTGGCACTTTCTCGTCTTCCATCAATAAACCGGCCACAGATCCGCTGGTTTCCAACTCTTCTCTCGTTATCCGAAAATATTCATGTTTATTTTTCTTGTCATAATCCCCAAAAGTAGTTGCTGGTGAAAAAACTATTCCGGATTTTTCAGTGTTACCACAAGTCAGCTTGAAGATATCATAAAAAGTTCTTTGTAATATCAAAGCCAGGTCAGTATCTGTCATGTCCGGTAGGCTTTCCCATAGAATATCCTTTGTCCGTTTTTCAGAAATAGACATTTTTGCCAAATACTCTCGATAACTATCTATTGTCAAAATTTCATTTTTCTTCAAAAATTGGACCAATTCCTTACTTAATTGTTTCTCTCCTATTTTCAAAAAAGTATGTCCGCCTCGGTTAAGAATATCGGTTGAAATAATTTGTTCATCTTCCAATTCACCGGGATCCCGTATTACCACCTCACTCTTTTGATTTCTTGCATATTCAGCCAGTACTCTGGCCAAAACCACTCCAGTATATGTATCTCTGTGATTGCCGTTTCCTGTTCCGTGATGAACCACACCAAACTGGTATTTTGTCAAATATATTACCATCAATCCGGTAATTTTATCTATATAACAAGGGATCTTACTATTATTAGAACTGGTTTTAATTTTATGCTTTAAATCATTCACGTCTTCAATCTCACCCTCAGATAAAACTACCAAACCAGCTTCTTTATTACCGGCAAAATAAAGTTTTCTTTTATTCAACAAATCTCCAAAAGTCACTTGAAAATTACAATCATCATTACCATTTTCTGAGTATTCACTCCGAATTATCAGTTTATCTACTTTTTTGGTAGACAATTCTACTATTTCATCATCCAAACCATAATCTTTCTTTTTAGAAAAACTCATTAAAAAACTAACTTGTCCGTCATTTTGTTCTTTTAAGAAATTCCTTAACTCCATTTCGTGCAACGGAGTGTCTAGTTCCGGAAATGTTTTATATATTTCCTCAGAAATATTATTTTCCAATCTCATCTTTATTTTTATCTAAAAACATTTCCACCACTTTTTTAGCCACGTTGATTCCTGTTGATTTTTCAAATCCCTGAAATTGGCACTGCCTATTAACTTCAAGTATATAACTCTCATCATTTTCATCCTTCATAATATCCACCCCGCAGTAGTCTAAGCCGCAAACTTCAGCCACTCTTTCCGCCAATTGTTTGTCAGATTCTGATAATTCCCAAACTTCAACCTCGCCTCCCAGTGAAAAATTGCTTCTAAACTCTGTTCCCACAGCCGACCTTTTCATTCCGCCGATTGCTTTTCCGTTCAAAACAATAACTCTGATATCCCATCTTGTTGGTAAATATTTTTGCCACAAAAACATTCCTACATTCTTCTCATTAATTTTTCCGATAAATTTTTCAAGCTCCCCAAAGTTGTCAAACTTTCTCACTGATTTACCTTGATATCCTTTTTCATGTTTGGCAATCACCGGCCAGTCTTCATGTTTTTCATAAGCATTTAAAACCTGTTCTTTGGTATAAAAGATTTTAGTCGGTACAATTGGAATCGATTCTTCTAAAAATACTCCATGTTGAGCGATTTTACCCATCCTTGTCCATCCCAGGTAACCTTCACTGTTGGCGCAAAAAATTCCTTTTTTTCTTAGAATTCTGATTGCCAAATTTCTCCCCTCGGTATATTTACCCGACACTGTCCCGGCCACCCTAAACCACAAGCCCAATGTATTTTCCGGAGTAATTTCCTCCCCTTTTACCAATATTTTTGGTTCGCCGTTAATTAATTTAAATTCCATTTCCCTATACAACGCTCTATTAACTTCCACTCCCAGCTTTTTTGCCTCTTTTGCTAATCTGTCAACTTCAAACTGACTTTGTCTCAGAGACATGGTAAAAGTCACAATTTTTTTGGTTATCATATTTATTTACTAAATTATAATTTTAATCATCCCGTAAGATTTTGTAATCAAAATCCATCTGGATAGTCATAGTTTTTAAATATTAAAAAAGGCGAAGTATTAATTTTTTAATTTCGAGCCTGTGAGGTAATCCATCACGTGAGAGAAATTATAAAAATTTATATGAGTTTTTAATAAAAACGAACATGAAGTTTTTTTTAGGAGCGCAGCCAGTGCGTGAAAAACACACGTGTGAGCACCGCAAAAAAAACGTCATGCGAGTGAGCATAAATATTTAACAATTTCAGCCGGAACATCGATTCCGGTCGCTTTCATAAAGCCTTTAAATTGAGGACCTTTATTCACTTCCCAGATCACCGGCTTTGTCTTATCAAAATCCCTGAAAGCCACATCCACTCCTGCCACCCACAATCCACAAACATCAGCTGCTTTCACTGCTAAATTTTTAACCTCTTCCGGCAAATCAGCAATTTCCACCGCCCCTCCGGCGCTATAGTTATTTCTAAATTCACTTTTACTCTGAGACGACCGCTTCATCACTCCCAATACTTTCTTTCCTAGCACCAATACTCTGTAATCTCCGTCGTTTGGAATATATTCTTGCAACATGTATCTTTTTCCGCCTTCAGTTTCAAATTTTCTCAGTTCTTTCACCAATTTTTCAAACTCCTCCAAAGAATCTGCTTTAAAAACATTCGATCCTCGGTCTCCGCTGCTGCCTTTAACAATCACTGGAAAATTTAAGTATGGGTTTGGTTTATCTAAACTTTCGCTCATTATTTCGTACAAAAACCACAAACTTCCATATATTGTTTTCGGTACATCTATGTTCGCTTTTTTCAACTGAAGCATCTGCCAAGCTTTGCAGGCATAGCTCGGTTTTCCAAGTTTAACCAACGGATCGACAATCACCGGATACCTACCACAACCGGTCTGGGCGGGTTGGTTAACGGCACTCATTATCAAATCCACCTCTTCCCAATGTTTGCCGGTTGTTCTAAAAAATAGAACATCATAATCATTTATCTCCAGCCATCCATCATTTTTTACTTTATCTTCGATCCCGTTTTTCAAACTTCCTCTGATCTTCACCTTCAGTTCATTGGTATCAAAATTTACCCTATTGTAAGAAACTAAATCTAGTCTTGTTCCTAATTTCTTTGCTGCTTTTTTAAGCAGCACTAAATGTTGGGAAATTTTTCCTCCAAAAAATACTGCTATTTTTACTTGACTGTTATTTTTCATTTTTGTTTATTAAACTTTTTTTCTCTCCTCTTGTCAAAGAAACACCGGGAGCAGCCGGTTCTTTTTTAGCGCTCACTAAAAATCCCTCTAGATCCTTTCTTCCCAATAAAAACTTTGTTCTTAATTTATTTCTATCAGCTACATTCACTGCTGTCACCACCTTCTTCCCTTTTAACCAAAATGTTACTCCGATTACCGGTCGGTCCTTATGTTTACCCAAAGATGAACGATAATGTCGGTAATACAAAACTGTAACATCATTAAGTAATCCCAACTTTTCGGCCAGACTTCTATCAATTGAACTTCTAAATGCCCCGGTGTCAATCTTTGCTCTAACCTCCACCACTCTATGTTTTCCTTGTTTAACAACACTGCTTTTTTGTAGGTCGGGCTTATATCCTTTCGGGATTTTAACCTTAATTATTTCGATTGGCTGTACTGTTTTAATTTTTTCTTTAAGCTGAACCTTTTCAAAAAAACTTTCTCCAAACAAATATTTCGCCAGTTCTACCGCATGATCTACCGATTTAACCTCTATATCCTCCACTTTTTCCATTCTTCTTCTCAAGCCAGCTTTATTACAAATTTGAATCGACAACCCTGGTCTGGCATTAACTTCCAACACTTCCGGACCATCTTCCTTATCTAACACCACATCTACTCCCAAGAAACCTAAACTGGGAATCGCCATTTGGCAGTTAACCGCTGTCTCCAAAATTTCCCGCCACATTGGAATTTTAATTCCATTCACTTTTCTCATCTTTTTTTTACCGAAATCATATATTTTTCTAATTTCTTCCCCTTTTCCCTCAATTCCGAATGTCGTAATTCCGGTTGCCAAATCAATCCCCAAACCAACAGCTCCTTGTTGTAAATTTGCTTTTCCTCCGCTTTTTTCTGTTGGAATTCTCAACATCGCCATCACTGGAATTCGGTTGTAAACGATCACTCTCACATCCGGAGTTCCTGATTTTGTCACCGATAAAAACATCGGATGGATTTTAACCCTTTCTTCCACCAACACATTATCCGGCATTCCATGTAAACTGAATCTTCCTGCCAAAATTTCCTGACAGTGTCTTTTAATATCCTGAATCGAAACCGTTCCTCCTCCCATCAATGAATATTTCTCTCCTGATATCTTCTTTCTTACAATTAATATTCCTTCTCCCCCGTAACCGGACACCGGTTTAATAACAAAATTTCCTTCCAATTCTTCCCAATTAAAATTTTCTACCCCTTTTGCCGTATTAAATTTCTTTATCAGTTTTGGCACTCTGACTCCGGCCTCAGTCAATATTTTTTTAGTCTTGTATTTACTGTCTGCGATTGCTCTTCCCAGACTACTGTTTTTTCTCAGATAGACTCCATTCCTTTCGTTTTTTGTCAAAAATTGTCGATATTGTCCTAAATTAATTCCCAACATAATTATTTCTCTCTTAATTAATTATTACTTGTTTGATATCTGTTTTTTCTTTCTAATCGCCGTTTTAAATCGACTGATTTCCGACAACCTAATCCCGGTATAATTTCCCACTATCAGATTGATAGTCATCACTAAAATTAGACTGATTCCCGGGTGAAGTAGCACCGCTTCCTGAAAAATTCTCCATTCCATCATAATCGCTCCGCTGATTGCCAGCACCAAAGTTCCGATCATCAGTCTTTTAGCTTCGCTTTTACTTTTTGCCAACTCAGTTCTCACAAAGTCTTCCGCTAGCAAAATCATAAATAACACCGGAAAAATAGTGATATTACTAATATTCAATATTTTTACTTCAGTCGATAATACCATCAATCCAAAAGTTGCTATTGAAATCAACATCAAACTTATCGATCTGGCCGGCCAAAAATGGAGTTTTAATTTTTTAAGCAATAAATTACTCAATAAAGAAATTGCCAGAATAATTGCGAAAAGCACCAATCCCCCCAAAATTCCCGTCGCCAAAAATGCCACTGCAATCATTGTCGGCATAAATATGCCGTATCCGGACAATCCTAGAATATAATGCAGTACCGACACCAAAGTTGCGATTAGCGGCAATAATAATAGTAATACTATAGTATTAGCCGATACACCCTTGCTCACTGCCAGCTCTTCTGCCTTTCTCAAAGTGTTAAATCCGTTCCAATTCTCGGTTTTATTGTTTTCCAGCACCGATTCCAGTCTATAAACCGATTCTTGGTTTCTTGGTTCCGTCAAATTCCCCTGAACAACTGTCACTGTCGGCATCACCGTGGCAGTCGCCGAAGCTTCAATTATCTCTGTTGGTTCAGTTGTCAAATTAGTTTTTGCCAAGCTCGTCTCTGGTTTCAAAATCCAACCGCTTAATACCAATAAACATAAAAGGGCAGTTTTACGCATAGGATAGGTTAATTTCTAAAATTTTATTATTGTTTTCTAACAGCTTTTTGTGGCGTATTATAACATTCATTTTCTAGTTTCCTTTATACAAATTACTTTGTATAATTCAATATAATTTATGAACCGACTACTAACTGTTAAAATCGATCCGCCGCTCACTTCCAGCACCACTGTTTCAGATACCTTTCCTACTTTTGCTTCACTTATTACTGTTATTTTAAAAAATTCCCTCACAGTTATTGGCATAATCCTCCTTGTTCTTTTGATTTCTGGCGGACTTATGTTTATAATTGGCGCAGGCAGTAATGATTCTAAAAAATCGGCTCAAGCCAAAAGTTTGGTTACAGATGCTCTGATCGGCTTCGCTGTTGTCTTTCTTGCCTACTTTATAATTCAAATAGTGGAAACAGTTACCGGATTAAAAATTCTTAACTCCAATCTCTAATGAAACTTTCCAAGCTCAATTTATTCATTTCCACCTTCATTTCTCTCTTTTTTCAGAAAGTAGCCTCAGTTAAGGCCAATATTATTGGTGATGTCGCCAATCCTTTAACCAAATATTCCGGAACCAATGGTCAGGGTCTTTTTGTTTTTCTAGGTAATGTTCTCAAACTTGTCGGCACTATTGCTGGTATTTATATGGTTATTCAGATAATTCTTGCCGGTTTCACCTATATTTCTGCCAATGGTGATCCTAAAAAAACCGAATTAGCCTGGACTCAAATTTGGCAAAGCGTTCTGGGTATTGTTATCATTGCTTCTGCTTTCGTTATTGCTTCAGTAGTCGAAAGGATTACTGGTATAAAAATTATTTCACCGGTTATCTATGGACCACAATAAATTACTCGCCGACGTTACCATTCCACCTATCTCCGGACCTGGCATAAATCCTGGTTCTAATGGTACCTTGGCTCTCGAAAAAATTATCAGTCAGGTTATCGGTGTCATGACTATCATTGCCGTCATCTATTTTGCTATTCAAATAATTATTGCCGGTTACAACTTTATTAGTTCCGAAGGTGACGAAAAGAAAATGGAAATGGCCAGAAAAACACTCACCAATGGTGTTCTTGGTGTCGTCATTGTCGTCGTTGCTGTCGGTTTAGTCTCACTTGTTGCCACTCTCGCCGGTATACCTAATATTCTCAACCTCGATACTATGTTTACCAATATGGGACTGAACCCATAAAAATTATGTCTATTCTTCCAATAATTAAACCAGCTTACGCTCAAATTTGTAATTCCGCACTTGGCGACTGTACTTCTTCAACCAATCCTACTGCTTATGTCAACAATGTTATCCAAGCAGTCTTTTCCATTTTTTTCATTGTTGGTGTCGTTTATTTCCTTTGGCATTTTATCTTTGCCGGTCTTCACATGATGGCTACCGATGGAGATAGCAAAAAATTCGAAACCGCTAGAAATGAAATGCTGAATTCTTTTCTCGGCCTTATAGTTATTTTTTCTGTCTTTGTCGTTCTCAAGTTAATCGGGACAATCACCGGTATCAGTGGTTTGGAAACTCTCCAAATTGCCTGGCCATCCATTTAATGTTAAAATAAGCCAATAAGTTAAAAATTAATTGAACATTCGAAAAAAATATGATTCAAAATATCAAGAATCTCGTCAAGTACTCTGCTTTTGCTATCCCTGCATACGCAGAAGATATCTCTCTTACTCCCAAAAGTTTTGGTAGTGAATTAACCAACCTTACCGTCCCCGGTATCGTTTCTGGTGCTATCAGCTTAGTGATGTTAGTAGTTGCTCTGGTTTTCTTCTTCATCCTCATTGCTGGTGGTTTAAAGTGGGTTATGTCCGAAGGTGACCAAAAAGCCGTTGAAGCTGCTCGTAATCAAATTACCAATGCTTTGATTGGTTTAGCTATCGTTTTTGCTGCTTTTGCTATCATCAGCTTAATCGGTACAGTCTTTGGTATCAGTCTTACCAACCTCACCATTCCTACATTCCAGTAACTTTTTTGAAATTGCATCAAAGGGTAGATTGTAAAATCTACCCTTTTTTGTTGTAAAATACCCTATGCGTAAATCGTTTTATTCTTTTTTACTTTTTCTTTTTTCCGGATTTTTATTCCCAATTTCCGCTTTTGCCCAAAACACTGTCGCTTGGTCTGGACGTTGTGTTGGCTCTTACTACGGTGTTCCCAATACATCCGATGTTGCCACCATTCAGGGTTTAGAGTGTCTCTTTTTTAATGTCCTTCAGGTAATCGCTGCCATTGCTGGTCTGGTTTTCTTTGTTATGTTTATCTCTGGGGGTTTCAAATATCTTTTTTCTGGTAACGACGATAAAAAAGTCGCTGCCGCTGCCTCCACTCTCACCACAGCCGTCATTGGTCTGATAGGTATTATTGTTTCCTGGCTTATTGTTAATCTAATCCAAAACTTTACCGGCTTAAATGTCACAAATTTCATTATCCCTGGGTAATTTCATGCCTCAAAAAAAACTTCTTTTAGTCCTGCTTTTTTTTCTTGTTTCCACCAAAACTTCTTTTGCTGCCTTAGATCCCATCATTATAACCGATTCCATCAAAGGTTCTCCTCAGGGTACCGGCCAGGACTACAATTATCACTCCAATAATATTCTCAACACTACTACCATTGATTGTTCCGGCAGTATTCCGATTTCCAATACCTTTGATCCGATTAGAATCGGCATAGACGCCAACAGTGAACCCATTTTTCAAACTCAAAGTATCAACCAAATTTCCGGCACTATCAATATCAGCGAAAATTATACAAACCGTGGTGTTAAAAGTGCCTACAATCATTTTGTCGGCAATCCTCTTAAAATTTATGGTGACGATCAAACCTTAAACCAGACTTTCCTTTCTCTCAAAATAAACAATCCTTATGGTTCTTCCGGCATCGCCAACCGTTCCACTCCATATCGCGTTCTTCAATGTCAAAAATCACAACGTTTAATTTACGCCATTGAGTCCCTAAATCCTGAATCGAATTCCGTCTACGACAATGAACATATCGGATGGAACTGTTCCGGACAGATATTTTCTGTCATAGAAAAAAAAGATGGCTCCGGTTGCACTCCTATTCGTCTGGCCGACATTGCTGCCGCCCTGGCTTCTGATGATATTTTCTACCCTACTTCAATAGATTGTTCTTCTCCGGATCTTCCTGAACCTTCCACATTACCGGTCACTATCCCTAATCCAAACCCAGTTTCTCATGATGTTGCCCAAAAACTATTCGTCACTGCTGTCACCCCGGTATCTGGAGGATCGTTAGCTAGTAATGTTGAAGTCTGTGACAAAGACGCTTCCGGTAATCCCATAAACTGTCAACAAAAAAAACAATCCATTCCTCTCGGTTCCATCACCGCCACCAATCAGGATACCGCCAATCAATTAATTTCCAATTCTCAAACTATTACCAATTATGATATTTGCCAAACCGCCAATCGGAGCTATTCCGCCGATCGCCCCAACCCTTTAAGTTTCATTGCTAAAGTCATTAAGTTTTTTGGAGAAGTCACGGATACTGCCAAAACCTTCACCGACAGCACCACCAAAACTATTCATATCGATTCACGGGTAAACATCGATCAGGATCAGGCTTTTCTCAACAATCTCATTCCCGCCTCGGTTCAGTCTCAACATCAATCCTCTGACCAAAGAGGTTCTTCCACTGACGGAAAAATTATCCAACCGGGTAATCCTGTTGCTCGTTCCGTTTTTGCTGACGAACTTCTTCCGGCCAACTTTTAATATGGTAAAATTTCCTAATGTCATTGCATTCAATTCTCACTAAATTAAATCGTCGAGACACCCGAATTCTGCCAGAATTTTCTACTTTTGCTAAATTTCTTGTTTTCTTGTTTTTCGTCATCACTTCAACCTTCCTCATTACCCGCACTTTTGCTGCCGACAATGCTCTTCAGGAAACTGTGGACGGTATGACTGCCGGTGGTAATTTAGAGTCCTGGCTAGGCAAGGACACCTTCAGAATCAATGCTGTTGGTGCTTTAAATGCTTTAATCGATGTTAAAACCATCAACCCTGATCTTATTGGTGGTAAATACCCTTCAAACGGCCAGTTTTTCACCAGTGCCCCCGGAGGTTTAATCGGTTCTGCCAACACAGTTATTGCTACTTTATATAATCAGCCAATTTCCGGAGTTGAATATCTAGCCGAAGTTAAGGATAATTTCCTTGGTAAACCTGCCTATGCTCAGGGAGTTGGTTTTCAGGGTCTTCAGCCGATTCTTCCTATCTGGAAAGCTTTTAGAAACATCGTTTATATCCTTTCCTCCATTATTTTTATCATCATCGGCATCATGATTATGCTTCGGGTAAAAATTTCTCCCCAAGCTGTCATCAGCATTCAAAATGCCATTCCTCAACTTATTACCTCTCTCATTTTAGTCACTTTCTCTTATGCCATTGCCGGCTTACTTATCGACTTAAGTAATTTTATTCTTTCACTGGTACTTGCCATTCTTTTTTCCGCTTCCGGTAAATCCTTAAGTGGCAATTTATTCCTCCCCAGTCTTTTCTCCGGTGTTCCTGTACTGGGTAATATTCTTAATCCTTTCAATTTTGCCAATCTTTCCGATGCCACTCTTATCCAGACTACTCAACTTATGTTTATCCCTTCAGTAGTTACTGTCATGCTTGGCAGCCTTATCAGTTGGATTACCGGTGTTTTAATCGCTCTTCCATTAGGACCGGCTGCCTTAATCGTTGGACCAATTACTGGTGCTATCACCGGTACTGTCGGCGGTATTATCATCACCATTGTCCTTCTTATCATGATCGTCATCTGGATCTTTAAGTTTTTACTTGGATTGTTTAAATGTTATGCCACTCTGCTTTTCAAAATTATTCTCGGCCCATTGGAAATCGGTATGGGCGCCTTCCCTAATAGTAAAATAGGCTTTAATAGTTGGTTAACCGAAGTTATCGCCAACCTGGCAGTTTTCCCTATCTCTTTTCTCTTCTTAGTCATTTCCAATCTCATAATTGTCAACGTTATTTGGGGAGGATTTTCTGGCAGTATTGCCGATATCTTCAGTGGTAATTTAACCGGCGGCGGAATGTGGACACCTTCTCTTCTTGGTGGTAACATCACAAGTTTTGCTCTCCGACCAATCGGCGGAATCGCCGCTATGGCTATTGGTGTTTCCACCCTTTTACTTCTCAGTAAACTTCCCGAAATGATTCCTCAGTACATCTTTATGATCAAACCTTCTCCGTGGGGCGATGCTATTGGTAAAGGAGCTCAAGAACCAGGTATGATTGCTGGAAGAACTTTTGGAGCTGTCGATACCTTCTATAAATTCAGAAAGAATTATTACGAAAACAAACGTGCTCAACAAACAGTCAGGGACCTTCCTCCAACTGGCAACACTAATTCCTCTCCGGAAACAGATATTCCACAAGGTAATACCAGCCGACCAAGCAGACCATAATCACATCTTAAAAACCAATTAATAATCTATCTCATCCCTGTCAAATTCTTCAGAATAGAAAATCCTCCTGTAAAAATTCCAGCAACTTTATTTTGTTTCAGAATCCTAACTGCTTTATTATATGTCTGTCTAGCCTCAACTAAATCTGGGGTATCCATAAACACCTTAACGTATGCATCTATAAATTTAGGATAAACTGCCCTACCATTTCTTTCTTCCAACATATCAATACCGTAAAGTCTTTTGACCTCTGCCACCCAACCATGTGCAAAACTTCCACTTGGTCCAATTGCGCCCTCCAAAGCTTTCTTTTTTTCTGCCTCACCAGATAATAGATCTAGACCACCGATTGCCGATAAAGTAATTTGTGCATTAGATTTATAACCAGGAAAAAACATTGCTTCCGTTTTCAACGCAAACAAATCTGATAAATATGTTCCAAACTCTAATTTATTGGAAATTACTTCTGGACCCAAAAAATTTGCCATTAATGGCATAATCTTTTCCATAGTAGTTAAGTTGTCAAATTCTGCCGCTTGAGGCCCTCCCATAATCTCAAACATCAATTTTCCGTATTTTGAATACCTATCCAGAACACTGTATTTTTGGAGATCACCTCCACTTGCCCTAATCCAACGACCATCTCTAGTCGACAATCTTTTCGCAATAACTGGAGATAAATATCTTTCCATTGCCCATATAAGATCAGGTCTGTCTCTATATGACCCTTTCGCTCCCGCAGCCACATCCCAAGGTCTCAATACTCTTGGATGATCATAACCAATCTCAAACTCTTGATTATTGTACTTTGATTTTAATGTTCCACTATAAGCATATTTTGCCCAGTCTTGAGTCTGATCAAAGCCTCCAATCAACCAACTCATTTCATTTCCATGATTACCAGATTCAGAATAGACAATACTCCTTTTATTTTCATTTGCCCACCTTATCCACTCAGGCATCCAATCAACCTCAAACATCGCCATTGCCACCCTTCCTTTTGACATCTTCATCTTTTCCTCCGGCGTCATATTTGAAAGATCTCTAATTTTATACAAACTTTTTAAATACTCATTCTGTGTATCATAATTATCTCCGTCAGAAAAAGCTTTTACAATTTTCCATCCATTCTTTTTATCAAACGCCGTATCAAAAATCTTTTTAAGAGTCGAATTTACTAACCTATCAGACTTGAGTGTCTCATAATGCTTCCCTCCGTTATCCCAATGCAAAACTGCCCCCATATTCTTTGGAGGAGTAAATTGACCATAGTTATCAGAATTAGCATCAGCATTTCTATCTACCGTCTGCATTCCTAAAACCGACTGAGTCGCATATGTATGGTCACGAAGTTCGGCATATTCTTTATCATAGATACTATAACCCAACCTATCAGACATTATCGATATTAACTGATCCGCCACACTTTGTTGCCACCAGTTTACAAAAAAAAGTGGATTCTCTGACATTCTTACTAATGTTGTTGTTATCCAGTCTTTTACTGAACCTTCTTGAAACTCGATTGAACCAGCTTCCTTCAATGATTCTATTGGAATAAAATTTGGACCTACCCTGTCCATACCTTCCGGTGATCCATAGCTTTTTCCGTCATATTCACCTCGTTGTTTCTTCGTGTACCCTGATTTGTTAACAGCGTCTATATTCACATCAGAATTAAGAGAAAACGGTTCTTGTAAAGAAGAAAGTTCATAACCCAAATAAGACAACGCCATTCCTCTATCATGCTCTTGTGATGGAGTTAAGTTTTTCAAAGACATAATTTCGTTTATAGCTTTGTCAACCGAACCTGCCAATTTTGCATTTTTGACCTCACCACTTGGGAGTCTTTTTATCATTAACCTGACAGAGTCCAATTCATACAATTCCTCTAAAACTGGCCCCTCTTCAAAGATATTCGTCAAAACAACCTTTCCTATTCCTTTAAAATCTTCAGGTAATTTATCATCTATTCCACTAGCATTTCCTGAACCAATTAATTCTGCAAAGCTATTGTCTTCTCTGATCGCTTCATATACAACCTTTCCCAACAAATCCAGATCATCGACTGCAGCGTCGTGTTGCTTAGACGATTTACTCCTATCAACAGCGATATTTTCCATATGAGCTACCGATTTATAGCCTCTGGAAAAAGTATTAAATAATTGATCAATCATTTCATCCCTCTTATCACTCTCTCCCAAATTCATTACTTCTACAAATTTCGTCTCTAAATTCTCAAATTTTTTCACTAAAGGCGAAGCACCATGTATTTCTGCCCGAAACGCATTTTGTGCGTAACCTGTTGACCCTTCGATACTCATGCCCAAATTATATCAAATTTTCCCAACATCTCTCCATTCAATTAACCTCTCTCCTGTTTATTAACCCCCTCTTGCCTGCCCGCCTCTGGAGTGTCAAAGAGGGGGTAGGGGGAGATTAGAGAGATTTGTTTCAAGAAATTATCTTCATAATTTCTTATAATCTTTCTATGCCCGCCACCATCGAATCTATTGATCTTCATGTTCGCACCTATCGCACCGCCTTAAAAAGTAATTTGGAAGTCAGCGTCAATTCTCTTACCACCTCCCATCTGAGAATGGAGTCTATTCTTCATCCTCTTGGTAAAGATCCGGATAAAATTGATCTTTCCGCCTTTTTGTACTGTCTCCTCCGGCTTCCCCCTTCTATCGATCAAACTAAATTGGTCGTCATGGGCCAAAACCCTGATATTTTTGCCCAACATAATTTTCCGAATGTCACTTCCTGGAAAAAAGTCACTGCTCCTAATCGCCGTCGCACTCGATTCTTTAATCCTAAAACCAAAACTATTGCCAGTTTTCTAAGTTCAATCACTGATGTCGACGATATAGTTAATTTACTTATCGCCTATCAGGTCGAATGGAATAAACTTCACCAACTTTTTAAAAACCACTACCCCACCATAATTGCCTTCAAAAAAGCTCTCCATAGTCAAAAAATACCTACTGATCTTAAGTTTGAATCTGAAGATTGGTCTCTTTTTTATAAAGCTCTAGGTCCAAAGCCCAAACTACGTCTTATTCGTATCTATAAACAAATTCACGACCTTCATCTCCGGCTTTTGGGTGGTTCCTGGATCGATTACACAAAAACAGTCCAACGTTGGTGGAAAAATGTTGCCTCTACCGTCAGCGACACTTTCCATCTTTCGCGTCAAAACATTTATTTTGTCAGTAGCAATACCCACAGTCTTCTTAATCTTTTCACCGGTTTTCCTCTCGCTATGAAAACCGATATTCTCACCCGTCTCCGTCACGATCGTCCCGATCTCTATCAGCTTTGGATGAAAATTAAATCCCACGATTCCTCTCTTCCAGAAGCCGATTTTCTATTTTATGTTTCCAAATTTTATCTTTCTCTTCAGGAGTACCAACAAAGACTTTCCCTTCTCAAAAAGCGTGCCGGCGTTCTCACTATCCCCAGCCAAAATTATCTCGATGTCGATATCCAAATTTTTCCTCTTAAAAACATCCTTTCTCTTAAAAATCGTTGTCCGCAGCTCAAGATCAAAAAACCTAGCCGTATCGCCTCATCAGATGCCCTGATTTTTAATATTGATTACCCTTTGGGTTTTGCTGCCTATCATGTTTTAAATGAGATTCTAGAGAACGTCAGACAGGTTAAAGGTGTTTACGTCCTCGGCAAAGCTGCTGTCCTCAACTCCGAACTTGGGGATATCGAAACTCCTCGAGTAGTCTTCGACGAGCACACTCAAAACACCTACCTTTTTAATAATTGTTTTAATTCTTTTTTTCCTTTCCAAAACCATCAGGGTTCTATACTCACTAATCAAAAAGCCGTCACCGTTCTTGGTACTTTTTTGGAAAACGAATCCCTTTTCCAGAAATATTTTCAAAATAATCTTACCGTGATTGAAATGGAATCCGGTCCGTACCTCTCTGCCATCACCGAGGCCACCTACGATCAACAGCTCCCCCGCCACACTCTTGTCGACCTTCACACTGCTCCCTTTGATGTTGGAATCATTAACTATACCTCAGATACCCCCTATTCTCAGGCCAAAAATCTTGGCACTGGTTCACTGGAATTAAACGGTGCCGAACCTGTTTATCTCGGCACCCTCGCTATATTGCAGCGCATCATCAGTCTCGAAGAGTCTCGGAAATAAAATTAGAATTTACCTAATTTTTCATCAACTCCTCAAATTCTTTTCCTTCAATTGTTTCCTTCTCCATCAGGATCTTGGCTAATTCATCGAGTTTCTTCCTGTTTTTCTTTAACACCTTTCTCGCTTCATCAATTGCCCAATTAATCGTCTTTTTTATCTCTTCGTCTACTTTTTCCTGCATTCCGTCAGAGATTTTTGAAGGTTCCACCCAGGCTTTTCCAAAATCACTTGAGTCAACTTGTGGCCCCAAATTCACCGGCCCCAAATCGCTCATTCCCCATTCCACCACCATATTTCTGGCAATATTAGTCGCATGTGAAATATCGCCGCTGGCTCCGCTGGTAATATCTCCGAACACGATTTCCTCAGCCGCTCTTCCTCCCATAGCCATTGCCATTTTTTTCATCAATCTCGATTTAGTTTGATGAACTTCGTCTCTAGCCGGTGGAGTTAATGTAAATCCCAACGCCATTCCTCTTGAAATAATTGAAATTCTCGAAACCGGATCCAAACCTTCTGCAAAATTTACCACTGCATGCCCGGCCTCGTGATAAGCCGTCATCGACCTGTCTTCTTCGCTTTGCTCTCTCTTTTTTTCTGATCCTAATTGCACCTTCAAAGCCGCATCATTAATATCTGCCATAAATATTTCTTTTTTATTTTCTCTGGCAGCTTTAATGGCTGCCTCATTAAGCATATTTTCCAAATCAGCTCCGGAAAAACCAACCGTTCTTTTTGCCACGTTTTCCCAATCCACATCTTTTTCAAATGGTTTACCTTTGGCATGAATCGCTAAAATATCTTTCCTGGCCGGTAAATCAGGCAGTTCCAAGACAACTCTTCGGTCAAATCTTCCCGGTCTCAATAGAGCCGGATCCAACAAATCACCCCTGTTTGTTGCAGCCAAAACCACTACTGCCGTGTTTGGTTCAAAGCCATCCATTTCCACTAAAATTTGATTCAATGTTTGTTCCCGTTCACCGTGTCCGCCGTCTATTCCTCCTCTCATTCTTCCGATCGCATCTATTTCATCAATAAAAATTATTGCCTTACCTGCTTTTTTGGCTGTACCAAACAAATCTCTTACTCTGGATGCTCCCACTCCCACCAACATTTCCATGAATTCTGAACCGGCCATGGAATAAAAAGGCACATTCGCTTCACCAGCCACTGCTTTTGCCAATAATGTTTTTCCTACTCCGCTTGGTCCTACCAACAGAACTCCTTTTGGTGCTCTGGCTCCCATTTTTATATATTTGTCCGGATTCTTCAAGAAATCCACTACTTCCACTAAATCATTCTTTGCCTCTTCTACTCCGGCTACATCTTTAAAACTTAAGTTCTGTTTTCCTTTCACAAAAAGTTTTGCTGTCGATTTTCCAAAACCAAACATTCCGCCGGTTCCTCCGGAGGATTGTTTTCCAAAAAACCAGATAATAAACAAAATTGGCACTCCGATTGTCAGTAAAAGTGTCAGGATTTCTCCTGCCATTTTCCATCCTTGTCGGTTGTTAACCGAAAATTTAACTCCATCCAGATTTATTCCTTCTTTTTGTAACACTTCGGTCATCGACACTGTCGGTTCTTTTGAAGAAACCAAAATTTTTCCACCATCTTTCATCGTCGCCATCACTTCATCGTCAGACACTACAATTTCTTCGGTTTGCCCATTTTTTATTGATCCGATTAATTCCGACAACGACACGCTTACAATTTCCTGTGGTATTAGCAATTGTCTTAAAACCGACAAACCCCAGAACAACAATATAATGTACATTAATCCCTTTAAAATCTGTTTCGGGCCGATTTCAATTTTCTTTATTTTTACTCCTGGAGGTAATTTATCCAGAACTTCTTTTGGAATTTCATTATTTTTTTTATTATCCCCTTTCTTTTCAACCTTACTCATCATTTTTTTAATCTTTTCACCAAAATTCATCTTATTTTTCATCTGCCCATTATACCATTCCGATTCAAATTAAACCTTTATTTTTCCTCTTTATTAATCTCCGCATTTTCTCTGATTATTCCCCGCAGACCCCTCATGTATCTTCTCGGCATACTCTGTCAACACCTTATCCAATCCTTTTTTTGAAACATTTTGACTAGACGATTTGGCAATATCACTTAATTCATTATATAAAATTCTCTTTGGCGTTCCTTGCGTCACTCCTCTATCAATATCCCCCAAAGTTGGTTTTATACTCATCTTATCTGCTCCTGCCACAATTAATTCTACTCTCAATTATTAATTAATTTCAACAATTCTTCTCTATCATCATTTTTATCGGCCTTAACCGTAAATTGATGTTGGCACCCCAAACATTTATATTGAATTTTATAATCTCCTTTTTCATATAATACTCTCAGTGGTTCCATCATTTTTCGACAAGTACTTGCTCTGTCGCCGGGGATTTTTTCATCCACATGTCTTCCCCATAAACATTTTGGACAATGATCCGTATATCCGTTTCCTTTTATTTCCATTCCGCATCTGCCGCACTTAAAGTCCTCCACTTTTCGAACGAAGTTTCTTCTTTCTTCTTTATCAAAATATCGGTCCGAAATTAATTTCTTCATTTGCTGATTTCTACTCCCATTTTAATATCTCCGCTTAGTTTTTGATTAAACAACAGCTTACCGTTAACTAAAGATGCCGATGGTTCCACTTGAACTGGTTGCCATTCATTTGGTATAGATACCAGCGACACCAGTGCCGTATCTCCAAATCCCGATTGTTTTTGTATGTAATCCAGATACGAAAAAGATTTTTGTTTGCTCAAATTAAGCGAGTCTGCATACCGGATTTCAACTACTCTCTTACTCCCGGTCGGTACTGTCACCAGAAATCCGATTTCCTTTTTACCTTTAATTGTATTAATCGTTAAATCATTGCTTTGTAATATTTTTTTAGCTCCTTCATTTGTTTCAGATACACTAACTTCAGCCAAATTCGAGCTCTCCGGAATATAAACTCTTAGATAGTTTTTATAGTCACCTCCAGGCCAACTTTTGCTGGTTGAAGTATTTTCATAGGTAATTTTCACCACTCTTCCTAAAGTGTTTTCAGTAATATCCACTGTCTGATCAATACTTCGATAAATAAAATAGTTTGCCTTGTTTACCCCAAAATTAGATTCCACCACATACAGATAATCTGCAAAACATTGATCGGTTGCGCATTTTCCGTTATATATCGCCCCATTCCAACCCAGGTTTGCCACTATCGCTGCCGTCTTACTGTCGTTCAAAGCTATTTGAATTTCATTATTTTCCAGCATTCGTATCATCGCCTTCGCCAACAGTAACTTTTTTTCCGGTTTTAATGTTTTTATCGATTCAAACAATTGTTTACCCACCGCTCCCAGAAAACTTGCCTTTTGTGTCGAGCCGGGAAAAGAATTGGTCTCCGAATAAAACTCCGCCTGTTCATATAAATTATCCTTATTAATTTTTTCCTTAAAATCGGGTACATAAATTTCACCCACCACTTCTAGTAATGCTTTTGCCACAGCCAAATTAACTCCGATCACTCCATCAACTTTTCTTCCGGTTTCTTTTTCCAAAAACCATTGGATATCTTTCGCTGCTGTCGGGAAATCTGCTTGCCAATTAGCATCCCTCATAAACCAATTCGCCTCTCCGAGATGATTTTTTATCGGCAAAGGTGGTTCTACATGACCTTTCAATTGGCCGTCTGCTTCATAAATATCTTCAACTTCAAAATTCAACAGCTTTCCTCCTTCAAAATTCAAAGCTGCCCACGAACCTATAAATCCCCCACCGGCCCTAAGTTCACTTTCATTTTGTAAAAGCACCATATAATCTTTTCTTTTCCCCTCAACCCCAATAATTTGTGGAATAAAATCCATCGATTTTTCGGCTAAAGATACCAGTTTTGTTGCCTCATCGAGTTGGTTTTTAATTATATTAAGATTGTTTTTCCATCTGCCCGGAAGCCAGTTCCAATCACCCGATAATCTTGCCTGCAATATACCTAGATCACTTTCTCCATTTCTCAAATCATCCTTTAATGCCGTTAATTCTTCATTCCACTTAATATCTTTATCAGTAAAAATGGCTTCACTAATCTTTTCTGCTCTCTCACTCAAACTTATTACCTTCTCGCTTAAAACCAAAGACTGCTCCGCTATTTTTAGTCCTTCCTGATATCTTCTCCCCCACAACCATTTATTTCCTCCCCAATTATCTATTGTAATTTCTTCTTTTCTTACCGTGTTTATTGTCTTCTCTGCCAGATTACTGGCTTTCTTAAAATCTCTGTTTTCAACTAATTGTCGAACTTCTAATATATTCCTGACTATTTGATAATTTTTCAAAATAAATCCCATTCCTAAAATCACAATTAAACCTAAAATACCGGCTGCTATCAAAAGACCGTATTTTTTGGCTCCGGTTTTAATACCTCCCAACTTTATTTTTGGTTTTTCTTCCGGCTTTTTTTCTTCATTAATTATTATTTGCGGCTTCAACTCCAACACCGGTTTTTCTATCTCTTCTTTTTTCATTATCAGCGGTTTAATTTCTTCATACTCTTCTTCAATAATCTTGTCATCTTCGGCATAATTTTCTTTTACATTTACCTCTTCAACCTCATATTTCACTGTCTCTTTTTCTTTAGGTTCCTCTTCAACCATCACTTCAAACCTTTTATCGGGTTTCTTCACTTCTACTTCTTCTTCTTTAAAATCTTGATAAACCGGATAATCGTTCACCGTTTCTTGTTTCAGAACTTTCACTGTTTCTTTATTATTTTTCTTCCGGCTCTCTTCGTCAATTTTGCTGAAAAAATACTGTAAAGTTTCTTCTATACCTTCATCAAATTCTACTGTTGGTTGCCATCTTAATTTTTTCCAGTTTGCAAACACCTCCTCACTCTCGGCTGACGTTAAATTGAATTTCTTTTCTTCAACCTTAAATCTTGTCATTTTCCCTTTATCAATCAATACCTTCGCTATTTCTTCTGAATTCGTTTCTTTTCCCCAAACACTAAAAGTTTCATATTCTGTCCCCGACAAAAAAGTAGCCCGTGAAATAGCTTCCTTTATATCCTCTATTGCCAGCAATCTTAAACTAACGTTTTTTTCCGGTAGCCTTAAGTTCTTATTAGCCACGGTTAATTTAATCGCTTCGATTAAATAATCTACTTCTCTGGTATTTTCTTTCTCTTGATCAATCCCTGCTCCGTAAACACCGTGTATATTCACAACTCTCCAATTAGTTTTAACTCCTTTTAGTGCCATTCCCGGAACTATTGTTCGGTTAACCCCTACAACTGTCAATTTCGCTTTATCGTTCTCTGCTCTGGCCCAAGCTTCCTTACTTTCTTCAAAATCAAACCAGTAATTTGTCGATTCGTCAATTTCTCCTAAACTATTTCGAAATTCTAAACCTGATATATACCCTATATTTCCGTTGTATTCACCTACACCATAGACCTTTATATCGTTCTGTATCAGTAATTTTGCCAGCTGAATCGCTCCAAATCTATCGATTCCGTTAATTACTGCTACTGGCAGTTGATTAGACATACGTTAATTCTAAATCATTTCACTTTCTTAAGCCTAGCGGTAAAAGTTCGGATATTATGCGGTTATTATCAATAATTTTGTTGTTAAATGTAAGCACGTGAAAAAACGTCATAACAGGTGTTGTTATATATATAAGTTTTGTTAGTACCGGGTAATTAAATAGTTATCGATTCGTAGCTATGAACTCAATCTATTTTTGAATTTTTTACGTGTCAAAAATGTACTGACTGGACATTTTTGACACTAAAAAACTGTCATTATTATTAAGGGAAAACTATCTCAAAAAAAAATGCTTTTACTCAGTTGCCAACGTCTTTGTTTTTTCTTGTTTCCACAAAAAATAGCTCATTGCCAATAAATCAATTGCTTCCGTAGCCACGGTCACTTTCGCCGCTCCGTACATTCCTTGATGGGGGATTATCAACCAATTTGCGATTACATTAAACAGTAATCCTATTACCCCCACCAACAACATCTTCTTTTGTCCGCCTCTGGCAATTAAAGTAAATCCCACTAAATGGCCAAAATAAGTAAAAGCACATCCCCATACCAAAATTCTTAATATTGTTGCTGCCGGCGCATATTCCGCTCCTGCCAACACCCAAACCATCCATGGAGCTAATACAGTCACTGCACAAACAATTATTATTACTCCCAATAAAATCAACAATAACGATGACATAAAAAGATTCTTTTTACCTTTCATTGTTGAAGACATCATTGGAAAAATGCTGTTTACATAAAAATAAGCCGGTTGAATCAACACTCCGTATATTTTGTAGGCCAATCCATAAAAAGCTACTTCAGTCGCACCCATAAAGTTTTGGATCATCATACTATCAACCATTCTGTCGTAAGCCGCAAACAACACTAAAAAAACTCCCATCGGCCATGTTTGTTGCCACAGACCTTTTATTTTTTCAAAATTCCACCTTTGTTGAAAATCGGTTTTTACTTCTATTATTTCTTTGTAATTCTTCACCATCAGCCACCCTGAAATCATTGACAACACTCTGGCACCTAAATAAACCGCAAATACCCACATTAAATTTACATGGCCTTTCCAAATTACCAACGCGCTCAAAAAGAGTAGGGGAAACAATACATCCACAATTACCTTTTTGTGCATTTTCAACTTACTTTGGAAAATAATTTCTCCGACTCCGAATATTGACGTCAACCACACCATCACCAATGCCACTGCCGCCTCCACCCTTATTCCTTCAAATCCATTCCAAAAACAGACCACCAACATTCCCAAAAGCCAGGAAAAACCTGTCGTTAAAAATTTCAATTGCAATAAATTTGCTAATACTCTTTTTCCCTTAGAAACTTCTCTTATTCCAATCGTTTTTTCTCCAAAATCGGAAATCGCGTCCAAAAATACAAAAGTTGAGGTTATTAAAATAAAATACCCATAATTAGAAACTCCCAGTTTTCTGGTCACTATTCCTGTTGTCACTAAACTGATCAAAACGGTAATTGCCTTGCCTCCGATCTGTACCAGCGTATTCCAAATTGATTTTTTCAACATATTCCCATTTTACCCTTTATTTTACTGACTGTTTTCGTTTATTTTACAATATTCCCAACATTATCGCCAAAAGCCATGTATTTTGTGGCAAAGTCAACCAGTAATGGTCTGTCATTCCGCTGATAATTACCAATCCCAGCCACCACCAGTTGTTATTATTTCTTTTTCTTTTTAAATTTACGATTAGTTTCCAGCTCACTGCTAATAGTCCCAAAACTCCGATTTCCGATCCTATTAACAGGAAAACATTATGAACCGGTTGAAGCCAGTTAAAATATCCACCCGAATTGTATTTATCTAAATTAGGGATAAAATTCCCCGCTCCGACTCCCACCATTAAATTACTCTTCCACATTCTGATTGCCGCCAGGTTCAATTCCATTCTTTTATTCCATCCGTCAATATCCCATCCTCCCACAAAATCACTTATTCTATAATTCACATTTACTATGCTTGCTGTTAAAATCATTACCCCGACTATCACTATCAAATATCCCCATTTAGTTTTTAAGGAATCTTTCTCTTTAAAAAATTTCGTATAAATCAACACTAATAAAATCAAAGTTAACAACCAAACTGTCCTGCTTCCGGAAAGAACAATCGCCAATACACCACACCACACCACTACCCACCACCAAATTTTTTTTAAAGTATTTTTTTGTGGTCGGATTTTATCGTCAGTAGGGGAGTATTTGTTTACCCACCAACTCAAACTTATTAAAATAAATCCCGCCAAACTGTTTGGATGGGAAAACGTTCCATAAGCTCTCACTAAACCCTCTCCCCACACTGATATCTGAGCAATTCCGATTGTTGTGAAGTCAAATCGTCTTTCTCCCAACCACCACCAAAAACCTTGTAGACTTCCTCCCTTTATCACTTGAGACAGTCCTAATATACTTTCCGTTACTATCCAAACTGGAATAACTAATTTCAAAAATTGATTTACACTTTTTCTGTTATTCCAGACATATTTAAACATCCACCACCACTGACCTAATCTTAACCACCGATAAACTGCTGTTGGTTTATTTACCGCTACCAAAATATTTATCACTATAAACAAAAACCAAACTAGATTTTCAAAATTCAATACTTTTTTAATTAACCCCCTTATATTCGTTCTTCTTAGCCGCCCCAAAAACAAAATAATCCACCCAATGTCGATTAAATATAAAGTCGGGGACAAATAATCAATTCTTATTCCTTTCACCAAACTCCAATTCGGCCAAAAATGTTTTCCCAACTGTGTGGGTATCAGCAGCATTACCAAAAATAAGCTCCATTTCTCCGCTTTTACCCAAAATCTTTCCACGCCCCATCTTAACACAAAAGATAATTTCTTATAATCTGAATATCAGATTAGTTTATTCCTTGACTCGGATCACTACATGACGGTTTTCACCTTCACCTTCTGATTCTGTCGTGATTCCTTCCATATCAGCCACCGCCATATGACAAATCCTTCTCTCGTAAGAACTCATGTTTGTCATCACTGCCGGATTACCGGTTGCTAATACTTTTTTAGCCAAACCTTGTACCATATTTATTAGTCTATCCTTTTGCTCTTGACGATAATTATTTACATCCAATAATATTCGTACCCACTCACCAATTTTGTTTTTAACTGCCAATGACAACACTAATTGTATCGCTGCCAGATTTCTACCTCTAAAACCAATCAAACCGGCAGGGTTGGCTACTGTCAAACCAACTAACACCTGGTTTTCTTCACCCTCCATGTCTTCCACAAAAGCTTTATCGATTTCAAAATTCATTTTTTCCAGCATTTCACAGGTCAGCTGTAGGATTTTTTCGTTTCTCTCTTTATTATTCATGTGCCTATTGTATCATGGCTTTAGCTTCAGATTTAACTTCAACTAATTGCTGTTTTTATTAAATTTTCCCACTATTAATTGCTGTATCAGCATCACTCCGCTGTTTACAAACCAATACAGTAAAATTCCCAACGAAAAACTCCATCCGATAATGATCGTCATTATTGGCATCATGTATGTCGACTGCGTTCTCATCATCTCCATCATGTCATCTTCTTTTTCTTTTGTTTGTTTCACTGCTTTTTCATCTAATTTTGGATTAGGCATCATTAGTTTTGAACTCCAATACTGTAAAGCTCCGGATCCGAGTAATAATAACAATGGCAATACTAAATTTAATCCTATTCCTTCACTAAAAGTCTTAGCCGGAGTATCGGATAAATTGCTTCCCATAAAACTTGTATCAAATTTAAATTCCTGATTAATCTGAAAAGACGGTATTAAATTCCTATTTATTTCTTCAATTGTTCCTTTACCTATTGAATAATTTGTCACAATATTAAAAGCCGAAAAAAACAAAATTAACACTGCTACCTGTAAAAGTTGAGGTAAACACCCGGATAGGGGATTTATACCCTCTCTCTTATATAACTCCATTTGTTCCTTTGCTAATTTTTCTTTATCGTTGCCGAATTTTTCTTTTAGTTTATTAAGCTTTGGCTGCATCTCGCTCATTTTTTTGGCCGACTTCAAACTAGGTAAAACCAAAGGAATCAAAATTAACCTAATAATAATTGTCACCAATACTACTGACCAGCCTAAATTTCCTACCAAATAGTAAAAGCCGAATAAAGCATTGATAAACGGAGCCATTAGAATGTTCATTATTTTTTAAAAATATTAAAAACTACCTTCAACAAGTTTCCTATTTTAACAAATCCACTCCACTTTTACCCCACGTATGACATTTTAACGTTCTTTTAAAACCCAACCATAAACCTTTAACTGTTCCGTATTTTTCTACTGCCTCGTAAGTATATTCACTGCATGTCGGTATCATACGGCAATAATATCCCCGTGAAAAATATCTTTTATAAAATTTCAATAATTGTAAAACCGCTTTTTTCATTTAATTTTTTGTAAACTTATCTCCATTTCTCTTTCCACCTTGTCAAATTCTATTCCTACTAGATTTTTTTTAGCCAAAAATACAATTTTCCATCCTTTTCCTTCTAAATACTTCTGTTTTTTCCTTATCGCTTCCGTCAACAATCTCTTTATTCGATTCCGGTCTACAGCCTTTTTAGATATTTTTTTTGATATTACAAACCCAAATTGATTATTCTCATCTTCAGTTTTTAAAAAAGATATTCCCCATAAATCACCATAGACAAATTTACCTTCATTTTTAAGAAGCTCAAATTCACTCCTTTTCGTAATTCGGTTAATTCTTTTTAGCACTTAAGTAAGAGTATCCTATTTTTCACTTGAAACTGTCAACTTTCTTCGTCCTTTATTCATCCTGCGTTTAATCACATTTCTGCCGTCTTGTGTTGACATTCTTTTCAGAAATCCGTGAACTTTAGTTCTTTTTCCTTTTTTAGGTTGGAAAGGCATCTTATTTTTCATAAGCACTATTCTATCAAATTATTCCCTATTTTTATTAAGAAACTTTCCCTAAAAAACAATTTTTAATTTTTGATCTATTGTTAATTGTGGAAAACTCATCTATAGTCATGTGGATAAACTAAAAAATCATTTTAGCCCCGAATCGATTTTCTGCCTAATTTATCTTATTTTTTAATTAACCATTTAAAGTTAGTCATTAGACATTTCTTTATTTTATGGATCTAGATCGTCTTTGGAAAAATACCCAGGAAGAATTAAAAGTCATTCTGGCTTCTTCGGTTTATCAGACTTTTGTCTCTAAGTCACAATTGATAGCTTATGACAACAACACGGCCACTATTGCTTGTTCCAGTTCTTATTTTGCTGACATGAATCAAAAGAGATATTATTCCTTTTTTAAAAGTGCCCTTGATAATCAAACAAAAACCGATAATTCTCTCTTATTCATCGTTCAGGAACCTCTTAAAAACGAAGAAGATCTGGACAACAACACACCTTTATTTTCCTACAATCCCTCCAAAAACATATCTTCGTCTTCTCATCTTCATCCGAAATACACCTTTGATAAATTAATTGTCGGCAATAGTAATAATTTTGCTTTTGCCGCCGCTCAGGGAATTGTTAAAAATCCAGGTCTTTCTTATAACCCTTTTTTCATTTGGGGTGGGGTAGGGGTTGGAAAAACTCATTTAATGCAGGCTATTGGTCATGAGCTTATAAAAAACAATTCCTCTTTAAAAATTAAATATTTTCCTGCCGAAACTTTTGGTAACGAATTAATTTCATCCTTAAAATCAAAAACTATCAATCAATTCAAAGAAAGATATCGTAATTTAGATTGTATTCTGGTTGACGATATTCAATTTATTGCTGGTAAAGAATATATCCAGGAGGAGTTTTTCCACACATTTAATGCTCTGCATATGGCTGGTAAACAGGTAGTTTTAACTTCTGATCGCAAACCTTCTGAAATTAAAGGTTTAGAAGATCGTTTAGTTTCCCGTTTTATGGGTGGTCTCACTGTCGACATCCAACCTCCGGATTTTGAAATGCGGTCTGCTATTATTTCCCAAAAAGCACAGGAAAAGGGGATTAATATTACTCCGGAAGCTATCCAATATTTAGCCGACCATCTTCAATCAAACACCCGGGATATTGAAGGTAAAGTACAGGAAGTTGCTGTTCTCTCTCTTTCTCAACACTATCCGGAAGTCACTTTGGAATTGGTTGAAAATTATTTTCAACCAAACTCAAATTCATCTTCAGTTTCTACTTTTAATCTTTCAGATAAAATTTCTCCTCGTCATATTATTTCGGTTTGTGCCAAACAATTTAATATTAAAACAGGGGATTTATGTGGCAATAGTCGTAAAAAAGAATTGGTTTTTGCCAGACATGTTACTGCCTACCTTCTTCTTAATGAAATCCGTCTTCCGCTTTCTGAGGTTGGACATTTACTTGGCGGTCGCGATCACACCAGTATTATGCATGCCAGGGATAAAATATCCCAAAGTATTTCCACTAATCCACAATTACGCTCTCTTATCAACCAAATTAAAACTTCTCTTTAACCCTCATAAAGACTTATCCACCGTTTTGATTAAGTTATTCACCAACTTATCCACCGCACTTTTTCTTTTTTTCCACCGAAGTAAACCCCAACCTCAGACAAGGTTATAAGACATAAACCATCGTTTCTTCACGCTTTTCAACATATTATTTATTTTTCACATCAAAATTATTGCTTTCTCGTTACTAAATACCATCTTTTTTGTATTTTCTCCACTTATCCCCGACGCCTATAAACATAACTACTGTTCTGTATATACCCTTTTTATTTATCAACGCATTTTTTCCTTAATCCTTATTTTTAATTTTGTTTATAAACTTTATAAACCTCATAAACTTGTTAAACTTCAATATGAAACTTTCCTTATTACAGGAGAACCTTAGTTCTGCTTTATCATCAGTTTCTCGTTTTGTTTCTTCTAAAGCCCAACTTCCTATCTTAAACAATATTCTTTTTATAACTGATTCTGGAAGACTTAAATTATCAGCCACTAATTTAGAATTAGGAATAAATTATTGGTTGGGAGCCAAGATAGATCAGGAAGGGAGTTTCACAATTCCTGCCAAAGAAATCACTGAGTTTGTTTCATATCTCCCTTCAGGTAAAATCGATCTCCAATTAAATCCTCAATCTCTTTTGGAAATTAACTCCGTAAAAGCTCAATCTTCTTTTACCACTGCTGCCGCCGTTGATTTTCCGACATTACCGGTTTTAGATGATAAAACTTCATTGGAAATAGACTTAAATATTCTCACTCAGGCAATTTCTCAAATTGCTTTTTCCGCCGCCTCTGATGATTCCCGTCCCATTCTTACCGCTATTTTATGTCGATTCACTAAAGATTCATTAAGGTTGGTTGCTACTGATGGTGTCCGGCTTTCTTTAAAAGAAATAAAATTAGTTAACCCTATTGTTATCCCGGAAGGTAAAGATGAATTAACTTTTTTAGTCCCTTCACGAAGTTTAGTTGAAATTCCTAAACTTGCTAAATCTGTTTCTAAACTAAAGTTTGGTTTAAGTACTGATAGTCACCAACTAATTTTTGTTATGGAAGATTTGGAATTAGTGTCCCGTCTAATTGAAGGTGAATTTCCAAACTATCAAAGAATTATTCCCGAAACCTTTTCCACTGTCATAAGTTTAGATAAGAATGAATTTATGCAGGCTGTAAAAATTGCCTCTGTTTTTGCCCGTGAATCAGCTAATGTTGTTAAGTTATCAATCAAAAAAACTAATATCGAGGTTTCGGCTAATGCTTCTCAAATTGGTCAAAATAAAGTTTCTGTTGATGCCAAAATTGAAGGTGATGGTTTAGAAGTTGCTTTTAACTACAAATATATTTCCGATTTTCTTTCTGTTTGTCAGAGTAATGAAATTATAATCAGGCTAAATGAACCTTTAACCCCCGGTCTTTTTCAGGACAGTGCCGATCCTCATTTCACTCACATCATCATGCCTGTCAGAATCCAGGATTAATTCTTTCCTATTACTCTCTTCTTAAAATCAATTTCAATATCTTATTCGCTTTCTAAAGTTTCAAACTCTAATTTATGTCCTTCTCCTAGCTCACCAAAACCGCTGAGCCAAACATTAATCTCTTTTGTTGCAGATGGTGTTGATGTTCCATCAAGTGTCACGTATAACACTTTTGGTGCACTGTATCTTCTTACCACAAAACCATTTCCCGGATAAGGTAATCTGTCCCATAAAGGATATTTCTCTTCATTCACTTGCAGTACTGCCGGTTCAGTTGCTGTTTTTGTTGGCTCTATTGTCACGGTAGGAATTACATTTTCAACAGTTGGTGTGTATGTTTCAGTATTGTTGTTTTTCCATCCATATTTCACTTTAACTACACTTAAAACCACAACTATCAGTGCTAAAAAAAATATAACTCTTAATCTGTATATTTCTTTAATCATTGTACTTTCCAGTATTGACTGGTAATTAAGCCATAACCGCTATCATTTACCCATTTTTCCCAAATTACTTTATTTTCCTGGCTGTTGTTTACAATTTTCACCACGAATTTGTTAGTTTGATAATCAAAATCTATCGAAAAATAATCATTTTTAATTGGCACCTTACTTCTTAAAATCTTTATTAATTCAATTTCATTGTATTCATTATCTGTTGGGGATATGTAAACAGCACCGGTATCAGAAAAATAACTTTCTGATGTTTTTGTTGGGATTAAAACTTTTTCTGTTTCAATTTCTGCTGTTTTTGTTTTATTACTGCCGCCATTTAACAATAATGCCCAAACAGCAAATAAAATCACTGTTATACAGACAATAATAAGTATTATATTTTTTTTCGACATCATCTTATTTTATAGCGCTGGCCTCCACCGTCAAACATCCTCTTATATTATGGGCATAGCCGTAAGCTTGTGTTCCATCAAAAGGTGTTCTGATTGGATAATAAGGATCATAAGTTACTATTTTTCCATTATTCACTGCTACACCGAGCACAAAATGTCCTCCTAAAGCTAAATTTGAATTTCTGTAATAGTCAGCTAATATCATCACTACTTTTCCTTCACAAATCCATTTCGCAATCGCTTTTTCATCACAGCCCTGAGTCACTGCGTCATACGCCACTGCTGATGATCCGAACATTTTTGCTAATTCCTGTTTGGCTTGAAGTAATGAGGATCCTTCTCCGCCCATACTGCTGTAAGCTGACCCTTGCGAGAAAATTATCACCGGTGGTTTCATTTGTCCGTTTTTAATTCTGGCCATCATCGAAACACTGGTTGGTCCGCATCCGGCAGAACAGATTGTTCCTCCTCCGTTAAGTGGAGTGCTTCCCCATTCCGGATCACATTGTTTTGTTTCATAAGCTTTATCTGAGACGCTGCATTCACCTTCCACTACTACTCCTGTTAATCCCGGAGCATTTGGATCAAAACTAATATTTTGATCTGTTTCTCCGTTTTCACAAAGCCAACTATCACCATTTTCATCTACATAAGTATATGTATTATCTCCGCCTGAACTCGAAGAATTACCTATATCTCCACAATTTTGACCACCAGGTGTCACTTGAATTGAGTCTGGTAATGGTGCGCTGCTAATCCAACTCCATTGCTCTTCAATAAATCCCTTATATTGTCTTGGTGTTACTCCGGCCGGATTCAATTTATCAGGATCACAATCTCCGTTTAAGAAATTTGCTGAAAATGCCAACCAATAATCGCCTCCGATTCTTGGATCGTTAATACAGGCACTGGCTGGATTTAGTTTTAAGAAGGCATTAATCTGTTCGTTGTAATCATTTGGTTTATTAATCGAACTCACTCCGAAGTCATCAACTTCACCGGTGGAATAATTGCTAGCTCCGGATTCATGTATCCACACCCATAGTGCGTATGTCGGATTTATCCCGGCACACAAAGCTCTGTTAACTGTATCGTTATAGCATTCTTGAGAATAATTTTTCCCGGTTTTCCATGCATTAGCTTTGCTAATAAAATTTGCTTTATCTACTCCGGCCACTGCATTTTCTGGAGCATTTTGATTAC
This sequence comes from uncultured Gammaproteobacteria bacterium, assembly GCA_964448705.1. Classification (GTDB taxonomy): domain Bacteria; phylum Patescibacteriota; class Microgenomatia; order UBA12405; family UBA12405; genus CAYUZS01. The sequence goes on from CAYUZS010000004.1 coordinate 36,189, forward strand.
AGTTAATTTGTCCTCCATTACTTGTCCCGGTTATTTTGACACAGCTGCCTGTTGTCCCTTTTGGAGCTACTAACGGTGACACTGTCGTCGCCGTTATCATATTTAAACCGATTATTGCTCCTAATACTGCCGGTACTACCCAGGCAACTATCAATATTGATCCTGCTCCTAAAATTGCCGGTAAACCCAAAAATACCCCAGCCAGTGTTCCTGCCCAGTGTAAAAATCCGCCAAATCCTTTTCCAAAATTATCCTGGAGCCATACTTTTGTTTTTACTGAACTTAACCCTATACTTTCTGAGAACTTTTCAAAACCTTTTTTAATTAAACTTCCAGCTTTTTTAATTACCGAAAAACCGAGCATTATTAAAGCCGTTGGTAATCCTCCGACTACTCCTGCCGCCGATAATCCTGCAGTTGCCGCTCCTTTTGCCGCCGTTGCCGCACCGGCTTTTACCGCCGTCACTGTTCCTTTTGTCGCCAGTTGTCCGATAATGTTTTTGATCCCTCCTTCAAGTCCCAAGCTGGCGATTTGTGTCGCCATTGCTCCTACCGTTTCTCCGCCAAATTTGGTTGCTAATCGTATTCCAAAATCCTTTAAAGCTTCTATGTGTAAAATATTGCCTATTTGTGTCGATATTCCTCCGATTGCTGTCGAAATCCTGTCTTGAAATTGAACAATGTTTTGCAATCTTTCCAGAGATTTAACTAATTTTGGATTTTTACTTAGGATTTTAGCTACAGAACCAAGTTGTCCTAAACTTTTTGATCCTTCAAGTTTTTCCGATATTTTATTGATTCTTTCAATATTTTCACTGATTTTAATCGGACTTCTGACCAGATTTTTAATAATTCTTGCTTGCTCTGATACTATTTTGCTTTCAGGATATCCGTTTCTTTTTAAAACACTTTTTTCTTTATATTGGGATAAGGTTGTAGATTCTTCTTTTTCCGGAAACTGTATTTTTCTTACCAGTGCTGCCATATCTTTGGCTTCTTCTTTTATTACTCCTTTTTCAATCAATTCATCGTATATTTTTTCTTCTACCTTTTCTGCTCTATACCTATCAATGGCAATAACTTTATTTGTTCTCTCACTGGGAGATCTTTCTTTTTGTGTGTTTCCTTGAAATTCAACCTCCTTAATCATGGTGTTTTCCACCATAACTTCCCCTTTTTCTATAATTTTCTCAATAGTTGTTTTCTTGTTGTCATCAATCCCGACTATTTTTTGGATTTTTTGAACTAAACTATCCTCTTTTTCCAGTTCTACTTTTTCACTACTTTTTTCGATTTTTACAGTTGAATCATTGAGTTTAGTCTCCGGATCATCAAATTTCGCTACTACTCTTTCTTTCACCAATTCACCGATCTGTTTTGTTTTTGTTTCACTGATATTGGTTTCTGTTTTTATTTGCAGGACAATTTCTTCAGTTATTTGGGAAATTTTTTCCTCTGTATCTACTCTTGACCAGGTGTCATTAGCAATTTTGATTATCTCTTCAGAAGTATTTCTGTCATTTATTTTTTCTGATTCAATTATTTTTGAAATTTTTACACTGTTTTCTTCGATGGAGTTTTCGGTAAAGGATGTTTCTTTTATTTTTTCAGCTATTTTTTCAATTGATTCTTTGTTGATTTTGTCTCCGACATTTTGTTGTATTTTTGCCTCTGCAATCAATAGAGTATTAACTCTTTCCGATGCTTCCTTATTGATTGGTTTTTCATTAAGAATCGTTTCTGTTGCAAAAGTAATTTCCTTTATTAAATCGTTGTCTTCGATTTGTGAATTCTTTAATAGCTTATTAACTTTTTCTCTTTTTGTATTTTTTTCGCCGCCTTCATCCTCAATCTCAACAATTTTTTTAAATATTTTTTCTACCTCTTTCTTGTCAGCTTCTTTGGGTTCTATTTTTTTAAACCGTTCTTTCAAAACTTCTTCCTTTTTTATCGGTGTTTTGTTTGTTTCTAGTTTTGCTTTTTCTAGTTTTTCCAGCTCAATTTTCCTTTCAATAATTCTTTGGATATCTTCAATCCTTACCCGTCTTAAGAGTAGATTATTTTTGATTAATTCCTCCGCTTTAATAATTTCCTTTTCTAAATCATGTTTATCTAATTCTTCAAGGAGTGTTTTTAAGTCTTGTTGGTTTAATGCCCGGCTTTCTAATTTTTGACCTTTTATCTCTGCCTCATCAATCTTCTCTTTTATCTCCAAGTCTTCAATAATTGAACTCAGTTTTACAGATTCTGATTCTAATAATCGGTTATAGATTTCGTTTACATTAAGTGGATTAAATTCATTTACAATTCCTTGTTCTTCGTACCATTTTCTTATTATTCTGGAGAGATTAGGGTTATCGTTTAAGGTTTTTCCATTCTTTATCAGTTCCTTAAGACTTCCAAACAGCCTTACGTTTAATTTTTCTAATTCGGCATCTGTTATTTCCATTTGATTGATTATACCAATCTTACTAGACTATTCCGTTACCGAAAAGCTTGTCGTAATCCATTTTTGTTTTTTGATTTTCCTCACTTTTATCGGGAACATTTTCAGTTGTCGGTTGAGGACTTTGTGTTTTTTCAAAGACCGGGTTAGTTTTTTTTGATAACTGCGGTGGCTGTGGTATTTTAACTTCCTCGGTTTTGTTTATAAACAAAGGTTTATTGTTTTGATTATTATTGGACACTGTTTCCACTTTTAATGGTTCAAATTTCGGTAATGGGGGCAGCTTTCCGCTGTTATTAATAAACAAATCTTTATACTTCGGTAATCCTCCTTGTGGATTGCTGTTTACTTCTGGAATCTTTTGTTTTTCTAATTCCTCTTTTTGCTGACGTTCGTGTTCCATAATCTTTGCTTTCTCCATTTCTTCCATTTCCGCTATTCGTTTTTGAATATTTGCTTCAGGGCTGGGTGCCGCTTTCTCTTCCACAATTTCCTCACTTAATTTTAATTCATTTTTAATATTTTCTTCTTCTACCACCTTCTCTTTTTCCGGTGGTTTTGTCTCGATTAATGGGGTTTCTTTTATTACTTCCGTTGGTATTTTTTCCTGAGTTTCCTCAATTTTTGGAACATTTACCACCGCTGCCGTTTCAAAAACTTTTTTCTGTTGTTTCATTTTTAATATTTCTTCCGGATTAGAAGTGATCAGTTTATGTTCATCTTCAGATGCAACTACCCGAATAGCCACGTGATTTTGTCCTGCAAAAAATATTCCCTCACCTTTATCTGCTGCCAATAACAATTGTTTTTCTCCTTCTGATAGATAAAACACTTGTCCGACCTGATCTATGGCTGCACTATGTTGTTTCAGTAATATTTGAATTGCGCTGTTAGTCACAATTTCTTTTCCGTATGGAGTCTGTAGAAAATCATCTACATCCTGAGTGATTGTTGTTACTCCCAAATAATATTTTCTTCCTCTTTTTACAATTCCTCTTAAAAAGGCTGCCGAGTCATCGTATTGCATTAAATACCAAGCTTCATCGACTACCAATATTCTCTTTTTTAATTCTTTTTTAACTACTGTCCAAATGTAGTCCAGGATAATATGCATTGCCACAGGTCTCAATGTCTCTTCCAAATTTCTGATTCCGAAAACCACAAATTGATTGTTTAAATTCACCGTTGTTTTTTGGTTAAATATTCCCGCAAAAGATCCTTTAATATATTTCTCCAACCTTGCTGCAATTCCGGCTGCTTTTTGATCTTCCATTCCTATCAATGATTTATATAAATCTTCAATAAGTGGTGGTTCTTTGTTTTGTGTCTCCGGATCGGGAGTTATCCCTTTCATTTTGTAAGCATCAACAATCGCTCTGTCTAAAATAGATTCTTCGATTGGATCCATTTCGCCCAGCATTACTTTAAAAAGTTTGTGTAAAGTTAATACTTTGGAATTTAAAGCATTTTCTCCCTCATCGACCACCAACGATAAATCGAAAGGATTAATTTTCGATTCCTCTCCGTAGCCAAAAGCAATATATTGTCCGCCTACTGCTTCAGCCAAGTCTTTATATTCGTTTTCCGGATCAATAACTATAATTTCCGTTCCCATCATCAACGATCGTAAAACTTCCAGTTTAATCAAGTATGACTTTCCTGCACCCGCAGTGGCAAACACCACAGAATTGTAGTTTTGCATGGAAAATCGGTCAAAAATAATCAATGAACCGTTATGTTCATTTATTCCGTACATAATTCCTTTATCATCGGATAGGTCAGAGGATACAAATGGGAAAGTCGTCGCTAAAGAAGTTGTGTCCATGTTCCTGGTCAGATTCAACTTGTCTAAACATAAAGGAAGAGTGGTAATAAAAGCATCTTCTGATTGATAGTTGGTTCTTTTTGTTAACACCATCAACGCCCCCATCGCCGACTCCAGGTTTTTAGTTATTTTGTCAAGATCGTCTTTTGTATCTGCCGACAAAGTCATATACAGTCCCATTTGAAAAAATCTTTCCTCACCTTTTACTAAATCTGCCTGTAAGTTCAAAGCATCCTCAAGCTTAGCCTGAGTTGCCGGATTCACAATTCTTCCTCGTTGAATATCAGTTGTTAATTCTGCCTCCATTTCGGTAATTTTTCTTCTTAAATCGTCTAGAATTTCTTTCCCGTCGGAAGGGTAAATGTACATGGATATAGTTTGAGAAGCATCAAAATTAATCAATGAAGACAGCCAGTTTATTTCCACAAAACGTCTGTTGATCACCGTAAACATTGTTCTGTAATACTTATTACCGATTTTTATAAAATCTGTATCTACCTCCAAAGCTCCTGGTGCAATAATGTCTTTTGTTGAAACTAAACCTTCCACAAAATTTCTTTCATTACTTTTTTTATTCTCTTGTGTCGTTGTTGGTGTTTGGTTTTCTGTTTCGACTTTCTTGCCTTGTCCAAACAGCTTTTTAAAATCCATCATAGTTTTGCTGTTGAACTTGTATCTTTGGTAGTCACCATTGGAGAGTCATAGTTAAGAGTTTGTATCTTTTGATTAGGTTCAGTATCTTCGTTGTATATTTTGTAGAACAATTCGATTAATTCTTTAGTGTTTAAAGCTCTGATCTCCAAACCTAGTCTCGAGAATAACCGGCTTAGATGATCTTTTTTGGGTTCCAAACTGGCTTTTGCTTTTTCCAATATATAATCTTTGGAAAAGGGTAGTTCTTTTACTGTTTTTTGTGGCATAAAAGGTAATCCCCCCAATACTTGTGAAGACATACTTTTTATTCCAAGTTCTAATACTGAAAACGGAATCACCATATAAAAAGATTTTGAAAGGACATCGTTTCTCTTGACGGTTTCTTCTATAAATTTACGATAGAAAGATATTCTGTCTTTAAGCAGGGGATTGCTTTGGTTTTCTTCAAGCTTTCTTAAATTATTTAGATAAATGCTTACATCTTTTGTACTTGAAGATATTACAATTTGGATAGGAAAATTAAGAGAATTTAATATTCCTCCATAGGCAAAAACTAAAGCACTTTGCTCCCTTTCTGAAAGTAAGTCGAAATTTACCGAAGAAATTTGTAAAACAGCCGCACACGATCCGTCTTTTAATATCACTGTTCCGTCGATAATGTCCTCAATCGGCAGATGCTCTTGAGTACTTCCTTTAATTGCTATTTTTAATGGATCAATTGCCATACTAATTTAATAATAACCTACTTTAAGTAATCGCTTTAATTTTAATTGGTTCTACTATTTTACCGGTTAAATTAACATTAATTCTATCGAATTTATACTGTTCTTTTTCTGTAATCACCAAATAGTTTCCATCAGCCATCGGAGTAGTAGTTTTAAATTGCCCTAAAGAATTGGTTTTTAACACTCTGCTTGGGTTTCCTTTTTCATCTTGAATTTCAATTATTGCTCCCTCAACGATTTTTCCTTCACTGTCTGTTACCATTCCTACTACAATGTTTGGAATATCCGGTTTGTCAGGCATTGGTATTTGTCCAAAAACAGTTTTTCCCGTCGCACTCAATTTTTCTGTTTTCAAGTTTAAGTTAACCGCTTTATCTTGCCAATTTTCACTGTCGCTCTTTTCATTTAACAATGGTGTTTTTTCTTTTATCGGTTCATCCTGTTGGCTTATTTTAGTCTCTTTAATAACCTGCAATTCCTCTTTTTTCTTCTCGGCCAATTCTGTTTCCCGACTCATTTTTACACTCGGTAAAGATTCGATGAACTCTTTTACTTTTTCCTTGTTTTTAATTGGCAGCGATTCAGTTTCTTCATCTAAAATAACATCATTTACTTTGCTTTTGCTCATGATTAAGTTAATCCAGTCGCTGTCGGGCATTTTCTTGTAGGTATAGATTGTTGGTGAATAGATCGATTTAATAAAAGACCTTATCCATAAATCTAATGGTCTGTCCTGAAAGGGGACAAAGGCTAACAATAGTCCGCCGCCGCCGCAAATAATCATTAATGGCCATTTTAAAAAGAAAATTAAATGAGAAGCATTAATTAATAACGCCAGCACAATACCCACCGCCGCTTTCAAAAATTGTTTTAATGTCATGTCTCCCACCAGCTTAAACTCATACGAGCTTATCTGTTGAGGAATTGCATGTTGTTCCATCACTAAATTCTATCTTAACCTTCCTTTTTTATAAACTTTCAACTTTACGAACTTTCAACTTTATAAACTTGATAAACTACTCTATGTCTCACCTTGTTATTGTCGATGGCCATGCTATTGCTCATCGTGCCTACCATTCTATTCCTCCGCTTTCCAAAGACGGTCAGCCGGTCAACGCTCTTTATGGTTTCTATTCTATGCTTCTATCGTCTCTTGAAATCCTCAAACCTGATTATTTAATAGTTTGTCTCGACTCTCCCGGTCCTACCTTTCGCCAGTCTGAGTTTATTGGCTACCGCGCCCAAAGAAAGCCTGCCGATCACGATTTGATTTCTCAGTTGCCTATAATTCCAAAAACACTGGAAACTGCCGGTATAAATAATTTTTCTCTCGGTGGTTTTGAAGCTGACGATCTCATTGGTACTCTAGCTCGTCGTAGTTTGTTAAAAAAATTCTCAAAATCAAAAAAACCTCTCATTTCCAAAATCACCATTATTACTGGTGATAAAGACTTGATGCAGTTGGTTAATCCTCAAGTTTCGCTTTTTGTCCCTATTCGTGGTTTATCAGAAACAAAAATTTTTGGTCCCGCTGAAGTTAAAGAAAAATTAGGTGTTACCGCAGACCAGGTCGTCGATCTTAAAGCTTTAATGGGAGATATGTCCGACAATTATCCTGGTGTTGCCGGTATTGGTCCGAAAAATGCTGTCGAACTCCTTGATAAATATCAAAATTTGGACAGTATTTATTCTCATCTAGACGATATTAAACCAATCATCCGTGAAAAATTAATAAAAGATCGTGATAACGCTTATCTTTCGCAAAAACTGGCTACTATCATCACCAATATTCCCATAAAATTTAACCTAAGATCTGCCAAAGTAGGTAAATCAACTTATTTTGGTTTAAACAATCTTTTTATGGAATACAATTTCAAGTCTCTCCTAAATCGTCTCAACAGTCGTCACCCTCAAGTTACAAAATCAAAAAATAAACCAGACTCAAATCAGGCTTCATTGTTTTAATCTGTTCTTCTTAATTTTGTTATCATAAGGCATGAAGATTGCCCTAGTCCATGACTACCTTAAAGATTACGGTGGAGCCGAATCAGTTCTGGAAACTTTAAGTGATATTTTCCCGGAAGCTCATATTTTTACTTCTGTTTACGCCCCAAAATATTTTGGTCCTCATCGTGCTCGTCTTGAAAAAAAATGGCATGGCCGTATCCATCAAAGTTTTATCGGTTATTTTCCTTTATCTCCTAAGCTTCTCAGCCCTCTGCGCTTTTTATCTCCTCTTCTCTTCAAATCCTTTGACTTTTCCGGCTACGATCTGATTATTACTTCCGCTACCGGTGCTTTTTTTCCCAATTCTTTGAATAAAAAATCGGCTCGTCTAATCTGTTATTGCCACACCCCTCCGCGATATCTTTATGGTTTGGTAACCGCCCGTTCTCTCGATTGTTGGTTCTATCGTTTAATAAATATTCCTTTGCAGTTTGTCCTTCATTTTTACCGTCTTTTTGATTTCAAATTTGCTCAAAATGTTGATCAGTTTATTGCCAATTCTGCCACAACCGCCGCCCGCATCAAAAAATTTTATCGTCGCTCTGCTGTCATTATTAATCCTCCTGTCAGTATTCCTAATCTGCCTGCCCTGTCAAGGGAAGGTAGCCGTAGGTCGGAAGGGTTATTTTATCTTACCGGTGGTCGCCTTGCCCGTGCCAAACGTTACGATATCGCCATCTCTGCTTGTAAAAAACTAAATCTTCCTCTTAAAATTTTTGGTCGTGATTTTGCTGGTTACGAGGCAGAGTTAAAAAAACTTGCCGGTTCAAAAGTTGAGTTTTTAGGTGAAATTACCAATGAACAAAAATTTCAACTTTTAAGTCAAGCCCAAGCTTTCATTTTTCCCTCCGACAATGAAGATTTTGGCATTGCTCCGGTTGAAGCTATGGCTTGTGGCACCCCTGTTGTTGGTTATCGCAGTGGTGGAACAGCTGAAACTGTTTTAGATGGTAAAACCGGAGTTTTGTTCGATAAACTTACTCCTGAATCCTGTGCTCAGGCTATTCAAAAACTTTCTCGGATCAAAATCAGTTCCGACAATTGCCGTTCCCGTGCCAAGGCTTTCTCTAAAGATGAATTCGTAAGAAAAATTACTAAAATCATTAAATCTTAATTTTTTAACCATCTCTCGGCATCCAGTCCCGCCTTCGCCCCGTCTCCGGCTGCCACAATTGCCTGTCGATAAACATCATCCACACAATCTCCGGCTGCAAAAATGCCTTCCTTTGAAGTCATTGTTAAAAATTCAGGATTTTTTCCGGTTAAAATTTGTCCGGTTTCTTTGGTTTCTACCATACCCTTCACAAATTCAGTTTCCGGGGTATGTCCTATTGCCACAAACATTCCATCAATTATTAATTCTCTTTCCTCACCGGTTTTATTATTTTTAATCTTTATGGACTCTAATTTTTCTTCCCCATGAATTTCACTTACTTCGTTATTCCATAGAAATTCAATTTTTTTGTTTTCCGTTACCCGTTTTTTTTGCGGCACTTGCGCCCGAAGTTCATCTCTCCGGTGGATTATATAAACCTTCGATGCAAATTTAGTCAAAAAATCCGCATCCTCACAGGCCACATCTCCACCGCCGATCACTGCCACTGTTTTATCTCTAAAAAACATTCCGTCACAGGTTGCGCACCCGGAAATTCCATGGCCGATTAATTCTCTTTCTTTTGGTATTCCCAACCATTTTGCCTTAGCTCCGGTAGTTATTATCACTGCCTTACTTTTTAAAATTTCACCGTCTTCTAAAGTAATTATGAAAATTTTTCTATTGGAGTTTCCTTCAGAGGCGATTGTTTCATCCGAAATGTTTTTAACCAATCCCTGCTTTATTTCTCCGCCCAAATTTTTAACCTGTTGCTGCATATCCATCATCAATTTCACTCCACCGGTTCCGTTTGTAAATCCTGGCCAATTATCCACCGTAGTTGTAATTGTCAGTTGACCTCCCGGAGTATTTCCCGAGATTACGATAGTCTTTAAATTTGCTCTGATATTATAAATAGCTGCTGTCAGTCCGGCCGGTCCCGAACCGATGATAATTGTGTCATAAATTTCTTGCATAATACTAATTTTACAGTAACCGTCAATTTTTTAAGTTTCTAAATTATCTTGCTAATTTCTCTTTATTCATTAATAATTAAACGATGTCCCGTGATAGCCGTAAAGTTTTTTCCTTTGTCCTTAAAATAATTTCTGATCGTTGGGGTTTGTTTTTTTGGTTGTTTGTTCGTTTTGTTTCTGCCATTCTCCCTTTAGTTACTATTTATCTTTATTCCTTAGTTGTCGGTCAGTTGGAAAAAAAACTTTCTCTCTCTCTTCTTACGCTTACTATTCTGGCTACCTTTATTGTCCGTATTGTTGATAATTATCTCCGTTTGCTTTCCATTTCCAAATTAGAAATAGTCATCAGCAACATCAGTTTTGATATCCACAATTATTTTCTTTCTGATTTAGATTCCAAGAGTAAAGAGGATCGTCATGCTGCTGTTCAGGCCGTTCGTAATTTTTCTGATGCCTCATCCGTCACTTTGAATTTAATCAAACAACCTGGTGTCGATAGTATTGTCTCTTTCATTTTCATCCCTTTTATTCTTCTCTTCCAGGATTTTCCTTCTTTTGTCATCACCGTAGCTTATATTGCAGTTTATTTCAGTATCGATACCTACACCACTCAACGTTATTCAGAATTAAAAGATATTCAGAATACTAAAACTGAAGCTTATTATGCCAAACTTCAGGATAGTAATGATTTTGATTTGGAACAAACTGCTTATACCCGCCATTTTGACCGTTTAAGTCGTTGGGGTACTACTGAATGGTTTTCTTTGCAAAATTCTGCAGTTTTTTTCTATTGTTTAAATCTTTTTTACTTGGTTTACCAAGTCTCTCTTGGTCAACAAAGTTTATCCGGTTTAGTTTTGGTTATGGGATATGTTTCTCAGACTCAAACCTTTCTCAATTCCTTTTCCCAAATACTTGATAGCTTAACGGACATGAGTGTTGGTCTAAAACATTTGGCTAAAAATCCGGTTGTTTCTGTTATCGATCTTGATGATTTGATTTAATCACTCTTTTTTTATAAACTTTAAGACAATTTATGCCTGAACTTCCCGAAGTTGAAGTAGTTAAACTTTTTTTAGAGGATAAACTTCTTCATCACACCATCACTAATCTGGAAATTTTAAATAAAAAATCTTTTTCCGGTGATTTTCAAAAAGTTATTAATCAAAAAATAACTGGTTTTTCCCGTATAGGAAAACAGCTTTCCATTCATCTTTCCAATCATCTTATCCTTTTAGTTCATCTAAAAATGACCGGTCAGCTCATCTATGATGGTTATGTTCTTGGTCACCCCACTAAAGATTCTTTTGATCCTATGCCCAACAGGTCTACCCGGCTTTACTTTGTTTTTAATGATAATTCCCGGCTTTATTTTAATGACCAACGTAAATTTGGTTGGATCAGACTTTTTACTCTACCCGATCTTCAGGAATTTCAAAAAAATCTTGGTTTCGATATTTTCGACCCCAAATTCACTCATGATTATTTTTTTAATCAACTTCAAAAGACCAGTCGACCTGTCAAAACTGTCCTTTTGGATCAACATTTTTTTGCCGGTATTGGCAATATCTATGCCAACGATGCTTTGTTTTTGTCCGGTATTCACCCTAAAACTTCATCCAAAAAAATCACCCGTCATGAAGCTTTGAAACTTTATCGTTCCCTTTTATCCATTATGAAACAGTCTATTTTAGCCGGTGGTTCTACTGCCAAAGATAATAAATATCTTCGTCCGGATGGTACTTCCGGTAAAAATCAATTTTTCTTTCGTGTTTATGAAAGAAAAGGGGAGCCTTGTCTTAAATGCCGCTCTCTTATAGGGTATTTTAAACTCGGTGGTCGTGGTACTTTTTACTGTCCTAAATGTCAAAAAATCAAGATATAATTACACCGTAATTGTTCTCTCCGCTTTTTTTATTTTAAACTTTAAAAGTTATATTTTATGATAAAGACGGTTGTTTTTGATATCGGCAACGTTGTTTGGCGGTACCGTCCTTTACAGACTGTTCTCTTTCGTCGTTGGGGAAAAATCTTAAATATTTCTGTCTCTGATTTCAGAAAAAATTTTTTTGAAAAAGATAATCTCTATCGCTCTTTCGAAGTTGATTCGCTTAATCTGTCTTCCTGGTTTAAAACCATTGCCCCGCAAACTAATCCTCGGTTACTTTTAAGTGTTCTTGATGACGTTTATGGCGATTCTCAAATTTTTTCCAAATATTTAAATTATTCCGTAATTTCATTAATCAAAAATATTCGTCGTCAGGGGATTACTGTCGGCTGTCTTTCTAATACCGAAAACTATTTTTATCCTTACTTAAAGAAAAATATTATTTCCTATTTTGATTACAGTATTCTTTCCTGGCAGTCAAAATCCCGAAAACCAGATCCTGATATTTATCAACAGATTTTTAAATACGTTTCCTGTAATCCTTCGGAAGTTTTATTTATCGACGATGTTCCAAACAACACTTTGGGTGCTCAAAAAGTAGGCCTCAATACCATTCTTTTCCAAAACTATACTCAACTTAAAAAAGAATTAGTTCCTTACTTAATCAAACCTAACGGGTAATACCAGGTAAAAGGTTTCTTACATACCGGACAAGTGGTTGGGGGTTGTTTTCCGACATGAATATTTCCACAATTCACACATTTCCAGCTCCACTCTGTTTCACTGCTGAACAAGGTATTACTATCCATTTTATTCGCGATAATAATATATCTTTCCTCATGTTCTTTTTCTACATTTTTCAAATTTCCAAAAAGTCGTGTTGGTTCTGCGGCTCCGTCTTGTTTAGCTTGTTCCTCAAAATCGGGATACATGGTTGTCCATTCATATTTTTCTCCTTCTGCCGCCATTTTTAAATTGTCAATGGTTTTTGCAAAAGTTTTAATATTTACATCAGTTTGAATTTCAATCGGTCCTTCGATCATCTCAAATAGCTCCTCAGCATGGGCTTTTTCGTTGTCAGCAGTTTCTTCAAAAATCCTGGCGACCCACTCTTGGCCTTCTTTTCTGGCTATTTTTGCAAACGTCGTATATTTATTTCTGGCAATACTTTCACCGGTAAATGCTCTAAGTAGATTTTCTTGTGTTTTAGTCATAAAAAGATAATACCATAAGCGTAGTATACTAAGGCATGGATTGCGATCGTCACTGCCATTGTCATGGTAAATGCCAACTCCTTGGTGGTTTGGAGCAAAAAATAATGAATGTTCTTTGGGAATCTTCAAAACCCCTTAAACCTTCCGCTGTTTTAAAAAAAATGGCGGGGGATTATGCCTATACCACTATTATGACTGTTCTTAAACGAATGTCAGATAAGAAATTTGTTTCTCGTCATTTAGTTGGAAATGCCTATGTTTATTCTCCGATGAAAGACAAAGAATCATTTTCCCGGGAAACTCTTGATGATCTTTTCCTTCGTCTTTTTGAAAGTTATGGTTCCGCCGTCACCGATTCTTATCAACATGTCTCCAAAAAGTTAGGTTTTCGCAAATAATTCTTTCCCCAGCTTTGTATTTTTTCTTTTTAATCTCTGTCATATTATAATTGTTCATGATTAAGGCTGTAACTTTTGATCTTGATGGTGTTTATTTTACTTCCGACAGTTATTCGCGTTTCAAACATGCTTTGCCAAAAAACATTTCCAATGACTCCGTTGTCGACTTAGTTCTTTCCTCATCTCAACAGATGATGGCCTTCAAAAAAGGGGAATTGTCGGAATCTGATTATTGGGAATATGTTAACCGTAACCTTGGTGCCGATCTCGACATTCCTCGGATTTCCCAACTTTTATCAGACAGTTATCGCCTTAATGATCTGGTTGTCGATACTGTCAGAAAAGTCCGTTCCTTAGGTATAAAAACTTGTATCTGTACCAACAACTTTCCCACACGGATTGATGCTCTTAATTCCAAATTTGGTTTTCTTTCAGATTTTGACGTCAAAGTTATCTCTTACCAGCTTCATTCACTCAAACCTGATCCGCTTATCTTTGAAACTCTCATTAAGCAGTCCCGCTGTCTGCCGGAAGAAATAATTTTTGCTGATGATAAGCTTGCTAATGTTGCTGCTGCAAAAAATTTGGGTATCAACGCTTTTCTTTATCAGGGTTTCGATGGTTTTGTCAAAAACCTCCAGCTTTCCGGCATCTCTATCTAGATGTTGACAATTTTTTGTACACTACTACAATTGTAGTACAATGTCTTCCTCCATCAAGTCCTGCAGTTTTTATGTTTCGGGTACCCACTGTCGTTCCTGTGAACTGCTCATTGAAAAAGAAATCTCCCACCTTCCGGGTATAATTTCCGTCTCCGCTTCCACTAAAAATAAAAAAGTTGTTATTAAATATCAAAAACAACAGCCGAGTCTTACTCTTTTAAATAAATTATTCAAAGATAACCAATATGTTTTTAGTCATGATGGCACTGTATCTGAAGTTAAAATCAATCCCTTTTACAGTTTTTTAATTGCTTTTGGTTTTATTGCTATATTCTATTTTTTACAAAAAGAAAATTTTTTATCTTCTTTCCAGATTAGTAAATCTTCTTTTTCTCCCGCCTTTTTTATTTTCGGTCTTTTAGCCGGTTTTTCTACCTGCGCCGCTCTGGTAGGTGGTCTCGTTTTGTCGCTTTCCCGTCAATGGAACCGTCTCTCTTCTTCTTCTGATTCTCTTTTTCATCGGCTTCAGCCGGTTTTAGCATTTAATTTGGGCCGTTTATTTTCTTTTACGGTTTTGGGTGCTCTTTTAGGCTATTTTGGTAGTTTTTTTCAACTTTCCCTTACTACCGGAGCAGTTATCACGATTTTAGTTTCAGTTTTAATGTTGGTTTTAGGATTACAGATGATTGGTGTTAAAGCTTTAGACTCTTTTCAATTAGCCCTCCCAAAATCTTTTACCGGTAAACTGGTTGATGAAACCCGTTTTCATGGCCGTTTTGTCCCTTTTATTCTTGGCGGTTTAACGTTCTTTCTGCCTTGCGGTTTCACCCTAACCTCTCAGTCACTGGCTCTGGCTTCAAGTAATCCCATTCAGGGAGCACTGATTATGTTTTTCTTTTCTCTGGGTACTTTTCTACCTTTATTGTTAATTGGTCTTGGCAGTGTCAAGTTCTTTTCTAATCAGGTTTCTTCTAAATATTTTTCTCAGGTTGCCGGGATCTTGGTCATTTTTTTTGCTTTGTTTAATTTCAAATCTCAGCTGATTGTTTTAGGATTCTTTGATACTCAAAAACCTCTAACTGTAAATTCTCAATCAGCTGTTTCCTTGGCTCCTGTTGTCAATGGTAAATATGTTTTGAAAATGGAAGCCTCTTCTACCGGGTATACCCCAAACACTTTTAAAGTAAAGGCTAATCAACCGATTCGTTGGGAAATTACTGATCGTGGCACCTCTGGTTGCACTAACGCGGTCATTTCCCGTTCTCTTTTTACCGGATCAATTCAATTAACTCCCGGAATTGTTTCGGTTAAAGAATTTATTTCTCCGGCAGATCCTGGAATTTATCGCTTTTCATGTTGGATGGGGATGATTTCCGGCACTATTGAGGTTATTTAAATGGCTATCCAAGTTGAAAAAATAAATATTTCGGGCATGCATTGCACTTCGTGTGCTCTTCTTGTTAAGAAATCATTGTCATCAGTCCCCGGTGTTATCGATGTTTCGGTTAACTATGCCGCTAAAAAAGCTGTCGTTAAATTCGACTCTTCTTTTTCCGCTCTTGATGATCTCCAGTCTGCTGTTGTTTCTGCCGGTTATCGTATTAATTATAAAAAAATAGATGACGCAGCTGAAAGCTTAGTTTGGCGTCAAAAGTTTTTCCTCTCGTTAATTCTCACTTTACCTCTCTTTATTTCCATGGTTATCCCTTTTTCTAATATTTTTTGGATTGCCTTAATTCTTACTACTCTCAATTTGATTTTTGTCGGTCGGAACTTTTTTCTGGGTTTTATTTCTGCTCTTAGGTTAAGAACTTTTACTATGGATAACCTTATTGCTATTGGCACATCGTCTGCTTTTGTTTTTAGTCTTCTTATGAACTCATATCACTATTTTGAAGTCGCTTCTTCTTTGATTACTTTTGTCACTTTAGGTAAGTGGTTAGAAAGTTTAGCTAAAGCAAAAACTTCACAGGCTGTCAGTAAATTAATTGATCTGAGTCCTAAAACTGTTCATTTAAAAACATCGTCAGGTTTTTCTGATGTATCTCTGGAATCAATCAAATCAGGCGATATTCTTTTAGTTAAGCCAGGTGAAACCATTCCTCTCGATGGTTTAATCATCAAAGGCCGGTCGTCTGTCGACCAATCATCTCTTACTGGTGAAAGTATGCCTATCGATAAAGTATTCGGTGACAAAGTTTTTGCCGGTACTCAAAATACTACCGGTTCCTTTGAGTTTAGAACTACCGTAGATAGCCAGAACACTCTTCTTTCTCAAATTGTTAAATTAGTAGAAGAAGCTCAATCAACCCAATCACCTTTACAAAATTTGGCCGACAAAATATCTGCCGTTTTTGTCCCCCTTGTTCTGCTTATTGCTGTCATCACTTTCATTGTTTGGCGTTTTGGTTTTGCTGCCTCATGGGAGAATACTATAACCCATTTCTTGGCTGTTATTGTTATCGCTTGTCCTTGTGCACTTGGTTTGGCTACTCCAACTGTAATCATGGTCGCGACTGGTTTGGCAGCTAAACTGGGAATTTTAGTAAAAGGCGGTGATGCACTCCAGATGGCAGCCGCTGTTGATACCTTTGTTTTTGATAAAACCGGAACTTTAACGATTGGTCGTCCGACGATTACTGCTTTTAAGAATCTAAGTAGTTTTCCCGACTCAAAAATATTCTCACTAATTTATTCTTTAGAAATAACTTCCGAGCATCCCATCGCCAAAGCGTTTGTTGATTTTGTCGCTTCTAAAAAACCCAAAAAAATAAAACTTACAGATTTTAAATCGATAACCGGGTTTGGTGTTCAAGCCAGGGGAGGCAAATCTCTGTATTTTTTGGGCAAGTCACAAGATGGTCTTATAGAATTACGTCAGGATAAAAAAACTTTAGCTTCATTCATTGCCAAAGATATTCTTAAACCGGAGAGTGTTTCTGTAATCAAATCTCTTACGGATTCTGGTTTGGGAGTTTATTTAGTAACCGGTGATCATTCTTCAAATGCTCTTGCTGTTGCCGCCAAATTAGGTATTCCTTCAAAACACGTCTTTTCGGACACTCTTCCGGACCAAAAAACTACTATTATTAAACAGCTTCAATCACAAAAACACTTAGTTTCTTTTGTTGGTGATGGCATTAACGATTCTCCGTCCCTGGCTCAGTCTGATCTTGGTATTGCTATGGGTAATGGTACGGATATAGCCATTGAATCCGGTAATGTCGTCATAATGAACAATAATTTAAACAGTCTATTAGCTTTGCGTCAATTAAGTCAAAAAACTTACAGTAAGATTAACCAGAATTTCTTTTACGCTTTAATTTATAATCTGGTCTTTATTCCTGTGGCTGCAGGTCTTCTTGCTCCTTTTAATATCACTCTCCGTCCGGAATTTGCGGCCTTAGCCATGAGTCTCTCATCCGTTTCTGTTGTTCTGAATTCTTTATCCCTTAATCGTTTTAGGTCCTCACGTTAATAATTAATAATCTAATTATGGCTAATAAAAAGAAACCGGACCATATCTGCAATTGCGGTAATGATTGTCGTTGTGGAGACGACAAGTCTTGCGGCTGTTAATCACCTCGTTTCTCAAATAGACGAATCAAACAAAAACCCCGTCTCTCAACGGGGTTTTTCTGTTCTTCCTTATTTTATTTCAGTGCTAAATCAACTGTTGATTGCATGTCGGTGAAACTGTACGCTCCGGCGAATGGGGTAGTGTTGACGATGAAATATGGTGTCCCTTGGAAACCCATTTTTTGGGCGATTGCCATATCTTCACTCATTCTGCTGGCATATTTACCGCCTTCTAAACATCCTTTCATCTTTTGATAGTCAACTACACCTTTCAGGAAATCAGCTAAAACTCCGGCTTTAGTCGCATCATTTTTAACTGTGTCATTTATCAGGTCATAACCCTCAGCACTCATTAATCTGTTGTGTACTTCCCAGAATTTTCCCATTTCATTGCCGCAATAAAATGCTTGTGTGGCTAGTTCTCCGTTTCCGTGTCCGTTGGCATACATCCAAACCATACCCGCTTTACCCTCTTCAACTAGTTTTCTCATTTCTATTTCCGGAGGGACATAAGTGCCTCCTTGTTTAGCTGTCAGGAATTGTTGTCCCATTTCTGCTCCGATAGTCTCGTTCTCTCCGGAAGCCACGTGACAAAAAGGACAGCTCGGATCACTGAATTCCACAAACAATAGTTTGCTGTTTTTGTTACCCAGCACAATATTTTTGTTGTCGTTGAATAATGATTTCACATCATCAATATTCACCTCAGCAGCTGTTTGTGCTGTTGCTGTTTGTTGTATAGTTGTTGTAGTTGAGGTAGCAACATTACCTGATTTTGCCAGAAAATAACCATTACTGAATATCGATAACATCATTAGTCCGACGGCAAAAATCAACAGATTTTTATTTATAAGTATGCTTTTGTTTTCATTATTGTTTGTCATACTACAACTGTAGTAGAATAAGTTGTTGCTGTCAACTATTAATTTATTATTTATTATAATTTTGCAGTAAACTATTACTTATGTTTTTAGTAAAACCTGTTCTTGCCCAATGTCCGGTATGTATCGTTACTATTGGTGGGGGAATGTTTATTGCTCAAAAATTGGGAATTGATGATTTTTTAGTCTCGATTTGGATCTCTGCTCTTAACACCGCCATTTCTTTCTGGTTAGCTACCAAATTCAAGATAAAACTTCTTAATAATCCTTGGTTTTTATCTATACTCATGTTCGGTTTAGCTTTATTCTATTTCGACACCACCGGACAAATCAATGATTCCGCTAATAAACTTTTAGGTTTAGATAAGATCGTCCTTGGCCATATTGTCGGCTTATTATCTGTCTTCTTGGGAAATTTTATTTATGGTTTTTCAAAATACAAAAATAACCATCGTGCTCTTTTCCCATACTCAAAAGTAGTTTTTCCGGTCAGTGTTACTCTCATTGTCACTTTCGTTCTTAAGATGGTTTTTGCTCTTTAGGTTCTCTCTTGAGTTAAAATAACACCATATGAAAAGTTGGCTCCCGGTTATTGTTTCCTTCATCATTATTGCTGCTTCAATTTATATTCTCAAGTTTCAACCTTCTCCGCTTCCTACTTTATCAATTCCTGTATTAACTCCCACCCCGACTGTGGTTGCATCTTCTAATCAAAATAATGATTATGCCTATACATATGCAAAATGTGGGGAAATACCCAATCTTTCAGAATATTCACTGCTTCGTTTTCCCGGAGAGTATTCCTTAAAAATGTGGTCTCCTAATTGTCGTTTCATTGCCTGGTCGGCCACAATTAAATACTCTTTTGGTCAATGGTCCGCTTCTAAATACGAAGGTCTTTTTCTCTATGATCCGAAGACTAAAAAAACAACCCGTCTCTATACGCCTACTTCGGAAAATGACGTCGTGTCTCTTCAAAACTGGCAGGATGATGTCCATTTAATTTTTCATAAAAATCTTGAAAACGCGGATTTTATCTACAATCTCTCTGGTAAAACCATTGAAAAAATATAAAAGCTATCCGCAAACTCATACAAGTTTAGTATAATATCCACATGAACAATAATCATGACCTCCAAAAATTTATGGATAGAATTAAAAAAGCCGAAGCTGGCAACCAGCTCGATCTTAGTTCCGATGAAGATCTATCCATTGCCATAATGAATCTTATTTCCATTGAGGAACATTTATTTTTCACCGGCAATAAAACCGGAAAGATAAAATACTTCAATCTTCTCAATGAAGTTCGGGAAATGCGCAAAGAGCTTCTTAAAATGATTGTAAAAAGTCCGGAGGGTGAAGTTTGGTGCACCAGTAAGCATCTCCTGGCTGCCTCTATGCGTCTTTTTGAAGTTGGTACTAAAGCTCAAACAAAAGGTGATAACGATCAGGCCTATGATCTTTTTAAAAAGTCTTACGATCTATACAATTTGTTCTGGGGTATCAATCTTGGTTTGGTAAAAAATCTAGAAAAGAAAAGTGTTGATGATTCAAAAGAAAAATCTCTCAATTACCAAAATTCGGATTTCTTAGGAAAAGTTTCCGGAGTAATTGGAAAGATTTTGGATTGTTGTCGGGAATAATTATTTACTGATTATTTTTCTTCGACTTCTCAATTATTTTCTTGGTTTTTCTGCCTACATCGTTGATAAAATCTTCTGCCCTTTTTTCTTTAGATTTACTTCTGTGTCTGATAACATACTCAGGATTTTTCGGGACAATAATTGCCATTATGATGTAAATAATCAGCCCTGGACCTTGAAAAAAAGTCAACGCAATAAAAACCAACCTTACTATTGTCGAATCGATATCCAAAAATTCAGCCAAACCTCCGCAAACTCCGGCCAAAATGAAATTTTCTCTGGATCGATAAATCCTTTTTTTATTTCTTTGTTGCATTAGCTAGTTTTTCCTGATCAACCACAATTACTTTTTTATTTTTGTTAATTATCAAACCTTCCTTTTCCAATTTTAACATTTGTAAGGTCACTGTTTCTCTTGTTAATCCGGTCAAAGATGCGATCAGTTTATGTGTTATTCCGAAATCAATGTGTTCATAGTGTCCGATTGTTTCGACTGTCCTATTCGCCAGAGAGGAAACCATTGTTGCCACTTTGTTGTAAGCGCTTCCTGAAAGTAAAACCCCCATCTGTTCAACTAAATCAACGAATGATAACAGGATGTTATTCACCACTTGGTCTTTAAGTTCAGGATTTTTTACAAATAATTCTTCAACTTCATTGACTGAAGCGGTATACATTTCCACCGGAGTTATTGCTTCAAAATAAAAACGATTTTCTATTCCTGTCAATGCATAAATCGACGTAAAGTACAAAATCGGTTTAAAAAACTGCATGGTTATTTCTTGTCCGTTTTCGCTTAAGGTATACACCCTCACATATCCGGATTTTATATAACCCACATAACCAGGTTTTTCACCTGGCCTTAAAATAACTTCTCCTTTTTTGTACTTAACTAAATTATGGTCGGAGAAATAATTCTCCATTTTTTTCTTTAGGTTTTTGTCCATAACAAAAAATAACTTCCAATAATTGCTATCGTATCACCTCTTACACAAAAGCCGCTGTAATATATTATACATTGCCCAATCCTTCAATCCAATATTCAATTATCTTAAAACCGTTTTTCCAAAAATTTTCAGATTCAATATTTACTCCAATTCCGGCCAAAACTTCAGTTGGATCTTTTGATCCACCGGTTTTTAAAACCTCTTTTATTTTATCAATAAAATCCTTTCCTCTTTTTTTATATTCTGCATATAAAGACAATGACAATAATTCACCAAAATTATATGCATAACAATAAAAAGGGGATTCGTAGATATGACTGATGTATAACCATTCATATTTAAATATTGGATCAATTTTTACTGCTCTGCCGAATTGTTCTTTTAAATTGTTTAAATATAATTTGCAAATATCTTCTGCTGTAGCCCCTGTTGTCATTAGTTTATGAGCATCAATTTCAAATTTGACAAAATAATTCTGTCTCATTATTGTTGCGTATGAATCGGCTATTTTCTCCGACAACATTTTATTTTTTATGTCTTTATCTTTTTCTTCATTCATCATTTTTTCAAACAAAATCATTTCTCCAAAAGTCGACGCTGTCTCCGAGAGTGGTAAATTAGCGTGTTGTGAATCCGGAAAATGTTTGTTTGCCAATAAACTATGTATGGCATGCCCCAATTCATGAGCCATCGTCGATACATCTCTAACACTTCCGGTGTGATTCAGTAAAACATAAGGCGATATTTCCGGTCCGACTGTAGCGCAAAATGCTCCGCTGATTTTATTTTTTTTCGGTAACGGATCAATATGATTTTCATTAAATAATTTTTCCGCCAATTCTCCCATCTCTTGGTCAAATTCGTAGTAAGCCTCAAGAACCATTTTTTTGCTCTCTTCAAAACTGTACTTATTTTGGCGGCTTTTTCCTATCGGTGCATACAAGTCATATCTTTCAAGTTTTTTCTTTCTCAACATCTTTGCTTTATATTCAAAATACTTCCAAAATATTTTTCTTTCTTCACTGCAAACTTTCAGTAAAGTTTCTACTGTTTTATCGGAAACATGATTGGAAAAATTTCTCACTGCAATCGGTGAATCATAGCCTCTTATTTTTGCTTCGTAATCCCAGTTTTTTACTACAGATTGATAAATAATTGAAAGTTTATCGATATTTTTCTTATGTTCGTCGAAAAATGAATTATAAGCCTCTCTTCTTGTTTTTGAATTTTTCGAATGTGTATGTTTCAGTATTTCCGCCTGAGTTTTTATTTTCTTTTTCCCCATTTTATAAACCATTTCTGCTTCTATTATTCCTCTTAGATCGGAAATCACCGAGTTTCCGTAAATGTCCTTATTATCAATAATTTCTTCTTCCCGTTGTTTTAATGAATACTTAACTGCTTTTCTGTTGTATTCCAGCACGTATTTCAAGTCTTCTACTGACGAGAATAATCTACCGGCATTTTTGTCATCCAGTATTTTTTTACCTTTAACTTCCAAACCTTTTAGCCAGTGATCAAATTTCCTGCTCATTGTCCCCAGTTTAAGCCATGTCTCTTGGGCCTTGCTTTTCATCATTCTTATTTTTTGGTTTTTCTGGTTCGTCGCTTCCATTAATTCCGGCAGATAAAGGGCTCTTCTCATTTTTTGACCCAAAGTTTGTTCTTCTTTTATAAACTTCGCAAATTCTTTTTGGCTCATTTCCGGTTCTAGTTTTGGCCACCACTTTTCCAATTTACCCATATCCTTACTTATCTCTTCCAACAAATCTTCGAATTTTTCTACTTGGCAGATATCATCCAGATTCCAATTCATTTTTTCATTTTACTCCAATAAATATTTTTTTCTTAATGATTTACTTTCTTCATTGGTTATTTTTCCCAAACCCTTTCTTTGTCTGTCAATTTCGTACAAAATGATTGCCGCTGTCACCGACAAATTTAGGCTTTGCACCATTCCTTTCATTGGTATGTATATTTTTTCATCAGCCATTTCTATGGCTGTTTTGGATAATCCACTATGTTCATTGCCAAACATTATTGCTGTTTTATTATTTTTGAATTTTATCTGATTTATTTTTTTAGCTGTCTTGTCTAAAACTGTTGCATAAATCGTAAAATTTTTTTCTTTAAGCTCTTTTATACATTCTTTTGTTGATTTATATGTTTCAAAACTTAACCATTTGTTGGCGCTTCCTGAACTTGTTTTACCTGTAATCTTAGGATTAAAACTTTTTTCTTTCTCGAAAATCAGGCTCACTTTTTGAAATCCAAAAGCATCACAGGTTCTCCATATTGCTGCCGCATTATGCGGATCGTGAATATCCTCCAACACCACCATTCCTTCTTGTCTTTTAGAGATTACGGCTTTGATTTTTTTAATTCTTATGTCGGATGCCATTTATTTAATTGTCGTTTTCTTCTGTTGGAATATCCAATGCTCCGCCCGGTTGTTTCTGAATTTTTTGCATTTGATTCATAATTTCCTGCAAATCCTGAAAGCTGACACCATCCGGCAATGTCCATTCATCGGTGTTGGCCGACCAAGACTCACAATTGTAATCGTATTCAGTGTTTAAGTCTTTTGTTTGCTCATTTTCTGTTTCTGCTGCCTTATCATCGACGTTTTCTGTTTCTGGTTCTGTGTTTTCTTGCTTCATCAGAACTTTATACCCTTTACCCGGCATTAATGATCCCCAGGTGTACAGATATTCGCCATCGCTTAAGGAATACATTTTATCTTCAGTTGCTGTGGTGCTGTTATTTACTGTCATCTCCTGTTTAAACTTGTTGCCGGAAATATAAACCGTTCCATTTACTTGTCCTTCTTCAGAGCTCGCTGTCCAGGTGCATTTTTGGTCTTTACCATTTTTTAACAAATCTTTTAAAGATACTTGAGACACTTCGGCCTTATTAGCCGGTTGTTCGGTATTTTTTGTTTGGCTATTATCATCAATCTTTGGACCACAGCTGCTTAGTAAACACACACTTAATCCCAATATCAACCAATATTTTTTCATATTCTTTAAACTTGTAATTTCAATTCAATTTTAACATTTCTTTCTCTCTTAGTTTCCACCAATCTTAGTTATCGTGTTCATTATGTCTTTAAATACCATCCAGTCCACTAAGAATACTGCTGTGATTAAACCATACTTCCAATATCTATGTATTGTCTGCATTCTTATTTATAGACCGAATAATACCCGAAAACAATTAGTTAAAACTATAACAAGTTGATTATTCGGTTATCGCCGTCTTTTCCTCACCGATTCCGCCTTCAGGCTTTAACTTTCCTTTTGCTTGTAATGTCCACAACATACTGTAAAGTCCATTCTTTTTTATTAATTCGTTGTGTTTTCCTATTTCAGCAACAGTTCCGTTGCTCAACACTACAATTTTATCTACCCCTCGGATCGTTGAAAATCTGTGAGCGATCAATATCACTGTTCTGTCTTTCGATACTTCCTCTAAAGCTGTTTGTATTTTCTTTTCTGATTCTGAATCCAGGTTGGATGTTGCTTCGTCAAAAATCAAAATTTTAGGATTGGCTAAAATACATCTCGCAATTGCCAGTCTTTGTTTTTGACCTCCAGAAAGTTTAATTCCTCTTTCTCCGACTTCAGTTTTCCATTTTTTTGGTAGTTTCTCAATAAACTCAAGAATATTGGCTCTTTCTGCAGCTGTTCTGATTTCATTCATCGAGGCCTTTTCTTTGCCGTATGCCAGATTATATTTAATTGTATTGTTAAACATTATTGGTTCTTGCGGTACCACGCTGACCATAGATCTTAACAGACTTTTTTTGATTTTTTTAATATCTATTCCGTCAACTTTAATTACTCCCTGGCTTGGATCATAAAATCTCAGTAATAGTTTCACTAACGTGGTTTTTCCCGCTCCCGATCTTCCCACAAAGGCTACTCTCTCTCCCGGATTTATTGTCAGATTTATATCATCGACCACTTTTTGTTTGTTTTTTGGATAAACAAAACCAACTTTAATCAGTTCTATTTTTCCTCTGGGTGTCTCGATTTTTTTTGGCTCTGCCGGATCTTTAACTTTAATTTCATTGTCAAGTATTCCAAGATATTTTTCTAAATCTGTTACCGCCTTGGCTATATCTCTAATCCTAAAAAATAGGTTAAAAAACTGATAGTAAAAATTAGTCACAAATCCTGAAACCATCACTAAATCTCCTAAAGAAAAGGTGTTTCCTAATTGCTTAACAGTCATGTACATAATGACTAATATTCCGCTTCCGGACACTGTTCCGATGCTGATATCCATTAATCTGAAAGAGTTAGCGTAGCCCCAAAAAGCTTTAGACCATTCCTGGAATTTATTTGATAAACGTTTCTTTTCCTTATTTTCTGCCGCAAAAAATTTTACCGTTTCGTAATTGATCATAGTGTCAGAAATTATTCCTGCCACTTCATCATCTTTTTTGTTGAATTCTTTTCGGTATTTAAGATTTTTACTGATCAGCCACCAGATTAGTATTAAATTCGCAAAAAATAATCCTAATAAGGCTATTCCGATTGGTACAGATGCTCGGAAAAGAAAATATAGAGTCACTGCCAATGCAATCACCACTCTAAATAATTCCTGAAATACACTTTGAAAAATAGTGAATACAGCACCGTCTCCTCGACGAAAAGCAGAGATTAAAGAACCGGTATTTTTGTTGACATGGTAGGCAAAGTCCAGCTCTAACACCTTATGAAACACTTTTTCTCTTATTTCCTTGGATAGGGGAATAATCACTTTGTCGCCCAGATAATAGCTAAGTGCTTCCACCATGTTCCCACCAACCAGCGATATCCCGAATATTACTAAATAAAACCAAACACTATCAAAGTTTCCGATCTGAGCATTTTCTAGGATTCTTTTCATCCAATAAGGAGAAATTGTTGACATTACTACCGACACTGTACTTACCGCCAAAAATATCGCCATTTTCAGCTTGTATTTCTTTATGAATTTCAGAAACTTGGTAATCTCTTTCATTAGGGCTTAATTTTATCTTATTTTTTGAACTATTTGTGCACATAAATTCCTTATCTTCAGCCAATAGTTACCTTTTAATTTTTCCTCTCTCTGTTTTTATAAATATTATTTATCTAAACCTTTTCTCAGCATCAAGTAAATCCGACCGTGATTCCTGGAAATTGTCAGTGTTGTTTCAAACTCTCCATTTTTCCATTTCATAATTCCGGTTTTTTCATCATAGGAATATTCCGGTTTATCTTTATATTCATTTTTATATTCTTCCTCAAGTGCCAAAAATTCATCAACATCATCTTTTCCGTCATCATTTTTATCCCCGCTATCTATTACAGAAAAATATTTAGTATATTCGACCTCACCATTCCTTTGGCTTAGCAAACCATATGATATTTCATGTTCAACTAAACTGGAATTAGTTTTGAAAAAATCAGGAAATTGACTAAAATATTTCTTTAAACTTTCGTCACTGTAATTTGGTAGATAAACCTGTAAATATCCTGTATTTCCCGATTCATAATAGGAAGCAGTAACCTTATATTCTCCTATAGTTCCTTTAACCATTTCCGGATTATCATATTCTTCTTTAATTTCGCTATCAAATAAATTCTTATAATAATTTAGGAAATTTTCTTGACTAGCGTTTGAATCAAAAACAATGTTGTAATAAGCAAAGTTTTTATCTCCAAAAGGTGAAGTATTTTTAGGATCGGTGTTTACAAAAATTTTACTCGAACTAATTTTTTTAAGTTCATACAAAGGAATCTTTTCTATCGGAAATCCTTCTAATAAATAAGTTGATTCTGTGTTTTTATCTAATGAATCAGATAGTTGTCCATTTTTTGATTTATCACCGGTAACTTTATTTAATCCTTCCTTTAAAGGAACAGCAAAAATAATAGCCAGAACTAAAATCACAATAATAACCATCACTCTCTTTTTATTCATAAGAAATTTTATCAAATCATTCAGGTATCACGTGAAGTACTCTATATACGAATCAGTAGAAAATTAGCGGCGAACCATTGATTTGTAGTGAGTTCATCAAACTATGCAGTTAGAACTTATTATATGAATCAAAGTTATAATCTCGCTGCAACAAATTAAATTTTATTTGTTGGCGACAACTTCTATAACATGATCCTCCCGGGGAGAAATTTCTCTCCGCATAAAATCCTTGTATAGTCTTTCTTGATATTCAGTAATTTCATCCACTTTCAAGCCTGCTTTTTTTAGATGTTCACGTATCGTAAATGGTGTGTGGAAATATCTTGAACCAGTTCCTTCAATTGTACCGTCGGCTCTTCTATAAGAAACAGTTGTCAACCTTGTTTCAGGATCGTAGCTATTATTTGGGTCGTTCTTATTAATATTTTTTTCTGACCTGACCACAATAAAAATTTTGCCATTTGGTTTGAGTGATTTATTAAACCCTGCTAAAACCACATCCAAATCTTTGGCTGATAAATAATGAAGCACAAGTCTAGCGTAAATAAAATCAAAATAATTAGCAGGATAATTCCATTCACTCTTCAGATCTTCATCTTTTGTTTCAATTTGATTTTCAAGCCCTACTTGTCGGATTACTTCTCTAGCAAACTCCAACCCTTTTTTATCAATCGTGGTGGCAATTATTTTTCTATTTGGATTTGCTCTTGCCATTCTAATTTCAGCAAAGCCAGCAGTACTAATTCCTGGACTAAAAACCATCAAATCAGTATCTCTTATCCGTGCTAATCCTCGTTCCTCGCTGGTTGAAGGTTTTGCGCCTAATTCGTCAAGAATTTCGATTTTCACATGACAATTATACTTCACTTTATTTGACAGAATCAAGAAAAACTAAATTGTCACGTTAACGAGCGAAGCAGGTAAGTCAGGAACCTTTTGTCCGGACAACGTTATCGATTTACTGTTTTAGTTAACCACTTCAAGTTTCTTGGGAATTATGTCAAGTTTGTCGACATTAGGAACTGTTTTTGTTCTCATCATTTCTACAATTAACTCCCGATATTCGGTTAACAGGATTCTTGTACCTGGAGTAAGGTTAAGTTTTACTGCCTCATCGATGGTAAACCAACCAATTTCTTGGCCTTCACCTGGTCCTAAAACAAATTTTGATTCCTCATTCTTATCGACAAAAACTACATATATCCAAACATTTTCGCCTAGTGAACCCTTAGTTTTTGTTATTAATTTAAAATCCTTTAGTTCGTAACTTACTTCTTCTTTAACTTCTCTAATCAAACCTTGTTCCGGAGTCTCACCTTCCTCAATACCACCCCCAACTAATTGCCAACAGTCCGGTGAACGAATAATTGGAATATTATCCCGGTGAAATAACAACGTTTTATTGGGACTCAGGATAATGATTTTGGCACCGTCTTTAGATTTCATATTTCTTCCTCTTAACAATTAATTCATCCCACAAGCATTCGTTCACCTTCAATTTTAACATTACTATAGACTATTATTTCATTAACACCACCCGAGTGGAGTAGGTGAGTCTGGAACTTTTATATCTTTATAGCCCTATATCTTATTATACCTTCCTTTGTAGCTAAATTAGACAAATAAGACATTATAAAAAAGAGTCTCTAAGATAACGATATTGAGTGAACAATATGATATCTCAATAATTTTCTATATTATTTCAAACTCTTCCAATAACTTCTTCATCTTCTCTATCTGTTTGGGAAATATAAGATAAGTAGGGAGGTCTTTTGGATAAACCCATTTAATTGCTCTAATTTCATCTTCTTGGATACCTAATTCACTTTCTTTGCCTGTAAATTTAACAAAAAATTGTTTTCTCTCTTGTCCTCGAAATACCGGCTTGTTGTCTTTAATCTTTTGATTTATTAATTCATCCGACCATTCATAGCAGTCTCTTAATTCACTGGCTTTGATCACTTCAAATTTATCAATTCCCAACTCTTCACTTAATTCTCTGATAACTGCTACCTCCGGTTTTTCACCTTCTTCAATCCCTCCACCGGGAATATCCCATTCATTATCTTTATAGCTACATTTTTGGACTATCAAAATCCGCCCAGGCTTATCCATTATTACAGCACTAGTACTTTGTCTGTAAGTTAAGTTATCACGGTTCATTTTGATTTCAAACTATTGTCAAAAGTCTGTATCCAACCATCCCATTTTTCATTATTCATCTCTACTTCTTCAAAATTGTTGTCAGTAAACTTTGAAATGAAATTCAACCAAAACATATGAGCATTCGGATTTTCTCTAATCTGCCTATTCTCCCATTTTCCAGGGAATTGGTTAAATACTAATTTGGCTGCCTCTGACCCGATTCCGTTATTCCGAAATTCTTTTTTAACATAAAACTCGGAAATGGTATTTCCTTCCGTTAAAATCAGTAGGTATGAGTTTATTAAGGCAAACCCAGCAATCTTCCCATCGACTTTTATAAAATATGGATACCTATTTGGTTTTTCCCAATAAGAATCTAGGTACTTATACTCTTCCGCTTTGTCACCAATAATCTCTCTTTCATAGTCCCAAAGCATATCCCTTAGAATATTTTTATCTTTAATATCAATTTGTTCTAAATTGACTTCCATAAATAATTATAGCCCAAATATTGGTATATAATTATTCAGAATTATCCGAAGAATACTTCATGATCAACCAATCTATTTTAACCACCATAAACTGGCATGGCAATAAAGTCACCTACACCTGGATCCCTACTACTAAAATTAAAAAGTACCAACCCATCCGAAACGTGATTGGTCTTTGTCTAAACGATAATCAAGAAGTTCTAATTTGCCGTGAAACTGAAGAAGAAGGTTGGAAGTTACCCGGAGGTCGCCCTGAAGATAATGAAACTCCAATTGAGACATTAAAACGGGAGTTAATGGAGGAAGCTGATATTGAAGTAAACAATATAAAAGCTATCGGAACCCAACGTGTCGATTTTCCTAATAATCCAAAACAATCAGAAGGTGATTTGTTCTACCAAGTACGATATTTTTGTAAAATAGAAAAGATGTTTCCTCAAACTGTAGATCCTGATACTGGAGTGCTTTACGATCGAAAATTTGTGCCTCTTAGACAGTTGAACAACTACCTAAAGTGGGGAAAAATCGGAGATGCCATAATCAATAAAGTATTAGTAATTGAAAATATAAATGACTAATAAAACCCGAGACTGGCAAGAACTCTCCCGGGAAGAAGCTTTTAGAAAATATTCCCGTAAAATTGAGAAAGTAATTTTCAAACTACCCAACGGTAAAGAAACAGATTTTTACATTAAAAAAGAAGGTCCAACTGCTAGTGTTTTAGCCTTAACATCCGATAATCAAATAATTATTGCCAAGCAATATCGCCCTGGACCAAAAAAAATCCTGATGGAACTCCCGGGTGGTTTTGTTGACCCAAACGAAGCACCTGAAGTAACCATAAAACGTGAGTTACTGGAAGAAACTGGTTATGAAGGTGATATAAAGCTAGTTACCACCTGTCTTGATGATGCCTACTCTACGATGGAAAGATATTGTTTTGTTGCTACTAATTGTAAAAAAGTCAAAGAAATTGAGAATGGAGAGGACGAATTTACCGAGTTAGTTTTAGTTTCACTTAAAGAGTTTAAACAAATTCTTCGAAGTGGCCAAATGACCGATGTGGAAGTCGGATTCTTAGGGTTAGATTATTTAGGACTACTTTAAATGAGTCACCAAAGATTAATTATTCTCATGGGCTTGCCGGGTTCGGGCAAATCATACGTCGCGTCACATCTCCAACAAAAATATGGTTTTATTACATTGTCCGGTGAGGACATTGCTACCAAGTTATTTGGAACTGAAAAACTGTCTGGTCAACAATATGCTCAAGTTTATAAAACAGTCCGGCAAAAAGCTTCTGAACTACTACAACAGGGATCTTCTGTGATAATTGATGGTACAAATCTCAAGAAACAATTTCGTCAACAAATTTATGACGAAGTTAAATGCGACCAAACAATTTTGATATATCTCAAAACCGACGATAATGTCGCTATGGATCGAATTTCAAAAAGAAAAAATTCTTGTTCCTCTGAAACATATCAAGCATTTAAGAACCAGATAGAGGAACCATTTCCGAAAGAAAATGCATTTATTTTGATCTCAGACAACCAGTTATTAGACAACATTGACAAAATAATAAATGGATAAGAATTTATTAGATAAATTAATTACCGAGTACAAACAACTCTTCGAAAACGTTTGGGAATTTGGAGGTGGTTATGGTTTTCGCTTTCATCATGGGGTTCGGGTTATGAAATATTGTCAAAAAATTGCTATGCTTCCCAGATTTAAAGACGAAAACATAAGTATTGAGGCTTTGCTAATTGCTGCCCTTTTCCACGATATTGGTAAAATCGAAGCAATCGATAAAAATGGTCAATTAGTTTATGGTAATTATGGTGGTATTAGTCATGATGCTTTGGGAGCCAAAATCGCACCTAAATATTTTTGTTTAAAATACTAGTTGACTTCGTGTTTTCTTCGGTTATTATTATAAATAATAAAGCAAATAAAATAAATATCTCCTTGACCCATCAAGATATTAACAATATACTGACTATATTAATATGAAATTAAATATTATTTATAATAAATCTTCTGAAAAAATGACTGAAATAGAAGATAAAACTATCCAACTTGTGGTTACTTCTCCACCATATAACATAGACATCAAATATGGAAACAAATGGAAGGGGAGAAAAATAATTTCGTCTAAAGGTGATAAATATAAAGATAATATTTCTGAGGAGAACTATAGGAAAATGTTGAAAAAGGTTTTTGAAGAATCAAAGAGAGTTCTTAAAGATAATGGTTCAATCTTTCTGAATATGAAAACCAGATATGATGGAGACCAATTAATACCACCATTTTGGGTATTAGATTATTTTAAAGATATGTTTTTAAAAAATATCATCATTTGGAATTTTGACTGGGGTGGCTCAACTGAAAAAAGGTTTTCCTCAAGATACGAGTTTGTTTTTTTCTTTACAAAAAACAAAAAAAACTGGACCTTTAATTTGAATGATATTAAAATTCCTAGTTTAAATTATCGTCCAGACAGATATAAAACCCAACTAAAAAACCCAACTGATGTTTGGAAAATTCCACTAGTTAGTGGTAACTCTCTAGAGAGAACATCACACCCAGCACAATATCCAGAAAAACTAATTGAGAGAATTATTAAAGTATCAACAAACGCAGGTGATATTGTCTTAGATCCCTTTATTGGAAGTGGCACTACAGCCGTGGTTGCTAAAAAATTGAAAAGACATTATTTAGGCTATGATACATCTTTAGATTACATTAATATTGCAAAAAATAGATTAAAGAATGAGTTTTAATATAAAGTTATATAAATAATTAATATGCAAAAATATTACTTTGGCGATTGTAGAGATTTGATAAAAAATATTAAAGATAATTCTATAAATTTAGTGGTTACATCTCCTCCTTATAATCTTCGTAAAAAATATGGTAAATATAGCGATGATGTAACTATAGAAGAATGGAAAAAATTAATATTTGAGACTACCAAGGAAGTAGTCAGAGTTTTGGCTCCAAATGGTAGTTTTTTTATAAATATATCCCCCATCCCTCAAAAAAAAACAAAAGAAATTATTCCATTAGACGCCCTTGCTTATTCTATTGGGAAAGAGTGTGGATTATATCTTAGAAATTCTATTATATGGACTTTTAATAATATGCAAAATTGTTCAAACAGACTGAGTGGCAGATGGGAAAGTATTCTTTGGTTTGTTAAAGATATTAATAATTATGTTTTTAATTTAGATAAAGTGAGAGTTCCTTATATAACAAAAGGAGATAAAAGACTTGATCCAAATGGAGGTAGAAACCCAACAGATGTTTGGTATTTTGATCGTGTAAATAATATGACTAAGAAAAAATTGGGGATAACGGATGCACCTTGTGTTTATCCAGTACCAATGATAGAAAGAATATTAAAAATGTCTACAAAAGAAGGGGATAAAGTGTTAGATCCATTTTTAGGTAGCGGAACTACATTGGTGGCATGTTCTCGATTAAAAAGAAATGGAATTGGTTTTGAATTAGATGAAAAATTCAAAACCATTATAGAAAAAAGGCTTAAAACCGAAACTGTTGTTCAATCTAGAATTGATTATTAAATAGCATTAACACGAAAAACGTCATGGTTATGAAAAGATAATTGTGCCCTTGCGTTATAGGTTTCCTTACTAGAATTACCACTTTGGTGCAAAAGAATATTATTAAGAATAATTTCCATTTCAGAAACTGAAAATATTGGTGTCGAATATTTTTTATGTAAATTAAGTATTTGAATAATTGTGTCTGGTTTAATTCGGTGAAGTTTTTTTTCAATATAATCAAAATAGCCGGATTGTGCGGTACCTTTTGTATTTCCGTCTATAGATCTGTTCATTGGTGTTGAATTGTCAACAGAAATATTTTCTCCGTTGTATATTTTTTTAATAAAATTACTATTTTTAATACCACCACATCCTAAGAAATGTATAAAATCGAGAGATTTAAATGGTATTGAATTGTTTAACTGTTTAACTGTTTGTTCAATAGATTTGCCTTCTCTAGTTAATCCACCGACTGCAATTTTATTTGGAATATATTTTAATAAACCAAGAAATTTTTTAATCTGTTGAGGTGACCATGATCCATTTATTGTTGTTGCTATGTGTCTTTGGTCATTACTTAAAAGTAAATAAAGTTTATTTGCATATATCGCATTGCGTTCAATTAAAACATCTTGATGTGTACCATTAAAAATACCTGTTTCAGTTTTTTCTGATTGTGTTCTTATTTTGAATGGATTAGGAATGTCAAAAGAAACTGCTATATCAATTTTTGATGTTATTATGACTTTTGCATATTTTTCTAAAATTTTTTCACTATCTACAAGATTATTAAACTCATTAATAATCCCTCCTGGATCAGATGTTTTGTTATGTACTATGTAGTTTACTATTTTAGAAGTTCCAGAATCCAAAAATAATTTTGTCTCTGATAAAACAGAATCATCAGAAACATTATTTGCTAGCCATGATCTCATATTAGTTGTGTTTGACCATATTGATGTTTTAATTAAACTATTGATTGATGCGTGATTAAAAAATAAATCCCCAAATTTTAGTAAAACTTTATTTTTTAAGACCATTGGCATTTTGTTTTTCCAAATTCTTTTTACCCCATTCCAATCCCCGGCTCCACCACCAGCACTGTAAATATAATAATAATTCATGATTTTAATTTATTTATTAATTCTTCAAAATTACCCATTTCGTGCAATGGTGGATAGAATTTTTCTGAATAACCAACCTTTGCAATTATTTTATAATTAGACATTTTAAAATCTCCATCTCTTTTTTTTCTTATAAATTCAATTGGATTATTATTTAAATAATCTGATATTTGCTCATTAGTATTAAAAAATATCCCTTTTAGGTCAGGGAAATCGACCCAATGAACATAATAGACAGGTCTTTCTAATTCTGCATCTATTTCTATAAGCTGTTTTTTTATTTTTTCTGTATCTAGTGTAATAGATCCTTCATAAGGTTCTCTATTTAAAAGTTTCCAAGATAGCATAAATGGAGCATTATGATATTTTAATTCTATATAAGCTTTTATATTTCTCGTTTTGTCTAAAACTTGTATATCTGGTAACCTTCTGTTTTTAATATCAGCTCTCATCGCAAATATTTTTTTTGAATTTAGATAATCAATGAAGGATTCTTCAAATTGTTTTCCTAATTGAACATCTAGACCTTTTATGGATTTGTTTCGTGGAGTCAAATAAAATTTTCTCGCTCTTTTATATAAATCTTCTAGGTCTGGAACCTCTTTATACAATTGAGGTGTATTTTTTATTAAAGATCTATCAGCAATATCTTCGTACATTTTTTTATAACATAGCTGATTAATATCTTCGAATTTTAGTTGATTTTCAAAAACAGGAACATTTTTTAAATATTCGATTTTAATTTTTTCAGTAAACTTAAGTAATTCTCTGTAACTATCTATGCTTTTATCCATAATACTAACTTCTTTAATTAGAATAAATTAGGCAATTATACCTCTCTTAAGATCAAAAAATGTTTTTTTAAAAGTAAACTATCAATTTATTTATTACCTAAGTACGTGAGTTTGGAACAAATCAAAATTAATTTATGGAGTATTACCGCATATATTACATGAAAAGATACGGAAAAAATGAAATTTAGCGGCGTACCATTGATTTATTGTGAGTTCATCGAACTACCCAGTTAGAAACTGTTTTATGACTTTAAACTATAATTTACTTAATGAGCATTTCGAAAAAAGTTTTTGAATTAGCTAAATCACCAATTGGTGATTTAATTGTTGGTTTAGCTTTTGGAAAATTTAGCAAATTATTGCCTGTCGCCAGAATTAAAGAAACCGACAAAGTTATCGCTTTTTGGCACCCCAAACCTTTTTGGGAAAAGCATATTGTCTTAGTTCCAAAAAAAGCTATTAAATCTATAGCTGCTTTAACCAAAGAAGACAGTGATTTTATCGGTGAAATTTATTTAATAGCTAAAGAAATTGTTGAAGATTTGGGCTGGGAAAATAATGGCTACACTATTTTAGTCAACGGTGGTGAACGCCAGGAAATTGGTCAAATCCATTTTCACTTACAGTCAGGAAAACAGCTGAAACAATAGACAATAATTAATTGTCACGACAACGAGCGAAGCAGGCAAGTCTGGAACCTAGTAATTTTTTCCTTTACTACTATGATTTTTTTGACTTTCAAAATACGCTTGGCTAATTGATAAAGCAACTGTCATTTCGTTTGACCTAGGTTTAATTTGGTTCCAATCAACCTTTATTACTGGATTAAATCCAGCTAAGTATTTTATTGCCCCAGTTTGGCTTTGGTCATGAGGATTTTCGTAAAAAATCCAAAAACCAAAATCTTTCGACAGTTCATCTCCATAATAACCTGATGTAAGGTTTGTTCCACACTCTAAAAATTTATTACCATTCACATTAAGTCTCTTTATTTCAATATATATAGTTTCTTTGCCCGGTGAATCGGATTCAATCCTTCCCAATTCTATATACCCTCCATTAGCCAAAGGAATTATCATCGACTTTGTCCCGTCAATCTCTCTACCATCATTATCAATTGTTACCGGAAGCAAGGCTCTTTCTTTCCAAATACCACTAGCAACCATATAAGCTCTACTCTGAGTAGATCTTTTGACTGGATCAAGATCAACTATATTGGTATTATTTTCTTTCATTTTGGCGGCGAACCATTGACGCAGTTAGAACCTATCTTATTCAACATCAATTAATTTCACAAAATCAATTTCAGGTTCCTCATATGGGTGAATTGCTTTGATTGTTTCTTTTACTGCTTTAGATCTTTCTTCAGGACAGATCATTTCAATTCTAACTTCTGGCTCATGAGAAAATTCTCCAACTTTTCCAATAGTCGGATTTGAGCCTTCTTCTGATTTCCAATTACCAATCCCTTTAGTAAAAAAACATGTGTGAGTGTAATTTCCCAAAACACCAGCCCCAGCATCTGCAGCCGCATTTATGATTGAAAAAATTATTTTTTCATCATCTGGGCAAAAGACAAAAAGTTTATACACAATCAATTATAACAACAAAAAACATCAGTAGAATAGGGTAATTATATCTTGGCGGAGCAGGTGGGTCTGGAACCTTTCTATCCTTATAACTCTGTTCCCAAACCTCTGTCTTATTCTACCCCTTCTCTGAAGCTAAATGAGACAAATGAGACAGTATAAAAAAGGGAATGGTCGATTTTAACAGGTTCTCGATTTGTAAGCCTATAAGATGTATAATTGTTACCGATATTGTGGTAAATCACATGAAATAAAAAAATAATGAGTAATGAAAGACAGTTTACTAGGATCAAACAAGAAACTTGGAGTATGGCTTCAGGAATACAAACGCGTAGTCAAGTGGTTTCTGAAATTTTTCCTGCAGGAATGGATGCTAAACAAGATCAAAACATAAGATTCTTTAGAAGTTTAGCAGGCAGCGAAACAGACATATTTCTAAAACTTTTCACTGGAAGCAAATGGCAAGCGGACGCTGAGGTGGTAAACACCAGAGTCTTAACATCCGCAAAAGTAGAAGGGGTTGTTCCGATACTAGATAGTGAATCAACGGGAAACAATTCGTTAATCATTTACCCATATGTAGAAGGAAAGTCTTTTCATTCAGATGTCAGGTCTCCATCATATACTTCAAGAGTTATAGAAAGTACGAGTAATGTCTTGAGAAGATCGATAGCTTTGGAAGGTTTTAAAATCTTTAGAATTCCAGAAACTTTTTTAAAACAATATCCATTTCCAGAGACAGTATTTGCTGAACCTATATTCAAGCAGATTAACCAAGCTTATAGCCCTTTTTGGAAGTTGCGACAAACAATCTGTACTCAAAACCCAGGTCTCTCGATGGATAGAACACCTCGAAATGTATTAATAACAAATAGGGGTGAAATCAATCAAATTGATTTCGAGCTGGTTTATCCCGATTCACCATTATTCGATCTATCAAAACTGCTTAGAAATGGTCCGGAATCTGGAGTGGCGAATGGAATAACAATTTTAGATGCAATAAAGTCCCCAGAATTAATTTTTGGAAAGTCAAATCCTTTTTCAAAAAGTGAAGAAAGTAAATTAGTTGATCAATTTATCAAAACCACATTACCGGGACAGGATAAATCAAAGGCCGTACAAAATTACTGGCAAGTTTCTGCTCATACGCACATTTTTTACATTTCTAAATATTTGAGAAGATATAAAGAAGTTGCCGATATTGATGTAAAAGAGAATGCTTATAGAAGACTTGTATTTCATTTTGCTGGATTATTTTCCCTTAAAGATAAATTAATGGAACCGTATTTAGGCAACAAAACACCAAATGTTGAAACTTTAACAGGAGGAGTCGAGAAAAAAGATGTTATAAGATTATTTGATTTATATAAAACATTAGCCCAACAAATATAATAATATGAAAAATAAGTGCGATATTTTTATCGTAATACCCTTCTTTAATGAACAAGCCAGACTTCCAGAAATTTTAGACAGTATCCTTGAATCCGCCAAAGATAAGTTTAAGGTTCATGTAGTCCTCGTAAATCACCAAAGTACAGACAATTCTGTTGAAATAGCCAAGCGCTATTCAAGTAATTTTTTTAAGTTCCAGATAATTGAGGAGACTATTCCTATTCCTTGTGGTGGTCAGCCAAGAAATACCGGATTGAAAGAAGCTATAAAACAAGCAGAAGAGTTTTACGACGATAATTCCATTCCCATTGCTACCCTCGACGCCGATGTCATTGTTTCTATAAATTTCATTCCAGAAATTATTGAAAAATTAAATACTGGTTTTGACATAGTTTCTTTTAGTGAAAGATACAATCCAAAAGAACTGGTTGATTTTGTTGATAGTCAATTACAAAAGGACCTAAGCATCAGATACTTTATTGGTTTGAATTGGATTAGGTACCAAGTATTATGGGGATTAATTGATGCTGGTGTAAAAGAAACCCGTGGACCTGGTGGTTACGCCATGAGAGCAAGTACCCTAAAAG
The DNA here is from genome assembly GCA_964448705.1 of uncultured Gammaproteobacteria bacterium. GTDB lineage: Bacteria > Patescibacteriota > Microgenomatia > UBA12405 > UBA12405 > CAYUZS01. Next base: position 74,777 of record CAYUZS010000004.1, read on the forward strand.
ATTTAGGTCACAAGCAACCATTTGATGCTAATGGACAACCTGTCACTGGAGAAAACAATCGTCTTGGAATAATTGCTAACAGAAAAAAGCTAAAAGTATATTGCAGTAATTATTACTCCCAAGTCCATCCTCGCCGAGAAATTGTTTCCTGCACTAATATCACTCAAAAAGGTTATTCAAAGAACAAAGACAATGCAGAAGTATTTAAACTCGCCCGGGAAGTTGAAAGCTATCCGATTCTATCTGAAGAGCAATTAAGCAATTATTTAATAAACGGAATCAAGCGGACTATAAGGATGGTCTTAATAAGAGCCGTCGCCTACGATAAATTAGATGATATTAACCACTGGTTTACTCATCCAATTTGGCATCAACTCATTGCTCAATCAAAAGAATTTGTAAAACAAAACCACCCCACTGAAGAGACCTTGGAGGTCATCGGGAATGGGTTTTATAACGACTTGTTCAGTTCCGTGGTTTCACAAATTGGAGACAGTGAGTTTGAAGGCTTTGTTGATTTCATTATCCATAAAATTCCCAATAACCAAGTACTTATTAATTGGATTAAAGACAATTCACTAATAATTGATCCAGATCCAGAATTTATTAACAATGAAAAAAGAAATTGAAAAATATATAGTTGATCCCGAAGCTTATTACCGAGATTTATATATAAATCTTGGAATCAGAGACAAGGCTGATCAATTAATTCAGTCACTCGGTTCAATGGCAGAACCAATTAGGTATACCCATGATTTGTGGTATTCCAAAACGAAACCTGTTTTACCTGCAATTATGGCTCTAGAAGCTGGGGTTCCTCAAGATAAGGTCGCCAAAGTAGGTGCAGTAGTTGATGTCTTATGGACTTTGTCTGTAGTTGTTGATGATATTCAAGATAAAGATGAAACTCGAAGATCAAAACCTGCTGCTTGGCGAGTCTATGGTGCTGATAACACCTACCATTCCGCAGAAGCTGGTTTAGCTGCCACGGTCAAGTATTTATCAAAAGAAATTGGACCATATGCAGGGCAATCTTGTGTAGACAGTGTCAATCTAGGTATGGCATCAATTAAAAAGCATCAAGCCTTTGACTTGGCTGTCAGACCTAGTACATTGCATCAAAATTATTGGGAACGCGACGCCTTTTTTTCATCCCTGCCAATTGAAGTATTGCTACCTGATCCAAAAGACCCTCGAAGAATTGCCTCCCTTGCATGCCTGGAGAATTACTATATTGGCGGGCAATTAGGTAATGATATTCAAGATCTTACTAGACCTGAACCTAATGGATTATTACGGCTCAGCGATATCAAAAACGGTTTAGTAACCATACCGATACAAAAGCTATGGAGTCAACTAGATGAGAGCGAAAAACAAACTTTTGAGAAAGTCTTTGGTCGAAAGGAGCTTGATGATTCTGGATATAGAGCAATTAAGTTAATGGTTGAAAAGTATAATCTAGCAGAACAAATTGTTATGGATATATCTGAAAGTTATAATAAAGCCATAAATCAGGCTGCTGGGGCAATGAATCCTGATGATCAGCAAGTGTTCAAGTCACTTTGTGAAAGCCAAAAAGCAAAGTTCTTAGCAAGATAACTAAAGCCAAATTTCATGGATTCCTTCAAGTTTCCCCAATCTTCCATGGGAAACTGAAGCTTTTGATCTAACATATCCGGTTTGGGTACCATCGGGGAGCAACGCAAGTTTCTTCTCACTCAAAATTCCAGTCAGATGTACTGATGAATCAATATCTAAGTTAGTCAAGTCAAATCTAGTTGGAAATGTTGTTCCCATCTTCTCTGATCTAGAAAACTCAGAAGTGGCAAATCGTCTTACATGATCAGCCTTGATTAATCTATCTTTCTCCCATAATAGAATATGCGATTCTGTTTGTGAAAAACCATATACCATTGTCAATTCTTCGCTAAACAATCTTCCAAATTGCCAACCTCTTAAAAAGTAGGGTAATATCTCTCGATTATTCATTTTGTCCGCAGGATCTTCATAGATAAACCAATTATGATCATGATATCCTCTCCCAGAAAAATCCAAACTAACTCCGTCTTTTATAAGTTGCCCGCTAACTCGTGCACGGGGAATCTCTATTTGCCACCTCATGTTACCTTGGTTAATTGTAACCAGTTGAGGTTTGATTTCCGGGGTAAATTGTAGCTGACAGTTTACGTCGGAAGTGTTCAATCTCAAGTTTACTCCTGATGTATCAGCCCTTAATTCCTGACCAGAAATTACAATATTTCCTTCTTTTAGGTCAGCCACACCCTGTTGGTGAATTGACGACTCTACTCCATCGGGTGAGTTAATATAAGTTGAAACTGTTGAAGGATTTATGCCAATTCTTGGGTAAAATATACTTATTATCTTCCATCCATTCTGATCTTGAGCATCCACATATTTCCACTCTGTGTGAGCAATTGGGTGAAGGGAGGAATCTTTGTTAATCTCGTAATTCATAGGTGTTTATAAATTGTGTGCAATTATACGATATTTCGCGCTATAATTCATACTATGAACTCATTTCAAGAATTTAACCGATTGTGGACTCAAAAGAAGGTCAAAACTCCACTTTTTATCTTTATCGGTGGTTATTGCGGGACAGGGAAATCAACTTTAGCCAAGGCTCTTCAGGAAAAAATTGTTGAATCTACTATTGTTCCTACTGGAATTGTCCGTGCTACTTGTAAACCATTTTTGAAAAATATGGGAGAGATTTACGGATGCCACACCTATCGACTAGGGCAATTCAGTCAAAACGATATTGAATTATTTGCAAATTATAAAAAGCAGTCATCAATATTAAATGAGCCTATTAAAGAATTATGTAATTTTGCCACTTCAGAAATGCAAAACTTAATTATTGACGGTAACCACATTTTTCCTGAGTTGGTAAATTCTATCGAAACAAGTCTGAAAATTGATGTTTATATGAAAACTTCTGATGAACTACAGTTAATAAAAAACATGACCGACATTACCCATCCTCGTATTATGAATGAAGTCGAGATGGAAACAGCAAAGAAATTGCACCAAATGACAGCGACAGAAATTAGTCAATCAAAAACAATGTTTGAATATAACCAATCTAGTCTGGCAGTTGAATATGTTGAAAAAGAGTTAGGTGTTTTACTCGAAAATATCGTGGGTGTCAGAACCACCAGTAGAATAGGTGTTTCTGCTACTTCGTCTCTGGTTTTCTAATAAAACCTTTTTAGTTAATTGATTGTATTCAAGCTTCGGTTTTTTATATCTCCGGTAATCACCTTCAGCACCATCCAATCCTTTTTCCAGATAGCTGTTTAAAAAGTCAATAAAGTTAGCCTCATTTATTTGGTTTTCTTCAAACCTGTCTTCAAAAGTTTTACCAGGGTGAGCCATTATTTTTACGAAGGGAAGCTCGATTACTTTCTTAACTATCTCCTCATTGATTGGCAAGGTGTCAAGAGGCCATGGTACAACCTTGTCAAAAATATATCCAAGCGCGTATTTGGGAGCTTGTTCAAGAGGAATACTAAACTTAGTTGCAAAAGCTTCGAGATTTATTAGGTTAAAAGGTGCCAACAACATACCCAAATGCGGTTTGCTAACATAATCTCTTCTTATTTCGAGAATTTTTCCAGTTCTTAGGTCAACTCGTGAAGCGTTTTCAAGAGTTATATATTTTAGGATTTTGTCTTTCTCATCCTCGGTCTTATTCTTCCAATTCATCCATTCTATCTGGTCACTTTTCTGCAAAAACTCAATAATCTTATTGATTGAGTCAGATACATAACCACTTCTAGTCTTGTTTAATTCGTTTACTAAAGTGCTAATTTTCTCTCGGTATTCTTCACTAATACTATTTTCGACGTTGTCGTACACCAGAACATCAAGACCACCGCCACATTCAATTTCAACTCCCGGTATTAATGAAATGCCACTTTGTATCGCCAACTGGAAGTTTTCTTCTGTATAAGCAGCAATAGAATTATGATCAGTAATCGAAACCAACTTAAGTCCTTTAACTACTGCGGAATTTATTAAATCAGTAGGAGTATTCTTTCCGTCCGAAAAAATGGTATGGCTTTGAAGATCAAAGTCACTAGAATTTACTTCTTCGGGAGCGTTTATAAGAAACTTATTCAGTACGTTAGTCATGGCTATATGTTATCACCCTAAAGAATCTTTCAAAATATCCAGACATGAAAAAAGATGAATTGCATTTCGGTAAAAAGTTTTTCTACGGATTCCTTCGGATTCAGCGGAGCAGGTGGGTCTGGAACCTTTCTATCCCTATAACCCTATGTCTTATCCTACCCCTTCTTTGAAGCTAAATGAGACAAATAAGACACTATAAAAAGATACGTGGTAAAACAATGATATGGTTTGACACTCAAATTTAATATAGACAACAGTTGGAATATTTATGCTGTAACCTTGGGTTTGTTGATAAAATCCATAAATTTAGTCATTTCAAGTTCCTTATTCTGAAACCAGTTTGTTGACCAAATTCTATATACAACATAACCCATATGTTCCAGTTCTTTTTGTCTGTACATATCATACGCATAGGCTTCTTCTGATTGGTGGTACGACTTCCCGTCACACTCTAAAACATAGTTATGCCCATTGTACTTTATAACAAAGTCTAATCTGAATCCTCCTACTTTATGTTGCTGTACAACATCTTCCTTTTTGAATTTGTCCAACAATAATTCATATACTTCCTCCTCAAAAGGAGATTCTGAAAGACCATCATCATCAAATATAAGCTTCGGCTTTTCAAAACTTTGGAGTTTCAGTTCTGACAAAATACCTTCTGCTAGTACACTATCTTTGTTTGAAATCGCTTCTGCGTAAGCCAAGTAAGCATACAATATTCCTCTTTTATTATTTCCACCTTCGCCTTTGATTAGTTCGGGATAAGACACATACTTTTCTTTTGGTATTGATGTACAAACATACACTTTATTCTTAGCCCTAGTAATTAAAACATTTAGTAGTTTATATCCCTCAATTCTATTTATTCTTGCAAAATTCTGAGAAAACTTACCATCAACACCATAACCATAAGTAGTGGAAATGATAATTATGTCCTTTTCGTCACCTTGTATGTTTTCAAGGTTTTTTATGAAGAGTCCACTCTCTTTAAGGGCCAAATATTTTGTCAAAAAGTCAGAATCTGACTCTGCTACTTTATTCAAAGACTCGATGATTAAATTTCTTTGGTTGATATTAAAAGTAGCAATACCGACAGAAGGATACTTATTATTTGTGTTTAGTTGTATTTCATCTTTAATAATTCTGATAATCTCAGCAACCTCTGTAGGGTTGGTATTAGATTCATATCTGCCGTTCACAGGAATAAATTTTATTGGCGTATATTCTGATAACGCAGGAAAAGAAACTAAGTTTCCACCATAAAAAGCAGCATTTGAAAATTCAATAAGTGCCGGATGATTAGATCTATAATGATAATCCAAAGATGATTTATTAATATCTCTAAGATTTGAAGCATACTGAAGTAATGATTCACTATCTGCTAACTCATCTTGTTCATTGTCATATTCTTCAAACTCATCATGAGCTTCTTCAAAGGTATTATTCGAACTTAAAAAGTAGTTAGAAGGGGGCATTTGATGCTCATCTCCGGCAATTATTTTATATTGACCTCTAATCAGACATGCGAACGTATCGGATATTCTTAATTGACTAGCTTCATCGAAAATTATGACATTAAACAATCCCTGCTTTAGGGGTAATATGGCATTTGCAGCACTTGGATTTGTTAAGATTATCGGGAAAAGAGAAGTAAATAAGTCGAAATCTTTTTCGATTATCTTCCTTAACGAGTTCTTTGGACCAGAATTATTTTTTCTTAAGTTATAAAGGGTATTAAAGTTACCAGGGTATGAACTTAGTCTCAACCTTCTTTTAGTGTTCCACTTTGACTTAATCTGTTGGATCTGTTTTTCTTTAAGTTTGTTATATACAACGGATAACTCGACCAACTTCGCATCTGATTTATTGAAACCCACAGTCGATTTACTGTCGAAGTTTAGGAGTGACTTTTTAAAATACCATGCCATAAACACATTTTTCCAGTTCTCTGTAGGTATTTCTTTTAAAGCATTAATGATATTTATTTCTGTTTCTGTTTTATTGTCTGAAAGATAATGCCTCCAATGGTGAAAATTTTCATATGAATCAAAGTTATTAATTACGTTTGTAATGTTGTCATATATCGATAAATAATATTTATTTAAAGAATCAAAATCCTTAAAATCAGTATATTTTTTGTATGTGAAGCTATAAATTTTAGTATCAAGCAAAGTAACTAATTTTGAATCATTAGTGTTCAATTCTTTTTCAATTTTTTCTATTTCTTTAATTTTTTGATATTTTTTATTTAAATTCTCAAGAACACTTACTGCATGTTCGTTCAGATCTTTAAAAGATACAAACGTATTTTTTTCAGGAAGTAATTCGATTGATAAGTATTTCTTTATTAAAGGCGCATCTTCCTTAAGCGATTTTAATGTGTCTACAATTTCTTGTCTCAACTTGTAAGAATCTTTGACCAGTACCCCTTAAACTAGACCAGTTAGCGCACATGGTTTAATAGTTAAGGAGGTACTTTTATGCCAACAATTAATAAAGAAGTCAAACAAGAAATTTTAGATAAAGTTAAATCAGGTAAAACAGTTAAAGAAATAGCTACCCAATACGGTGTTTCTGATCGAACCATTTACGCTTGGTTGAAAAAAGGAGTCAGTGATAATGTTTCTATCCTGGAATTAGGAAAATTCAAAAAAGAAAATCAAATCCTTAAAGAAATCGTTGGTGCTTTAAGTGTGGAATTGGAGAGATTAAAAAAAAAGACCAGATGAGCCATCTTTTTGTCACTGGTTACTAAATGTTGTCAAAACCAGATTAGATTCTAAATTAATTAGTTTTAGTAAAAACCAAATCATTAAATTATTGGGTGTTTCTAAAGCCAATTACTTTTACAAATCAATTCAGCCATCAAAAGACGAGATATTAAAAGAACAGATTTTATCAGTTCTGGAATCAAATCCTAGTTATGGTCACAGAAGGATTGCTCTAGCTCTGAGTATCAACAAAAAGAGAGCTAAAAGAGTCATGAAGCTTTATGGGATTAAACCTTACAAGCGGAAAGCCAGATGGAGAAAGCGAAGAGATGAAAGACGGCCGGAGGCCGTCTTCTCCAATCAAATTAAAGGTTCTTTCCCAATTGTCCCCAATCTTACTTGGGTGTCTGATTTTACTTATCTTCGATTTAATTCAAAATTCATTTATCTGGCTACCTTTATGGATTTGTACACCCGAGAGATTGTAGGCTGGAGTTTAAGTGCTCGCCACACCAAAGATCTAATCATTAACGCTTTCTTTGATGCTTTTGAAAACAAAGGTGTTCTGCCTAAATTTGTTCATTCGGATCAGGGATCGGAATACAACTGTTTTGAATACACCAAACTAATCAGTGATTTAGGAGTCACTGTATCCATGAGTAAAAAAGCTTCTCCCTGGGAAAACGGTTATCAGGAATCATTTTATGATAATTTCAAAACTGATTTAGGATTGGAGTTTGACCGATTTAATTCTGTTGGTGAATTTGTCGAAGCCATTCATCAACAAATTAATTACTACAATCAAAGAAGAATCCACACCACTCTGAAGATGTCCCCGGTACAGTTTAAACAGCAATACCTTTTACGCCAAATTCAATTTCACAAATCGGTCTAACAAAAGGGGTACTTGACAGAATCAACGTCAAAAGAGGTCTTCGAGCCAAATGCGAAGCCGGATGGCGCCCAGGATCAGCTCCTGTGGGCTATATCAATCGGCTCACTGAAAATCGAATTGCCTATATTGATCTAGACCCAGAACGTGCCCCGATCGTTAAAGAAATCTTTGAAAAAGTAGCCTATCAAGGTCATAGTGGCAGAACTATAAAATATTGGCTAGATAAAAGTGGATTCATAACTAGAGCTGGCAAAAGAATGGCTATTAGTGAGGTTTATCGGGTATTAAGAAAACACTTCTACTACGGAGAGTTTGAATTTCCCGAAGACAGTGGGCATTGGTATCACGGCAAACATCCACCGATAATAACCAAAGAACTTTATGATTTAGCTCAAAAACAAATTGCAGTTCCACCCAAAGAATGGAACAAAAAGTCTTTCCCGTTTAAGGGATTATTCAAATGCGGTCATTGCGGAGGTTCGATTACAGCCGAGGACAAATACAAGAAATTAATAAGCGGTAAATTCCGCCGTCATGTATATTATCACTGCGCTAGAACCATCGATTATGATTGCGACCAACCCTACATTACCGAAGATGATTTGGTCCGGCAATTATTAGCAAAAATTAACGAAATTGAATTTAATCAAAAAGCCGTTGATGAAAAAATGAAACATGAGATTGAGCGATATCATCGCCTTCGATCCGATGTACTGCACCAAGAAATGTTTGAAAGGCAACTTGAAGTAATGGATTATCCAATCATTAAAGAAAAATCACCAGAAGAGCGCATTAGAGGATATGTGATCCATGTTTTGAAAACTGGATTCTCAGAAGAAAAACAGGAAATACTGGCATTATTTAAGACCAGATTCATTTTAAAAGATAAGCAAATAATTAAAACCGAAGAAAACCCGATTTGATATCTATTGATGTCTTTTAAATTGGAAAAACCGGTATAAAATGTCTGCCAAGGGGTAAAAACTCTGTTGTCACTAATTTTTACTTAACTAAAAGTGTTTGAAGGAAGCAATTCCCTGGTGTCGCTTATTAGTTAATGTAAGAGGAGGTGAATAGTAAATGAAACAGTTTACTGTCAAGACCGGTCAAAAAGCTCCTGAGTCTGGTATATACCGGGCAAAAGGTAGTTACGTTGAAATCGCTCTTTCTAAAGACGATCGAGTCCCACCAAATAACTTTGGTAAGACTCCGAAATTCGTCTTTATGCATGGAACGAAAGGTGGTCGATAATCTACAGCAGGGGTTTTACCCCTGCTCTTATATTCATAATACACCAAAGAAAACATCCCCTCGAGGACATGGGTCTGGAACGAAATCAAAGCTAAACAGGAACAAATGAATTATTGGTCAGGGGAGTAGCACCACCTATATTACATGGAATGATAGGGAAAAAACGATAATTGGCGGAGGGAGGGGGATTCGAACCCCCGAGCCTTTTACAGCGCACGCTTTCCAAGCGTGTGGAATGAACCACTATCCGATCCCTCCAATACTTTTTTTTTAATTTGCTGGTATTCTAAATATCCTTTGTTGGATTTTAGATAATACTCTTTTTTTACAGCTTCAGACTTTGTCTGAAATTCTTCAGAGTATACCATTATCCATGGTCGATAAGGTCTTGTTGAGCGTGTCTTACCAGAGTTATGTTGTTCAATTCTCGCGGATAAATTTGACGATGAACAAATATACCAATGTCTTTGGTCCACACTTCTAAGTATATAAATGTAGTACATAGTTTTCTGGAATGAACCATCCCGAAGGGACCCCTTCGGGGCTATCCGATCCCTCCAATACCCGACTATTATCTCATTTAGAAGTTCAGTTTTAAAGTCTCCCTTGCCAAAGGTAAATAACTTCTTTAAAGCAAAAACATTCCTATTTAATTTTTAAAATTTGCTGTAGTCGATAATTAGCCTTACTTAGCAACACTTTTTCGGAATCATAGGCCAATTTTCTAGTTGCATCCTGGTAATCTAACCACACTCTCTCCAATACCACTTCTGTATCGTAGTACCTAAGGGTACTGTCGCTGACATATTTCATTAAAAAGAAAGTTACTTTTTTAATAATTTTCTTTTTTTGAATTTTATCCCAAATAATGTAATCGTTAGACCCGATTTTGGTAATAATTTCGCTTTTTATTTTTCCTTCTTCTTCCACTTCCCTTAAAGCTGCCTGTTTAAGAACCTCTCCTTCTTTAAGGTGTCCTTTTGGAAATTTAAAAACTATTTGTTGAGGTTTGTCTTTACCAAATGTTTTTTCGGCTTTTTTTCTTAGAACTTTAATCAGCAGCCATAAAACTTTTCCGTTTTCAATTTTGTACACAATTCCACCCGCTGATCTTTCATCGTAGTACAGGTTGTCGTGTATTTTAGTTGTGTCTTCCATTACCTATTATACTTTTTAACTTAATATCCTTTTTTTATGTGTTCCCGGCGGGACTTGAACCCACATTTCTCCCTTCGGAGGGGAGAATTCTATCCATTAAACTACAGGAACCAACTTTTTAAGTTCCCTATTTTACCTCAAAACCACCATTTTTATCTTTAGACCTTATTTAATCAAGTGAACTTTGTTGACTGTCTTGTGTCTGATAAAGAAAAATGAGCTAAAACCAAGCCGTAAAATCTGCGGTTTGATCTATCAAGCATGTAACCTCTCAAACACCACGCTTCAGACTTTATCTATAATTATTTTTTTAGTTTATATTTGATTTTGGATATTTGTCAAAAAAAGTTTGTTCTATCTCTGCAAAACTTTGTGGATACACTTCTCCAAATAATTCAGCAAACTGTGCTGGAGAGTTATTGGATTTTATTCGAGGAGCTATTTGTGCCATCAGTTTAAACGCAGATCAATTACTACAACCAAAGAAGAATCCACACCTCTCTGAAGATGTCCCCTGCACAATTTAGGCAACAATACTACCTACGCCAAGCCTGATAGAAAAACCACTCCAAGAAAAGGGTACTTGACATCAATGGTTAACACTTTAGTCTTAGCTTACACTGGTGCTTCTTTACCATTACTCTTGATATTTACTAACAATTCTCATCCATTCTCCGAAATTATCAACTATGAACTAATTGCTGAAGAAATAATTCGAATTTTAGTTGGTAGTATTGGTTTAATTTTGGCAGTACCAATAACTACCATAATCGCAGCCAATTGGTATAGAAAATAATTTCTATAACTCTTAATTACTGACACATCATCTCATTAATACTTGGAACTAATTGTGTGTCATTTTCAATTTCTGGGATTGGATCATAATCTTCCATGGCTTTAGCTGGGTTTGGAGAGACATATTTAACCTCAGTATTCATTGGGATCTCATTATTGGGTAGAGTAACAACTTTTTGACTTTCCATCCATTTATCAAAACCATTCCATGTAATTTTGTCAGAAGCTAAAGCTTTTTCATATTCCTGCCACCATTCAAGTCGAGTTCCGCCTAAATAAGCATGGGAAACAAGAATCATATTAATCGGTTTTTTAGTAATACTTTCATTAAGAATTTTTCCAAATTCCTTGGCATCAGCCCCTCTGGCCCACAAACTATAATCACAAAGCGAACCTCGCCCCATTGGCTCACCTACATCAACATTGGTGACAGAAATAATTTTAACTTTGTATTCTTTTGGTTGATAAACAGTAGCTTCCACATCATTAACTCCGCGTCCAAGAATATACTCAATTCCCAAAGCATCAGCCGCTTTAAGGGTAGTTTCATCATAAGCAAAATAACGACTACCAAAAACTCTCATTTTCTTTCCTGTGATTTTTTCAACCAATTCTTTTGACTCTTTCAAATATTTATATTGTTCATTATAAGACATGTTCCAAAAAGCCGCCTTATCGTAGCCACCAGCAATCTCATAACCTTTATCAGCTAATCTCTTAAAAACTTCAGGTTTTTCTTTCAAAACATTATCTTGAACTTTAACTAATGCTGTTAGACATCTTTCATTTAATTCTTTCTCCCACTGAAGCACACCATCAATCTTTTCAAACTCAATTAACATCAACATTGTATTAATTTTTGTTTCGGAAATATTATTTGTTTTATTTTTAGTAAATTTTATAATCAACAAAATTGCAATTGATAGTAAAAATACTTTCAACACAAAAAACAAAATTCTTTTAAGATTATTATCGATTCTTCTCTTCATTTTAATTTTTTCTACTTATTAATAATTTTTATTGCCTTGCCTTTGATGATAGCTGTGGCTATTTTTTTGTAAGCTTTGTCTAAAATTCTTCCAAAAGTTGGTTGAGATATTTTCATTTTTTTAGCAGCTTCGACTTGATCTAAACCATCAACATCATGAAGTTTTAAAGCTTCTAATTCATCATGAAATAATTCTTCCTCTTCTAAAATTGACAGAGGAATACCCCGGGGTTTGAAATACAACACCTCGGGGTTAAATTTAAGACAGCGATCTTTTTTAGGTCTGGTCATAAACTTATTTTAATTCTTCTTCTTGTTTTTTGACATCCTCAAGCTCTTCTTCCAAAGCTTTTCGATAATCAGACAAAGATTGAAAGCGGCACAATCCTCGGCCAAAACCAAAACCGAAACCTCGACCCTTACCACATAGTCCAAATCCTCGACCAGTAGCTGGACCTTGACCAGCAGGCCCTGTTTTATCTCTATTTGGCATATTGCCTCCTTAAAAACAAATTAATAATAATGAATATATATTCATTATAATATAAATTAAATTTATGTCAAATTAAAATAAATAATTTTCCAAAAATGCTAAGCTTATATTAAGTTATCCATTAATTTTGGTTATGATAGCAAAGAAAAATTTATACTGGCTTTTATTAATAATTTTAATTATTTTCGGATTAGTTTTTTACTTTAATCGAAACAAACAAACACCATTAAATAACTCTGAAGTAAATAAAGTTGGAATGAATAGACAAAATTGTTTATCTGATGATTGTCTTTTGGTTGATAATTTAGAATATCCAGTTGGTGATTTAAATAAAGAAGCTAAAGATGCTTTAAACAAAGCAATTGATGATGAATATAAAGCTATGTCTACCTATCAAAAAATTATTGATAAGTTTGGAATGGTTCGTCCTTTTTCTATGATTAAAAATGCTGAAGAACAACATATTGCATCTCTTAAGGCTATTTTTGATAAATATGGTTTAGTTGTTCCAAATAATACTTGGCTGGAAAAAGCAAAAGCACCAGATACTTTAAAACAAGCTTGTCAAACTGGAGTTGAAGCCGAAATTGCCAATGCTAAACTTTATCGAGAAGAATTATTACCGGCTGTTAAAAACTATGAGGACATTACTGCTGTTTTTACTAATCTAATGAATGCTTCAGAACAAAAACATTTAGTAGCTTTTAAAAAATGTAATTAATTATCAATTAAACACAAAAATGAAAAAATACTTAATTTTGTCTTTCTTGTTTTTATTAGCCATTACTCCAGCTTTAGCCAAAGGTTCAACCGATGCTCAAGGCCAACAAGGTCAAACAGCTGTTAGCTCTCAATCAAACACTTCAAACACCACCTCAGGTAGCCAAAGCGGTGGTAATCAAGGAGCAACAGTAGCCGCCTCTCCAACCAAAAAACCTGACGTATCTCCAACTGGTAACCAAGTTAAAAATGCCAATCAAGTTCAAACTAAAAATCAGGGTGAAGATTCTCAACTTAGCGTAAAAACTCAAGAATCTGAACAGCTAAATCAAGCTGTTAATGAAAGTTTGATAAAAGTTTCGGACCAAGTGAAAGAATTAATTGAAACTACCGGTGCTAAAGGTGGCATTGGACAAGAAGTTAAAAAAATTGCCCAAAGCCAATCCAAATTACAAGATGAAATAGTTTCAGATGTTGCTAAGTTAAATTCTCGTGGAACTGTGGCTAAATTTTTTGTTGGTTCAGATAAAAAAACAATTAAATCAATGGAGCAAAAAATGGAGCAGAATCGTCAAATGATTCAACAACTTGAAGAATTAAAACTCCAAACTAAAAATTCTGGTGATTTACAACAGCTCCAAGAAACTATTGATTTAATGACTTACCAAAATACTTCCTTACAAAATAAAATCGATAAAGAAAGTAAATCAAACGGGATGTTTGGTTGGTTGATTAATCTCTTTAACAAATAGCGAATTCTTGTTATTTTTGATGAGCTTTCATCAAACAAATTCCGCTATTAACTTCAAAACCATTTTGTTTGGCTAATTTTTCTGCTTTTATACCTAAACTACCTTCTTGAAACCAAATTATTGGTTTTTGGCCAGATTTGATTATTTCTTCAATAATTGGTAATACTTGGTCGGATTTACGAAAAATATCAACAATGTCAATCTTTATGTTTGGGGAAATATCAGTAAAACTTGGATAGGATTTAAGGCCAAAAACAGAGTCAATTTTTGGATTTACAGGAATAATTGTAAAACCCTGAGAAATTAAATATTTAGCCACTTGATAACTAGGTCTGTTAGGTTTATCTGAAAGACCAATAATGGCAATATTTTTGGCCGTTTTTAAGATATTTTCAATAGAAATCACAATAATTAAGTATAACCTGTTTTATTCATTACAGGCTGTAAAACCGAAAAATGTTGATTCTAGAAAAAATACAAAGGAAAGTTAGGGAGAATCTACTATACCAAGTGGGTCGCGTAGAACTTTGACCCTTTGGCGGTAACGTACAATTTGCTTACAAATTTACGTTCCTGCAACGTTTAAATTGCGAAGCAATTTATTACGTTGCGGCGAACCATTGACGCAGTTAGAACCTATTTTATGAACACAATAATTAGTTTTAGCTAAAACGAGAGAAATTATCAAAATATTAGGTCAAAAATATGTCTCATTAAAAACACACTATATAAATAGTGTCTCACAAAACATAAAATATGATACACAAAATAGTTATCTTATTTTACGCGAGACTCTAATTTACGATCCTCAGTAAATCCTTAAAACAATATATTGAAGGGCTTCTTCCACTACCACTCTGGATGATTTCTAGAATACCACCATCTTTTAATTGAGATAATATTCTCATCGCACTCGGCTTTGATATCTTAGTTCTTTTGATGAATGTGGTGCTACTGAAAATAGGGGATGCAAAAATAGCGTCTAATGTTTTTATTGAAAATTGGGATCTAGTTAAACTAGTAATTTTATTTTTGAGTTTCTCATATAGGGTATGTATTTCTTTAGCCTTACCGCAGTTAATGTTTGATTGTTGAATTACTGCTTCTAAAAAATATCTTATCCAATCATTCCATTCATTCGTTTCTGTTATCAAGTTCAATTTTTTATAATATTGTTGTCTATTAGCTTCAAAATAAGCACTCAAATAGAACATGGGTGTAGACAGAGCATTTTTTTGATATAAAAACAAAGGTAATAATATTCTGCCTATTCTTCCATTACCGTCTAAAAACGGATGTATTATTTCAAATTGAGCGTGAACTATAGCTAATTGAACGATGAAATCTTTCTCATCAAAATGTATGTACTTTTCCCAATTATCCAAAGAAATTGGTACCTGTTCGGGTACTGGAGGTACATATCTTGCCTGTTCTATTTTACAACCTTCTGGCCCAATCCAATTTTGAATTGTTCTAAAACTACCTCTTGCTTTATTTTCTCCCCTAACACCATCTAACAAAATATTATGAACATCCTTAATTAAATTCAAACACATAGGTTTTGTTTTTAATTGGTCAATTGCATACCACATTGCTTTTCTATAATTTTGAATTTCATTAATATCGTCTACTTTTTGACCAGTAGAATTCGGATCAGCTTCATATTTCAAAACATCAACTAGTGTTGCCTGAGTGCCTTCAATCTTTGACGATAAAACAGCCTCTTGAGTCATTAGTGGTGACAATAAAACCGCTGGGTTAGGAATACTTTCAAGCAGCCCATCAAATCTTGATACTGAAGCATTTGCTTTAGCAATTAAAGTAACTAACTCAGACCAATCTATAGATTTACTTAAAGGTAGATTTTGTGGAACATATGGTTTCATAATCAATTTTACCATTACTACTTTGGATTTAATTCAACAAACCAAATAAATTACACGGTACAACAGGGTAAAAACGATATTTGGCGGAGAGAGAGGGAGTCGAACCCCCATGTCCTTACGAACGTCCCGCTTCGAACGGGGTGCCTTACCAATTCGGCGCATCTCTCCTTATTTTAGTGCGCCCACCGAGAATCGGACTCGGATCAACGGTTCCGCAAACCGCTATTCTATCCATTAAACTATAGGCGCGAATACTGGTGAATTATACCTTATATACCAATTTAAGTGTCTATTTATTAGGCTTTCTTGTTTGAAGACTCATCCCGATTCTCTAGCGGCAATCTTTCGGCAAACCATCTGGTTAATTTATCAACAAAATTCGGAGAATTTTCGACTAAAGGAACCTTTTTAATAACAATCTCCTTAATTTTTTCTTTATCGGCAGAGTTTATAACTAAAGAAATGGATTGAGGGAAACGAAGAATTGTGCCGAAATGAATCATTTCGGAATTAAGACTGGGCTTGAACCAAAATTTTTCTAAAATATCCCAATAATAATGTAGATCGCCCATGTAAATCCCACGGTTAGTAATCTTGTACTTTATCGCAGCTGGAGGAATTGCCGACATCACATAATACATAAAAAGTAGGGAACATAGGGCAATAATCAGAAAAAATTCTTTAATAAAAATCAGAATAACAGAAACTAAAACCAGAATTGCAATGGCAGTGATCCAGAAATTTCGATCACGCTTTTTATATGCCCGTTCAGCCGCTGACCATTCGATAAGAATCTTTTCTTCATTAAGATCGGAAATAGCTTCTTTGTTGTCCATTAATATCATCTTATCATAAAACCCGGCTCGGATTTGATATACTAACGAAGCTAAATTAAGCCAAACTGTGGTTTTTTTGAACTAAAAGGAAGGATGCGGCGAATGGTAAGCCACGGGTTTGCTAAACCCGCGCCCGAAAGGACATGAGGGTTCGACTCCCTCTCCTTCCGCCAAAGGGTCAAAGTTCTGTCCGACCCGAGTGGTACTAGACTTTTTCCCTAACCTGTTGGTATATATTCTTAAAATCAAACATTTTTTGTTAAGATAGCCTGTAACACTGGTATAATTAGTTCATTGTGCATCAATCTAAATCAGATTTATTGGATAAAATTTTTGTAGTAAATAGCAGTAACCCACAACTTATTGCTTCAAGGGAGTCGACTTTTTTAGATTTCAAA
This sequence comes from uncultured Gammaproteobacteria bacterium, assembly GCA_964448705.1. Taxonomy (GTDB): domain Bacteria; phylum Patescibacteriota; class Microgenomatia; order UBA12405; family UBA12405; genus CAYUZS01. The sequence goes on from CAYUZS010000004.1 coordinate 91,818, forward strand.
GCTAATTTTAATCTGGCAAGTATGACAGATTATGGTAAAACTATGGCTTCTTTTGCAAATAAAGATGGTGGCTATATTGTCTTTGGAATAAAAGACAAACCCAGAGAGATTACTGGCATCGACAAAGCTAGATTTGATGGTATAGATCCAGCCAAAATGACCGAAACTCTAAATTCATATTTTCAACCGGAAATTAATTACGATGTTGAAATTAAAGATTGGAATGGAAAGAGTTTTGGCATTATATATACAGCACCTTCCCAGCAAAAACCGATAATGGCTATTAAAAATTCTGGGGATCTAATTAAAGACGGAGAAATTTATTATAGGTATAGTGGTAAAACAGAGAAAATTAAATATCCCGAACTAAAGAAAATTCTTGATGAAAATATTGAAAGACAAAATGAAGCTTGGATGAGAATTTTTCAAAATGCCGCGAAAAATAATCCAATTAACACTGCAGTAATGAATACACTTTCTGGAGAAATAACTGGAAAGGGTGGAACTGTTGTGATTGACGAAGCGCTAATACCAAAACTAAAATTTATTCGGGAAGGTCAATTCTCGGAAAAAGATGGTGCTCCTACCTTGAAGTTAATTGGAGATGTTCAGCCTATACCAATGGCAATTATTAAAAAAGAAAAAATAGTTGTTGGGGAAGATATTTACAAATACCGAGCGACAGCAGTTGCAAATGAGGTTAGTAAAGTAATTAAAAGAAGATTTACTACTCAATTACATGTAAAAGCCTGGAAGAAATACCAACCTAGATCATCGGAAAAAATTCCAGGACATAAAAACGAGTTTTGTGAATTTAAAATGGCAGAAAACGATTATAGATACTCGGCTGCCTGGATAAAACTTCTAATTCAAAAACTGAACGATCAAAAAGAATATGAAGCATTATTGAGTTTTAGAGCTTAATACTAAGTTGTTTGTTATGCAGAATAAATTTTGTCTTAATTGCGGAAAGTATCTTTATTCTATCTTCAGCAGATCCGGCTTTTAATACATGTAATAAATAATCTTTAGCCATATCCCGATCAAGTGGTTCTTTTTGTGGGTAATCAAATTGATTTAAGTTTCCAGATAAAAATTCTTGATGAAGTACTTCGCCCCTTAATGAATGGAATCTTTCAATTTCTTCTTTTAATTGATTAGTTAATAACTTTTCATCTAATTTAATTTCATCCATATGGGCAATTAATTGTTGGGTTAAATCTTCTTCAGTAATATATGGTTCATCACAATCGTAATTGACATGCCTACCACAATGATAGTAGATATACTTTCGAACACTACCGTATTTTGATTTTTTATACTTTTCCTCAGCTGTTATCCATTCACCACAACTTCCACATTTACATAAACCTCTAAATGGGAATATCTTTTTATTCCATTCTTTTTCTGGTACAAATAGTTGTTTTTGAACTTTATCAAATAATTCTTTAGTAATTAACGGTTCATGATTTCCCTTATAGATCTTTCCTCCGAAGGTAAATTCTCCGTAATAAAATGAATTTTTTAATGTTGTATAAATTTTACTTAGTGCCAGTGTTTTTCCACTTCTAGTGGTAAATCCGATTTGATCTAACCACATTTTTAACACCCTTCCACTTTGTCCTTTGTCAGCCACTCTATTAAACATTTGTTTAATAATTGGCGCTCTATTTTTGTCAATTTCAACATAACTTATTCGATTGTAGGTCATGACATTTAGATAACCCAGTGGAGCAATATTTGGTCTCCATCCTGCCTCACATTTGGCTTTCATTCCTCTTTTTACATTTATTCCTCGATTATCATTTTCAAGTTTGGCCTGTGAGCAGAGGATCATTAATAAAAATTTTTCATTTGGATTATCCGAAAACGATTGAGAATAAGTTCTAATAGTTTTAAGTTTTTTCTGATCCATTAGATCTACTAGTGTTCCCAAATCTCCTGCGTTTCTGCTTAATCTATCAGGAGCCCAAGTTAATATTGCTTCAAATTCTCCATTTCTAATATCTATTAATAGTTGATTAAAAACTGGTCTTAGCCCTGATGATTTAGCAGAATGGCTTTCTTGCCTAATTTCTTTTATAAATAAGTTTTCTCTTTCTGCTAGTGTTTTCATCTCATTAATTTGAGATTCAATTGACATGGCTTGTCGTTCATCCGATTCTGACGATTTTCTAGCATATAGACAGTATCTTATCTGTTCGTTTTCTTGTATCTTTCCATCTTCTTTCTTCTTCATGACACAACCATACCGCAGGTTTTATGGAAGTCTAGTCAGATGAATTAGTTATAAATGAGTGTACAAAAAGCCTTTACTTTATCAGTATCAATAGTTAGTCCAAGTTCTCAAATTTATCAGATACTTTTCCCTCTCCAGTTTTAACAACTTTTTTATCTACGATAACTTCGTATTTATAATCAACTATGCCATTTTGACCCATTTGGGATATTGGACCTGTATTAGTATCAATATAAACAGAATTACCTAGATTTGGTTCAATCGGTTTATTAGTAGAGAAAGAGTCATAGCCAAGCTTAGTATCTGGATTAGATCTATACAAAGATATTTTAACTTCGCCTTCAAAAGATTTACTATCTTTATTTCTAATATCAAAAAAGTATCTATATTTTTTATCCACCTTTTTAATTATTTGACTAGTTACTTCAATATTAAAGTTATCTTCTGTCACTGTTGGAAGTATTTCTTTTATTGTGTCTTGTTTATTTAAATCGACATTTGTTTTAGGTTCGGTTTTCTCGATAATAGCTCCAATTCCACCAAATATCACAATTATGATTAGAATCCATTTTATTCTTTTTTTCATTAATTATTTTAATGCCTAATTAACACAATGCTAACTGTAGCTTAGCACAAAGTCAAGGCTATGTTATGCCTAAATGCTAAGTCTGGCTTAGTAGAGTTCATATGTCTCTTTAACCATACTTTCGGGTATGAGAAGTAATGCTAAATTAACTAAAGTCATTTGTAAAAAAATTAAGAAACTAAGAAATGACAAAGGTTTCACACAAGAAGATCTGGCTGAAAAAGTTGGTGTCAGTCGAGTTTATATCGGCTATGTCGAACAGGGAAGAAACACTCCCTCATTGGAGATACTAGAAAAGATTGCTAAATCATTAGGTATTACAATGAGTGAACTTTTTGATTTCTGAAAAAATAGTATTTTCTTTAGATTTTATAGTTGGTCTGATTGGATAATATAAATTAATAATATCTCTCACTGACCCTATTATTTTTAACCTGTTCCTTTTACCACAGATAGTACCCCACAAATCTACTAGTGGGTATTTTTTTTCAATAAATTTTAGATAGTCATCAATTAATCTTCTGTTTTCTTTTTGCAATATTAAAACAGTCTCGTTTATTAACGATGATATTGAATTGTTGTCAGGAGTATTTTTTCTAATATCTACCATATGTATTAATGTCTGGACACAGAAAAGGTCATTTTTTAGAGAGAATGCATTTGATAATAGAATATGGTTGGTAATTATATAAACTAAAAAACGATAAAACATTGTTAAAGAAGCTAATATTTCATCATTAAGCTGAAAAATATCTACCTCTTTATTAAGAGTTATAGAATACCTTTTTTCAGTAATTTCGATTCTTGGTAATTTATAAAAACTTAACGATCTTTCGTTTAAAAGACTAATACTTTTTTGAAAGAAGATACTGCTTTTAAGGTCAAAGTCTAAAGTGAGATCTATTAATCCATTCCAAACATGAAATTCATGTACCTCATTTTCAGACATCATTGGCAGAATGACAGAATCTAATTCTTGATCACTATAAACTTCACTAAAACTTAACAATATGTCCGACATTTTTGACGAACTGTCAGTTAAAGTAAATTTTCCATCAGCCCTATTCCAATAACACAGAATAGCTTTTTCCTTGCCTGTTAATGGTCTCAATTTAGATAGTCTTTTAAGTTGTCTTATGGTAATCATCTTCTAGGTTGTTTACTAAATAACTTATAAAGGAGGTCGATTTTATTACTTCCACTATTATCAAGATTCGTTTTTGACATTCGATTAATAATCGAGCTAAACGAATTAAAGAATGGGCGAGATATTTTCCCTTTAACGACACTAGATGCCAACATTTGATAGGCTGGTTTAGTGTCGTTGGCGATAAGAGCATTTAAAATTAATTGCTGTTCTCTTTTATTTAACAACAACTGCTGATCGGAATATGCCATATGGTGATGATTGAGCCAATAAATAATCATTGTCGGATTTTTATCTTTGATTAAACTGATTAACTGAGATTCGGCTAAATCATTTATAAAATTACACCCAGATTTCAAAGCACTATCAGCCAGTTTTTTAAAATCTGAATCTTCAATCCGCCACCGATAATACGTCGCACGGCTGATTCCTATTTTTTGACAGGCGACTTGGATTATCGGGGTAGTTTTTAAACACTCAATTAATTTATCTTTCTTTTTCATATAAAACTCCTTTTAATCCCGTTAATTTTTCCCACCTCTTTTTAATTACTTCAGCATAGGTCGGACATTTCTCCATGATGAAGCATCGTCTTTTCATCTTGGTGGCGGCAATTAAAGTGCTTCCACTCCCACCAAAAGGCTCAATAATTAAGTCGTCTCGTTTAGTTAGCACTTTAATGTAGGGAATTAAAATCTCTAATGGTTTGGTTCCAAAAATAACTCCTTGTCCTGAGCTCTTTTCGTCGGAGGCTTTAAACTCGATAAAATCTGTTGGCTGAATCTTTTTACCTTTCTCATATCCCTCCCATTGGGGATGTCCTTGAATAGCAAAAAGTGCTGTTTCGTATTCTTCTTGTAACCCATCTTTTTCCGGCTCCATATTAAATTCAATATCGGTATTTGGTGATGCTCCCACCATCGCAATATCGTGTTTTGAGAAGAATTTAAACTTAGCAGAAAAGCCTTGAGTTCGGTTAGGTAGATGCCAAACGATCATATTTTTTACTCGCCAATACTTTTCCATCTCTCCCCAAATAATTCTGATGTTCTTCCAATTTTCATAAACGATAATTGAGAAATTTTCTTTCTGAATTTTGGCAATATTTGCCATCCACGATTCAGTAAAATTATCTGGGATGGAGTCAGTGCCGATATATCTACGATTTTTTTTCTGACCAAAACCATCCGTTGGATTTCCTTTTCTTTTCCCATGAAGGTAATCAAGAATGTAGGGCGGATCAGTAAAACACATATCAGCCTTTTCATCACCCATTAATTTCAACATATCTTCAGTTTTAGTAGAATCGCCGACCATTAATTTAGAATCTCCAAGCTGCCAAACTTCTCCTGTTTGCATTTCAACATTTTGGATATCTAATTTTGCCAATTCCTTTTTTAAATTAAATTCCTCTGGATTATCTTCGACAACAAAAATATCATCAAGCTCTTCTGAACTAAAACCAATATCTTTTAGAATACTTTCGTCAAATTCAGCTAATAATTTAAGATCAAATTCACCAGTATTTTTGTTTAAACGAAGATTAAGCTCCTTTTCTCTTTCAATATTTGGAATATTTACATAGACAACTGGCACTTCAGTAAACCCGAGCTGTTTTATTACTTCAAATCTAAAATTCCCTCCAATTATTATCCCTTTTCGGTTCTCTGCCGAATTTACTATTAATGGGTCACAAATACCAAATCTATTTATACTCTCTTTAAGATTTTCTGTCTGTTCTTTACTCCACCTCCTTGGATTTACTTCTGGATGATGAAGTTCTGAAATACTAACAGAGACAATCCTTAGTTCATTGTTTATTTTGGTCATAGTCGCAAAAAATAATAGATAAAGTTTTGCACCAACCTGCGAGTAACTTTCCCATTATTCGCGAAAAGCGAACTGATCCATTAGGAAAACTAGGACCAAAAATAAACTGGTAAGATAATTTTACCCTTCTCAATACCGTCTTTGTCAAGAAGATAATTCCTATCTTTCCATTTAACCCTATTGACAAGGGGGTTGGTGGGGGGGGTTGTCAATAGGGGTTAAATACTCGAGTCTTATAGTAAAACAATGGCATTTTCTATATAATCGACTTGTGGAAACAGACATAACAATATTAAAGACTATAATTGATAGCTCAGTGGAATCGGAAAGATTTGGGATGAATGGTCTGTTTGAATTATTGTCGTCGAATCCCAATTTTCTCTCTTTAGGAAATTTTAATAACTTAGAAAAAGTATTTGGTTCAATAAATACAAAAAAACTTATCATTGGTATTTTACGATTCGCATTTTTAATTGAAATTGTTAAAACACCTAAAATTGAAACTACTAAGTTTGAATCACGTTGGGGCCAAAGGTTAGGCAGGAATGATCCTAGGCAAGCAGAGTTTAATGAATGTGTCGAAATTTATAAAAACTCAATTACTAAACTATCTGATCATGTAATAAAAAGTAATGAGAGCATAGAGGTGATAAATTCTTTTCTGAAAAAGACACAAGTTGCATATGAAATTCCATTAGATTATGTAAATAGGTTAACGAACGGAAAAATACACGTCGCTTCGAATGTGGATTGGTATTTTGATGACACAGTCAAAAAGGTTGCGAAGTTAAGAGATTTACTTTTAAATTCGGCGATTAATCCATATTATGATTTATTTACAAAAGTCTACAGTAAGATACAAGTTAAATCATACCTAACTGATCGCGTTTTAACAGGAATACATAAAACAAATAGAGAAAAAAGGTGGGAAACTCATCCAGAATCAGTACATTTTGCACTTCGTAAGACTTGCCAAGAGGTTGAATATACATTAGTCAAGCAAGTTTTTGGGTTTGATGGTGTCCCTTCAGACTTAATAAACATATTTAAAACTGTTGAGCCAAATGAACATTTAGCCACTCCTTTTCGATGTCCAATAACTATGAGTCCAATGTCATTTCAACTATTTGAAAATGAACTACTTAGCCCTGTTCATGGTAAGTCTAGTTTTCAGGTAGGACATCTTAACCCATTGAAATCAATCAACGGCGATGAAACTTATGGTCATACTGCAAAAAATATTAGCTGGATTTCATCAGATGGTAATCGAATTCAGGGAGCTCTTTCATTGGTTGAGACAAGAGATTTAATAAAGCAGATCAGTGATAATTATAAGGAATTTTCCTTATAGACCTTTTATCACAGCCTCAACGGCTTTTCTTGCGAGTTCTCTCGCTTCTACTCTTTCCTTGATTGTTTTCTCAACTAAACCAGAAATGTCTTCTCTCAGCTTTTTGCTTTTAGGAATCGGCAAGACAATTTCATTGATTCTATTCCCTAGTGAGTCAATTATGTCTTGCGTAAATCTTTTAGATTTAATTTGTTGCTGAACTGGATCTGAACTTAATAAAGCTAACAATAAAAAAGATGATAATCTTTCTTTATTATTAACCCTGATTTTGTAGAGGTGGCTTTGAAAAACAATTTTTTTATCGTACTTTGTAATAATTGCACAAGTTCCTATTAAGTAAGAACCGTCTTTAACCATAAATATATCGTTTTCTTGAACATCTTGTTTTTGTTTATATTTATTATAAATTTCTTCACTGATTCCTTGTTTTGGATCAATTTTTACTTCCCAATTTGAAATATCTGATGTCCTAACAAATGGAATATTTCCGGAACCATAATTCATTCCACCAATTTCATCTCCTCTAGAGATTGTTAATACTTTATCTTTTACCAAATCTCCGATACTAATAAGTTCGTGTGTATCCTTTAACTTTTCCAGAGTAGAATCTGCTTCGGGATTGTAATATCTCGGAGCCAAAACATTATCGATTAAACTTGTTGTTTTAACTGAATATCCATTATGATCATATGTCTCAAGTTGGTTCTGACAATAGCTATTATATCTTTCAAGAATCTCTGGTAAGTCATCCTTGTCTACTCTTTGTCCTCGACTATTTTTTCCACACCACTTCGCTTCAGCCATAAAGACACGAGAATTATCTTCTGTCTTTTTCCCTTTCTTTTCCAAGATTAATAAGGCAGTTTTAGTATGTGTTCCTCCTTTGCCTGATGTCTTGAATAATGTTTCAGGCATTCCAATAACAGCCTTAACTGACGCGTGATCAAAAATATACTGAACTAAGTACTTATAGCCTTTACTCGAAATAAGGCTTTCTGGGATAACCATTCCAAGTCGACCACCAGGTTTTAATAGACAAAGACATCTTTCCATAAACAAAACTTGGGGGGGGACAGAGCTTAATAACTCGTTTGATTGAACATATTTTTTTGTTTCCTTGTCAAAATCCCACTTATACCCAAGTTGAAAAGTTTTTTGTGTTTTTTCTGAAGTGGAGATTATTTTTGATCCAAAAGGTGGGTTTGTAAGAACGATATCAAATTTACCCATTGAATCTTTTATTTCGAATTCCTTTTCATCATCTGGTTTCCAAGCGAGAGAATCTGCACAGTAAACTTTTGCCTGTGAAAGGGTGATTAGTGATAACCTAGCGGCTGCAAGTTCAGATAAATATCGGTCTTTATCTGTTCCATATATGGATTTCGAGACTTTTTCTGATTCAGTTCCATTTCCAATTAACCATCTTGCACTAGCATTTAAAAAAGATCCGGAACCACAAGCGGGATCAATAATGGTTTCTCCTGTTTGAGGATTGACCATTGAAACCAATAAGCTAACGACATTTTGTGGTGTAAAGAATTGTCCTTCTTGACCGCGGATACTATCGCCAATAAATACTTCATAAGCATCACCAAAAGGGTCTTCTTTTAATACTCTGTCTGTTAATAAATCTAATTTTGTGTGAACAAATACTAAACTTGTTGGATCAAGGAGTATTTCGTCATATCGACCTAGTGTTTTTGGAATATTCGCTTTCACCAGAGCAAAAACCCTCCTATATGTTTTGGACAACTCTATTTCATCTTTAACATTTATCTTTATTTTTTCTTTATCTATAAAAAACTTGCAAAAAAGCACTTTTACAACTTCTTCTAAAAGTTGTTCATCTCTAGTTGAACCCAAGAGTCTACCAGCCAAATAATTTCTGATGTCTTTAAAGACATCTTGATAGTTGTTAACAAACAAGGAGGATTGAGTATTACTTGGTTTTTTCATATATCTAATATTAATATATATCAGTAAATGTTTTGGTGCAATGCTATATCACGACATGTTTTGGCTAAAACTAAAACCATATTGTGATTTGTAATATTCCCCAATATTGTTGTTCAGTAAGTCAAGATGGTTTGATATACTTCTATCGCCCCCCAAAAATATGACTTGGTATAAACACACGCTAACAAAATATAAGAAAGAAATAATATTTTCAGCGATATTATCCATTCTATTCTCCATTGCATTATTACTTTGGCATTTTGGACTTGGTAAAAGTTTTGTCTGGACAAAGATTGAGCCAATTTCTGCACCTGGTATATTCGAACGGTATTTTTATAGTGCATTTGTTTTTGTGACACTGGGAGCTTTTTTATATTTCGTAAGGTTTTATCAATTTCTTCATGGGATTATTGTCGGAATATTTGGTGATTGGAGACTTTACAAAGATATTAAAGGATTCATTTGGGGTGGACTGATATTGATATCTTATTTTTGGGTTATTCCAAGAATAGTTGATTTTATTAACAGTGTTATTTCGTTTTTTTATAACGTCTTTGGTCTTATCCTATATTCACTTCCTTCTTTTGGTGTATCTTTGATTTTGAGTATTCCAGTCCTTGTCTGTATTAGGAAAATCGTTAAATAGAGAGAGTAAATGTAGGTAACTATGTAGATAAGTACATAACTTTTTTCACCTTTAGAGCAATTGGAGAGTTTGAATTATAATATTACTCATAGGATGGATTATTTGAAAGATCGACAATATTATGAAGATCTATACGATTTTCACACAATTGAAATTTGTATTGATTGGGTAAAATTGGCTTTGAAAAAGTGTAAAGAGGATAAGGCTTTTGAGAAATTCCCAAAAGAAGATCCGATAAAAGGTAAAAATATTTTGATTGAATTGCCTCTTTATTACCAAAAAGGTGAGCGTTTCAGAAATAGAGAAAAGACAATTAATGAATGGATAGGAAAAGACAAAATTAAACAAGATAAATATGATGAAACAAAAGAACCTGATGGAATTTTTTGTAAAGAATGTAATTGGGCAATGAAATTAGAAGGAAAAAGTTTACACGATTTTTCTGACGAACCATTAAGAATGCTTTTCTTCTTTGAGTGTCCTAATTGTCGTAAACGAAGAGGTATCTTTGATGATGGGACTGAATACAAAAGTAAGCCAAGACTCTGTCCTAAGTGTAGTGATGAGCTTGAAATCAGTTATAAAAATGAGAACGAAGTTTCAACCTTTACTGAAAAATGTAAAAGTTGTGATTATCTTCTTGAAGATAAAACGGATTTTAAACTTTACGATGAAAGACAGAAGAAGAGGGAAGAGAGAAAAGAATATTTATTAAACAAATATCGTGAAGAATGTTGTTTAACACCCGAAAAAGGTGATGAATATATTTCAAGTCAAACAAAATCAGAATTATTTTTTAAACATGAAGAAGAAAGGAAAACAAAGGAATCTGACCCCCGTTATAAGAAAGTAAAAGCATTAAAAAAACTAAAAGTCTTTGATTTGCAAAAACTATTAAAAGAAACATTAGAAAAGGCAAAATATATTGAACTTTCTTTTGATAAACCAGAAATTACTAAAGATGTAATAATCCCATTTTCTGTTCAAGAATCAGATACTTCAAAAAGTGACTACGACAGTCAAAATAATCTAAAAAAATTGATTAAAAAAACCTTAGAAGATACAAACTGGCGACTAATGAGTGATGGAATCAGTCAAAGGCTCGGAATCCTGACAGGAAAGATTAGGGGTTACGAGAACGAAAAAGATCTAATTAAGATTGTTTAGTATTTTTATATTTTTCCAGATTTCCTTCGATTTTTGTGTATCTCAATATGTTTTTTATTAGAAATTACTCGAGTGTTTTTTGGAGTAGTCTTTCCACCTTCGGCAATCGTTTTTATATGGTGAAGCACTTTACCAGATGGTAGTTTGCCACTCTTATAACCTTTTTGTTTTAATACGTTTTTAATTTTTTTAGGGTCTCTTTCTTTTTTGATCATTTTTAAAATAAATTATTAATTTGTGTATACTTAATTAACAATCAGAAAGGGTGGATTCTTTCCCTTTCTAAATTTGGTTAGTCTTAGATGTTGGTGTGCATCCAATCTAAGACATCTTCGTCAAGTCCATCTGTCCACCAGGGACGGGAAACTGATATCACTACTAACTTATCAGTAGCATCGATAGCAGTAAGCCTGTCCTTTATAGCTTCAGCTGTTAAAGTAGATTTGACAAACCAAGTGCTTTCGCATGGTTTAGCCCAATCCCCAATAGCTTTGATCTCTTTGATGAGATCGCTATAGTTTTGGCCAGGGACTCTAAGATCATATGTAATCAAGTAGACCATAGGGTGGCTCCTCTAAAATTAATACCGCCTGCAGTATCTTAAACCGGTTGGTTAATAAAAACTGTAGACAGAGGAATCCTATACCTACAGACCAAACACGCCTATTACTACGCCTTGGATACTCAAGTTCGTCGCGTCTTTTAATATGATTGGTCTATGTAGTGTGTTTGAAGATTTTGGTACCAAAGCCACATAGCCGTTACCTTTCTTCAAAATTTTAACAGTGGCTTCGTCATTAATTAACGCCACAACTTTTTGTCCTTCGTCGGCATTCTCTTGTGATTTAACCAAAATAAGGTCTCCGTTGTTAATTTTTGCTTCATTCATTGAATCTCCAACAGCTTTAAGATAAAAATATTTTTTTTCATCACCACTAATAAATTTTCTGTCGGTAGGGATATAACCTTCAATATTTTCAGTTGCCAAAAGAGGTGATCCGCAAGCAACATTACCAACAAGTGGAATGTTAATTGTATCTTCGGTTTCCTTAGTTATTTTTAATCCTCTTTGTTGATATTTGTCGCGGCTTAATAAATCATGTTTTTCTAGAGAAACAACCGACCTTTGAACCGAAGTTAAAGATTTATAATTGAAATTTTCCTTAATTTCAGCCAAAGTTGGTGACACCCCATGTCTTTGGATGTACTCCTTGATGAATAGAAAAACTTTCTTATTGTTGGTTGATATAGCCATAACATTATTATAACACACAGTGTGTAAGTTTTCTACTTACTCAACTGGTCTTTGTAGCTCAAAGAGCTACAATTTCCACTTCCTTTTTTATAGTGTCTCATTTGTCTCATTTAGCTACAAAAGGCTGGTAAAATAAGACAGAGGTTGGGGACGGTATTATAAGGACAGAAAGGTTCCAGACCCCTATGCTCCGCCAGAGAATAGACTTTAAAAATATCTTATTTTTTCTTTTTGATGAGGGAAAGATAATAAGGTAGATGCCAAAAAAGATGAAAGAGAGAAACTACGGCCATAACCGTGCCAGTTTTAACATGAAGACTTAATAATTGTCTATACCACATAATCGATAACTTAAGATCTATAAACACAGCCAAAACTAATCCTAGGATTCCAGAGATAAGAAATGAAATGAGTAAAATTATATTCCAAAAACGGCGTTGAATTACTGGAGAAATTTTTTTATTTTTTACTAACAAAAAAGAGACTAAATAAGAAATTAAAATGATGGCTGAAATTGGAAAAGTTAGATAATTATTCATAATTTATTTTAGTGGTTTTTACTTTTTTTTGAAGGTATCGCTTATTATTAACCCATCTCTAAGCTCAATATTCCTTTCAGCTAATTTGGCATAATCCATTTCATGAGTAGCCATAATAATTGTTTGACCTTGCTTGTGCAAATTCAAAAAAATTTTTAATATTGTTTCTGATGACTCTGTGTCTAAATTGGCGGTCGGCTCATCCGCAAAAAGTATTTTTGGATTATGGACAATAGCTCTTGCAATACTCACTCGCTGTTGCTGTCCTCCTGAAAGTTGGCTAGGTAAGTGGTCTAATCTATCTTGAAGGTCTACTTTTAATAATGCCTCTTTAGCTTTTTCTTGAGCAATATTTTCTGTAACGCCTTGCATGAGAAGCGGCAGCATTACGTTTTCTTTAGCCGTTAGCATTGGTAGTATGGCGTAATCTTGGAAAATATAGCCTAGATTTTTTAATCTATATGAAATTCTTTCTCCGCTTGTTAACTTAGACGTATTGATGTTATCAATCGATATCGTGCCTCGATTGGGTCTATCCAACAAGCTAAGTTGATATAAAAGAGTGCTTTTACCTGATCCAGAAATTCCCGTTATAGCTAGAAACTGACCGGAAGGTACCAAAAAACTGAGATTATTTAATGCGATAAGTTTGTTATCACCAAGGGTAAAAATTTTAGTAAGGTTTTTAATTTTAATCATAGTTTATCTACCTAAAATTGCATCCAATGTATTTTGTTTGGTTACCATTTTGGCTGGAATATAACCAGAAATAAGAGCCGTAATGGTCAAGATAAGGCCACGGAGAATAAGACCACTGGTTGTTATTGCCAACTTTCCTTCGGTGACTGGGAATTTTAACGGGTGAAGATCAAACCAAGGAGCTAGAAACCAAATTACAATAAAGCTGGAAAAAATTATTCCTGAAAGTGCATAGAATAATGATTGAATAACATATGAAATCTCAATGGCGCGAGCTGATATCCCAATTCCTTTCATAATACCTATAAATTTTCTTCTAGTAATGGCATTGACGAAGATAACGATAAAAATCGTAATCGCCCCGACAACTAATGAAATTACTCCCACGATATTACCCAGCATCGAAAATGTTTTCTTCATATCGAGAATGGCTTTTGGCAATGTTTCTTCGGCTGTTTCCACAATAATATCGGTGTTGTATGGAAAATTATCTACTATATATTCCTTAGCCTCTCTACTATTGGAGCCCTGATTCAACAATATTGCTATTTCATTTACATTAAGGCTTTGATTATTTATCAAAGCACGCATCGTGCTCTCGAGTATAAATATTCGATTATCTACGGTAGAATTTCCAGTATCGATTATTCCTTTGACAGAGACTTCGGTATTATTATTGCCAATTATTAACTTTAATCTAGATCCAACCACCACTCCTTCTAGGCGCGATTCTGTTGAAGAACCTTTAGAATATTCAGCCAACAGACCTTTGCCGATGACAATGGCTTCAGTATCATAGTCGTTTAAAAATTCTCCGGTAATTACTTGGGTGGATAATCCAGTCACTACATCCTCTTCAATCGGATTAATTCCTACTAAAGTACCACTTACTCGTTGACCAATTTCAGTATCCTTAATTTTTACCTTATCTTCATTTACTAAGATTGACGCCACTGTGTAACGTTTTGATAAAGCCTGGTATGAAGGCAGACTCTTGATAAGTGAGTCCAACATGCTTGATTGGGGGATTGAAACATTTTGACTGGTTGGCTTGATTAAAATATCTGAGGAATAATAAGTTTTAAACGAGCTCATCATCCCGTCGGCCAATCCAATTAATATACCTCCCATTAGAACCATATTAAAAAAGGTCAGAGACATTACGAAAATAATCA
>CAYUZS010000005.1:0-44033 GCA_964448705.1 uncultured Gammaproteobacteria bacterium
TCTTAGGCACATCGCCAGCGTTCACCCTGAGCCACGATCAAACTCTTAGTACAAATCCTTTGACTTAGATTGAGATAAATCCCAAACATAGATCAAAGGTTTAATTTTAGAAAATGTTTACCGAAATTATCGGTGTCACTTCCTGGTACTAACAGCCGTGGCTTTAAAAAAGTGATTTAAATGTTAAGGTACTATTCGGACAAAAATAAATTCCGATTAATCGGAATGTAGCTATTATATTATAAAATTTAAATTTGTGCAGTAGGTAAATTTATTACCTGAGAATTTGGGAGAACTGAAAGTGAGGAATCGTCGGCTGAAGTAAAAATTGTCTGATATTTTCCACAAACATCAACCACCAATTGCCGATGTTCAGGATCAAGTTCAGAAAAGATGTCGTCCAGGAGCAAAATAGGTTTTTGAGAATAGGTTTCTTCAAGATAATTAATTTGAGCTAAACGAAGCGCCAAGGTGGCCAAACGTTGTTGGCCACGGCTACCCCAGAAGGCTAAATTTTTTACCGGAGAAGAGAAAATGGAATTATCAAAGCTGAAATCATCACGATGAATACCGGATTGAGTGTAGCCAAAATGAAGATCGTTACTATAATTTGCTTCCAATTTTTCCGGAGTGATAACGGAGGGACTATAGCTAATCGAGAGATTTCTTATTTCTCCAAAAGAGTGATTTTTTAAAAAATAATTTACAGATTTTATGTAATTTTGGCGATAAGTATGGATAATATCTGAGTTTTTTATTAATGATTGGTCCCAATAAAAAAGTTCTGAGCGTTGACTTTTTCCCTCACGAATCTGATCAAGAAGTTCATTGCGGTGTTTAAGAGCCCGATGATACTGAGAAAGACTTTGGGCATAACGCCATTCGGCAGCGGCAAAAACACTATCAAGATAATCACGACGACGAGTGGGTGAACCGGTAATCAGGCGGATATCTTCCGGTTCAAAGACGACTGTTTTGAAAATTCCTAAATATTTAGGCCGGGTTTTAACAACTTTATCAACTAAAAATTTACGGGAAAGAGAAGATTTGGTAGGTTCTTTGATTAATTGAGCTTCCAGATCAAAGGATTCCTGGTTATCGGTTAATTGGCCGGAGACCGATGTAAAATTTCCCTGCCAATTAATTAATTGGGAAAGAGAACTGCTTCGAAAACTTTTGCCGCAAGACAGGAAATAAATAGATTCCAAGATGTTGGTTTTACCGGATCCGTTAGCGCCAATGATTAAATTTGTATTAGAAGAAAATTCGAGTTTCCGTTTTGAATAAGAACGGAAATTTTCTAGAACTAAATTGGAAAGATACACAAAAGTAGTATATCAGAATTGATGAGAAGCAAGAATTAATCTTAGAAGAGACTCTTTAACCTGATCGAGAATAAAAGTGTTTTCACCAATTTCCTGAGAGACGGTGAGAGAAGGATTTGGTGAAAAAGTGATTTGAAAAGGCGGAAATAAATAGTATGAATTGAGAATACAGGGATAGTCGATTGACGGGGCGAACCATTTAAAATAATTTTTTTGAGAACAAAAGGAAGTGATGCCGATAGTGTCTAAAATAGAAGAACGGTTGAGCTTATCAATTAGAGTATTAATCTCCTGAGGGCTGGAAATCTCGATTTGGTTCATATAAGAATTAATGATTAATTAAGATATTTAAATTCCGGAGGGGTGAAGATGGTAGATGATATTGCTGATATTTATGACAATGATTTTTTGCTTAAAATGGATAAGTTAGTTGATTAAAATGATTTTTGATGACAACATATAGACATGAAATGTCCAAATTGTCTAAGTGATCAGGTGGTAGTAACCAACTCACGAGCTACAAGCCGGGAAATGCAGGTCTGGAGAAGAAGAAAGTGCCTTAAATGCGGATTTTTGTTTACAACTCATGAAAAAATTGACTTTTCCTATATGACAGTGGTTAAACGTGACTTAAGACGAGTGAAATTTGTGGAAGGAAGACTGTTCTCCGGAATTTATCGGGCATTGATCGGGGGAAAAGATGCCAATCAGGGATATGCCCGGATGACGGCACAGGAATTGACGGAAAGAATCGGAGAGAAAATTATTCTGAGCGGTGCAAACGAAACTACCACCGATAAATTGGCAGACATGGCTTTGGGTCTTTTAGCGGAGGAAAATATCGGAGCCTGGCTAAGATATCTGGCTTACTTTAAGATAGACGGCAAAAAATACAACGAAAAAACAATAAAAAAATATCTTAAGAAACTAACAAATAAAAAGAGATAATTAATTGTCCGGTTGAGAGGAAGTGTTTTGTATAATAAGTTATGTCATTTGATCGATACGGGCAAATTATAAATGAAGGTCTTACAGTTCCATCAGTTAACGAAGAAGTAACGCAGATATTTCCTGTTGATGCGGAAGAATCGGCAAAAATTGGCTTAGTGATAGATCAACTACAATTAGAAAGATCTTTAGTGGCGGTAGGATGTTATAGTCCATTGGAAATAGAAGGGACAGAGGTTAAATATTTTGATTCATATGATTCAGTAGGACGACCGGAAAAAGTTGTAGATACAATGAATAATTTGGGAATTGTATATATAAATGTAGAATATAGTTCTCTTTTGGAAATTCCTGACAACTCTATGGTTCTGACGAATAATAAGATAAAGAGGGACCTAGTCTTAGACAGACAATTACTTGCAGTAGTTAAAGACGGAGAAATAATGACCAACGATGAACAACTGGAACCATATAGAAACGAGTTACTAAAAACAAAAGATCAACTTGAAGAGGAAAATTCTCAAAGAAGATTGGCATTAAGAGCGAAGCTGAGCGGCGAGGAAGTGCCTAAGGTGGAGCCTGATTAACAATCGGAACTTTGTGCGTTTTTGGAAAAGTGGAGAGATAATGTGTCCGGAGAATCAGAGTAGTATAGAATTAGATATTTTCTAACCTAATTTCGATATACGAGAATTTAAAAGCCGATTAATCCCAAGGAAAATATTAACTTTAGATTATACGTAATTTATTTTCCAGAGTATTTTAGAACAAAGTATAATTAGATATGAATGGATATGTTTCGAAAAGAACTAATGCTTCACAGGCGTTTGATTATGAGGAATTAATGGCCATATTAGACACCGAAGCTAAGAGACCAATCATTGAGGAAAAAAGACAATTAAAGTTGATTGATTATTCTTTGGCTGAAAGTTGGTTAAAAGAATTGGCAATTGATATTGACCCATTTTCAGACAAAAATGACATTAAACAAATAATTGACAAAAGCAATAAATCCAAGGAAACAATCGGACAATTAACCCTGAATAAAATAAAAAAGTGGTGATAAAAATTTTTTGTCCTTGATTGAAAAGATAACTGGATATTTAGGTCAAGAAGATACCTTGGGAAAAAGTGATTTTATTTTTGTTTTTGGTGGTAAAAATCTGGGACGAATCCAAAAAACTGTTGAATTGTGGAAATCTGAATGGGCTCCAAGGATTTGGATTAGCGGCGGTCATCCGATTTATCTTGAATACGAGCCAGAGGCAATAACTTTTAAAAAATGGGCAATGGAAAACGGTGTACCAGAAGAAGCAATTAATATAGAACCAGACAGTATTACCATTGCTGATAATGCTAGGAAAAGCCTAAATTTAATGGATAAAGAGAAAATTGGGTTTGAAAAAATGATAATAGTAATCAGTTGGTATGCTCAAAAAAGAGCCTGGATGACCTTGGAAAAATATATACCTACTGGAGCTAAACTGATAAATATAAACGCACTTATGGAATTTGATAATCAAGTGTCACCAACTAAATGGTTCGAGTCTGATTATGGAGTCAATATCGTATTCAATGAGTTTTTAAAAATGAGGGTACATGATTGTTTGGTGATGAATCGCTTGATTTAATAGTGTCCGGCGGGCAGGAGTTGAACCTACCTAGAGCGGTTTTACAGACCGCCGCATAACCGCTTTGCTACCGCCGGAGGCTATGTCCCGCTGATGCGGGATTTGCTTCGCTCAAATTATATCAAAGATTGAGACTATTATTAATCTTGGCTTTTAAGGTTGTTTTTGATTTACCACCTGACTTAAGATACTTTTCTTCTTTAAGTGCAAGGTAATTATATTTATTTAGTTGATAAAATATAAGTTATGAAAGTTAGAATAATCTCCTGGAACGTGGCGGGGTTCAGAGCGGCAGTTAAAAAAGGATTATATGAATTCATGAAAAAAGATAAAGCCGAAATCTACTGTTTTCAGGAAATGAAGGCTAAAATTGATCAAATCCCCCAAGGAGCACCCAAGGACTATTATTTTTTTCTGAATGATGCGGAAAAGGCCGGATATTCCGGAGTAGCCACTTATTCTAAAATGGAACCGAAAACGGTGATTGTCGGTGACAGAGAAAATGATTGGGACGGAGAAGGCAGAGTGTTAATTACCAAATTTGATGAATTTACTTTACTAAACGTTTATTTTCCCAACGGTAAAAGAGACAAAGGAAGACTGCAGTATAAAATGGATTTTTACGAGTATTTTCTGAAATATATTAACAAGTTAAGGGAAAATGGAGAAAAAGTAATATTTTTAGGCGATGTGAATACGGCTCATGAAGAGATAGATTTGGCCAGACCAAAAGATAATAAAAACACATCCGGATTTTTAGAAGTTGAAAGAAAATGGATAGATAAACTGGAGAAGGATGGCTGGGTGGATACGTTCAGAATATTTAATAAAGAACCAGATAATTATTCATGGTGGGATCAAATTACCAAAGCACGGGAAAGAAATGTGGGTTGGAGAATTGATTATGTATTTGTAGATAAAGGCCTAAAAACAAAAGTGAAAAAGGCTTTCATCCTCAACGAAATTTACGGATCAGATCATTGCCCGGTAGGAATAGAAATAGAAATCTAATAAAGCTGAGAAAATCTTTCCCGAAGAGTTAGCATCAACAGGGCCAAATCCTGAGATTCCATTTGACAATTGCCGTTAAGATCGGTGATTTGATTATCTCCGGCAGTTCGTCTAGTGGAAGCGGTTTTGACCATGGAAAAATCAGTACCATCAACGTGACTGTCATTATTTACATCACCAGCAAGCAAAGGATAAAGTGTGAAGTCGTTGAGAGGAGTGGTGGCACCATTATTGGTAACTGAAATTTGACCTTTTTCCAAACGATAGAAACCCTGTTGACCGGTGACTCCATATTTTGTTTGTAAATGTTTCGGGCCTTTTATAAAAACTGACAAATCGTTCAAAGACAAAGAACTCTGAAGATTTAAGGTACCCTGAAAAACTTTTAAATTATTAGATGAATCAACTTCGCTTAAAGAAACATCGTAAAAAGTTTGTGAATGGCCTAATGAATCCTTAACCGTGACAGAAACCAACCAGTTCTGAACACATTGGGCGGAAGCACTGACACCAGCAAAAGAAACTTTGAATTTTAAAATTCCACCGCTATTGAGAGGAGGATTGGTTGACGTCAGCGTGGGGATACGAGTGGGAGTTGGGGTTCGTGTTGGAGTGAGGGTGCGGGTGGGAGTTAGAGAAATAGATCTGATCTGGGTGGGTGTTGGAGTGCGAGTGGGAGTTAGAGTGCGGGTGGGAGTTAGAGAAATTGACCTAGTTTGGGAAGGAGTTGGGGTACGGGTTGGGGTTAGAGTGCGGGTGGGAGTTAGAGAAATTGACCTAGTTTGGGAAGGAGTTGGGGTACGGGTAGGTGTAAGAGTACGAGTAGGGGTAAGAGAAATAGTTCTGGTTTGAGTAGGAGTAGGAGTTCGAGTGGGGGTGAAGGTTCTTGTTGGAGTGGAAGTTGAACGAGGAGCGGAAGTGGCGATGGGTAAGACAGGATTGGAGTTTTGGGAACGAATAATAAAAGCACCAAAAGAGGGATATGAACTACCAGGATTATAACGAACAGAATAACCGGAACGATCCCCTTGCCAATTAAGAGGCTGAGCGATGGTCCATCTGGAGGCAGACATATCGATGACAACAGGAGAACCGGTATAAGTGCCGCGAATGGGAGTGTCTCCAAAATAATTTTCGGCGTTGTGAATTTCGTAGGTGTCTCCCTGTTGATAACCGAGACTGGAAATATCGACCGAAACTGAATTTAAGTTCTGCCAATTGTATACAGCAATTTGCCCCCTCTTGGTTTCGTAATCATTGGGAATAACAACAATTTTGTTTGACGAAGAGGGATTAGTTGAAGGCTGGCTTTGATTGAAACCATAAGAACTTTTTAAGACTGAATTAGAGACACGGCTACTATTTATATTGGCTCCATCAGCCTGGCAAACACTATTGTTATTAAAAATATGATTCGAGTCACTTTGATAGGTGGAGTTGTACATAAAAATTAAATAGTCGGAAGGATTCTGATAGCAAAAAACGTTATTAGAGATATTAAATTTATTGATATTTGCCTTAAGATAAACAATTTGGAGCGGTTCCTGCCCGCTTTTACCGCCGGAATAATTATTAGTAATCTGAAGACCGTTACCTGTGGCGGAAACGCCACCAGCCATGATGTAACTGTTCCAAAGATAATTATTGTTCATTCTGATATTGGAACTGAGATACGAGGTGGTCATTAACCATCTCTTGGTATAGTGAATATTATTTTCCAAGGTAATATTGTTGATATATGCTTCTTCACCATAAAGATGGAAACCGGTATCATCGATACCCGGCATAATAACGTTATTTTTAAAAACTTTTTCATAATCTGTCCCGTTTTGAGTATAAATACCATGGCCGTGAGCCCGATCATCCGAAGGACCAACCCAACCATTATTCTGAACTAAATTTCCATAAGCTTCAAAATAAGTAGCGGCAGTATCGGCATTAATACCATTACCGTTGTCGTGAACAAAATTGTTGATGACTTTAACATGGGGAACAAGAGTAGTAATACCGTTACCAGGAAACCCAGTGGGGTGAGATCCACCATCAGAAAAATAACGGGGCACATTATCATTGAAAATTTCAAAGTCCCGGATTATTAACCAACCTGGACTGGTCTCAATCCAAAAACCACCATTTATCTGGGCCTGTTCGCCGGGATAAGAGGCAAGGGTAAGATAGTTATTTTCGGAACCACCAATATTAATTTTAATAACATGATTGGCATCACCACCGGTACCATATTTGCCGCCACGAAAATAAACAGTATCACCCGGACCAATTGAGGCAGACTTGGATCCACCTAAAACTGACTGATAGTCCCAAGGACTATTAATAGAACCATTACCGCCGGATGATCCATTAACAGCAACATACCAGGTATCTCCGGAAGAAGCACCGCTTAACCATTTAAAGGAACCCTGTTGGAAACCATAAACAAGAACTGGCAGCAAAACCACTAAAATAATTAAAATAATTATTTTGAACACTGAGCCCTTGGCGCTTGGTAAATTTGACATTCGATTTTTGAACAGACTCTAAATTAGAGTATATGGAAAAATTGGTAATGTCAATTACATTTTCCAAAACTATGCGTATCTTATGAAAAGATCAGGCTTTTGCTGCCAAGTTTTTTTAACCACAAATTGTTTGCCTTTGCCTGAGGATCGTAAACTGAAAGCTGCTGCCAAAACTTAGAAGAATGATCTTTGATAGCCAAATGATTCAATTCGTGAAGAAGAATATGTTCAAATTTGTCATTTGGAAAAAGAATTATCTGCCAATTAAAATTCAAATTACCCCGGGAAGAACAGGAACCAAAACGACTTTTTTGATTCCGAACAGAAACCCGGCCGTATTTAAATCCATATTTTACCGATAGTTCCGACAACTTATTCTTAATTAATTTAAGAGCAAAGGATCGAAGTTTGGTATCAAGAAGTTTTTTTAGATGAGAGGAAGTTAAGGATGTGGAATTAATATAAATTTTTCGATCAGATTCATAGATAACGACTGAATCCTGCAGTGACTGGTTAAAGATCAATAAAAAATCAAAACCCAAAATAGAAAGTGAATTAAGTTGGCTGAATTTTAAAGAACGACGAAACTTAGCTGAATTTTTTATTATCCAATCAGCATTTTTTTTAATAAAACTATTAATTATTATTTGTGGTGTAAAGTATGGACAATTAATAATGAACGAATTTCGGGAATTAAGGCGCAAGCTAAGATTCTTAACCGATTTGTGATTGACAGAATAGGAAAAATAACGGTCAGAAATAAAGATTTTTGCCATAGATGGTAATATATTATATAAAAGATGATTTTCATTGGAGCGGATCACCGCGGTTTCAGATTAAAAGAAGAAATTAAAAAGTGGCTGGAGTCACAGCAATACGAGTATAGAGATTTGGGGGCTGACGAATACAATAAAGATGATGACTATCCCGATATTTCAATTAAGCTGGCGGAAACGGTGGTAAATGAAAACGGAAGAGGGATTTTGATATGCGGATCGGGAGCGGGAGCAAGTATTGCCGCTAATAAAGTCAAAGGGATAAGAGCCGGACTTTGTACTTCGGAAAAACAAACAAAATCTGCCAGAAATGATGATGATATTAACGTACTGTGTATTTCGGCGGATGCGATTAGCGTTGATCTGAATTTAAGAGTGGTGGCAGTTTTTTTGGCAACAATGTTTTCCTCCGAAGAGAGATTTGTAAGAAGAATTAATAAGATAAAGGATTATGAACTTAAGAACAATTAACGAAATATTACCTAAAACACGTGTAATTTTGAGAATGGATTTGGATGTACCAATGGAAAACGGCCAAATAACCGACAGGTCACGACTGGAGAAATCAATACCAACAATAAAGGGTTTATTGGCAAAAGAATGTAAAATTGCCATCATCGGCCACAGAGGCAGACCAAATTATGGAGAAACAACAACAGACAAACCTGAAGGATATGATGAAGATTTAAGCTTACGTCCGGTGTATTTAGAATTAATGACAATGCTGGAACCGAACGGGGAAGGAATGATTGAAAGTGTGTTTATAGAAAATGTCGAAGACAGTGAAAAAATAGATTTAGGGCTGGCGAAAAATCAAATTGTGTTTCTGGAGAATCTGAGATTTTGGAAAGGCGAAGAAGAAAATAACCCACAATTCTTAAAAGGGATAGTGGAAATCTGTCAGGCATATGTCAATGATGCATTTGCAGTAGCCCACAGAAGACACCGATCAATAATGCTTTATAAGGAACTACCCGGATTTTATGGATTAAGTTTTAAAGAAGAAGCGGAGAAGATTTTTAGAATTATTAATAATCCGGAGAAACCATTAACGATAGTTTTGGGAGGGGCTAAAGAGGATAAATTGAAATACATGGAAGAGTTAACAAAAATTGCAGATCATATTTTAATCGGAGGAAAATTACCCCGCCTATATAAAGAATCCGAAGCGACAATATTTAACAAGGAAAAGATTGTTCTGGCTGAGTTAAGGGAAGACGGACTAGATCTTAGTGAATCAGATATGAAGAAATTTATTGAAGTAATAAATACTTCAAAAACAATTGTTTGGGCCGGTGCAATGGGTTTATTTGAAAACAATAATTGCCGGGCAGGAACAGAGAATATAGCCAGAGCAATAGCCGAAACCAATGCTTATAAAGTAATTGCCGGAGGAGATACCGGAGCATCGATAATTAATTTAGGTCTAAGAGATAAAATCGATTTCATTTGTTCCGGAGGCGGGGTGATGTTGGATTTTTTAGCAAAAGGCACACTGCCGGCATGGGAAAATTAGAACTTTAGAACTTTAGAGCTTTAGTACTATAGAGGGTAGAGCTTTAGATTCCAAAGATTTTGGTCTATTATTAAAGTATGAAACAGGAAAAAATATTACGAATCGGAATTAACGGATTTGGAAGAATAGGCACAGTGGTTTTAAGAGCAATCTTTTTAGAGAAATATGAGGTGGAAGTAGCAGCGATTAACACCAAAGGAGCCTGGGATGCAGAGACATGTGCAATGCAGTTTAAATATGATTCCGTTTACGGCAGACTACCGGTTAAGATCGGTTGGTCCGGACCGCAAAAAGGCGGTGAAATAGGAAGATTAGATATTGGTGATAAATCAATTCCCCTCTTGGGAGAATCTGATCCGGCAAAAATCCCCTGGAAAAATTACGGAGTGGATGTGGTTTTGGAGTGCACCGGTGCATTTACCGATATGAAAGCAGGAGAGCATTTAAAAGGAGGTGCTAAAAAAGTAATTATTTCGGCACCAGCGAAAGATCCAAAAATTCCTGTATTTATTCTGGGTGTAAATGAGGAAAGATATAAAGGTGAAAAAATAATTTCCAATGGTTCCTGTACAACGAATTGTGTGGCGCCGATTGTAAAAATTATTGATGAAAAAATTGGTTTTCAGGAAGGAACATTGACGACAGTCCATGCCTACACTACCAACCAAAACCTGGTTGATGGAACTTCTAAAGATCCAAGACGAGCCAGAGCGGCAGCAATTAATATCGTACCGACATCTACCGGGGCAGCGGAGGCAGTGATTGCGGCTTATCCGGAAGCGAAAGGAAGATTTGCCGGAACAGCTATCCGGGTGCCGGTGGTTTGCGGCAGTTATTCGGACCTAACTTTCAAACTGGTGAGAAAGACGACAGTAGATGAAATTAATTCTATTTTTGAAGAAGCCGGTGTTAAAGCCAATTTGGTGGGTAAATTAAAAGTATCATATGAACCGCTGGTAAGCAGCGATATTATCGGAAGTAATGCCTCGGCAATTATTGATTCCAGAATGACAAAAGTGATATCAGACGATATGGTTTCGATCGGAGCATGGTACGATAATGAATACGGCTATAGCTGCCGATTGGTAGAAATGGCTATTTTTATCGGTCAAAAATTGTAATATTGATGATTATTATCCCTACAGTATTGGAAAAAAACTTCACAGAAGCGGAAGAAAGAATCAGAAAATTAAAAGATAGATCAAAATGGATTCAAATTGATGTAACCGATAATAGTTTTACTTCGGGAAGAACATTTAATCTGGAATTATTAAACCGACTAAGTTTTGAAACAAATAAATTGTTGTGGGACATTCATTTAATGGTGAAAGAACCGATAAATTGGATAGAAAAATGTATAGCGATCGGAGCAAACAGAATAATCGGTCAGGTGGAAATGATGAGTGATAGAGAAGAGTTTGTGTTTAAAATAAAAAACGAAGGATTGGAAGCGGGCTTGGCTTTCGATACAGAGACAATCATAGATGATATTCCAGAAGAAACTGACGAAATATTAATAATGGGAAGGAAGTCTGGTTTTGAAAAGGAACGATTAAATATGGATATTTTTGAAAAAATAAAATTGGCGAAAAAATTTGGCAAGACAATTGGTATTGACGGCGGAGTGGATGTTGAAAATATGAGTTTACTGGAAAAAGCGGAAGTAGACATTGTATACTCGGGAAGTAATTATTTTAAACTTAATGGAA
This sequence comes from uncultured Gammaproteobacteria bacterium, assembly GCA_964448705.1. Taxonomy (GTDB): domain Bacteria; phylum Patescibacteriota; class Microgenomatia; order UBA12405; family UBA12405; genus CAYUZS01. The sequence goes on from CAYUZS010000005.1 coordinate 11,433, forward strand.
ACGACTAATAAAACAATAAAAAGAATTGCTTTTTTTGGAGATGCCGAAGCAACGGAGAAAGATGAACATTTTTTAGCAGCAGTGGAAACAGCAGAATTGTTGGCGAAAAAAGGATATATTATCGTAAACGGCGGCGGTCCGGGAATTATGCTGGCAGCGACTTTGGGTGCTAAAAAAGCGAAAGGAGAGATAGAAATAGTAATTATTAAAAAAGAAAAAGAGCCTGGTAATTATGAAGGTACAGATGAAACAAATGTAAAATTGGCCGACAGAAAATATGTAACAGAAGATATAACCGAAAGAACCAATAAACTAATAGAAGTTGCCGACGCTTATATTATATTTAAAGGTGGAACCGGAACATTGGCGGAAGTGGGAATGGTTTGGGAGCTGGCAAAGTTTGAATACGGAGACCATGAACCACTGATTTTTGTGGGAAAAGAGTGGAAAGAAGTGGTGGAGACAATAAAAAAAGAGATGGAGTTTGAAACGATTGAAAAAAGAGTAGTAACAACAGTAGAGACACCACTACAAGCAGTTATGGCGATAGAAGAGGCTGGGAAGCAAATTTAATTTCAATGGGAAATAATTGATAATCTTTGATTGAATCTTTGGTAAAGGTCAACCGGACGATTTGTGAATGGGAAGTGGCAACTGACCAGGGTTGATCAAAAATAAAATTACCAAGAGAATAGAAAATGTATTTACCATGGTAAATTTCCGGCGGCTGAAAAACATGGGAATGATGGCCATGAATAACATCAACACCGGCATCGACCAATTGATGAGCTAATTCAACCTGCCGAGTGTCGGGTTTAAGAAGATACTCGTTACCCCAATGAAGGGAAACAATCAGATAGTCGACCTGCGGACGAACGGATTTTATCCGAGAAATTATTTGGGAAGAGTCGAGGTGGGGATAGGTAACAAAATCATAACCTAAAAACCCGAATTTAAGGCCATTTATCTCTTTAATTAAAAAATTATCGAAGTAAACAGAATCGGGAAGAAAATTCCGGGTTTGAGCCAAGCCGTCCTGACCATAGTTAAGAATATGGTTGTTGTTCAGATTAAAGACAAACTTATAATGCTGGAGGTAAGGGATAAATTTAGTGTCTCCACAAAAAATAAAAGTGCCATCAACACCCGGCGGGCAATCCTTGATAATCGGAGATTCCAAATTGGCAACATTCAAATCATTTTCCTTTAACCAAGGATCGATTTTTTGAAAACTCCAAGAAAAATCATTTTTGTTTCTGGCGACAGTAGTAATATATCTGCCCAAGCCAAGATCACCCATAAAGCCCAAAGTAGCAACAGACGGCGGATTTACGGGAGCATTTAAAGAAAAGAATGATAAAATCAAAGCCAAGAATGTTTTCATGATTTAGTATACTTGAGAGAGTATGAAGCGAAAAATACTAGGATTGATAATAGCATCAATTTTTTTGAGCGGCTGTAATTTTTCCATAAAAAAATCCGGAATTGAAATTATGAGTTATCCGACGGCTAAAGTTTATCTGGACGGAAAAGAAGCCGGAATGACTCCATATAAAAATAATTCTCTAACTCCAGGAGAAACAGAAGTTAAACTGGTAACCGCCAATCAGGAATGGACAAAAAAAATTCATTTGGAAAACGGCGCCAATACTGTGGTGAATAGAGAATTCGGAGAGACAGAAGAAGAAAGCGGAGGCTATATTCTATATTTTGAATCAACCGGAGACAATAAAAAATCAGGGTTAATGGTTAGTTCCCGACCTGACCGGGCAGCAGTATACATTGATGATGAAATAAAAGGCTATTCACCATTAAGAATTGAAAACATCGGCGATGGTGATAAAAAATTAGCAGCATCTTTTCCCGGATATAAGGGCATTAATTCCTATGTCAAATTTGTAAATGGATATCAATTAGTAATGGAAGCCGAACTGGCGAAAGAAGCGATAAATATAATTGAACCAAGTACTGAAGCAGCAGAGATAAGTACACCAAGCGGAGAAACAGCAGTAATGGTGACTATTAAAGAAACGGAAACCGGATGGCTGAATGTGAGAGAAAATGCGAATAGTTCCGGTGCAGCCATAGCAAAAATAAATCCCGGAGAAAAATACAAATTTATTGAAGAAAATAACGGTTGGTACAAAATTGATTTAGGAAACGGAAAATCGGGATGGATTTCGGCTAAATACGCCGAGAAACCTTAAGCAAAAAGCCAAAGAACAATATCAATAGTCCGACAAATACATAGAATTTTTGCTGACTGTTCAAAAACAAGGAAAGAATCCCTAAAACGAAACTAATAATCCAATAAAAAACAGCTATTTTAGGACGACTCCAGCCAATTTTTATAAGTTGGTGATGAAAATGCTGACCGTCGGATTTAAACAGTGAACGATGATTAAAAATGCGGCGAAGAAGAACAAAAATAGCATCGATCATAGGAATTCCAAGAAGGAAAATGAGAGTAGCAAGTTTGGCACCGGAAAGAATGGAAAGAACAGCCAAGAGGAAACCAGCCAAACTTTTGCCGCTGTAACCGGTCATAATGCTCTGAGGAAAAAAGTTGAAAGGTAAAAATCCAAGATAAGCACCGGCAACCGCACCAGCAAGAACAATAACCGGCCACTGGGTAACGTCCTGTGAATAGCGCAACCCAAGAATACCGATAAAGACAGCGGCAATAGAGACAAAACCGGGCAGCTGCCCTTCTATTCCCCCAGCCCAACCGGTGATATTCATACACCAGATTATCCAGAAAACAGCCAAAATATCAGAAAGCACCCAAATACTGTGCGGGCCAAATAAATCAAAATTTATTTTGATAAAAGAAAGATCAATAATTCCACCAAAGGGATTGGAGATATAGGCAATTCCGATTCCGGAGGCAACAACAATTAAAGCGGCCAATAAATTGGTGATTAATCTTAAAATCGGACTAATATCCTTAATATCATCCCAAACTCCGATCACAAGAGTAAAAAGGGCAGCCAGAAGAATACCTAAAAGATGCTGATCTAGAGGCAAAAACACTAATGATGTGATTAATATAGCAATAAAAATTGGAATACCACCACCACGGGGAACAGCATAAAGAGCAGTGGCATTTTGAGTTTTTTGCTGTTTAAGACGGGGATCTTCCACCCAATGACGGGAAATAAAAAAATTCCTAACAAAGGGGGTTAAAAAATAAGATACTAAAGCGGAAATTAGAATGCTTATAAGAAAATTAAAAATCATCTAGGAAATTAGATTCGTTATTTGAAAAAGAGTAAAGGTAATTAAGAAAGAAAAAAGCAAAGAAAAAACTATCAGCAACCTGGATAGCAACTGCTGCGATTTGAGAAAAAAGATAGCCAAAAGATTGTTTAAAAAAGCAACTAAAATGGAAAAAAGAGGTAGAAGAAAAATCGACGAAACCGGGGCCAATCGTGTTTCTCCCCAAGGCTGTGAGTAATATAAAGGAATCTGAGGAGGCAGACTATTAAATTTGATAAACAAAAGAGCGAATTGAAAAAGGATGAGAAAAATATTCCAGCGAAAAAGCTGACCATTAACTTTTTCCTGCCAGAACAAGCCGATGCGAGAAATAGATTTGGAAAAAGTATGAATTATCGACATAAGTTATTAATTATGGCTTTGAAAAATAACGGCAGAGCCATAAACCTTAACAGGTGAATAATAACGGTTAATAAAATCATCCAGTTGAGGATAAGGACGGCTGTTTTGGTGATAATAGACAATTATCTTGGGAAAATCAATTTTAAGTTGATCGTAAATAGTCTGGTACTGATTAAAATCAACGATATGATAGGCGACAGTAAAGCGACCAACAGGAAGATGGTTGGTTAAAACGTAAATAAACGGCGAGTCACCCCAAACAAATAGTTTTTCCGAGGCGGGAAGAGAAGACTTGAGATAAGAGGAGATCTGATAAGTTTCGTCAACAGCACCGCCAAAATAATTTCGATAAGACAAAGAATTCAGAGAGCCGAGATGGCTATAAAAATTTCGATAATAGGAAAATACCGGGTAGACATAAAAATGATAGTGAAAGAAAACATAACCAAAAAAAACAAACAACGAAAAAAAGATTAATTTGGCAAAGACCAGAACCTTAGAATCAAAAAGTGAGACTAAGAGAATAACTAAGGGAGGAAGAATCTGAATTAGATAATGGGGATACGGACGGGTGGAAAGGAGGGCGCCAAAAAGGGCGGCAGAAAACCAAAGAGAAAGGGAGGCTACAGACCAGGAAATCTTTTTTTTGAAAATTAATAAACAGATAATTAACCAAAATCCAAACAAAATCAGAGCTCTGACGACCAGTCCGCCGCTGGTCGCTGAACCGGAATGAGTGCCGGTGGCCCACGATGAAAGATAACCAAAATTCTGCAATAAGGAAGCAAAAATGAAATCATTAAAGGCACCTTTGGAAAAATAATAAAGCGAATAAACAGCTATCGGCAGAAAGAAACTAAAAACAAAGACAAATAAATTACCTATTGTTTGAGGGATTTTTTTGAGACCAGCGATGAATATCCATAAACAGAGAAAAGCGAACTCGACAACGACAGGAACTTTAATAGTGAAAGCAAATCCAAGCAATAAACCGGAAAGTAAAAACCTAAAAGGTGACGGGGAGAAAAGGACAAGATAAACACCCAATATAGTGGGTAAAAGCATGAATACTTCAGCGTTGGCAATGTTGCCTTCAAAAAGAGGAATAGAAGTAAGGACAAGGAATAAAAAAGTAGAAATTAGAGACAGTTTTGATGAGAAAAATTTTTTAGAAAGCCGATAAAAGGCATAAATAGTGGGAATCATCCAAAGAGTCAGAAGAAGACGAAAACCAAAAACAGTTTGAGCAAAGGCAGCCAAAAAATATAAAGTAGGCGGTTTGTTGTCGTGAATTTGGCTATAAAGAACTGAACCTTGGCGAACAGCTTCCCCAAGAGCAAGATAAATCCCCTCATCACCATACCAATCAGGTTCAAAAAGAGAAGGTAAACGAAGGAAAATAAAAACTAAAGAAAAAATTATCAACAAACGATGCTTTTTTAAGAATTTGATGAGCATTAATTAATTCTATATCAGACAGCTTTTTTTTGGGTGGTTTTATATTCTAAACGCTGACCAAAAAGAAGTCTGGTATGAGAATGTAAACCCGGGAGGACGGACATGGTGAGAGTAGCCAGAGGCATCAACGGCCATTGAAGAATATTTTTAACAACATTCCAAAAACCGGTTTTTTGATATTTGGGACGGAGTTTCCAATCCAAAACAATCAAGGAGAAAAGAGGAATTAAACAAATCGTTAAAATAATATTTGAAACACGCGGCAAATTGAAACCAATGGAAGTTTGAAAGAAACCGGGGTTGAGAATCACCGGCAGAGAAGTACCAAGAGTAAGAATGAACCAATTGGAAGACCAAATAAAATGAGTCTCGATTAATTTAAAAACCCTAAGAATCCTGGTGATTAAGGGAATCTCGGGATGTTTAAGAGATTGACTGATGGCATAAGGAATATCGATGGCACCCCAAGCATGACGAACGCACTGATTATAACGGTTTTTTAGAGCGTCAAAATAGTTTTTCCCACTGGGAGCGTCAACTATAGTTGGCAGAAAAATCGGTTCAACCGATGAACGGCCGCCGCTGCTGAAAAAGGTTTGGAGAAAAATATGCCAGTCTTCAGGAATCATATCAACATCCCAATAACCAGCGGAATCAATTAATTTGTACGAAGAAGAATAGCAGGAATAATTAAAAAACAAGCCATCCGGCTCCTGAATGTTGGCAATATGAATAACATTACCCATGGTACCGGTGATTCTGATCGGAGCAGGAACACTATTTATATTATGATGCCAAAAAATCGGAGACTGCCAAAAACGATAATAGCGATTGGGATTTGAAGCAAACTGATAGGTAAGGGCGGAAAAATATTTAGGATTAAAAATTGTATCAACATCACAACTGGTTAAGGTTAAATTTTCGATTGAATATTTACCGGTATCAAGGTAATTTTTTTTGAAATACTTAGCCGCCCAGCCTTCGTTACTATGTTTACCAACAGTTTCTCCGGCAATTCCGGCAGGATGTTCTGTAAAGATTAGTTTTCCGAAAGTTTTGCCGTATTTTTTGGAAAAATAATTTTCAGTCCGGGAATTGTTCTCAGCACCAGCTCTTTCTTCCTGGGCGATAATGACAATTAATTTACGAACATCAATATCTTTTTGTGAGGCTAAACTGCCAACGGCCATATCAATAACTTCAACAGGTTCTTTGTATGAAGAAATGATGATGACGTGACTAATGTCGGCATAACGAAGCCATTGGGCACGAAAATTATCTTTGAACAACTCCAACCAGTTGGTAGCCACGGAAGAAGAAATCTTAAAATAGCCGATAATGGCAAAAATTGCCGACTTGAAGGATTGATAAAGCCAGTAAATCAAAAAGGCGATGACAAAGTAGGCAACAATTTTCGGAAACAAAAAAGCGCCCCAAATGGGAAAAGTAATAGTAATCCAGGCGAAAAGACCGGGAATCATTTCTAAAACCCGATAAAATTTTGTGTTTTTATTCATAAGTAGGACGATTTATTATATCAGGGTACAATGAAAATATGACAAGTTTTATATCAAAGGCAGTAAAAGAGACAATTGCTTACGGCCTGAAGTATGGAACGAGATATTCCCGTAAAGAAATATATAAGAGATTAATCAGCCCAAAAATAGTTCTTTTTGAGGAGATACCTAAAATTGAAGGAAACTCTAAAATCAGTAATCAAGCAAAAATTGAAAAGGCCAAACATCTAGCAGTAAAAATTGCTAAATCTTTTAATGAAATTCAAATGATCGGAGTAACCGGATCAGTAGCGGCCGGTTATCCAAAAAAAGATGATGACATAGATTTAATGGTAATAACCAAGAAAGACAGTTTATGGAGATGCCGATTAAGGTTAAGAATCTGGGTTTGGGCAAACCAAATCCCCCACCGAAAATATAATATTGAACAAAAAGAAGATGAATTTTGCTTCAACTTGTGGATGGAAGAAGATAATTTGGAAATACCCAAAAATAAACAAAATTTAAAGAACGCGATGGATCTGATTCTGATGAAGCCGGTAATGAACAAGAACCAGACTTATGAAAAATTCATCCAAGAAAATAATTGGGCAAAAAAATATGTAGCCAACGGCTACCAACAGTTAGCCGGGAAAGACAAATATTCAAAAAGAGTGGTAGAGAATAGTAATTTAATTAAGCGATTTATTAACCTAGTTTTATTTAAAGTTCAATATTGGTATATGAAGAAAAAAATTAAAAAAGAGCTGGTAAACATAAAAACGGCATTTTTTCATCCAAAAAATAAGTGATACAATGGTATTATGCCTTTTTCCCCAAATAAGAAATTGTTTTTAGGGATACTCTCTAAAGTAGCGGTATTAATGCTGGGAGTGATGATATTGACCGTATCCGTCGCCAGAGCGGGATGGGAAATTTGGGCCAGCGACGAAAATAAAGAGATACCAAGTAGCAATATAGTCGATTTTACGGCGGTTTTCAGCAACGGAGAAACTTCTCCGGGAACATACAAATATCCGAAGTCAAAAATTAAACCGGATGATGCCTGGTATGGAATGAAAAAGTTAAGAGATCTTTTGTGGTTATCTTTTTCTAAGGGACTAACAAAAGTGAACTTGGCTGTTGTTCAAGCGGATAAAAATATGTCTGATTGTATCGAGTTAAGAAACGAAGGAAAATATGACCGGGCAATTGAGGCTGGTAATGAAGCTATGGATAAATTAGAATATGCGGATAAGCTAATATACGAAACACAAAGTGTGGACGCCCAAACTAAACAGTTACATTATCAAATATTTTGGGCGGGTTATGCTTATAAAACAACTTTGGAAAAAATGGAAAATTCTTTCCAAAGTATAAATACTGATAAATATCCCAAATTAATTAAGAGAATTGATGACTGGAACAAAAAACAAGAAGAAAAACGTTATGCTTGGGATTTTTAGAAAAAAGTGGTTGTGGATTTTGATTTTGGCGTTGATGGTTATCGGAGTCGGCGGAATACTTTATTTTTTGAGAGATATTCCCAGTCCAAAAATACTTTCCGAAGGTAATTACGAAGAATCTTCAAAAATTTTGGACAGAAATGGAAAACTAATTTATGAAATGTATTCGGATAAAAGACGAACTTCTGTTCAACTGAACCAGATTCCGGAGACAATGATTAAAGCGACTTTAGCAATTGAAGATGCCAATTTCTATAGACACGGTGGGTTTGATTTTAGGGGAATTTTAAGAGGCTTATGGAGAACGATGATTGAAAAAAGACTACAAGGAGGATCAACCCTAACACAGCAATTGGTTAAAAACGGGTTACTTACACCCGAGAGAACCTGGACAAGGAAAATTAAGGAAGCAGTGTTAACAGTGGCCACAGAATCGATCTACAGCAAAGACCAGATATTAGAAATGTATTTCAATCAAACTCCTTACGGCGGAAACATTTGGGGAGTAGAGACAGCAGCGGAGGGAATTTTTAACAAAAAAGTAGGTGAATTAAATCTTGCAGAATCGGCATTAATTGCAGGTTTACCGGCATCACCAACACTATATTCCCCTTTCTCGCACCCGGAAGCAGCAAAAGCCAGACAAGAATTGGTGTTAAAAAGAATGAACGAATTGGGGTACATTTCGAATCAAGAAATGGAAGAAGCAAAGAATGCACCATTAAATTATTCTTTTAATCGAAATACTATTAAAGCGCCGCACTTTGTTTTTTATGTTAAAGATCTGCTGATTAAAAAATACGGATTAGAAAAAGTTGATGAGGGAGGTTTGGAAATTACAACTACTTTAGACTTGGATATCCAAAACTATGCACAGGAAGTAATAGCTTCAGAGATCGCGAAGTTGAAAAAAATGAATGTGACAAACGGAGCGGCATTAATAACTGATCCAAAAAGCGGAGAAATTTTGGCGATGGTAGGGTCTAAAGATTATTTTGCCACGGATATTGAGGGAAAATTTAATGTGGTGACAGCATTAAGACAACCGGGATCTTCGATAAAACCATTAAATTATGCAGTAGGAATCGAGACAGGGAAAGTGACAGCGGCGTCGATTTTTGACGATAATCCAACATGTTTTAAAGTGGAAGGACAGGCACCTTATTGTCCGACAAATTACGGAAATACATATCATGGAATTCAAACTTTAAGAAATTCACTGGCAAGCTCACTAAATATTCCGGCAGTTAAAGTTTTAAAACTGAACGGAGTGGCGGATTTTGTAGCCTCGGCATCGGCGATGGGAATCAGCACTTTCATTGATCCCTCAGCATACGGACTATCGTTAACTTTAGGCGGTGGAGAAGTGATGATGGCGGATATGAATGTGGCTTTTGGGGTGTTTGCAAATATGGGAATTAAACAACAATTAACTCCGTTTTTAAAAGTAATAGACAGAAAAGGACAAGTGTTGGATGAATATAAATATGAACCGGGTGAAAGAGTTTTATCAAGAGAAACCAGTTTTATTATCAGCAACATTCTTTCCGACGACGGAGCCAGAGCCATGGTTTTCGGAAGAGGATCGATGCTTAATATTAAAAATCATCCGGAAGTGTCGGTTAAAACAGGAACTACTAATGATCTGAGAGACAATTGGACTATCGGCTACACAACGGATTATGTAACCGCAGTGTGGGTGGGCAATAATGATAATTCCAAAATGAGCGGAGTGGTGTCGGGAACCACCGGTGCTGCCCCGATATGGAGCAAAATAATGACCAACATACTAAAGGATAAAACAGTGAAAAAGCCGGTGATGCCGGCAAGTGTGATTGGGATGAATGTCTGTAATCTGACTGGAAAGTTGGTGCCGGATGAGGGCTGCGAGTCGCATTATGAATATTTTAAACAAGGATTTACACCAAACGAAAAAGTGTCTCTGACGCAAAATGTACTTATAAATAAAGACACCAATACTGTCTTAGATAAAGGAAGTACAGCGACAAATGTTGAATGGCAATCACATCAGGCGATAGTAGACATAACCGGAAAATGGGTTTGTCTGGATTGCGGACCGGTTAATAATGGTGAAGGAGGTACACCGGTGACGACGATTAACTAATTAAAGATGTCAGCAGGGACAATAATTCAAAGAATACTAATCTTTATCGGTAAACCGATATACAGATTATTTAAAATAATATGGCAACTGATTAAGAGAGGGTTGACTTTTAGATTACGGATAAAACCAGTAAAACGAGAAAAAAGATCCAAGTTAGTAATAAAAAGAAAATGGCTGATACCAACAATAATGTTGGTAATGGTGACCGGCGGGGTAATATGGTTTTACCAAGTCATAATCGTCGATTTACCAAACGTAAACGAAATTTATAACCCACCTAAACTTTCAACAAAAATATTGGACCGAAACGGAAAAGTTCTATACAAATTTTATGATGATGAAAATAGAAGCTGGGTGGCATACAACAGAATTCCACAAACTCTAGTTTTAGCAACAATTGCGATTGAAGACAAAGAGTATTACAACCACCACGGATTGTCGGTAAAAGGAATGATTAAAGCCATTTATTACAACTTTTTTAAAAAAGAAACGGATCAAAATTTACGGGGCGGATCGACAATTACTCAACAACTGGTAAAAAATGTATTTTTCTCCAATGAAAAAACATTCAAAAGAAAATTAAAGGAAATGGTACTGACAGTACTGGTAGAAAATAAATTAAGCAAAGAAGAAATATTAGAAAGGTATTTCAATCAAGTACCATACGGAGGTGAAGTGTACGGAGTGGAAGAGGCATCGCAAAAGTATTTTGGCAAAGATGTTTGGAATATTGATATGGCAGAAGCAACATATCTGGCCGGTCTACCGGCAGCGCCAACATCATATTCCCCTTTTGGTACTAATCCGGAACTTGGGTATATAAGGCAAAAACATGTAATAGAAGAAATGGTATCAGCAGGTTTCATAGACCAGGAAACGGCTAATAAAGTGATATCAGAAAAAATTAAAATCAGTGATGAAAAGAAAACAATTGAGGCACCACATTTTGTATTTTATGTAAAAGATTATCTAAAGAAAAAATTCGGATACCAAAATGTAGAGAGAAGAGGATTGCTGGTGACCACCAGTCTGGATTTGAACATCCAAAAGGATGTAGAAAAAATTGTTGAAGAAGAGGTGAAGGCGGTTAACAAAATGCATATCACCAACGGAGCAGTAATAATTACCGATCCAAAAAGCGGCGAAATTTTAGCGATGATAGGATCTAAAGATTATTATGCAGATGATATTGACGGAAAATACAATGTCACTGAGGCGTTAAGACAGCCCGGCTCTTCTATAAAACCGATTAATTATTTATTGGCATTAACAAAAGGGTGGTCACTGGCATCTACGGTCAGCGACGAACCAATAACCTATCAAATTAACGGCCAAAAACCATACTCTCCAAAAAATTATAACGGCAAATACATGGGGCAAGTGACATTGAGGACGGCGCTGGCTTCTTCTTTAAACATACCTTCGGTTAAAATTTTAGCTCAGGATGGGGTAGGAGAAATGATAGATTTGGGCGAGAAAATGGGGATTACTACCTGGAACGACAGAAGCAGATTCGGGCTGGCTTTGGCTCTGGGAAGCGGTGAAGTGAAAATGACTGAAATGGCCAGAGCTTACGGAACTTTTGCCACGATGGGAAACAATGTTGAACCGAAACCAATTTTGGAAATTAAAAATTACCTGGGAGAAACAATATATCAGGCCAAAACTGAGAGTCAAAAAATAATTGATCCTAAATATACTTTTTTAATAAATGATGTTTTAAGTGACAATCAAGCCAGAAGTCCAATATTCGGCAGCAACTCAAAATTAAAAATTGAGGGAAAAACTGTAGCGGTTAAAACCGGGACAACAAATGATTTAAAAGATAACTGGTGTATCGGCTGGACGCCGAGTTATCTGGTGGCGGCGTGGGTGGGAAACAACGATAATTCACCGATGAGCTGGGTAGCGTCCGGAGTATCTGGAGCAACACCAATATGGAACAGAATAATGAAATTTCTTTTGGAGAAAAAAACTGATGAAAAATGGCCGGTACCAATGGAAGTCTATAAAGCCAATGTTTGCGGCAGAGAAGAATATTTTGTTAACGGTAATGAAAAAGAGGTCCGATGCGGTATTCCGACACCAACTAAAACCGAATAGCCAACCAATAAAGGTCACTGACCAGATTTGAAATTAAAGGATATGATGTTTCAAAATTTTGAGGCGAAGTAATGACAAAAAGAATTTGATGATCGGGAACTAAAACGAGAAGCTGATAAACAGTAGAATCGGATGGTGACTGAGACGATTCAATAAGAGTGGCTCCCTGAGGTAATTTTTCAGAAATATTGCTTTTTGGTTTATCTTTGGATTCCATCAATTTTGAAATTATTGAATCACTGTTTGACTCGTTAATATTAACTAAATTTTGGGACCAATTTACCAGTTGCCCATTAGAACTTAAAGAAACAGACCAGCCGGAAACGGAACTCAAAAGGGAACCGATTCGGGAGTCGATTTGTGAAGAAAGAGAGGGAGTTGATGAGGATAAAGAAATTGAAGTGGGAAAAACCGGAGGATTAACAATTAAATTTCTAATAGCACGATAGGACCAAAATAAAAAACTAAGTCCGATAGTAGCAATGAGAGTTAAAAATAACCAACGACGTTTATGTTTAAGCCGGTCGACGGCGGAAATTGTTTCCTCCAGTCCCAACTGTTCAACACTCTTGGTTTTTTTAACTTTTTCAGGTTTAGGAAGCATAGAGATTAAGATTTAATTTCCTGTAAGTTTAACAGACCAGCTTTTGCCCCCATAGCACCAACAACTGAAGCGGAGTTTTTTATACCCCAAAACAAGGCATCGGAGGGAGATAAATGATGCATTAATCCGCTAACCACAGCCGAACCAAATGAATCGCCGGCACCGGTTTCATCAATAGGATTTGTATTAATGATCGGAGAAAATAATTTGTCAGTGGGAGTTAAAAGATAGGCGCCATCACGGCCATTGGTAACTGCCGTCAGAGGAGAACCAAAAGACAATAATTTTTCCCAAAAACCGGAGTCTTCGATTTTGGCGCCAACTAAAGTTTCGGCTTCAAGACGATTGAGCAACAAAAAATTAAGATGAGGAATTAAAGGAATAAGACGGGAGGATTGTTCCAGTTCACGGTTTCCGGGATTAAGGGAAATTTTAATTGAATGTTCGTTGGCAAAACCAATCAACATTTCCAGAAGCTCCATATTACCCTCCAGAGATGTGAGGTACAACCAATCTGTAGCGGCTAATTTATCCCAATCAATCTGAACCGATTCCAGGCGGCTATTGCCGCGGTTGGTGATTATACTCCGACTGCCATCGGCAGCAATGAGAATTACAGAATAATCCGTGGGTTCCTGACTTTTTTGAATCAATAAACCAGTGTCAACATTAGCGGCCTTTAAATCATTAATTACATAAAGACTAAGCGGATCATTACCAAGTAAGGAAAGACAGGTACTTTTTAAACCTAATCGGGAAAAGGAGACAGCACTATTGGTAGCTCCACCACCGGAAGAAACCAAACTTTGAGACATTTCGTTTTTGGAGGAAGCGAGGAGAGTAAGATATTGTTTATTCTGATCCAGAACCAATTGTTCTGATTTCACAAAAAAATCAACGGTGGCGGCACCAACCGAAATAACATCAAACATGATGTCCTTTGAATAAACAAATGATTAAAGTCATTAATCTGATGAAAAAGCTAATAACTTTTGAACTACAATTTCTTTGATATCAGAAACAACGGGCTGTAAGTAATCATAAACTTTTTCCGAAGAATTTTGAGAAAGCGAAGAGGTCAATGATTTTCTGAATTGTAAACGAAGATCAGTATTGATATTAATTTTGACTATACCCAGATTAATAGCCGAACGGATATCTTCCTGAGCTATTCCGGAGCCACCATGAAGGGTAAAAGAAGAATCAGGGAGAAGGGAAACAATATCTTTAAAGAGATTTAAATCTATTTTTTCCGGCAAATCGAGATTAACACCATGAAGATTGCCGATAGATACAGCCAATAAATCGGCATTAGTTCCGGTCATAAATTCAAGTGCCTGTTGAGGATTGGTGTAACTGTCGGGAGAAACACCTTTCTCGACCAAATTAATATGATTAAATTCAACTTCAACCACAACATGAGGATTAATAGACTTGACTTCGGATACAAAATTAGCGGCTTGGGAAAGATTAGTTTGATAATCGAGAGAAGAACCGTCAAAATGTACCATGTCAAAACCCAAACCAACCAATTTTTTTAAGCGGACTAAATCTTTACCGTGATCCATGTTGAGATATATAGGTAAACCGTCGAGATTGGCTTTTTTAACCAAAAAGTACAATCTTTCCGCCTGAATAAATTGATCTTCGTTGGCTGACAATTGAACCAAACATGGTTTGCCGGTTTGAGCGACGGCTACCTCGACAGCCTGATAAATTTCAAAAGAATCAATATTAAAAGAAGGTAGAGCTTGATGAGTACTTTTGTAGTTTGTTATTAGTTCTTTTAGCGTAATCACAGTATTTTTTTAATATTTATTTCCAGTTCTTTTTGGGAAAGTCCGTACTGATCGTATAACTCATTATAGTCCCGGGCAGAATGACCAAAATGATTATCGACCGCTTGGTGGATAAAACGACACTTCACTCCTGATGAGAGGATTAGTGAAGAAAGCGCCTCCCCCAACCCACCTGATTTTTGATGATCCTCGATAACCAGACAGCGGCCTGTTTTTTTGATGGATTTTAAAATAGTTTCCTCATCAAGAGGTTTAATGGAGGAACAATTAATAATTTCCAAGGAATAATTTTTAACTGAGATAGCAGAAAAAAGCACCGGACCATAACCGAGAACAGTGACATCCTTACCCGTTTTTATGACGGTTGATTTCCCGATAGTAAAATTTACTGAACGATCATAAAAAACCGGAGTCGAGGGACGTACTAATCGGATATAAGAAGGAGAATGACTGAAGGCAGAAGCGGTAATAACTTTCTCGGTTTCTTTGGCATCAAGCGGAGCAAAAACCTCCATATTGGGAAGGGAACGCATGAGAGCCACATCTTCCAACATTTGGTGAGTGGCACCAAGATCCCCGCTCATTAAACCGGCATGGGAACCGATAATTTTGACATTAAGATGGTTATAACAAATGGATTGTTTGATAGTGTTCCAATTTAAACCAGGAGAAAAACAGGCATAACTGGCTAAAAAAACTGTTTTTCCGGATTTGGCCAGACCGGCAGCAACACCAGCGGCATTGTTTTCGGCAACACCGCATTCAATAAAGCGGTAACGAAACTTGGCTGCAAACTTATCCAAAAGAAGTGAAGAACGAAGATCGGCACTAACAACGTAAATCTTTGGATTATTTGTAGCGAGAGCAACCAAAGCATCAGCACAGGCTTGGCGGATAGAAGAAATATTATTTTTGGAGTTCATATTTGGCTTTTTGATAAAGTGTTTCCGATAGGTTTTTAACATCATGGTAATGAAAGTCGTTTTCCATAAAAGAAACACCTTTACCGATAACAGTTTTAGCAATGATACAAGCAGGATAAATAGAAGAATTTTTGGCTTTTTGGAGAGCTTTTAGTATTTCAGAAAAGTTGTGACCGTTGATGGTGGTGACAGTCCACCCAAAACGAATATATTTGGCCGCTAGTTCATCCAGAGGCATAATTTCCTGAGTAGTACCATCAATTTGACGACCATTACAGTCGACAATATTAATAAGATTTCCCTGATGATATTTATTGGCAAAAGCGATAGCTTCCCAAATCTGACCTTCATTATGTTCACCATCCGAAGTTAAACAGACAGTGTGATGATCTTTATCCCCTAAGGCCAAACCGGCGGCGAAAGATAAACCCTGGCCGAGAGAGCCGGAGGAATATTCGACTCCGGGGACATCAATTGATTCATGTCCCTGAAGAGGAGAATTAATGCCGGAATAAGTGGATAGAAGTTCGTGGGGGAATTTTCCTAAATGAGCTAAAACCGCATAATGGGCTAAGCAAAGATGACCGGCGGAGAGGACAAAATGATCGTGTTCAAAATTAAATATTTTGGAAAAATACAGAGCTATCAATAAATCGATAGAAGAAAAACTACCACCAATATGGCCAAAACCGGCTTCATAAACGGTATCCAAAACATCAAGACGAAGTTTTTTAGATAAATCATAAAATGGATACAATGAAGGCGAGGTAAAAAACATATTATTAAGTATAGAACAAATATAGTAGTGTGATAAAGTATCCATACTCATGCAAAATTTTTATCAAAAATATTATTTGGGGACGAGAGGATTTGTGGCTAAAAGGATTGATGATGAAGGGGTGGTAGATGAAATAACTAATGACATACTGTTTGCAGCCTATAAATCTCTGCCAAACTTTAACGGAAAATGCAGTGAGTTCTCGTTTATCTGCAGTGTAGCTAAACACAAAATTATCGACTACTACCGAAAAAAGAAGATCAAAACCGTTCTATTTTCCGCCAGTCCGATTTTTGAAGAAATTGCTGATAAGGCACTGAGTCCGGAAAGAGATGTTTTAAAAAATGAATTAATTAAAGAAATAGAATCAACTTTAGGCGACTTAAAAGAAGGATATGGCAAATTACTCCGACTAAAGTATATAGAAGGCTGGAAAATTAAGGCAATTGCACAAATAACAAAACTTAGCGTTAAGGCAGTTGAGTCTAAGCTAATGAGAGCAAAAAAACAATTCCAGCTGAAATGGAATTATGATCAAAAAAAGACTGAAGAAATTGTTGAAATTGGGCGGGTTAATCGCCACTAGACAACTGTATTTTTTGGGAAGAAATTTATATCTGCTAAGCTATCAACCTTATTTAACACTAAAAGACATCTACGAAAAAAGAGACAAATCACAGTTTTTACTGTTGACAATTACTGCCCTAACACCGGTGATTGTTTATAGTGTGTCGCGGGTAATTTGGGATTTAGTAAAGTATCAACGATTGTTGTTTGTGACCGGAAAAGTGTTTTTGGCGGCGACTGGAATTCAAATTGCAGTGTTGGGATACTTGGGATATTGGACGTTACAAGTGTTAAAAAAGGAGAAATAATGGAAGCTCCCAGAGATTGGCGATTAAAAAAACAACGTTATCAAATGGTGGGGGAAGAATGCCCACATTGCGAAGAAAAG
This sequence comes from uncultured Gammaproteobacteria bacterium, assembly GCA_964448705.1. GTDB lineage: Bacteria > Patescibacteriota > Microgenomatia > UBA12405 > UBA12405 > CAYUZS01. Next base: position 28,761 of record CAYUZS010000005.1, read on the forward strand.
ATTTTTCCACCGAGAGATATCTGTCCCCGATGCGGAGCAGGAACATTAAAGAATAATTCAGAAGCAAAAGTGGTGAAGAATAAAAATAAAAAGCCGGAAATAGTTAAACCAACAGATACTGTCATAGAGAATTATTATGCCGAAAAAGGGCTACCTGTTGATAATAGAGTGGTGAATACAAGGATAAACATCCATGAATTAGTTAACGGAACAATTTCTTTGGAGAGACAATAATATATTATTGAGACTCGCCGGATTTGAGGAGTGATAAGAAAATAAAAGAATTTTGGTGAGTCCCGGGCGGGAGTTGAACCCGCCTGAAAGGTTTTGCAGACCTCTGTATAACCGCTTTACTACCGGGACAAAGTATCTTTGATGCGTAATTTTAAAGCATTTTTGGTGTTTTAGCTATATTTTAGTTACGATTTTGGCATTTTGGTCCTTACTTGACATATAGTAATTATTATGGGATAATATCTGCAGTTATAGTTTAAAGATAAACAAAAACTATGAAAGGAAAAGAATTTTTTAGAACTGCGGTTGCTACAGGTATGATGGCTGCAGCTTTGACAGGATGTAAAGTCGGACAAAAGTTTGTTGACGGGGAAACCTATCAAACAAGTAAAAACACCAATTGTTTGAGCTGTCCGATGGATGAGGATCCAAATCGATTACAAAGCGCCTATGGATGCTCTACTCAAATTAACTCTGGAACCGTACATGAAGACTCTTCTGTAACTGCCAAAGAAGGTGAAATGGGAGTTACAAGAAATGGCTATGTGAGAGTTGAGGTACCTGATGTTATTTCATGGAACCCAGTTACTAGTACAACTTATACAAGCGAAACACCTCAAATATGTTGGGTGCCAGCTAATGCTTTGGAACCGGTTGGAGAAAAGTAAAATAAGAATGATTTTTTGAAATTGGCCGACTTAATCTTTATGACAAATAAAGAAAGAGTCGGCCAAAATTTTTTGAAAATAGTTAAGGAAGCAACTACTACTGTTAAAAGTGAATTTACCAGACTGGGAATGGCTTTTTTACCGGAAGCCAGAGGAGCCAACAACCCACTTCCGCCACGAAAAGGGAGAAAATAGGTTACTTTGGAGAGAGAATGGATTATCATTTATAAATGAGATCGAAAATATGGATAGTGTTATTGGGAGTGATGATGTGTGCCGGGGTCGCTTGGAGAACAATCGTTAATCAAAATAAGGCAAACGAGAGAGCAGTAGTTGAGCAGAACTACGACAAATATGGAAAATTCGTGGACGAGGTTTATACCAAGATCCAGGAAAACTATTGGGATAAAATAACCGACGATCAGCTGAGCAAATTGTTTCTGTTAGCCAGTAAAAAAGTTACCAATAACGATCAATGGACACTGAAAAGCAACGACAAAAGTGGAGTAGCAGCAATGTGGCACGAGGTGTTGAAATCAGTTGAGGAAACAAAAAAAGCAACAATGACGGCAGGAATGGTTGATGTGGTATTGGCAAATTTAGAACCTTTTGGGAGAAGCAGATTGTATTCACAGGACAACACCGGATCACTTAGCCAAACCATAAATAATATTAATCCGGAGGTCAATAGATTTGAGCAATTGGGAATTAACGCCAAAGCGAGTGATAAAGAAGTGAAAGAAGCCTATGAGAATAAAATCGTTGAAGCGACATCGGCAGCGGAAAAACAAGTAATTAATGAAGCCTATGAAGTGTTAAAAGACAGTCAAAACAGAGAACGGTATGAAATCAACGGAGCGGAACCGACAGTGGAGTATCGATTGATTGATCCGGAAATATTTTATATGCGAATAATTAAATTTTCGCCAACTACATTAAACGAATTCGTTGAAGCAGCCAATAAAATGAGCGATAAAGGCGAGGAATTGGATACGTTGATTTTGGATTTAAGAGATAATATCGGCGGAGCAATAGACAGTCTACCGTATTTTTTAGGCCCTTTTATAGGCCAAGATAATTATGCTTATCAATTTTATCAGCAGGGAAATAAAGAAGATTTTAAGACAGTAACCGGCTGGCTGGATAGTTTAGTAAGATATAAAAAAGTAGTGATTTTGGTTAACGAACAAACCCAATCGACGGCGGAAGTAATGACAGCAGTATTGAAAAAATATAATGTGGGAGTAGTAATGGGAACAAAAACCAAAGGATGGGGAACGGTAGAAAAAGTGTTTTCGTTGGACAATCAGATTGATGAACAGGAAAAGTTTTCGTTATATCTGGTGCATCATCTGACAGTCAGTGACGATGGTTTGGCAATTGAAGGCCGGGGAATTGAACCGATGATAGATATCAACCAAAATAATTGGAAAAAAGAATTACTGAAAAGATTTGACAATCAAAAAATTGTAAACACTATAGAAGATCTTTGGAAAAACAACTAAAAATCCCCTCCCAAAATAATGGGAAGGGATTTTTTTAAAAGACTTTTTTACATCATACCGTCCATACCACCCATACCGCCGCCAGGCATTGCCGGTGATTTTTTCTCGGGTATATCGGTAATTAAGACATCAGTAGTTAAAATCATAGTGCCGACCGAGACAGCGTTGATCAATGCAGACTTGGTGACTTTGGCCGGATCAAGAATCCCCGACTTAATCATACTGACCATTTCGCCGGTAGCGGCGTTGTAGCCAAGATCTGATTTAGGATCGGCAACCAAAGCATCCTTGATTTTATTGAAAATATAACCGGCATCTTCACCACAATTTTGAGCCAACATACGAACCGGTTGTTCAAGGGCGTACTTTAGGATGGAAATACCAACTGATTCTTCTTCGTTATTAGTCTTTACTTTATCTAAAGACAAAGAAGCACGAAGCAGGGCAACACCACCACCGGGAAGAATACCTTCTTCGACAGCAGCTTTGGTAGCACCAATGGCGTCTTTAACTCTTTCCAACCTTTCTTTCATTTCTACTTCAGTAGCACCGCCAACTTGAAGAACAATGGCACCACCAACTAATTTAGCGATACGTTCCTGAAATTTTTCTTTGTCGTAGTCAGAAGTAGATTTTTCAACCTGAGTCCTGAGCTGAGCAACACGGGCCTGAACATCAGCGTGTGAACCGGCACCGCCAATAATACGGGTTTTATCTTTGTCAGCAGTTATAGAATCGGCACGACCACAATATTCAGCAGGATCAGCAGAATCAAATTTAATACCAAGATCCTCTGAGATGACCTTACCACCGGTCAAAACAGCGATATCTTCGAGCATAGCTTTGCGACGATCTCCAAAACCTGGAGCTTTGACAGCTAAAACATTGAAAGTACCTTTTAATTTATTAACGACTAAAGTAGCCAAAGCTTCACCTTCGATATCATCGGCAATAATAACAAAATTGCGGGTAAGTTTGACCAATTTTTCCAAGAAAGGCAAAATGTCTTGGATAGAAGAAATCTTTTTATCGGTAATCATAATATAGGGATTATCGATAGTAGCTTCCATAGACTCGGTATTGGTGGCAAAGTAGGCCGAAAGAAAACCATTATCAAATTCCATACCGGTTGTTTCTTTGGTTTCCAAACCCATACCTTTACCTTCTTCAGCAGTGATTAAACCGTCCCGACCAACTTTAACCACAGCCTCGGCAATTTTTTTACCGATTTCTTCATTACCGGCAGAAATAGTGGCCACATTTTCAATACTGGCCTGATCATCGATTTTTATTTCTTTTTTGAGAGAGTCAAGTTCTTTAAGAACGATGTCCAAACCTTTCTCTAAACCATAGCGAACCATCATGGGATTAGCACCGGCGGCAACATTCTGCATGCCTTTATTGGCTATAGATTGGGCTAAAAGAGTGGCGGTGGTAGTGCCATCGCCAGCAGAATCATTGGTTTTGGAAGCTGCTTCCTTAACCAATTGGGCGCCCATATTTTCATAAGGATCTCTAAGTTCAATTTCTTTGGCGACAGAAACTCCATCATGAATAACAGACGGTCCACCCCATTTACGATCAATAGCGACATTACGACCTTTAGGACCGAGAGTAGTGGTGACCGCATTGGCTAAAGTATTAATACCTTTAAGAAGTGATTGTCGGGCATCAGCACCGAATTTTAGTTGTTTTGCCATAAATTAGTTTGTAAAGTTATAAAGTTGAAAGTTTATAAAGTTTGAAAGTTATAAAGTTTGTAAAGTTATAAAGTTTAAAAAGTCTTAAAGTTAACGGACAACGGCCATAAGGTCGTCGAATTTCAAAATTAATAACTCAACATTGTCTTGTTTATATTCTTTGCCACCCCACTCACGATAGATAACAAGATCATCAACTTTAACCGGACATGTGATTTCCCGACCATCGTCGTAAACGGAACCACCGACGGCTAAAACTTTTCCCTGCTGAGGTTTATCTTCATGAGATTCGGGAAGAACTATGCCCGAAGCAGTGGTTTTTTCTTTCTTTTGAGGTTCTACTAAAACGTAACCAGGAAGCGGTTGAATATTAGACATAAGTGAAAATTAATAATTAACTATTAGTATGGGTAGAGTTGATTGTAACAAATTAGCAGTCAACCCCCAAGACTGATAATATTATATTCAAGTTATAATAAAGATCAAGAGTGAAAAATTGTTTAATAAAAACTAATTTGGACGGTTTGGATTTTTGGTACCGGAGTGATGATCGGGTGATCGGCCAGAGAATTGCTTTAGATAAATATGAAAAATTGGAAACATCGTTAATGATGGCTCAAATAGATAAAGAGAAGACAGCGGTCGATGTGGGAGCTAATATCGGCTACTATACCCTACTGTTGGCAAAAAGAGCCAAAAAAGTCTACGCCTTTGAACCGGATAAAAATTGTTTTGAAATCCTCTGTAAAAATGTGGAAGCGAACGGATTTAAGAATGTGATATTGATCAACAAGGCAGTTGGCGAAAAAAGTAAAAAAATAGGGTTAAAACAAAATAAAGAAAATTTCGGCGACAGCCGGGTGGCAGAAGGAAAAACAACGGAGTGTGTCAAACTGGACGATATTATCAGGGAAAAAGTGGATTTAATTAAAATAGATGTCCAGGGATACGAACCACAGGTAATTGAGGGAACAAAAAAAATAATTACTAAAAATAGACCTGTTTTATTTTTGGAATATACGCCAGGAGAATATAAGGACAATAAAATGATAAGGTTTTTGGATAAAAATTATAAAAATGTTTGGAGTATCAATGATTTTGCCGAAGTCCCCTGGCCGATACACAAAGGGATAAAAGTTTTAGGAAAAGTGGGATATGCCGATTTATGGATGAAAAGAAAAATGGTATTAAAGGATTACTTAACAATTCTAAAAAATGTGAAATATAAAAAATGGATTAAAGGTATAATCAACTTATATGGGTAAAATAAAATCAGTGGAAGCGAGAGAAATATTGGCATCTGGCGGAGCGCCGACAATAGAGGCAACCGTGACTTTAGAATCGGGAACAATCGGAGAAGCAGCAATCAGTTACGGAGCCAGTGCCGGAAGCAAAGAAGCAGCAGTGATTTTAGACGGAGATCAAAAAAGGTATAACGGAAAAGGAATGTTGACAGCAATTGATAATATAAAAAACAAAATAGCACCGGCAATAATGGGAATGGAAGGACAAAAAGAAATTGATCAAAAAATGAAAGAGCTGGACGGAACTGAAAATAAGTCCAGTTTAGGGGGAAATGCAATGCTGGCAGTATCAATGGCTTATGCCCGGGCCGAGGCCAACGAAAGAAAAATAGAACTGTATGAGTATTTGAGAGAGGAGTTTGGACTGGATGCTTCGACAGGTTTGGAGCTGAGATTACCAAAACCAATGATGGTGATGATTGAAGGCGGAAAACACGCTGACGAGACTACTGATCTGCAGGAATATTTAATTTCCATTTTGGGAGATAAAACAGCGGCAGACAATGTGCGAATGGGAGCAGAAATTTATGAAGCCTTGAAATTAATCCTAAAAAGAGAAGGAAAATCTACTAATGTCGGAAACGAGGGAGCATTTGCACCAAACGGATTTAAAACCAATGAAGAACCAATGGAATATTTAATGGAGGCAATAAAGAATGCCGGCTATGTGCCGGGGGTGGATGCAGGTATTTCTATTGATGCTGCAGCCTCGGAATTCCAAAACAAGGAAAGCAAAAAATATGATTTAAAGATCGAAGGAAAAGAAATGAGTTCGGAAGAGATGATTGAATATTACTCAAAATGGATAGAAAAATACCCGTTTGTAAGCTGGGAAGATATGCTGTCGGAATATGACTGGGATAACTGGCCAAAACTAGTAGAGAAAATCGGAGAAAAGTTTCCACTGATTGCCGATGATTTAACAGTAACCAACAAAAAATTGTGGCAGGAAGCGATAGAGAAAAAAGCAGCCACAGCGATTTTGATTAAATTAAACCAGGCCGGAACAGTGACAGAGACGATAGAGTGCTGTAAATTGGCAAAAGAAAACAAATTGTGGACAGTGGTTTCTCATCGTGGCGGAGGAGAGTCGAATGATACTTTTATGGTAGATTTGGCAGTGGCAGCGGAAAGTGAATATATAAAATGCGGGCCAACGAGAGGCGAAAGAGTGGCTAAATACAATCGATTGATGAAAATTGCAGAAAAAACAAATGGCTAAACCTGAAAAAATAGGTGTTTGTCTTCACCCTGAAGATACAAATTATTCGATTGAAAAGGCAAAGAGATGTTTTGAAAAAATCAGAGAATTAGGGGCATCGGCAGTGAGAACCGACATTCCCTGGAAAGATATATATCCGGAGCCAAAAACAGTAAACCAGGAGAGATTTGAATTTTTTGAAAATTACTGGCAAACTGCGACTAAATTTTTTGGTCTGGAGGGGTGTGCAGTGATGTCCAGAAGACCGGGATGGACAAGAAGATTGAAAGAAGAGGATTTACAAACGGAATGGAAAAAATACACTGAAAAAGTAGTCGAAATGATACCCGAGAGAGCAATTACAGTCCAAATTACCAACGAAGGCAATAATCCTTTCTACACCATGGGGAAAAATAATTTAAAGTTGATAAAAGAAGCAATAAAAACCATAAAAGAAAAGAAACCTAAAATAAAAACAATGGCAAATTTACTGACAGGGATACCGGGAAGCAAGGATTATCTGGAGAAACTTGTCAGATCGGGAGTGGATGAAATTGGAATTGATTATTACGAAACGTACGGAAGAGGTAATTGGGAAGAAATTTATAAAATAGATAAACATATAAAAAATTTTGAAATTATTATGGCCGAGACAGGAGAAAGTAGTTTTCATCCTAATAAAAATAAACAATCAAATTTTTGGGGTAGTTTGTGGAGTAAATTTGGCGAAATCGGAATTAAAACCATTTATATTTATGAACTATTGGATAACAATGAAAAAAAATGGAGATGGACACCTGAAGGCCACTTTGGTTTGTTGAGGGAAGACTTTACTCCAAAACCGGCATGGCTAAAAGTTAAGGAATTGATTAACGCCTGAGTAGGATAAAGTAGGGATCAGCGGGAATATCGGAATTAACAAAACCTTCAAGGTGATTGTTTTGAGTCATCAGAATACAATGGTCGGGAAGAGTATCTCCTAAATGCCAAACCTTGATCTGATCGTTAAAATAGGCAATATTATAAAATTTATTACCGTCACCATGATTATCGTAAATCGACGATTGTACATACGGAGTAAGATTTTCCTGACGAGAAATTTTTGACATCCGGAAAAAAGATTCATTGAGGTTATTTCCAAAAGCTTGTTGAGTGTCGTGAGAATTCGGATATTGGAAATAATAATAGGCAAAAAATTGACCAAAATGAACTAAAGAAAAAACGGAAAAAATAATTAAAAAAGAAACTGACAAAAGCTGAGGCAAAGCGAATTTTGACCAGTATTGACGAAAACCTTTAAAAAATTCATCAAAACCAAGAACAACAATGATAACAAAGAACGGTACTATAGCCAATAAACGATGAGAATAATTTACAGACTCTGCAAATCCAAAAAAGAAAGGAGTGAAAAGATAAGCGAGGAGAATAAAAAAATTAAAGTTTAACTTGGAAAGAATATTTTTTATGCCAAAAAGGAAAAAAGGGAGAAGAGGGAGAAAAAAACCACCAAAAAGTTCAACTGAATAAATGCGACCGATATCCGGAGAGGCATAAAGAAAAGGAAAACTAAGGTTGGATAACCAATAAAAAACATAGAAACGGTATGACTGCAGATGAACTACATGACGATCGAAAACGGCACCCGGATAATGACCTTCCAAGAAAGGAATGATTAAGAAAAAAGGCAAAAGAACAACAATAAAAACAGTTAACGGGATAAGAAAACGTTGATTAAGAAATGTTTTTTTAAGAGCTGAAAACAGCAAATGAAAAGTCCGGGAAAAAGAATATTGTTGGAGGAAGAGGGAGGAGTACTCTTTAAGAGAAGTGAAGGAACGCCAGAACAAATAAAGAACGGTCATCATGATATAAACCGGAACAATAATTCTCATGCCTTTGAAACAATAAAAATCAATACCAAGGGAAAAAGCGGCTAAAGCCAAATAAATTAATTGTGATTTTTGACGATAGAGAACCAAAAACAAAAGCCATAAGGTGGTATAGAGAACCGGCTGAATACTTTCATTACCAATACGGGAAGTGATGATAACAATCGGAGTGGTTAAAAAGACCAGCATGCCAATAAAAGATAAGGAACGACGATGGTATAAAAGATAAACAAGATAACCCAAAAGGAGCAAAGTTATCAGAGAAGTGACGACATTAACCATTTTGAAAATAAAAAGATTGGCGCCGAATATCTTTAAAAAGATAGCGGAAAGATAAACCAATACAGGCTGTTTCCAATCTATATGATCGCTACTTAAAAAGAAAAAAGGCAAGAGACGGCCATTCTGATCATGAAGATTTCTGGAAACCAGAACAGCATTATAAACAATAGAACCTTCGTCAGTTTCAATCCCCGGCGGAACCTGAAGAGTTTTAAAAGTAAGGAGAAAAACAGAAAAGAGAAAAATTAACAAAAGGAGGAAAATATTTTTACGCTTAGTCACAGAAGTATTTAAATTTGATATTCAAAATATTGATCATAGGGAATAGTCCAGGAAACAGTTTGTTCAATATCAGCTTTCTCCATAATTTTACGAAAAAGACGGATAGAGTTGCCGTGGGCGGAAATGGCGATGCCAATATTTTTGCCGGAGTACAGAGATTTTAAGTCGTTAATAAAAGCCAACACCCGAACTTCAACATTGACAAAAGATTCACCCTCATCAGCTTTGTCCTCCCAACCACGATGCCATTTGTCGAATTGTTCCTGCCCGTATTTGGCAATAACTTCCTGATGGGAATGTCCGGAGAGAATACCATATGAACGTTCGATTAAACGATCATCAATCATTATCTGATGACATTCAGGGTGATATTTTAAAACTTCAGTTAAAGTGTCCTGAGCACGGGAAAGACGGGTGGTGTAGGCTAAATCTATATGTTTATCCTTAAGTAATAAACCTAGATTTTTAGCCTGAGTTATACCGAGCGGAGTTAATTTGGCATCCAGCCAGCCGGTAAAAGTTTTACTGAGATTAAATTCCGATTGTCCGTGACGAAAAAGATAAATAGTAGCCACTAGGTTATTCTAGCAGACAAAAAATTTATTTATCGCGAAGATACCAGTGAGTGATAGCTTTAACAATTGTGGCACCGAGAAGAGCAACTAAAATAATAGGATCTAAAGTTTGTTTAATGATGGAACCAACCACTAAAATTAGGATCATCATCCAAAGTGCATTTCTCTCGGCTAAAGCTTCGTGCAAGACTTCACGCTCATCTTTTTTAAGAGTGAGAAAAATATAAAGAATGTCGATGATAAAAATAGCGACCCAAGAATAGACAAAATATATATTTTTAATAAAAATGAGAGGAAGGATAAGAACAGCGATATAGAGCCATCCCTGCCAGCAATTGGGAGTTAAACCCCAACCACCCCATTTTCTAATTGAGAACCAACTGGCTTTAGCAATCATAAAGGTAATTAAATAATATTTATCCACCGAAGACGGTTTGGATTTTAAGGTAAATTTTTAAATATTAAATTGTTAAAAAATAAATAATTTGTCGATTGAAGTCTTTAGAGTTTTAGCTACATCATGAGCTAATTTTAGAGAAGGATTGTATTTCCCCTGCTCTAAAAAGACGATAGTTTCCCGACGAACGCCAACTTTTTGGGCTAATTGTTCCTGGGTTAAACTTAATTTAAGCCGAAACTCTTTTATTTTTGTCTGCATTTGAATTTAAAGATCAGACTATAAACTGCCATTAATAAACAAGTAGAATATGCCAAAGTTTGGGCAATTGGTTCAAAAGTCGGATTTGAATCCCGGAAAGCAATGAGAATAAGCATAACAATGACAGCGATCCATGAATAAATCTGAATTGCTAAAGAAGCTGATTTTCCGGCAATGGCGTAGTCGCGTTCATCAGCAATTATTTCTTTGACCCGAGAACGGATAATCATAAGTATAGACCAGGCTGATATCAGGGTGATTAACGGCAAGATAAAATTGCGATTAAAATAGAACTGACTAAAGATAAACGCCAGAACGACGGTTAAAATTAATTTGATTTGTTGATATCTTTTTAAGGTCATATTGTTTGTTAATTATTTCTAACTGTATGTTAGATCTAAGTAACTTTTTTGTCAAGCGATTAAAAAGTAAAAATGATAACCTATTAGTAATGAAAGATTTATCAAAATTGCTTTGTCCGGGATCAGTGGCAATAGTAGGAGCATCGGGAGAGCCACGAAAAGTGGGAGCAATAGTATTAAAAAACATTATTCTATCCGGTTTTAAAGGGACAATTTATCCGGTAAATCCGAACATAAATAACATCGGACTGATGAAGTTTTATCCAAAAATATCTTCACTTCCGGAAATTCCGGACCTGATAGCCATCGCCATACCGGCACCAATGGTAAACGAGATAATAAAAGAAGCCGGAGAATTTGGAGTAAAAAATGCCGTTATTTTTTCTGCCGGATATAAAGAAGCAGGAGAAGAGGGAGCTTTGAGGGAAAAAGAGTTAAAGGAAATTGCTTTGAAATATTCAATGAATATTATCGGTCCAAACTGTTTGGGAGTAATTAATAATAGCTGTCCAATTAATGTGACATTCGGAGAGGCAATTCAGAATCCAGGAGAAATGAAGATCATCTCTCAATCCGGAGCATTGGCGACAGCGATGTTCGATTGGTGTGAAGATAATGGTTTGGGTTTTGAACAATTAATTTCAATCGGAAACAAAACCGTAACTTCGGAAAATGAAATTTTGGAGTATTGGAAAGACGACGGAAAACAATCCCCCATCGGTTTATATTTGGAGTCAATTACCGACGGAATTAAACTGAAAGAGCTGTTATCGGAAATTTCTAAAGTGAGGCCGGTTTTTGTTTTAAAACCAGGAAAGTCGGCGGCTGCTGCCAAGGCAATGCAATCACATACAGGATCAATTGCCGGAGCTGATTATGTTTTAGAAGAGGCTTTAAAAGAAGCCGGGGTAATTCGCTGTCATGAATTAGGAGATTTTTTTGACATAGCAAAGACTTTATCCTGGATAAAAGAACCGCAAAACCAAAAAGTAGCAGTGATTACTAATGCCGGAGGACCGGGAGTATTAAGTAGTGACACAATCAGCGACAGCGGTTTGGAAATGGCAGTGCTGGAGCAAAAGACAGAAGAAGAGTTGAAACAAATTTTACCAACAGCAGCCGGAATACATAACCCGATTGATGTTTTGGGAGACGCGTTAGCAGACAGATTTAAAAAAGCGCTAGAAATTGTTTTAAAAGATAACAATACCGGTTCGGTGATAATTATTCTGACACCTCAATTGATGACACAAATAAAGGAAACAGCAGAAGTAATTATTGAGATGAGAGAAAAATATCAAAAACCAATTTTGTGTTCGTTTATCGGAGGGACTACCACCAAAGAAGGAAATAAGATTTTGGAAAATAATAAAATTCCGACATTTGAATTTCCGGAAAGAGCGATTAAAACATTGGCGGCAATATGGAATTGGAAAAAAAGAAAACTAGAAAAAACTGAAGAAAAAAAAGAAGAAGTTGAAAACATTAATATAGAAAAGGAAGAAGTTGAAAAAATCCTAATAGAAGCTAAGAAAAAAGGACAAACAACCCTGGACAATGTCCAAGCGGAACAGATAATGACAGCGATGGGAATTAAAACCGTGCCCTCCCAACATGCGAATAATTTTCAAGAAGCGGAAGAATTTGCCGTCAAGTTCGGATGGCCGGTAGTGCTTAAACTGTCGGCTCCGGGACTACTCCATAAAACCGAAGTCGGAGGAGTGATTACCCAAATAAAAAATAAAGGGGATTTGGAAACCGCTTACAAAAAATTGGAAGACAAAAAAATGGGAAAAATCCAAATCCAAAAAGAAATAGAAGGCGGAGTTGAGTTGATAGCAGGGATTAAGAGGGATTCAGTTTTTGGGACTGTGGTTCTATTCGGAGCAGGAGGAAAAATGGCAGAATTAATTGAAGATAGAAATTTACACCTACTGCCGATTTCGGAAACGGAAATTGAAAAAATGATTTTAAAATCGAAAGTGGCAAAGCTACTAACCGGTTTTAGAGGAGAAAAAGCTTACGAACTAAAACCACTTATTGAAACGATTAAAAGACTGTCAGAAATAGCCAACAGATTTGAAGAAATAGAAGAAACGGAGATTAATCCAATAAAGATTAACCGTGACGGCGTTTGGGCATTGGATGCAAAAGTGGTCTTAAAAACAGAAAAAGAAAAGGCAAAACCGATAACTTTTAAGAAAGCTACTTGTGAAAAAAATACCGTGTTGTCGGGAAAGTTTAGAGAAATTGAAATAAAAACGGAGAACGATATTTCCTATAAACCGGGACAATATATCACTATCTTGGTGGGAGAAAATAAAATGAGGGCTTATTCCGTGGCATACCAGAGCGGTAAAAACTCGATCCACCTATTGATCGACATATCTCCGGGCGGGGCGGGATCAAAATATTTTGAAAACATAAAAGAAGGACAGGAAATAAGCTACCTTGGTCCTTTTGGAATATTTACTTATAAAGGAGCAGATGAAAAAACTGAGTTAGTATTTTTAGGAACCGGATCAGGATGCAGTCCTTTAAGAAGCATGATTGAGACAATATTAGAAAAAGATAAATTTAAAGGAAAAGTATATTTTTATGCCGGTTTCAGATCGGAAGAAGACATTGTTTGGAAAGATTATTTTGATAATTTGACGAAAAAATATCCAAATTTTACTTACAAAATTTATCTTTCCCAGCCGACAGAAAGCTGGAACGGAGAAAAAGGCCATCTGACACAATCTTTAAAAAAGGACTTCGCTGAATCTAAAAAACTACAGGTTTATTTATGCGGAAACCGACCGATGATGGAAGAATCGAGAAAAATATTAACGGAGATGGGCTGTCCAAATGAAGATATTTATGAAGAAAAATATTAAAATAAAAAATGGAAGATAAAACAGTAACCAAAGGTAAGTACCAAATTAAAGTTCTGAGAAATTTGTGTATCAGTGTAGCCACATGTGTGGAAATTTCCCCGGAAATATTTGAACTGGATGATGAAAAAATTGCCAGAGTAATAGAAGACGGAGAAGATTTACCGGAAAATATTTTGTTGGCGGCTCAGGCTTGTCCGGCAAAAGCAATTGTGATTATCGAAACTGAAACCGGAAAACAAGTTTGGCCGCAAGAATAGACTTTTAGGTTAACAGAGCACCACCATCAACAACTATCTGAGAACCGGTCATGTAGCTGCTCATATCACTAGCTAAGAATAGGACAGCTTTACCGATTTCATCAGACTCGCCCATGCGATGCATAGGGATTTTTGCCAAAAAAGCATCGGTGGTGGCTTTCATTGCGGCAGATTTTTCCGGATCGGCAGGTGCAGCGCCGGGAGTAGCAATTCCACCAGGAGCGATAGCATTAACCCAAATTTGATGTTGAGCAAGTTCCAAGGCAGTATTTTTAGTGAAACCCCAAAGTCCATGTTTGGAAGCATCATAATGAGCTAAACCTACCATGGAAGGATGAAGAGCATCGATAGAAGTGATATTAATAATCCGACCACCATGACCTTGTTTAATCATCTGTTCGCTGACAAATTTAGTACAAAGAAAAACACCGCGAAGATTAACATTTATAACTTTCATAAAATCATCTTCAGTCATGACACTAAGCGGTTGAAAAGGATAGATGCCGGCGTTGTTGACTAAGATATCTATTTGTCCGAATACTTCGACAGTTTTTGTTATGAGATTAACAACATCAGCGTTTAGAGAAACATCAACTTTAAGTGCGAGAGCAGAATCGGGACGAAGTTGATTGAAAGCAGCAGCGGTAGATTCAGCAACCTGCTGATTAAAATCGGCAATTACGACTTTAGCACCGGCTTCATGCAGACGGGCAGCAATCCCCTGGCCGATACCCATAGCAGAACCTGTAACAATGGCCACTTGGCCGGTAAGATCGAGAAGTTGGGCAACTGTTTTATTCATATTTAGTCTCAGTATGAATTAAAACATAGGGAAAGTAAAGTCTCCCTAAAGTACTACATTTTAGTAGATAAGATTCGTTCGGGAATGAAGGCAACCAATCGTTGATGTAGGTAGAATATATTTCCTATCTTAAAATTTGTCTCCAGCCACTACCTTTTCAACAAAACAATAATTATATTTCCTTAATTTTTCCCTTAATTCTTCTTTTGAATCGTCCATAAAAGCCCCAATACCTACCACTATTCCACCACATTGTTCAATTAATTTTATAGCAGCTCTATTGGTGGCTCCCGTTTCCACCCAATCGTCAATCAATATCACCTTTTCTCCTTTGTTAATTGCGTCTTGGTGAATTTCGAGTGTTTTTTCTTTTCCTGAGTAATCAATAAAAGTCCTGGTAAACACTTGATTTTTTAGTTTTCCGGGCGACCTGATGGGCACCAAACCAACTTTTAATCCATAAGCTACCGGCGAGCCTAATAAGAATCCCCGACCCTCAATACAGGCAATTTTATCTACTTGGATGTCTGAAAAAAGCTTAATTAAGTCATTAATTAAGCTAACAAAAGCAACTTTATCGTTTAATAGAGGGGTAATATCTGCTGCACCATTACCAGGTCTTAAAAAATGTTTGTAATTCATGGCAAATTATACTATTTCCCAAATAAGTGCGGA
>CAYUZS010000006.1:0-41957 GCA_964448705.1 uncultured Gammaproteobacteria bacterium
GTTTTGATTGTTGGGCCTTTAATTTATTTTCTGCCCCACTAACAATAGCCCGTTTGCTTAAATCCGTTCTCTTAATAAAGAAGTTAAATAATCCTAGCCATTGGCTGAATGTTAAATCGGTAGGTTTAGATTTAGTTGAAAACTTTAAGTCATTTGATAGACGGGTATACTGTATATCTGAAAATATACCTTTAAGCCCTTCTTTTAAGGTGGGTTTCCATTGATTAAAACTGTAGACGACAAAGTCCTTAAATAGTTGTGCGTCGTTTAGCGCAACAAGTGGTTCGTTTCTTTTCTGAATTCTTAGTAAAACTATATCTACGTTGGGAATTGGGCGAAAATCGTTCTTCTTAAAGCGATAAACTATGCTTAGATCAAACCACGGTTTTAGCAATAACGAGGCTTGCGTTTCTTTGCTAACTCCACAAAATTTATCTGCGGATTCATTCTGGACAAATAAGTAAGTATCTTCCGGTGGATTTTCTGATTCGGTTAGTTTTTTAATTATCGGTGCGGTGATATTGAAAGGAATGTTAGAAAAGACTTTGTATGGCTGTTTTGGTAACAGGTTTGCCATAAAATCGCCGTACTGAATTTCGACGTTGCTTGAATTGGCAAATTTAATTTTCAATTTATCGTAAAGGTTTTTGTCAATCTCGATTGCTACAACCCGCCCACTTGCCCTAGCCAATTCAGAAGTGATAACCCCGGTACCCGGACCTATTTCATATATAAGATCTTCCGTGGTAATCGAGGATTGCTTGACTAGATCCGAAATTAAAGCACTGTTAACAGTAAAGTTTTGCGAAAACTTGATACTTACCCTTTTGTTATTTTGATTATCCATATACTTATTTTACACTTTTTCACCAGACTATTGAAGCTAAAAGATCCTATCTATGGGATTTATTATCGTTATCTAACGTAGACAGAAAGTAGTAAAATACGGGTAGTAGAAAACTGTGAATGACATAAATAAATTTCAAGAAGGTATGATCGTTTATCACAAGGCTACAGGTCTAAGGTGCGTGGTAATCCAAATCAATGACGATAAAAAAACTGTCAAGGTTCGCACAAAAGAAGACTTAGAACGAAACTATTACCCCCAAGAATTAAAGACTGCGGAAGAAGAAAAGGCGGAAATTCAAGCGTTAACAAGTCAAATTCCTAAAGAAGATTGGCGGATTTAATATATGGATCAAACAAATTATCAAATCTTTGTTTCTTTAATTAGTGGTCTAGTTGGTTCTTTAATCGGTGGTCTTGTCACTTTTTTAGTAACCCGTTATTCGATTAAACGAACCACCGAAGAAGCAATGGGTATAGAAAAAAAGAAACGGGGGTGGGTAAAAGAAGATCAGGAAAAATCCGCTATTTCTGCCCTTCTAATAGAAACAGAAGAAAATTTGAAAAGTATCGAAAGGTGGGATTCCTACCACTCGAAGTTTCGTTTTGCCAACGATTCGTGGGAACTAAATAAGGCAACATTAAACTCGGTTTCTACAGAATTGAAGGATAAGATTATTCGTGCCTATACGGAAATAGGCAGACATAACACCTTAATTGACTACGACTTACGTGTCCCGCACGGTTTAGGATCGAAAGACGCAGAGATTGAAAGGCAGATCGTTAATACTAAAGAAGCCCTGAATAACCTATTAAGTGAATTAAAAAAGTGACTTCAAATATGACAGACGAGGAAAAGATAAAATTTACCAAAGACTACATTATAGGGAAAGTCGCTAATGGTTATATTGTTGGGGATTTAGAAAGAATGCTTGGTATTAAAGTAATTCCTAATCACGACGGAAATGCTAATTTTCCAATCGCGCTTTACACACTTACTTCAATGTCCTTTTTAGGTTATTTAGTAGCGGATAGGGAATTTTCTAATGATTGGGAAAGGATCAATGCTTATATCGAAGCAATGTTTGTTCCGGAAGATAAATCCGAAATCGAACCACACAAAACAGAATTTGCCAATAAATTTAGAAATGGGCTAGCGCACGAATTCTTTCCTAAAATGGCAGGGATAAGCAGAGTGAATGATCGTTTAATGACCTTATCCGCGGAAGGATACTGGGTATTAGACGCGGACATACTAGCTAAAATGTTTATAAGATCGGTTAATAATTTAGTAAAAGCGTCCGAAGATAATGATTTTTGCCGAAGGGTATTCGATCGATATAACGCTATTCAAGAACGAAATTTGGAACTAAAGAACAAACCCTCGATTACCACTACAACCTCAACGGCTCGAAGTAGTGGCGCTACGACCACGACCTTACCCTACAACCTTGCTTCAATGGCTACTTTACCCAATATCCCGTTGTCAAAAGGTGATACTGGCGTTGGATTACCCGGCGATAAATAATTCGTTGTTAGTAAATTACTTTACGGTTCTAATGCCTAAGCGTAGTTATATACTGGCTGGTATCCGAAGCTGGCAATCTGGGTAGCAAAAAGTTTATAATACTGAATAAGTTCAGGAATAACTTGGTTCCGAACTACGACCCTTGGGGTCACTAAAATATGGTCCGGAATTGGGTTTGATATTTTCAAACTCTGATATTCAAATTTTTTTTAATACTTCTGGAATCTTTGAAGGGTATAAAACCCTCATATAATCCATTAGTTAAATCTCAGGGAATAAAGCAATAATCAGTACAAATTTACTAACCATATCCTCATCATTTATATCCAAGTTTAAGAGCCTTAATTGCTTATCGTCGGGTAAGAGATGTTTTTGGTTTTTGCCTCGGTTCGGATTGCCACCGAATGTAATCGCTTTCATCACCTTATTTTGTAACAATTTATTATATAATTCCCTTTTTCTTGATTTGAAAAATAATAGTTATATAATTCGTGCATTATGGCTCATTTGGAAATAAGCCAACCGTTTTCATTATATTGTGACGTTGGAAAAACCCAAGCTACTGTCTTAGTTCCTGCTGGGACTGATATGCGAGATAATGTGGATAGTCACGTAGTTGAACCCTGCCAAGGGTGTAAAAAATGGTCACCACAGAAAATAGCCCAAGTTGAACGTGATATAAAAGTTGAGACAATGGAGAATTTTGGTAGTGATGATGAAAACCTTACTGGGATTAGGGATGGGAGAGTTAATCAACTAAGCCAATTATTGGTCGATTTTGCAAGGTTTAAGAGGGGAGAGCCTCATAAATTGGTGGTAGGAATGTGTACACCAATTGGTACCGAGTAGATTGCTCATTCAATTTTTTGCTATCAAACTGGGTTATTGATGATAATTTATCCAACTGTTCCCCTGCCTTTAAGCAAATAAAGCGTAATCAGTCTTTTTAAGTAATGGAGTGTTTTTAAGTCTGAGGCTGCGTCTCGATAGCTATTCAACCTGCCTTAATCGTGGAACAAATTGAAGAAACTATTTACCAATAATAGTGTTTGTAAATGAGGAAATATCTCCCATAGCTTGACGTTTATTATTCACAATTTGCCATTTTCCGTTTCGAAAAGTCCAAAACTTACAGTCCGGTCCGGTATCTAAGTAATCCTGAACTTCTGAATCTAAAGCTTGCGGAAGAGTTTCGCCATCCTCTATTCTTTCGACAACAAAAACGGCCATTTGTTGAGCTACAAGACGAACACAAGATGTATCTTCCTTATAACTTCTTGATTAGACAAAGTTCAAAATTGGAGCAATAAATAGGCCCTTTTCTTTTTGCGTCCTGAATTGTTTGTAAGGTGGAGTCGGTTAAATCACTATCACAAGGACTAAGTACTAGAATTACTTCTTTACTTCTCATGCGCCAGTATTGTAATTATAAATGTATTAAAGTCAATTGGCACATAGCCAACCAAGATCTTTTCAGTATTGTTAAGTCTGTTGGGGAAGGTGTTTCACTTTAAGATAATTAAAGTATACAAAGTGCGATTCGGAATTAGGTTTGATATTTTCAAACTCTAATATTCAAATTTTTATTTAAATACTCCTTGAATTGCTTGAGGGTTTAAAACCCTCATTTGTCATTTGGCCTCTAACACTATTTTGTGTGGCCCAACCGCAATATCCTCTTGCCACATATCGTCCTTGGTCTTCTGCATCATCGGCACAAAAATTATTATCTTTCAATTTGTCGCATCCACTACAAAATTTAGCTATGTTTTCTTCTGAAATTATAGTAATTATTGGCACATAACGAAAACCTCTTCTTTCCGGCATAATTTGTTCACTCCTTTTTTACAAAACCGACCAATTGATACAGCCAATCGGACGGTTTTAAATATTTTAAACCTTTAAGCTGGCTGTATTAGCTTAATTGCCCGGAGTATAACATAAATTCTTCACATATCGTGGTTTTTGTAACCACTATTACTTAATATTTGGTAGAGATGACAACAGCTTGAAGATTCGATTTAAAAGTGACATTATCAATGTGTGAGATATGTTATTTTTTTATTTTGTAAGATTAAAAGGGTATTTTTTTTTGGTTTAAGTTTCTTGATTTTTGTTTTAATGTTTTCGACCAAGGTACAGGCCGATACTATTTATTGGCAGGATGATTTTCAACGTACGAACGGTGATGTAGGGAATTCATGGATAGGAGCAAGTTCTGGTACTGCCCAAATCGTCGAGGGAAATCTGCATCGAACTGACAGCGGCGGCTACCGGGGTTTTTATAATCTGACAGATGAAACTTTGCCGGCAAATTACTATGTTAGTTTCGTTGTTCCGGATGACACGGTGGCGAGCAATTGGTGGGGTTTGGCCGGGCGCTATCTTCCCGGATCAGGGATTGGTACAGGTGTAAAAATTTTTTGGCAGTCGAACGGCCGGTCTTCGTTTATTGTTGGCAACGCTAACATTGATGACAGTGTGAGTATTACAGTTACTAATGGTTTTCCTGACAGCTGGACAGTCGATCAAGATCACATGGTGACATTAAGATTCTCGGGAACCACAGTGACTATTTATTTAGACGGCACAGAATATGGTTATTTTACCAGCAGTACTAACAACCAAACCGGGACAGGGATTGCTTCACTGGGAGACGGCGGTTCCGGGAATAATAATGTTTCCAAAGTAATGGTGACTGATTATCTGCCTACTTTTGGAACAGTTATTCCTCCGGAAATTTCTGACCTGAATGCAACCTTATCTTCTACCACCAGTGCAACAGTTTCATGGACGACAAATATACCGGCGACATCAAAAGTTGATTATGGTTTGACAACCGCATACGGGAGTAGTGTAACTTCTTCGGATTTTACAGATACTCACTCCGTAACTATTGCCAATGTGACGCCTAATTCTTTATATCATTACCGGGTGTCTTCGACCAGTGAATCCGGAGGAGAGACAGTTTCCTCTGACGGATTGTTCACGACGACAGTTACCGGATCGGATTTGGGCCTCCACGCGACCAGTATTGAATGGCTGGACACAACTCATATCCGGGCTACCTATGATTGGAGTGCAGATGATCAATTATTGGATTGGATAACGACGGCGAATACAACGGCAGTGAGAGGAAATAATATTGTTACGGTTAATGGATCATCGGGAACAATTTATGCTATTAAATGGAAACAGCCGATCTCAATTTCAAAATTAACAGCCAATGCAGCTGCCAGCGGTGGTCAGGGTCATTTAAATATTTATACTAATTTAGATTCTTCATGGGCAGGGAACCCATTCAATCCAAGTCCGGGTTTAGGTGTTGTCTGGAGAAATAGTGATGCGGCATGGGATGTGGATGGTGGTTTTTATTCATTTTCAACTGCCGGCAGTATGGGAACCGGTTTTTATGATTTTCAATTTTCTGTAGGGGCGACGGCTATTTCTACTCTGAGCAGTATTGATAATACTTTACATGAGCGATCCGGAAGTTATACTCCGGTAAAATCCGGTTTAGTAGCAGTGGGAGCTTTCGGCGGGGAAAGCAAATGGGGAACAGTGATCGTCGAAGGTGAAGTTTATGCAACAGATGATATCTCTCCCCCGCCGGCCTCTAATGTTTTACCAACTATCTCATCGGTGACTGATGTTCTTAATGATCCGACAAGTTCAGTGGTAATCAGTTGGACAACTGACCAATCAACAACATCGGTAATTGAATACGGTGAAACTACTGATTACGGGACAACTTTATCGTCCTCTACACTTACAAAATCACATAGCAGAACAATAACCAGTCTTACTTCAAACAAGACATATCATTATCGGGTAAGTTCTGTTAATGCATCAGGTTTGTCCGCAGTTTCGGATGATTATTCATTTACCACTCTGGCCACCGATGAAGTTATTTTTAAAACTACAGGCTCCAGTTTTAGCCCATTAATTACCACCACCGGTGAGGCAACAATTTTGTGGACATTTGATGACGGAACAACTTCATTGAACAGCCACCCGACTAAAGATTATGGTTCGGCAGCAACGCGTTTTAATCGGTTAAAAGTTACTCCGTGGAGCAGTATAACCGGGGTGAACATTGGTTATGACGGTGAAGACGGCGGACCAAGCACTATTACTCATTTGAGCCAACAAAATGTGACGGCGATTTATGGCATGGCGAATATGGCATCTTATTTGACAGTTTGGTCTTCATCCAATAATCCGCTCACTTCCTTGGACTTTGAAAATTTCGTAAAGCTGACTGATATTGAGTGTTATTACTGCCAATTGATGAAATCCGTAAATTTAAAAAATACAGCGTTACTGACAAGGGTAAATTTTGAAAATAATGACCTTGATAGTCTGGACTTATCAGAAAGTCCCAAATTAGCCGATCTTCGCGCGGCGCTTAATAACTTTACTGAAATTAACTGGGGTGATACCGGTTCGGATTTTTGGCATATTTGCACCAGGGATAATCCCCAACTAACGAGTAATTATCCCGATCTTGACCGTTTTCCTTTATTACGGGAATTATTTTTGTGGAACGACAATCAAAGCGGTGAAATTAAGCCGACTTCCACCAATTTAGTTTCTGTTTTGGTGGCAAATAATCATTATTCAAGTGCTGATTTTTCCGGTAATTTTGCCAGAGGCATCGGAGGAAACATTGATATCAGCAACAACGATCTAACCAGTTTAAAGATAGATAACGATCCGGGTTTAACAAATTTAAATGCCAGCGATAATTTACTGAATCAAACTACCGTGGACTATATTTTAGAAACCTTGGATTCTTTCGATACAAGCAATGGGGTGGTGAATCTGACTGATAACAGTGATCCCTCCACTGCCGGAATGGTTCATGTGAATAGTTTACGATCCCGCGGCTGGACAGTGAATATTGATCCTGATACTACATCTCCGATTATTTCTTCGGTTAAAGTTGAACCTAGTGCAAATCAAGCCGTAATTTTCTGGAATACTGATGAGTTAAGTTCTTCCAAAATAGATTTTGGCTTAACAACTAATCTCGGTGAAACTACTCCGGAAACTGATATTTCGCCAAGAGTGAGCACCCACTCGAAAACAATAAATAATTTACTCCCCTGCACGATTTATCATTATCGGGCGCACAGTCGGGACAACGGAACTAATGAGGGATATGATTCATTGAAAAGTTTTACAACCACAGGCTGCGTAGGTTTTGCTGCGGCGGTGGCATCAACTGATGGGGAGATTACCAGAGTGTCCGGAGGAAGTGTGGAATTAAAAGATGATTCCGACAAGGGGGTAACTTTGACTGTTCCACAATATTTTTCTGAAACTGATGCCGATTTTCAAATTCATCAGCTGAGCACGAATACGACTATCAACGAAACATCATTACCTACAGGATATACAAACGCCGGAGATTATCTTTTTGAACTGAAAGCCTTTGATGAAAGCGCTCAGGTGATTTCTATTTTTGACCAACCACTGACTGTAAGCATCAGTTATAGTCCGGCAAACATCACCGGTGTTGATGAATCATCCCTTAAAATTTGGCGCTGGGATGGCAGTAATTGGTACATGTTACCCAATTGTACGGTTAACACAACAGCAAAGACAGTCACCTGTCAGACGGCAAGTTTTTCAGTTTTTGGTTTATTCGGGACAGCAGCGACAACAGAATCGAATACTCCGGTAGTTACTTCCGAGTCGGTTTCTACTAGCAACAATGCAGCACCGATTTGTACTGATAGTCCTCCTGGGCCAAAAGTACCTTGGTTATTCGGAGCAATTCCTCAAGGGAACGAAAGCGTAATGTTGTATTTTACAGAGGCCGATGATCCGGTTGATTCTTATAATTTGGTATACGGAACAGAACCGGGAGTTTATAAATACGGGGCACTTAAGATTTCTGGTAAAGGATTAGGAAAATATTTAGTTAACTCGCTATCTCCGGGAACAAAATATTATTTCCGAATTCAAGGGATGCATGGCTGTCAGCCAGGGGCCTGGTCTAACGAAATTTCTGTCCGAAGTAATTCTTTTTTTAATCCGCTGTTCCTCCCGATAAATGAACTCAATTTAGAACCAACAGTGAATAATCATGCTGATACCTGCAGTGAATATACCGTTAATTCCGGTGATACTTTGTGGTCTATTGCCCAAAAAGAATTGGGAGATCCACATTTATTTACGGAATTAGCCGAACAAAATTCTTCGGAGTATCCTTCACTTTTAGACCTTAAAAATCCGATCAAAGTTGGCTGGAAATTAAAAATGAACTGCCAGCCAAAACATGAAGAAGAAAAATCTCAAAGTTATAATCTAAAAATTACTCTGGTCGATGAAAAAAATACCGCTCTTGCCGGCGCCAAAATTACACTCGATAAAAAAGAGACGAATATGAAGACGGATCAAAATGGTCTGGTCGAATTTAAAGATGTGCTTCCCGGAGAACATACAATATCGGCTTTTTACCAAGGCCGCCAAGTGAGCCAAACCATAAATCTTTCCGGTGATATGAGTGAATTTAAACTGCATTTACAGGTTAAGCCACAAAGTGTTGCTGTTTTATGGCTAATTCCAATCGGTGTGGGAATAATTCTGATCAGTATCTTAGTTTTTATAGGGTTCCGAAAAATTCTTCGACGTTAACTCTATAAATACAGATTATTTAGACATAACAATAACTTTTATTCCTGAGCGGTATTTTGATCTGCGCGAGTCTTTATTTCTAACCCGGCGGATATTAAATTATTTTCCAACTCGCCACTATAGGCCTGGTTAATTTATCAATTTTTACAAAGTAAATAATTAAAACTGGGGCATAAAACGTAAATCCAACAAAAAAATTAAACCAGGCTAAAAGTTTATATTCGAGTGAAGAGAATCATATAAATTGTTCACAATTGATTTTATCTATTTGAACGATAAATATGAATTCCAAGTTTGTCTATGAAAACGGGATTCACCAAAACTCGGTCTGGCAAAGATAAAGATGTTTAAGCAAATTTGATTATTTTGAATTTGCGGATAAAACAGGTCATATTTAAAATTTCTTGGGGGGTGAGGTGACGAACTGAACAATATTTATCACAGATAGATTCGTAAAGTCCCAAAGTGTTTTCCAAAATAAAAAATGGGTGAATATTAGAATCAATTTTATAATATCGTTTACCAATTAATTGGCGGGTAGGAATTGATAGTTTAATATCTAAGAGCCGGACATAAACTAGATTTTGAAGATTTAAAACCGGATCAACTTGTTGATGTCCGCAATTAATTCCAGGATGATCAATCTCGACAGCGGTGTATTTTTGAGAGGCAAAATCAACATAAGGGATACCGGAATGTTGAAGGTTGATGTGGTAAAAAATATCGCCGGTTTTTAAAGAAATTACGGCATTCATTTCACGACGAGTTAATTTAACAATTGGTTCGTGGAGATGGTTTTTAGAAGATGAAATAGCGATCTTGATTATAAAGTGTAAGTGAGACGGGAGTCTGATGAAGGATCATTGTATTCAAGCGTCCGGGAATCGATCCACAAAGGAACAAACTTTTTGGCAACGGAACCGGTAATAACTTTGTCAGTTGAATTATAAAAATCATAAAGATGAAGAGTGACAGGTTTTTGCTCGGAATTAAATTGATCAAGAGTATCAGCGTCAAAAATTTGAGGATAATCGCTGTAGGCAAACAGTCCATTATCAGGATTAATGGCGTATTCGTCGCCGACATTTAAAGTAGTAAGGTTATAAATTTCAACCGACCAATCTGAAGTGTTGATTCTAAAAACATCAAAAGATATTTCATCAGCTAACGACTTGGAATATCCCCATAAATATTGGCCATTTTGAGACCAGGTTTCTATTTTGTGATAAGCGATGTTGGATTGATTGATGCGTGAGAGCTGGCCAAGAGGATATTCTTTAACAGTTTTTCCCTGATTGTCGAGAATAACTATTCGATCATAAGCATCAATGGCAATATATTGTTCATTGTTGGTGACCAGGAAAGTTAATCCCTGAACGGAAATTAATTTAGTCCCACGGCCGGAAGAGTCGTAACGCCACAATTCATCTATCCAATCCTGACTGGGATATTCAGAATTACCGGTTCTTTTAATTAAATATAAATGGCCCTGATGAAATTCACTGTTGTGAAAATGTTCACGATAAACACTATCAGTAGTTAAGAACAATTTTTTTTCGGCAGTGGTTTTGTCGGTAATATAAATATCACTTTTAGAAGAATCAGAGGAATTATCTTCAATAGTGACATAATATGAACCAGTGTCGTCGGCGGTGACTGAAGATTCTAAATCAGAAGAAGCCGGAGGTGAGGCCGGTTTTTTTAGAGAGGAATTTAAAAAATATCCACCAAAAAGAACAACAATCAAAGTAATTAAAAATATTTTGTATTTGTCGAAAAAACCAGGGGCGGAACCGGTAGGTTTAACAGAATTTGATGTTTCCATAATTTGGTTAAAAATTATTATTTTTCCTTTTTCTATTGATAAGAATAATTATAATTAATATTAGCAATAATAAGCCAATAGAAATAAACCATTTGTAATGACTTAAGAAATCTAATGGTTTAAGTTTTTGAGTGAAGTTGAATTTGTAAGCCAGGTTTCGATTCGTGCCGGAGGTAGTGACAGTGGTGGAGTAAACCTCGCCCTGACTATAGACTTGAAGATCGTAGGTCCCTTGGACAACTCCTGAAAAAGAGACATTGCCATTACTATCGGTGATAGCTTCGAGATCACCTAAATGAACGCTTTTACCAATTTGGGGTTGACCATCGATGGAAATTCCAATAGTGACCTCATAACCGTCATTTCTAATAATTTCCTGAGTCGTCTGGCCGCTGGAAGTTACTTCCTGATCAACCTGATAATCGGTTATATTTTCATTTTCACCATCAATATCTTCAGAACTAACCGGGGCAAATATTTCTGTAATTTGATCTTTCAAATTGAATTTACTTCTGACTGATAATTCATTTGAAGCCATACCTACGGCACAAACGTTAACCGGCAATAATCGGAAATAATAGGTAGTGTTTGGTTTAAGATCTCTAACGGAAAATGTTCCCTGGCCTTTGGAGGCAATGTTGATACCACCATACTGATAAGTACCGGAAATAGTGCCGTAAAGCAGATGATAATGAGTGACTTCACCCTGGGAATCACTAAAACGGAACAGAACACTGCCGTCATTTTGAAGATCGGCCGAAAGAAGATTAGGAGATGAAGAAGGAAGAGAATTACCGCATGTTGGCGGAGAATGAACAGTGGTGTACACCGGAGAATCACTGTTTGAAGGAGAAGGAGACGGAGTTGGGGTGGGAGAATAGCCGGCAAGTTCGTCGACTGATTCCTGATCGGTGCCGGCAACATAGGCCAGACGGAGATATTCAACCACCGGGGTGGAACCTTGAGTCATATTGATTCTTAATTTAAGCCGATAATCCGGAGTTTCAAAATGGACAGTTTCACCCTGAGTAATCGGATACCAAGTAATACCCGAATTATTGGAAACTTCAAAGCTGACCAAATCATTAAAAGTGAAAGGACTGCCATTACTGACATCACCAATAACATCTTCCAAATTAATATGATCGATAGCCAACATATTTTCCATCGGAGAAGGCAGAAATTCGATGCGGCCGCTGCTTTCATAATCACGGGTCATGGTGATTTTTTGAAGACCGACTCCTTGGACAATAACCCAAAATTCATCATCCTGACGGATAAAAGTTCTGGGGGTATCAACCCGAACTTTATAATTGGGGATAAGATAATTGAAACTGGTATCGTCCAAAGTATCGACATAACTGTCGTTATAGTTGAGACCGCGTACCCGGCCGCTGGTGGTAATAAACCAAACTTCACCGCCGGTGGGATAATTACCTTCTTCCCAGGAAATATCGGCAATATATTCATTACCAATATTGGCTCTAGCCACCAATCTCTGTAAAGTATCGTCGGAAGTATCGACGGTGTTATTGATGTCAAGATAATCCAGACCCTGATCTCCTCCCAGCCAATAAATATCGTTAGTGTCTTTAATAATGGAAAAAACATAAAGCGGGGATGAACCGCTGTTCAAAAGATAACAGTTGTCATCAGTTTTATTTTCGGGAGTGCCGGAATCGGTACAAACATTGACGCCACTGCTGTAACTGGCGGCAATGAAAAGATTTTGAGTCTGGTCGAAGTAGCTGCCGGTAAAATCGTTGACGGTAATTTCCGGATTAATTTCAGTATTCTGCCAAACGACGTAAGTATCATCATTAATATTGTCGGTGTTTTTGGTATCTACCCGAATGTAAGAGGCATTGGCAGCAGACTCATCTCCGGAATTAACAGTGGCCCACAGTGCCATGGTTTCCCCGCGGGTATCAACAGCAAAAGGGCGGAAACGTTCATAATAGGAAAAACTGCTTTTATTGGAATAATAATAAGGAGCACCTTCATTTCCGGAATTGTCGTCGCTGGTGTCTTCGGGGGTACTTCCTAAATCATAAAATAAAGTAGGACCATATTCATAACTGACAATAAGTTTGCGGTTGCCAGCGACAGAATATTCAATCATCTTGGAAAAAGTTAAAGTTTTATTAAGGGCGATGGCTCCATAATCAGTAATATTTCCGGAATCGGTGTTGTAATAATAGAGATGACTGTTGTTGCCCATAATCCAAATATTGCCGTCAACAGATTCTTTAATCTGAACATTGCTGGTGCCGTACTCAGCTCCGAAGATATCATTAACATTTTCCGGAGAATAGGCAATTTCGGTACTATAAGTCATCTTCTGTTTTAAACGGGCCATGCCGTTACCCCAAATGCCGTCGGTAAAAATAAGATCCTGATTGGTATGATCGGTGAAACTTTCTTCTTTGGTAACTTCTTCAGCCGAATTGGTAATAGTCTGGGCGACAATGGTGAAATCAGCGCTGTAATTAGCAGTACTGGAACCTTCGGGTTGACCGTTGGTATCGTTGCCGGAAGAATCTATACTTCTGATTTCATAAGTGTATGTGCCGGGAAGAAGATTAGAAAAAGATAAATGAAATTCTTCCATTGGGGAATTAAAAGTACCGTCCTGAGAAGTAGCGTTTTGCCAGTCTCCACCATCAAGCCGGTATTGGACAGTGGTGATGTTGCTGGCACTGTCTCCTTCATTAAGATTAAGATAATCTTTAACATAACCACGAATGATCGGATTTGTATCAACTGAAGGATCGGTCATAATTGCTTGTGAATAAATACGGGGAGCAGTAGTGTCGACGGCTTCAATGACTAAACGTGACGAGGGTATAACTGCCGGAGAAGTGGATCGGGAGTAAGTAAGAGTACCGCTTGATAAACCGGTATCTTCCAAATAGTTTTGATTACCATAAATATCAGTAGCCCGGATAAACAAATACCAAGTTCCGTCGGAAAGAGGGTTTGACGGAGTTATAGTGACTGATTCTGAGGTACCTCCCCAAGAGCCATCGTCAGTAACTGCATCCAGCCAGGTAATATAGCTTTCATCCTCCCCTACAGGCAGATAACGACCCTGATTAAAAAAGTATTTAACACCGGATATTCCTGAAACATCGGTAATAGCGGCATAATAAGTGGGAGTGTTGTCGGTGTACCGATCTTCCTTTTCAAAAGGAGTGATAACTACTTTCGGAGGCATGATATCGAATCCACCACGGAAAATAACCAAATCGTCAATACTGCCGATGAATTTATTTGAACCACCGCCGGCAAGATAAACATCGTCTTCAACCATTACTAAGCCTGACTTAATTAAACCGATGGAATAATCGGGATTACTCTGGCCGTCGACCTGAACAGCAAGAATTTTGTTGCCGGGATCCCAACTGAAAGAAACCCACTGCCAAACATCATTTTGAAGAACTTCAGAACCGGTGACAGTAATATCTTCACCAAGATCAGTTTTTACCTTGGCATAAAGTTGTCCACTATCATCAAGACCAAAATACCACTGTTGACCATTATCGATTAGGGTGGTGTGATGACCGCTGTTGCCGGACTCGGGTCTGATGAGCATTTTTATTTTGAACTTGTCGGTATCAACATCGTAGAGATCGAATATTTCCGAAGAATCGGAGAGATAAAAGTTGGTAGAGCCGTCGAAATGAAGAGCTGAGCCACCATAACCGCCTTCAACAATACTAGGAGCAGTGTCGGAATAACTGACACACAGATCAGTGGTACCATCGACAGCCGAAAAAAGAGTCCCGGAATTAATGTTGAAAGGAATCCAGACATGAAGATTGTTGCTAATGTTAGCCCTAACATCAAAGAAATCCGCTTCTGATTCATTTGTTCCGTCACTAACTTTTATCTGATAAGTGGCCAACTGTCCGTCATTAATTGGTTCAAGTTCACATTCAAAAGCAGTTTTTATTTCGGGACAATTCCCCTCCTGCCGACAATCATAACAGTCATACCAAGGATTTTCGCCGCTAACGGTGCTACGAATACTCGTTTGAGTGATAGAATTTCCCTCGCTGAGAGTTAAAGTGAGAGTGTTATTTTCGTCAATTACGACATAATTTTTCTGAAAACTGATATCCGATAAAGAAAGTCCGGGAGTAGGAGTCGGAGAGGAAGTCGGTTCGATAGTGGGAGAAGGAGTGGCAGTATCTCCGGAATAATTTACCAGACCACTATAAAGAGAAACTTCATCAATATGTCCGGAAAAAGATTGTTCACCCCAATGATTTTCCCCATCATATTTTGGCTGAGCACCGACACCAAGATATCCGGTAGATTCGGGAAGACTAATGTCACCGTCATTTTTGGTGGTTACAAGTTCATCGTTAAGATAGGCCTTAAGATCGTCGGTTTGACCATCCCATGTACAGGCAAGATGATTCCATTGACCATCAACTAAATAAATCTCGTTATCGACACCGGAAGCAATGGAATGTTGATCGCCGACACTATCCCAAACAGCACAATAAATACCACCGGAATCATCGACACCCAACAACCAAGAGTTTTCATCCAAAGCAGTATTCATTTTGCCGACAACCCGCTGATAACCATTATTAGCAAAACTGTCTGATTTTACCCAAACATCAACTGAGAATTGACTGCTGCTGCCGGAGAAATCATAGCTGCCCGCGGTGTCGTTAATTTCGACGTATCCACCGGTGGTGGTATCCAAAGCACTGCTTTGATATCCGGCGACAAAATTATATTCACCTCTGGCAATAATATCGGTGTCGGAAATAGTTTCGGTACTGTCAAAAGAACTATCCTGATCCAACGGCAAATTAAACAAAAGCGTACCTTCAGCAAAGGTAAACGTCTTTAAAAAAAATGAAGCGATTAAAAAAAACGCAGCTAAAAAATAAAAAATAGATGAGCGGCGATTAATAGAATTTAAAACAGACATTCAATTATCATTGTGGACAAATTTGAAGCAAAATTCAACCTCCAGATAAAAAGGCCGATAAATATTTCTTAAAATAAAATTGTTTTAGTTAAAGATATTGGCGATAAAACCAATTATTTTTTGAATCCAAGATTGAGGCGGCGGCGCTGATGGCGGATTAATTTTTTCCGGAACCGGAGTAGACACCACACGGTCGGGAGTGGATGAAATCGGAGGTTTAGTCGGCATGGGAATTACGGAATCAGAAGGAGATAAAAGCGGTATTGGTGTTTTATTGGGTTGAGGATTAATTAATTCCACCGTAGGTTTAACATTTTGTTTGGAAGTTGTTTGATAAAACTTCTTGGCAAACCATTTGTTGGTATTGGTGGTTACTTTTAGGGCATTACTAATCGGACCGGGTGAGCAGCCATTATGCGCCCGAACCCGGAAATAATAACGGGTATTAGGTTGAAGTTGATAAACAGTATATTTAAAAGAACCGGTTGATTTGTCGACACCAAAACTAGCGTTGAAACGATCATCTGTTTCAGTGAAGCCATACAGTACAGTGAAAGAATTGTATTCCCCTGCTACCGGCGTAAAATGAAGTGTAGCGGAAGTATTTTTTACATCAATTTGGAATAGATTTGGGGCAGACTGAGGAGCAAATGAGGAACAGTAAGCAGAATATAAATTTGGAGCCGGTGGCGAATTGTGATTAGTAGAAGGACTAGGAGTATTAACTACATTTCCAAAAAGAGCGAACACGGAAAAACCATTTGTATGACAGGTGACGGTTTTATTGTTTTTGTCGGTAAGACAGTCTATTAACGGCGACCAACTGCCGGCGTGCCAACGGTATATCAGCAAAGTATCTTCGTCGAGCGATGACAAATCCAGAGATCCGTAGGACATGGTTACCGTAACCGGATTATCAAACGTTGTTATCTGCGAGTTGATGTCAGTTTGGGCATTTAGTTCGAAAACATAATTTCCGGCTATACCGAGACCGGACTCGGGAAGTGAGGTCGTACTTAAAACAGTGTCTTTGTCCAACTGATGAATTTGAAAAACAGCAGAGGTGACACCGGAACTGAAATTTTGAGGAATATCTAAAGTTAAACCACTATTACCGTCCGGTTTTAATTCGACAGTAGTTTCCGTATTTGACGGAGCCTGAGCAACTGATTGACTGATGACTGAAGAATCACCGGTGCAGCCGGTAGTAGTGAAAGAACCGACCAGAGTTGTTGTTTCCTGAGCATTGCCGTCAATAGACTTTAATTGATACAAATATCGGGTACACGACAGTAATGAGTTAAGAGTGACAGTGTGAGAACTAACTAAAGGAGAAGTGTCTAATTGAGGACTGGAGTTTTCGTTAGCATTAAACAATCCATATAAAACCTGAGTTGATGAAAGACGATTGGTATCCCAGGTAAAAGTTACATAATTTGATGAGGGTTGAACAACTTGATTGGAGATAGCAAAAGTCGGAGTGGGAGTGGCAGTAGGAACAGTTGTAGGTGTAGATGTCGGAATAAGTGTTGGGGTTGAGGTTGGTGGTACGGAAGTTGGGGTGGAAGTAGGAATTAATGTTGGAGTTGAAGTAGGTGGTACAGAAGTCGGAGTAGAGGTAGGTATTAACGTTGGGGTAGAGGTTGGAACAGTTGTAGGAGTTGAAGTAGGAGTAGGAGTTGAGGTAGGAGTAGCAGCAACAGTGAAACCGTTGGTGAGAGTGGCAGATTGATTATCGGTGTTGGTGACAATAACATCATAAGTGCCGACAGGAAATGCTAATAAATAGAATTCACCGGTAATATTGGTAGAACTATTAACAGTTACATTAGTCGCCAAAATATTTACTCCGGTTGAAGGATTATATATTTGAACATCTGCACCGGAGTAAAAATTATTTCCGGTTAGTGAAAATGAAACCAAGGAACTGGTGTTAATACCAGAATTGGGAGTAATCGAATCGATAGTCGGAGCAGACAATACCACAGTCGGAGTGGGAGTTAAGGTAGGAACATTAGTTGTCGGAGTGGGAGTGGGAGTTTCCACTACGCCATCACTACAACCATCCCAACCGGCAACACAAGCCATTAAAACCCAATACGCCTTAGCAATGGCAATTTTTCCACCGGAAACCGAACCAAGATGACCTCCATTAGATTCTGTAGTGTAGTTGGGACAAATTGCCGGATAAGAAGAACTTTCCGGGGTAATTCCATAACAAATATCACCATCGGGATTATGAGATTCGATATCTGCCACATCCAAAAGATATTTATTATTGGTCTGGACATAACTTCTTACCTGATTGTTAAAATTCGTTGCTTCAGCGGTACCGATATTCTTAGCCAAACTGGTTGTCCAATAAATCATGTCGATATTAGGGTTGGCACTTTCGAATGCTTCAATATCTGAGACATTGGAAAACGAAGATGAGGTGGAAAAATAACCGTTGGTAGGATCGGCAATATTGGAACCGGTTTCTACTTCCAAATAACTGAACTGATATGAAATAGCCGAAACTGTTGCATCATTGGCAATAATTTGATTGCTACGATTAATAAAATAATCGACTTTGTCGTACCAATAATCGAAAGCACCGTTTTCCGGATGATCACCCCAAAATTCATAATGCCAATTGTTGCGATTATATATAGTAGTACTGGGATTAAAATCCATGTAATCGGGAACCTGTCCCTGATCATGACTGGTTTGGGTGTAGGAAAGTGTAGTGGTATAAGAGCTGTCAGTGAAATCGCGGCGACAATGATTCGGAACAGAACCATAATTGTCGGCAGCAGCTAAACAAGTTAAACCATCGCTAATATTTGAACCGACAGAACGATCGATAAAAATTTGATTCATGTTTCTGACAGCGGTTAAATATTGGGAAGGAATGGAATCAAATAAATCTATTTTGGTATGATCGACGATTATTCCACCAGCTGCCGGTGATGTGGTGGGAGTGATGGTAGGAGTGAGGGTGGGATTCGGAGTGTTGGTAGGAGTTCCTGGCGAAGTGGTCGGAGTCGGACTTGGTGATGGCGATGGAGTCGGGGTTTGAGTCGGAGTTAAAGTGGGTGTCGGGGTGAGAACCGCTCCAAGAGAATATTTAATAAATCTACCAATAAAAGGACTGGATCCGGATTCCGTGTAAAATATGGGAAAAGAGTTGTTGTTTGGATTGCCGACAGCCAAATCGCGGATAGCAGCACCGGAAGTAAAACTTGTGCCCAAAGGAGAGGTAGTAAAATTGACGGAGACTAATCCCCTAATATAATAATAGGCGGTACCTTCGGAATTTATTGACGTTGTAGCCCAATCAGAAGGGGTGGTGAACAAGAAGTGCCCGGTAGAACCGGTAAAATTAGAATTTGAAGATGATATTAAAGTTAAATTTGACCAGGTTGATCCGTTCCAATACTGCCAAACATAAGATCCCCCAACTCCGAGAGTATTAATTGTAAAGGAAATACTATTAAAAGGATCGGTTTTACCGAAATAAACGGCATCGGAAGCAACGGATGGTAAATTAACATCACCCAAACCCGGATTTGAGGAAACAGCGGTGACATCATGAAAAGATGAGGAATAATAAGACCAAATCTGATTAAATAAAGATCTTGACGGAGTGATATCTACCACCGGACCGAGTTCACTTGCGGTGAAAGGACTGGCTATTTGACGATAAACAAGAGTTGATCGACCGGAATTATTGACAGAGGCAAAATTAGTGGAATCAGTATAAAAAAGATAGACCAAACTGCCATCGGTGGTGATATCTACCATACCATCAACAGAACCGGTTTCCAGGGCAACCGGAGATTCCCAACTAGTACCATTGAAATGAAGATAATTGACCGCAGATAAAGAATCGACAGCGACATTAGTATAAATTAGATGGAGATTATTTGATGAATCGGCGATGATATTAAAATCTCCGCTAAAATTTGAAGAGATAAGAGTTGATTCCGATTGCCAGGTAGTTAAATCATCAGCATCATTGCGGTATCTCCATAACATTTGCCCTGTGGTTCCAGAATAATAAAATAATCCTAATTTAGAGCCAAATTTAACTAAGGCCGGAACATGGCCAGTGGTATCAGTGTTGGCAGTGTCAGCAGAAATAGACGACGTCCAATCCGAAGCAGAAGACGGAGTGAGGTTACTACTATTAAAGACCTGTAATTGAACATTGGTCCCAGTGATGCTTCTGGAAGCAATCCATAAACGACTACCGCTTTCAATTTCGATATCAGCACTGGAGTATGAAGTTGTAGCGTTACCATCGGCGACAATAATCTGGGAGGATAGCGTCCAAGTAGAACCGGTACCTTTGGTTAGTTTCCGATAATTGACATCGTAATTACCCAGCAGGGCAGTAGTTGTTGAATAAACAAGGTAAATATTATCCGAACTGTCGGCAACCATAGATGCAGTGTAAAGAGAATTGTTAGATAATTGACCGCCGCAGATCCAGGTAGTGCCGGAGTCAGTGGAATAGAACCACAGCAAACCGGAGAGATTTGAACTGTTGCAGGAATAAGTGGTAGAACCGGAATTAACTACTGTATGAATAGTTCCTTCGGAAGTAGTTAATATTTTTTTCTGCTGAGTGGTGGCATTTAAACGGATAGTGCTCGAGGAGAAAGTGTCTTTAGGAAGATCGTTAATCCCATAAGCATCAACGCGATGACGGGAAAGAAGAATGGAAACAATAAACCCAAATAATAAAACAAGTGTTAAAAATACGAAGTTTTTATATTTAGATTTGGAAAATTTTAGAGGCAATTTATGTCTCATTAAGTGATCAAGAATAGAAATTTCATGGTTAGCGTGTAAGTGATAGTTACTACTACTACTCGTAGTAGTGTATTAAGTATGACAATCCGGAGAGGAACAGTCAAGAGTTTTTTTAAAGGTAAATGAAATTATTGATTGTCGTCTATAGTCCAACGCCAGTTTCTGTTTGACGGACCAAAATGATTGATATTTTCCTTTTCAATATTATAAGTATGAGTAACAGGTTCCGGAATAATTCCTCCATTTAAAGTAACGGCAAAAGGTTGTATATGGGTGGCAATGGCATGATTGTCATCAACGACTTCTAATTTAGAGAAGTAGTTAAAACGGGAGAAGATTGGTGAAGATTGATTCACTGAAATTATGACTTCTCCGGGTTTTGCTTTCCGAACATTTAAAGGAAAATTCCAAGGTAAAAGAGCTGTCCTCCTGGTTTCGATGGTCATATTTAAAAAGGCATTTCGTCGGGAATAACAATATCCTCAACGGGTTCCTGAGTATTTGTCGGGAAAGAAGCAGATTCGACATTGGCCGGAGTATCACCGGGAAGTTTCTTGTCTAAAAAGGGAACAACAGTTTCAGCAACAATTTCGCTGATATATTTTTTAGTCCCATCTTTAGCATCATATTGGCGATTATCAATACGGCCGGTGACGGAAACTTTGGTACCCTTACGGACATTGTTAGCAATAAATTCTGCCTGTTTACCCCAGACAACGATATTGTGAAAAGTGGGAATATCCTCCCATTGATCACCTTTTTTGATTGAATGATTGGTAGCCACACCAAAACTACAAACAGCTGAACCGGAGGGAGTGTATCTTAACTCCGGATCACGGGTAACATTACCGGTGACGATGGCAATATTGATACTGAAAGCCATAAATATTTTTTAAAAGTTAATTACTAATTTAGTTATTATACCTGAATAGGGAAGACTTTTTAAATGATCTGATCCGTGATAATATTGACCAATTTTGAAAAAACGATGAAAGAAATATTGAATAATCCCAGAGTTACGTCATTATATTCCAAGGAAATATTTCAAAAAGTTTACTGCGATCATGAGATTTTAGATCCCAAAAGAGAAAGAGAATTGCTGGATACATTTACTTCCGGCAGGATAATAAACAACGGACAAATAGAAACTGCCTGTGAATCATCAAGGACGGCTCTGGATGAGCTAATACAGAATAACCAAAGATTAATTCATTCCCGGGTGGTGAAAAAACGCGAATCTAAAACCATGTACATGGACCTGGTACAAGCCGGGGAGAAAGGATTGCTAAAAGCATTAGAAAAATTTGACATCCAGATGACAAATAGATTTTCTTCTTATGCCGTTTATTTGATACGGAAAGAAATTAATAGAGAAATTGCCGATAATTTTAACACTATTAGAATACCGTATAGCACTAAACGTCGAATAATGAATAGTAATAGCAATGAAAAATTGAAAAATGAGTTGAGATGTTTAGAAAACACATTATCTCTTGAACAACCTTATGGAAATGACGGCGAATCCGACAATAGAGTTCTGGGAGATATACTGGAAGATGAGTCCCCTTCCGCTGAATCGATAATCATTATGAGGGAGGAGATGGAAAGCGCAAAAGAAATCTTGTCCCAGTTAAACAAAGATCAAAGAGATGTTTATCTGATGCATCAGGGAATTTTGGACGGACACAAAAGAAGTTTCTCAGAGATTGCCAAAGAAAAAGGGATTTGCCGACAAAGAGCCTGCCAAATATACCAAGCGGCGGTAAAGATGATTGAAAAAATGGCCGAGACAGCTTAGTTGATACTAACCAATTCAACTTCAAAGATAATGGTGGAATCGGGAGGAATTACATCCCCTGCTCCCTGAGATCCATAGGCCATTTCCGGAGGGATGGTTAATTTTCTTTTACCGCCAGCTTTCATTCCCAACAAACCATCATCCCAACCTTTAATCACCTGACCAACGCCGATCTGAACCTTAAAAGGGGTACCACGATCGTAAGAACTATCGAATTTTGCACCGTTCTCTAAAGTTCCCAGATAATGAACGGTGAGTGTGTCACCGGATTTTACCGGCTCACCGGTACCGTTTTGGATATCTTCTATGATTAATTCCGACATGTAGAAATTATATCAGTTAAAAATTAATTGTTATAGTAAAATCAGAGCATGGATCAAATTACATACGCAGATTTTGCCAAAGTTGATTTCCGAGTCGGAGAAATTGTTGAAGCAAACAATGTGGAACAATCAGAAAAATTAATCAGATTGATAGTTGATTTTGGTGAAGATATAGGAAAAAAAATTGTTTTCTCCGGCATCAGAAAATGGTATCAGCCGGAAGAATTGATTAACAAAAAAACCGTATTCGTAACAAATATGATACCGAAAAAAATTATGGGTGAAGAAAGCGGAGCGATGATTTTCGGGGCAGAGACAGAAGACGGAAGTGAAATGTCGATACTGATCTTAGAGAAGGATTTACCAAAAGGTTCGAAAGTTTTTTAGTCTAGGTCTTAGCGATTACCTCTAAAACTTCATCACGTTTTTGCTGCATTAAAGCCAAGGAGTCGGCTTCTAAATTTAAACGAAGAAGGGGTTCAGTATTTGAGGATCGAAGATTAAAGCGCCAATCCCCCATTTCAAAAGTTAAACCATCCATCTTTTCCACCGGAGAGACGGCCAAAGGAGAATAGCGAGATTCAATTTCGGCCATTATTTTGGAGACATCAACCACCTTATTATTGATTTCCCCGGAGATAAAATATTTAGAACTTAATTCGTCAACTATAGTTTCAAATGATTTTGCCGAAGCAGAGATAAATTCCAGAAAATAAATTAAACTGACTGAACCACTGTCGCAGAGGAAAAAGTTTCGATAATAATAATGTCCGGAAATTTCCCCGCCAAAAAAGGCGTTTTCGGCTTCCATTCTGGCTTTAATAAATGTGTGGCCGACACGATTGGCCAATGCCCGTCCGCCATTAGTAGAAACAATTTCACGAACTGCTTTGGAGGCGCGAATGTCATAAATAATAGTACAGCCTGGCTGTTGACTGAGAAAATAAGTGGAAAGGATGGCGGTTAAAAAATCACCGGAAATAAAGTTTCCCCGCCGATCGATAACAAAAAAACGATCACCATCGGTATCAAACATAACTCCGAGATCGGCCTGTTGAGAGATAATATTTTTCTGAATATCCAGACGATTGGATTCTAAAAGCGGATCACCGCCATGATTAGGAAAACTGCCATCAACCTCCCAATAGAGAGGAACAAACTCGATCATCGGCAGCCGGTTGGATAACTTTTGTAAAATCGGACCAACCATACCGTTGGCGGTGTCGGCCACGACTTTCATCTTTTTAATTTTGGAAACATCGACCAAACTAAGAAGATAATCAACAAATTTATCGATAATAACTACTTTTTCGGTTTCTCCCGGAACTGTAGAGTCTTCAGGAAGATCATCTGCGAGAAGATATTCTTTTATTTCTTTAATCCCAGCCTCGCCGGAAAGAAGTTCAGGAATTTTTTTAACCATTTTAAAACCGGTGTATTCCTGGGGGTTATGACTGGCAGTGACTGTGATTCCGGGTAGATCCATTGTTTTACAGGCATAATAAAACATATCGGTAGAAGCCAGATCAATATCGACAACATTCACCCCGACTTTTGTTAGTCCGGCGATTAAAGCATTTTTCATCGATTCTCCGGATAAACGGCCATCGCGGGCAACAACCACTTTTGAAGGATAATTAAGATATTTAGCAAAACCGCGACCAATTTTTTCAGAGATATCTTCGTTAATTTGGAGAGGATAGACACCACGAATATCGTAGGATTTAAAAATAGAAATATCAATGTTCATAGTTATCTTAAGAATAGCACGGCAAAACTTTTGAATAACTGAACCAACAATTTATTTGGTAAAATTGGTCATGATTAGAGATGAATTGGAAAAAATTTTAAAAGAAAAAGAATTTATCGGTAAAGTTGAACATCCGGCAATATCTAAATTTGGAGATTTTGCCGTCAGAGGTAATGTTGAGATTGTAGAAAATGATTTAATCGATAAAATTGAAAAAGCGGCCGGGTTTACAAATATTTGGATTAAAAAAGATAGATTGTTGAAAGCGGCGGAAAAAATAAATTTTGAATTAGAATATAGGGAAGAATTGGCCAAACACGGTAGAGGAAAAAGCATGGTGATCGATTATTCCGCCCCAAACATCGCCAAACCGTTTGGAATCGGACATTTAAGATCGACAAATATCGGCCAAGCAATTTACAATCTGTATAAAATTTTGGGGTGGGAATGCATCGGAGACAACCATATCGGTGACTGGGGAACACAGTTTGGCAAACTGATTGTGGCAATTAAAAAATGGAACAAAAAAGAAGTGTCGGAATTAACGATTGGAGATTTGGAAAAACTATATGTTAAGTTTCATCACCAAGCAGAAATAGATCCGAAATTGGAAGATGAAGGCAGAGAATGGTTTTCCAAATTGGAAAAGGGTGATGAAGAGGCTAAAAAAATCTGGCTGGACTGTATCGAAATATCCATTAAGGAATTTAATAAAGTTTATGAAATGCTGGGAGTTAGTATTGACCAAACTTTAGGAGAATCATTTTATATTGATAAAATGCCGGCAGTATTGGAGGAACTGGAAAAGAAAAAATTATTAACCACCAGCCAGGAAGCCAGGATCATTGAATTTGAAAAAATGCCTCCGGCAATCGTAGTTAAATCCAACGGCACGACAACTTATTTATTAAGAGATTTGGCAACCATTAAATATAGAATTGAAACCTGGAACCCTGATTTATTTATTTATGAAGTCGGCGCAGATCAAACTTTATATTTTAATCAATTATTCGAAGCTGCCGGTAAATTGGGTTGGAATAAGAAATATGTTCACGTGGCTCATGGATTAATCAGATGGAAAGAAGGAAAATTTTCCACCAGAAAAGGCAGCACAATTCATTTGGAAGAGGTGATCGAAAAAGCCAAAGCAGAGGCTAAAAAAATAGCCCCGGAAAATAATAGTGAAAAAATTGCCGCGGTGGCGATCGGAGCTATAAAATTCAACGACCTGTCTTCTGATCCTAAAAAAGATATTATTTTTGATTGGGAAAGGATAATGAGTATGGACGGTAATTCCGGACCTTATTTACAATACACCTATGCCCGATGCCAAAGCGTATTAAGTAAAACTGAAATTGTGGAACAAAAAGATTTTAACCAAGTTCCAGGCACAGCGAATCAGGAAGAATTGGAAATGTTGAGAGAATTCTATAAATTAGAAGAAAAAATCCAAGAGGCAGCGGAAAGATTTAATCCGGCAGTGCTGGCTGAATTTTTATTAAACACAGCCAGAAAATATAACGAGTTTTACGGTAAGTACAGAATTATCGGCGAACCAGAAGAAAACTGGCGGATATTCTTAACTAAAACAACTTCCAGCGTCCTGAAAACCGGCCTTAAGCTGTTGGGTATCGAACCTGTAGAAAAAATGTAATTAAAAAAATAAGAACTATTTTTTAGAAAATATTTTTTTGTATATTTCAGTATAGTGTTCGACAGGAACAAACTTGATCGCTTTTTTAACTTCGGAAGGAATTTCCACTAGAGATTTTATATTGTCTTTCGGAATAAAAATAGTTTTTAAACCGGCCCGATGAGCAGCGATAGATTTTTCCTTTAATCCCCCGATTTCCAAAATATTACCTCTGATGGTTATTTCTCCGGTCATGCCAATATCCCTAGGTACAGGCTGATTAGTGAGGGCAGAAATAAGAGCGGTGGTAATTGCGCCGCCGGCTGAGGGACCATCTTTGGGAGTGGCACCTTCTGGAAAGTGAATATGGATATCGATTTTATGAAAATCCTGTTTTATTCCAAATTCTTTGGCCCGACTTCTAACAAAAGATAAAGCCGCCTGACAGGACTCTTTCATAACACTGCCTAATTTTCCGGTTAACATCAGTTGACCTTTACCGGGCATAATGTTGACTTCGATAAAAAGGATGTCTCCACCGACACTGGTCCAGGCTAAGCCGGTAGAAACACCAACTTCGTCTTTTTTACCTTTAATCTGAGAAGAAAACTTTTCGGGACCAAGAAACTTACGGATTAAAACCTGATTATTTAAATCTACCCGTTTAACTTTTCCGGTAACAATTTTTCGGGCAGCTTTTCTAAAGAGGTTGGCGATTACTCTTTCCAATCCGCGAACTCCGGATTCACGGGTATATTTATCAATAACATATTTAAGTGTTTCATCATTTAAGGGAGCAACATCTTTCGGGGATAAACCGTTGGCCAAAAGCTCTTTTTGAACAAGATAGTTTTTGGCAATATGAAATTTTTCTTCCTGAGTGTATCCGGAAAAATTAATAATTTCCAAACGATCTCGAAGAGCATAAGGAATAGTGGAAACATCATTTCCGGTTAAAATGAAAAATACTTTAGAAAGATCGACTGGAAAATCTAGGTAATGATCGGCAAATTCCCGATTTTGTTCGGGGTCCAGAGTTTCCAAAAGAGCTGCAGAGGGATCGCCACGATAATCAGCACCGATTTTATCGACCTCATCGAGCATAAAAACCGGATTCATGGATTTAGCATCCTTGAGACCTTTGACAATTCTTCCAGGCATGGCGCCAACATAGGTCCGACGGTGTCCCCGAATTTCCGCTTCATCACGAATACCGCCCAGAGAAGCTCTGATAAACTGACGGTTCATGGCTTTAGCAATTGATTTTCCTAAAGAAGTTTTACCAACTCCAGGGGGACCGATAAAACAAAGAATATTGGCAGTCTGAACGGAACTTTTATTTTTTTCCTTTAATTTCAAAACTGCTAAATATTCCAAAATTCTTTCTTTAACATCTTTAAGGCCATAATGGTCGGCTTCGAGGATTTTTTCAGCCTGATTTAGACTTAAATCAGATTTAGTAAATTTTCCCCATGGCAGCTCGGAAACGATTTCTAAATAGGTTCTGATATAACTGGCTTCAGGAGCCATAGAACCCATTTCTTCGAGACGATTTAATTCTTTTAGAACCTTTTTTCGAACATCCAAAGGCATTTTTAATCGGCGAATTTTTTTACTTAACTCACCATTTTCATCATCACTATCTTTACCAAGTTTTTTCAATTCTTTTTCGATCTGGTGTTTTCGTTCTTCCAAAACATTGCGTTTCATCCCTAAATTGAATTTTTCCTGAGTTTTTTCTTCTATCGATCGTTCCAATTCGGCGATTTTCATTTCCCGAATAAGATATTCAGTAGCCGCCCGAAGACGCTGGCTGACAATTAAAGTTTCAAGAAGCTGTTGTTTTTCGTTGATTTTGCAGTTAACAGAAAAACAAACCTGATCGGCAAGATCGGAACTACTAACTCCACTGGAGAGTTGCATCATGGCCGGAAGGTCGAATTGACGGCCAACGGCAAATGCCTTTTTTAATTGATCCAATAAAGCTTCTGCTGATTGCTGAATATCGGATAAAGACTCGGTGATAATCGGTAAATCTACAAATTCAGCCGCATAGTAAGGTTCAGTTTGGGTAACATTAATAATGTTTACCCGGGAAATACCTCTGACGATAGCATGAAGATTGCCATCAGTATGGAGAATATGTTCTATTCTGGCCAAAACACCAACAGTGTAGAGATCTTTAAATTCCGGCTTATCAACTTTTGAATTTTGTTGGGCGGTAATAATGACCAGCTTATTGGTGTTATCGTAAGCATGCAATAAAGAATTAACAGTTTCCTTTCTGGTAAAAAACAGCGATGTTTCTACAGAAGGAAATAAAACTAAATTCCTCAGGGGAATTAAAGGTAAGATTTTTTTAACAGGTTCTAATGAGTTTTCCGGCATATTTAGCAGTCTAGCATCTTGTTTGCTAAGTGTCAATAAATTAAAAAGTAAAAAAGAATAAAAGATAATTAAGGGTGAGATTTAGGGTAAAATACATTCATGGAAAATACAACCCTTAAATACGGACGAGTGGTGCTGGTCGGAAGACCGAATACCGGCAAGTCGACTTTATTGAATTCAATTATGGATCAAAAAGTGGCTATCACATCGCCATTACCCCAAACTACCAGAAAAAGCGGCCAGGTGGTATTCAGCGATAAAAGAGGGCAAATAATTTTTACCGACACACCAGGAATCATCAACAAGGTCGAGGATTTAGTATCGAAAAATGTGAATGATGAGGCGCCAAAATCAGTCGGAAGAAAGGACATTATTGTCTGTGTGGTTGATGTTTCCAGACCAAAAAGCGATGAAGAAAATAAAGTGATTGGTTTAATCAGAAAGCAAAATTGCAAAAAGGTTTTAGTCTACAACAAAAGCGATAAAGCAATCGGCAGTAAAGATCATTTGGCCGAATACAATTATCTGGAAGAAGAATTCGATAAAACAATTTCCATCAGTGCTTTGAAAAATAAAAATGTAAAAGGCTTAATAAAAATAATTTTTGAATTATTACCGGAAAAAACAGACAAAGAGCTGAAAGAAGAAATTTCTATAATCACTCCAAAAGGTCCGTTAATTGCCGTGAACAGCAAAGAATATATTCAGGAATTGATTAGAGAAAAAGCTTATCTCTTTTTGAGAGAGGAAATCCCCTACACCATTAATGTGGAAGTGGAAGAAATTAAAGACAAGAAAAAACTGATTTACATAAAAGCCACAATT
This sequence comes from uncultured Gammaproteobacteria bacterium, assembly GCA_964448705.1. GTDB lineage: Bacteria > Patescibacteriota > Microgenomatia > UBA12405 > UBA12405 > CAYUZS01. The sequence goes on from CAYUZS010000006.1 coordinate 29,313, forward strand.
TATACTAATGCCGACAGATATAAAAAAATGATTATCGGTAAAGAAGGTAAAAAAATAAAAGAAATCGGATATAACGCCAGAAAAGAGTTGGAACTGATGTCGCAGAGAAAAGTATATCTTGATCTTCAGGTGAAAACAGACACCCACTGGATGGAAAAGGATTTTTTGGAGTAAAATAGGTTGATGAAAAACAAAATCAAAGAGAATGAATTTTGGAAATTTTTAAGAAATTACAATGTTTTTGAATTGGCAACCGGTGTGGTTATCGGCGGAGCAGTGAAAGACCTGGTAGCATCGATTGCGAATGATTTGCTAATGCCTATTGTGGGCATGGTGACACCAAACGGTTCATGGCAGTCGATAGTTTTAAAACTCGGAGGAGCGGAGTTTAAAATCGGTAACTTGATTTCCAGTTTTCTTAATTTTATGATTATTGCCCTGGTGATTTTTGTTTTAATTAACAAGATTCTCAAAATTGAAAGTAAAGATAAAAAGTAAGATGTTGGAAATAAAAAATATTTCTAAAAAATTTGGAGAAATAAGAGCCCTGGAGAAGATAAGTTTTAAAATTGAAAGAAATACGGTGGTAGGTTTGCTGGGTCCAAACGGAGCCGGAAAAACGACGTTGATGAGAATAATATCGGGTTTTTACGGGGCGGATGGCGGCAGTATTAAATGGAAAGAAAAGACTATCAACCCAAAATCTTTGGTGCATAAGTCACGAATCGGATATCTACCGGAATCTAACCCGGTTTATGGATTTATGACTGTGGTCGAATATTTGGAGTTTGTAACTAAAATAAAAATATCAAGCCACGATATCGACAGTAAAAAATTAACAACCATAATAAAAGAATGCGGATTAAAGGACGTAACCGGACAAAAAATTGAAACTTTATCCAAAGGATATAAACAGAGAGTGGGTTTGGCTGCAGCTCTGACTGGAGATCCGGAAATATTAATTTTAGATGAACCGACATCCGGTTTGGATCCAAATCAAATAATTGAAATCAGATCTCTGATAAAAAAATTGTCGAAGAAAAAAACAGTTATTCTGTCAACACATATATTGCCGGAAGCGATGGCTATATGCAATAAACTGGTGATTATTAATCGGGGAAAAATAGTGCTGGACGAAGAAACTAATAAGATAAAAAATTTGGAGAAAAAATTCGTTAAATTAACCTCATGAAACAAATAATTACTATTGCCAAAAAAGAGTGGTTAAATTATTTTTCCAGCTCGGTGGGATATATTTTTGCAGCATTACTATTGTTGGTTAACAGCTGGTTGTTTTTTGGTGATTTATTTTTGTCCGGACAAGCAAGTTTAAGTTCTTACCAAAACACGATGATATTTTTGTTTTCCATTTTTGTGCCGGCAATTTCTATGAATCTGTTGGCAGATGAAAAAAAGAACGGCAACTGGGAATTTATTTTGTCGTTGCCAATATCGGAAAGTAAGATTGTACTGGGTAAACTTTTAGGCTGCGGAGGATATCTGCTCTACACCATACTTTTATCTCTACCGGCAGCGATCACGGTTATCCTTTTGGGAAAACCGGATATCGGAGTAATGATCTGCGGCTATTTGGGAGTGATAATGTTGGGACTGGCTTACCTTTCGGTTGGACTATTTACCTCGAGTCTAAGCAATCAACCTATAATCGGTTTTTTGGGAGCGACGGTGTTTTTAATCCTCGACAATATGTTGGGGCAGGAAGTGGTTTTAATCAGACTGCCCGGAGTGCTTAAAAGCATTGCCAGCGGAATTAGTTTGGCATCAAGATCGGCCAGATTCAGCGGCGGAGTGATTGAATCCGGCGATGTTTTGTTTTTTATCTCCTGGATAGCAATATTTGTAATAATGACCATATTATCTGTTAAAAACAGAGATAAATAATATGAAAAAGTTTTGGATAAACTTTACCGGAATTAATTTAATCGGAATTATTGTTGTAGTAAATGTAGTCTGGAGTTTTTTGCCAATATTTCAAATTGATTTGACCAAAGACAAACTACATTCCGTTTCAAAAGTTTCCAAAACCACCATCAGCAACCTTAATGATGTAGTTAATATTAAGGTTTATGAAACCACAGATTTACCTTCGGAAATTAAACCGATTGCTAATGACCTAAATGTGATTTTAAAAGAGCTGGAAAAAGTTAATAAAAATAAATTAAAAGTGACTTTTCTTGATCCGTCCAAAGATGAACAGGTAAAAGCCGAAGCGGAAAAATACGGCATTAAACAACTGCAATTTTCTTCAATTAAGTCCGATAAGTTTGAGGTTCAAACCGGATATTTCGGTTTAGCCATGTTTTTTAACGACAAACAATCAGTTCTGCCGGTAATCAGCGACGTAGGAAATTTGGAATACTTTATTGTTTCGGGAATCAAAAGATTAACTTCTCCACAAATCAATAAAATTGCCATTGCAGAAGAAGGAACAAGTTCTGAAATACAATACTTAAGGAAATATCTGGAACAAAATTATGAGATTTCAGAGGCTTTTTTGGACGGAGAGACTCCATTACCGGAAACAGCGACTACATTAATTATTGCCGGAAGAACCAAAAAAATAAATGATGAGGGATTAAAAAAAATTGAGGCATGGGTTAACAGTGGAAAAGGTTTGATCGTTTTTCTGGACAGGATTTCCGTTGACCAAAATATGAAGGCAATTAAAAATGAAGAAACAGGGTTGGAAAAATTTTTAATCAGTAAAGGAATAACGATCGAGGATAAATTAGTGATCGATGAAAATTCGACAGTGGCAAACTTTCAAACCAACAGTGGTAATTTCTTAGTTAAATATAATTACTGGCCGCAAATTGTCTCTGAAAATATCAATCCAAATTTACCGGTGATGTCGGGAATTACGACATTAAATCTGGCCTGGGTTTCGCCGATAAGTACCGGTGACGGAGTTGAACCATTATTTACCAGCAGCCAAAATTCGCTGGTTGATGAGAGTTTAAGCGACTTATCGCCATCAGTAAAAAACAGCCAATCAGAAAAACAGAGATATGTTTTAGGGGCAATCAGGACTATGGGTGACAAAATTGCAGTAATCGGCGATGTGGATTTGATAAAAGACAATTTTGTAAAAAATAACCAACAAAATTTATTACTGGCTTTAAATCTAGCCGACTATTTTTCCCAGGATCCGGATTTAATGTTGATCAGAGCCAAAATATTGAAAGATACTCCGATTAAACAAATAAATGATCAACAAAAAAGTATAGTCCGATGGACAAATATCGGTGCCACTATTTTATTATTAATTGCCAGTTACGGAGCAGCCACCTATGCCAGAAAAAAGAATATTAAAAAATGGCGTAATTTGGAAAAAACATAAACTCACCCTGATAACTTTAGGAGCAATGATTTTTGGAATCGGATTGATTTTTGGGTTGAATATTATAAAAGTGAAATCGTTGACAAAGAAAAATTATCATCCTTTTTTTGATGGTAAGATAGAGAATTTTTGTATCAATGAAGTATGTGTTAATCAGGATAACGGACAATGGAAAGTGAAAGACGGCCAAAAAACAGCTCCGGCAAATCAGGAAATGGTTAATATTTATCTTCAAAAATGGCAGAATATTTATTTGGAAGAAACAGCCTCGATTAACAAAAATAATTTTTCTAATTTAGGAATCGGTTCCAGTAGGGTGATTTTGTCTATTAATGATAAAAAATTAGAAATCGGCAACATCAACAGCCGCTATGAAGCGACTTTTGTGAAACCGGATAATGAAGAGAAAATATATTTAACATCAATAGTTTTTGATAAAAATGAATTGAGTAAATTTGACTATTGGATGAATAAAACACTGACCAATTTAGCCACGGTTCAAACGACTAAAATTACAATTGTAAATAACGGAAAATCAATTAGTGTAGAACCGAAAGAGGGAGTTTGGAAAAATCAAGAATGGGTGGAAAAAGTTAATCATTTAACTACTAACAATTATCTGGAAAATTTTTTGCCCTCTGATCCGAAGACTAAAATTAATATTGAAAATGAAATCAGTCAAGTGGAAATTAATTTAGGAGAAAAAATAAATGAGAATAAAAAAACCATATATTGGGCAACAATTGATAATATAAATTATTATGAAATCAGCAAGGAAGATTATATTTTATTGACAGCTGGAAAATATTAACATAGACTGATATTAGTTAGTATTTCATCTATAAAAACAAATATGTCAAAAAACAAAGGTAGTTTTTTTCTAGCCGGTTTATTAGGCGCAGTGGCAGGTGCCATAGGCGGTTTATTATTGGCGCCACAATCCGGAAAAGAGACTCGGAAAGATATTATGAGATTGGCCAATGAGATTTCTAAAAAAATAAAAGTAGGAGCCGGAGAAACCAAAAAAAGAGTAACCGAAATCTACGGAGAAGCAACGGACGAAGCAATGGAAAAATACAGCAATGTTAGAAACGCAGTGATAGCTAAAGTGGCCTCAATCAAAACTGCCAGCGGAGAGATTGATAAAGAAAAATATCTTAAAGTTGTTGATGAAGTGGTCGGAGATTTTAGATCAGATCTAAACGGAACTAAAAACGGAGTAGCCAAAATCACTACGTATTTGAAAAACGATTGGAGCAAAATTAAAGGAGCTTTAGTTTAGAACTCAGCAAATCATTTAGTTTCTTGATACTGTCGGTGTCTATAATGGAGACCGACAGTTTTGCATGAAGATGACTGACAAGTTTCTTAATATTTTCGGGAGAAATTAAATCAGATTTAGTGACGAGAATTATCTCCGGTTTATTTGCCAAAACACTACTGAAATTAACCAGTTCCTGCCGGACAGTCCGATAATCAGCTTCCGGATCGGGAGAATCGGCGGCCAGACAATGAACCAGAATCCGAGTCCGCTCAATATGTTTTAAAAATTTATAGCCAAGACCTTTGCCTTCGGAAGCACCTTCGATTAGCCCAGGAATATCAGCAATAATTAAATCGCCTTTAGTTACTCCTAAGTTTGGCTCCAAAGTAGTGAAAGCATAGTTGGCAACTTTGGCATTAGCTGAAGTCAGTTCGTTTAACAAACTGGTTTTACCGGAATTAGGAAGACCAACTAATCCGATATCGGCGATTAATTTTAGCTGAATAAAAATGTTTTTATATTCAATTTTTTGACCTGGTTGATGTTCCTGCGGGGTTTGGTTGGTAGCAGAGCGAAAATGATGATTACCTTTTCCACCACGGCCGCCTTTAGCAGCCATAACCACCTCACCGACTTTAGTGAGTTCTATTTTGGTACCATTATCATAAGTAACAACCGAACCTACGGGTAATTCGATAATAAGATCCCCACCGTTTTTACCGGTTTTTTGATTCGGACCACCGGATTGTCCGTTTTCAGCGGAATATTTTTTTTCGTGACGAAATTGCTGCAGACGACTGATATCGGAAACGGCCTGAAAATAGACAGATCCCCCATCACCACCATTACCGCCGTCAGGGCCGCCCTTGGGTCGCCAACGATCGGTATAAAAATGGACTAAACCGTTTCCACCGTCTCCGGCTTTAATACTGATAGCAATCTCATCAATTAACATATGGGTATTATACAGTGACTTAAAGCCGGTTATTGATTGGAAAATTTGAACTCCTGTTGGCTTAAAGTTTTTCCGGTTGTAGACTGTACGATTCGGGTAAGATTAATATTTTTTGGAGTAAAAACATAACGGTCGCGATTAATGACACCATCTTCCAAATTAATTTTGTTAAGGTGAAGACCAATTAATGATTCACCCTGAAAAACATAAACAACATCCGGAATAATTCCGTCGACATAGAGATGATAAGCGGTACCACCGGGGTAATTTACCTGAAAAATCTGATGACCGTTTTGATCTTCAGGAAAAAAAGTGGAGCGGATATGCCAACGATAATTATGATCCTCGGCGAAAGTGTGAAGAAGTTCTGAAATTTCCTGATGAGAACCGTTTTTCGGAAACGAAGTTGATTCAATATTAAGGGGCAAACCAAAATTTTCTTTCATGACTTATTTTACCGCTTGGAGATAGTCTTGTTTTTGATGAAAACCGATGATTGTCTCCTGAACCTGACCATGATCGAAGAAAATTACTGTCGGAATGGAAGCGACGTTGTATTTAACGGCTAATTCCGGTTCGGCATCAACATCAACCTTAACAATTTTCAACTGAGGATACTGCTGGCCGATTTCATCGATAATAGGAGACAACATCTGACACGGACCACACCAGACAGCCCAAAAATCAACTAAAACCTGTCCGGTAAAGTTCAACACCTCAGTGTTGAAATTTTGAGAGGTAACATCGATATGAGCCATAAATTTAGTCTATTTTTTTAACCAGTTTGGCAGAGTAAACAATCTGACGAATTACACCATCAAGACCTTCGATTTGGTTAGTGCCGGAAAGATTGACATACTGGGCTAAATAATCGGAAAGAGCAACTCGTAATTCTTTTATTTGGGTTTGAATATCTTTAACCTTGTCGACAAGCGGAGCGGCGGCCGGAGACTTTGATGCTTTTTGTTTGGCCATGGTCTTTTGTTTACTCAGTTTGGAAACTTCCTCGGATATTTTGGCGTATTCTTCGTCATTTTCCAAAAGATCGGTCAGCATGCCTTTTTGAGTGCGGAGTTCTTTTTGAAGACTGTCCAGACGGGAGTCATGACTATTAATAAGAGATTCAATATTGAGCAGGTTAACTGCCAGATTAGGATTTTGATCGGCCATAACGTTAACTTTAGCAACTTAGAAACTCGTCTTCAAGAGCATAAAGTTCCGAAAGTGAATTTAGTCTGACAAGTTTGGCCCGAAGATCTTTGGCATGAGGATGGCCGGAGGCGTAGAGAAGAAAATTTTTTCGAAGACTATCAAAATTTCGATGAGGAAAAACCTGTTTAAAATAGGTGGCGTGCATCACCATAGTTCTAAATTTTTCTTGATTGTTCGGGATTTTATCCATAAAGAGCCAAGGATTTCCCAAAGCGGCCCGACCGATCAAAACACCATTAACACCATATTTTTGACAAGCTTCGATCCCCTGCTGACGATTTTGGATGTCGCCATTACCCCAAATTAAAGTTTGTGTATTTTTGGCCAAATTGACCGCTTTTTTAATTTCCTGCCAATCTGCAGTGCCGGAATATCCCTGTTTTAAAGTCCGACCATGAATAGTGATGAAATCCGGATGCTGATTTAATAAATGAGAAATCCATTCTTCAGTGACAGGAATATCGAGGCCGAGACGGGTCTTAATCGACAAAGTCGGATAAACTTTCTTTGTTTTTCCGGTGTCAGAAAGTGAACTGTATTTAAGGTTGCGATTAATAGCTTCTAGAGTTTTTTGATTTAATTTTAAATCAGCCAGAGAAACTTTTTGATTAAACCAGTCGTCGATACCCTGACGAACAGCAGTGATAATTTCGGCAGCTAACTGGGGTTTACCGATCAAAGCGGCACCGGAACCATGCTGGGTTACCGTTTTGGCAGGACAACCCATATTGATATCGACTCCGTCAAAACCGAGATGACATAAAACTACGGCGGATTTGTAGAAACTTTCCGGATCCTTGCCAAATAACTGCCCAATCACAGGATGTTCATGAGGTGAATATAAAAGCATGTCGTAGAGTTTAACCCCGCCACGGGAAAGTCCTTCAGCACTGACAAATTCAGTAAAAATAACATCGGGTTTAGCAACTTCATTGACAACTAAACGAAAAGCTTCATCGGTGCAGCCGTCCATGGGAGAAAGTCCAATGATATTTTGAGAAGTTATTAATTGACGTAAAGACATTGGTAGATTATATCAATATTGATATTATAGGTCTATACTGATAAAATAGCGGCATGAATTTTTTAGAAGAAACAATTATTTTAAATCAGGTTTACAACCCAATAAGTAAAATCAATAATTATCTGGAAGATGACTATATGTTTTATTGCCGGGGAGAAACTCCAATGGCAGCAGTTGCCTGCTCCGGTGGAGTTTATCGATCGGAATTAGTCTCCAGACATTTAAATTCTAAAAAAATTGCGACACCTCTGAATTGGAATTATTTATTAAATGAGAATATGGGTTTGAGCTTTAATAATTTGATTTTGAAAATAAAAGATATAGAGAAGAAAAGAATAAATTTATTAGTGTTGTGTGAAAATGAGGTGGATGAGTTTAACAGCGACGAAGTAAAAAGACTGACATTAAAGATGATGACTAAAAAAATACCAATATTGCACTTGATTGGTAAAAACGGGATCGTTGGAAATATGCAGGATTAAGATTTCTTTTTGTTTCGACCGGCGAATTTGGCGCCGACACGGGAATGATGAGTTCGGGAATCGTAAACTGATTGACGGGTTGAACCAAAGACAGGTTTTATAATTTTTTTAGCAAAAGGTTTAGATGGCTTTTTTTCGGTTGATGGGGCATTTTTAGCAAATTTTGCGTATCTTTTTTCCCGTTTGTCCAGGGCTTGTTGATGGCGTTCCTGACCTTCGGGAGTATTAAAAGGATCCGGACCGGCATAATCAACAATAATAGTACGGTCGAAATCAACCGCATAGTTGTGCATCGCATTTTTAGCAGTGACAGCGGAATCGAGACTATCAAACTCAACAAAACCAATTCCACGGCTCTTTCCCCATTTGGTGTGCATAATTTTTACCGCGATCACTTTTCCATAAGGAATAAAAAGTGAAAGCAGTTGACCTTCAGAGTATTGATAGGGTAAGCCACCAACAAATAGACGTGTTGATGTCGGGTTATTGGGCGATGTCATAGAATTCAGTGTTGCTCTGAGAATTAACAAAACGGAAAGCAAGGTCAGGGGTTAAGTTTTTATCGATCTCGAAGACAATGGCGGTGGTAACTGTTTGTTCACCATCAAGAGTCAGTTTATCGAGAGCATAAAATTTCTTGACGGCGATGTAACTTTCTGAATAATCAGTTTCTTCGACAAAAGTTTTACGACTATTTTTATCGACAATTACAAATTGAGGAGAGGGAGTGTCGCCGATTTGGTTAAAAGTTGAAGGACTACCTTTGTTTTCTTTATAACCTTTAACGGAAAGTTCCAAAGCATAAAGTTTCTTACCTTCCTGCGGAGTTAAATCACCAGCCTGGCTGATTTCATTAAAAGATTTTGCCTGGAAAGTAGCTTTGCCGACACCGTCGGGATTATAGGTTTTATACTGAATAGTAAACTCCTGACCAATGTTTTTAGTTTCAGTAATTTTAATATCAGCATCAGACAGAGAGTCGATGTAGGGAGTAATTTGGTCGACAGACTGATCGTCGTTGCTAAATTCAGCCGTTTTATTGGAAGTTAGAGGAGAACCGCAGCCGGAAAGAATAAAAGTAAAAGCAGCAACTGCAGCGAGGGATGAAAGTTTCAAATTAATATTCATAAGCTATTATATTATAAAGTATGCTGAAATATGAAAGACTGACTTTAGGGGAACTGCAAACCAACTGCTATTTGGTTTGGGAGGAAAGTTCAAAAGAAGGGGTGGTAATAGATCCGGCGGATGACGGAGAAGAAATATCCGAAATAATAAGAGAGAAAGGAATTAACCTGAATGGAATATGGGCGACACACGGCCACTTTGACCATTTATTAGGAGGATTGGCGTTAAAATTAATTTATAATGTCCCCTTCCTAGCTAACAGCGAAGATCAATTTTTACTTGACAGACAGAAAGAAACAGCCAGGCATTTTTTAAAAAAAGAAATTAGTGTTCCCAACTTTAAAAAAATAGATATTGATCTTAAAGAAAAAGATGAAATAAATATCGGCCGGGAAGCAGTAAAAGTAATCAAAACTCCGGGACATACGCCGGGAAGTGTCTGTTTCTATTACCCTAATAACTGGCTCTTTGGAGGTGATGTTATTTTTGCCGATGGAATAGGCTCTATTGATCACAAATATTCTTCAAAAGAAAAAATGGCAGCCAGTCTGGAAACTATCAAAAGTCTACCAAAAGGGATACTGATACTGCCGGGACACGGAGAAGGATTTATAATATGAAACTGTGAAGAAAAAATATTGGCTAATATTATCGGCGATGGGACTAGCATTAATCCTGGTGGGAATCGGAACAGCAGGATGGCTGGTTTATTCGAGAATGGTAGTGAAACCAAACCAAAATAATGTCGATCATACTCAAGTAACCCCAACAGCGACACCTACCCCGGATCCGTTAGCGCCATACTCTTTTTTATTGATGGGCTATGGCGGCGGAACTCATGAAGGCGGGCTGTTAACTGATTCGATTATGGTTATCAGAGTTGAACCCAGAAACAAAAATATCACTATGATCTCCATTCCCAGAGATTTGTGGGTGCCGATTCCAATCAGTAAAGAGGCAACAATGGAGGCCAAAATCAACAGTGCTTATGCCATCGGCAGTGATGATAAAAAATATCCCAACAAAGAGATACAATTCACCGGTGAGGCCGGCGGCGGAGAGATGTCTAAGGCAGTAATCGAAAAAGTAGTCGGATTTAAAATTGATTATTTTGCAGCTCTGGATTTTGCCGGTTTTGTGAAAACAATTGATTTGTTGGGAGGAATTGACGTAAAAATAGATCGAACCTTTGATGATCCGAAATATCCAATAGAAGAAAATATTAATGATACCTGCGGTAAAAGTGCGGAGGATGTTGCTGCCCTGACGGCGACGATGTCCGGGGAGAAATTGGAAGACCAATTCCCCTGCCGATATGAAAACCTTCATTTTGATAAGGGAATACAGCTGATGGACGGAGAAACAGCATTAAAATACGCCAGATCGAGGCATTCGACCACTGACGGCGGTGATTTTAACCGGGCAGCCAGGCAAAGAGCGATATTGTTGGCGGTTAAACAAAAAATAATTAAAATTAATTTTATTCCTAAAATAATTCCGACACTTAATACTTTAAGCTACAACTTAACCACTGATGTTAATTTGGAAAAGATTAATGAATTAATTAAAGACGCAGTGGAAATTTCGGAATACGGGATTACTCCGGTGGCATTGACAGATCAAAATATTTTGAAAAATGCCAAATCAAAGGATGGACAATTTATTTTATCCCCTAAAGCCGGCATTAATGACTGGAGTGAAATTTGGCAGTTTATAGACACACCAACGATGTTGACGCCGACAATTACTCCTTCGGAGTGATGGAGTTGATGGTTTCGTCGAAGTTTTGAAGATTGTCCTGCTTAATACTTTCCAAAAGTTCAACTACCAACTCGGAAAAGTAGGCCTCGATAGCATTACTTTGTTCAGGAGTTAGTTTTAATTGTTTAGAAAGTTCATTAAAAGTTTGCATACGGAATATTTTACCATTTTGAGATAAGATACAGCTGGTTGTAGATAGTATAGGTGGCAGTTATTCCTCTAAAAACGCACCGTTTGACTTAATTTTCTTCGAAGCGTATAAGGATAAACGAGATGCTACCAAAGCTGAATTATTTTGGAAAAGCGGTTATGGTAGAGAAGTATTGAAAGATAAGATAAAATATAGCCTGCAAGGCTGACGATTCCCCATCGTCTAATGGTAGGACACTACGCTCTGAACGTAGGAATTGTGGTTCGAATCCATGTGGGGAAACAAATTTTCATATTATAGAAAGTGGCCGGAAAAGAAAAATTGGTGGTTTGTATCTGAAAAAAATGTAATATAATCAACTTATGGGACATTGGATAAAATTTTTGTTCATATTTCTTTCCTTTAGTTTGATTTCCTGTGGTGAAATAGAAGCACGATCAGGTTGTTGTTCTCATCACGACGGTGTTTGTGGTTGTCGGTGCTGTGACGGCTCTCCCCTGTCTGCCAAATGCGCTCCTTATTATCCTAGCTGTAATTCTCGGGTTGTAACTCAGCCGACTTCTACACCCAGACCAATTACTATTCCAACTAAAAAACCAACAATTACTCCAACAAAAATTAATATCCTCACAAATACACCCGTTTTTAAAATTACCAATACCCCAACCAAAACACTTGCCTCAACAACTACCAGTATTCCAACCGCCAAAATAACCGAAATTGAAGAGATTTCTCCGACAACCGTAACTCAGGTTTTGGGAGAAATTGACTCCAATAATCCACCAGTACCAGCAAAGACCAGCGATGTGTTGATAGGTCTTGGAATTTTTGGAGTAATGGGATTCGGAATTTACAAAATAATCAAAAAAATAGTGATCAAACTGAAAAGTATAATATCGGATAGGAGCAAATAACCTGAAATAGTATATAATACGGCCTATGGCAAGATTTGTGGAATTTAACGGTATAACGGTGATAAAACCGTCTGACAGATATGATCTGATGGCAATCGGCGATTTGAAATACCAATTGGAAGACATCACCTGGCTATTAAAAAGTCCAAACGGCAGATTACTGTTGAAAGCTAAAAATCAATCCGTTGATATGCAGGAAATTCATACCATGATAAATCAAAGAGCAAAAAATTTAAGAGATATAAGACAGATAGTTGATCATGAAGTAAAAAAAAGCTTAAGGGAAGCAAGAAGGTCTTTGAATTGATAATTACCTGATGCGAAAGATTTGGCGGGGCTTCTAACCAGTAAGCCGGGAGAGAAAAGGCAGACGATGAACTAAATAGGCGACAG
>CAYUZS010000007.1:0-37143 GCA_964448705.1 uncultured Gammaproteobacteria bacterium
ATATTCTCAACCTTACGTAGGCAGCACCACATTATAATAAGGACGAACTGGCTCCTCCTCGAGGATTCGAACCTCGGACCAATCGCTTAACAGGCGAGCGCTCTACCGCTGAGCTAAGGAGGAATGCGGTTTTATACCAGGTCAGGTTTGATTATAACATTCTGAGATTAAGTAGAGAATATCCAGTTAAGGTGAATGTTAGGTATAAATTTGATACAATATTGCCCATGAAATTGATATTAATCCGACACGGAGAATCAGCACGAAACAGAGGTTATAAAGTTTCTGATGAGGAAAACAACCTAACCACCAAAGGTGTGGAACAAGCCGCGGCTATTGCCAAAAAACTCGCTGAACAACAGATTGATGCTATTTATTGTTCTCCATCAGCAAGATGCGTTCAAACATTGGATGAAATTTTGCGCGACCGAAAAGATGAAATGGCAATTCACTTATCTTCTTTACTGGCACCAAAAACAAAAACGGAAAAATATGAAAAATTGAAAACCAGAGTAAAACTGTTTTTGAATGACCTAAAAAATGATCACGAGGTTAAAGAAACAATCGTGGTTGTCAGCCATCAATTAGTAATCGGAATGTTAATATTGCTTTTAACCGGAAACACACGCAGATTAGAGAATGGAGAAACAGAAGTGCTGGAAGTGGAAACGGAAAAAGAAAATTAGTTATTCCAAATAGTCCTGCCATCCTACGTTCCTTCGGAACTACAGAATGGTGAACAATTTACTCGAGATAATCTTGTAGCTTCTTTCGTCTTGAAGGGTGACGTAATTTTCGGAGAGCTTTGGCCTCTATTTGACGAATACGTTCACGGGTAACATTGAAAATTTTGCCAACTTCTTCCAGAGTTTTTGGGGTCTCCCCCATTAATCCAAAACGAAGCGAAAGAACTTTTGATTCCCGCTCGTCAAGAGAACCGAGAACTTCTTCAATTGATTCGCGAAGAAGCTCCATGCTGGTTTCTTCATAGGGAGAAGGTTGAGTGGTATCTTCAATAAAATCGCCCAAAAATGAATCTTCATCATCACCGACCGGAGTGGCAAGAGAAGTGGTGTCCTGAGAAATTCGATAAATTTCTTCAACTTTATCAACGGTAATGCCGACTTCATCAGCAATCTGTTCGATTGTCGGTTCATGTCCTAAACGTTGGGTTAAAGCTCTGGTGGCTTTATAAACCTTATTGATGGTTTCCACCATGTGTACAGGAATACGGATAGTTTTGGCCTGATCGGCTATAGCCCGAGTGATTGCCTGACGAATCCACCAGGTAGCATAAGTGCTGAATTTAAATCCCCTTTTCCAATCAAATTTTTCTACAGCCCGCATCAAACCCTGATTACCTTCCTGAACCAAATCCAAAAAAGTAAGACCACGGCCGATATATTTTTTGGCGATGGAAACGACTAACCTCAAGTTAGCATTAATCAAATTAGCCCGAGCTTCATCGGAACCTTTTTCAATAGCCTTGGCGTATTCAACTTCCTGATCAAAGGTTAAAAGATCAATTTTTCCGATTTCTTTAAGATACATGCGAACAGAATCAATGCTGTTCTTTTGAGTTAATAATGCCAATAGTTCGGCACTACTTGTTTTTTCTTTTTTGATATCGATGGCCAGTTGAGATTCGACTTTGTCAAAAACATCGATTCCCTTATCAAAAAGGTAATCGAAGAGATTATCGATCTCGTCGATATATTTTTCCGGCTCGGAAACTTCGGCTAAAATTTCCTCCTGAGTGAGGTAGTGAAGTTTCTTGGCCTGATTAACTAGACTCTGTTTGACCTTGGAAAAATTTAGGGTAGCTGGCATCGCGTTATATTGTATATGAAAAGGGTGGATAAATCTAGGTTTTTCTAGCTTGAACCAAAGAGAGGTCGGCTAGAGTTTGATTATACTCCTGTTCTAGTTTTTCAACCAGAGACTCATTATTAGATGATTCTGCCCGGGAAATCTGAGAACTTATATCAGATAATTTGTCTTTTAATCCGATAACCAAGAGTTGATTGACAGTTTTTTTTATTTCTAATTGGCGATGACGGGAGTCGAGATTTAAAGAAGAAGCTTCCAGATACAGACTTTGAAAAGTGGACTGCAATTCCGGAGCCAGGCGGGCCATGAATTTCTGAGGACGAAAAATTTTTCGGGAAGACAAAAGTTTTACAATAGACTGAAAACGGGGAGTGGTGAAAGAAAATTTTTGGATAATTTTTTTAATCACCAATAAAGGTTTTTGAGAAGAAAATACTAAAGTTAAAAGTCTTTCTTCAAGACGTTCAGAAAGCGTTGACGACGGGGAAACAGTTATCGGATTTTCTTTTGAAACAACAGGAGAGATATTTTTATATTTGCCCGACTCTTCAATAATTGCTTCAACAGTAGAACCAAGCTCGGCAGCCAGCTTATTGAGATAATCGGAACGAATTACAGAGTTGGTGATTTTTACCAAAAAGGGCAAAACCAAAGAAAGAACTTCTTTTTTACCCCGAATGGTACTAATATCGTTGGCCTTTAGGGCAGAAGTGATAATAAAGTCCCACACAGGAATCGGATTTTTGAGACATTGTTCAAAAAAGGGAAAATCTTTTTGGATAGTTTCATCCGGATCCTTGTATTTATCACCCAAATCAAGGACCTTGATATCAAACTCCATAGAATCGGCCAATTCAATACTTTTACGGGCGGCATTATTACCGGCAAAATCAGAATCGAGACCAAGAATTAAAGTATCGGTATAACGATGAAGCAGTTGAAGCTGGTCGGCAGTAAAGGCGGTACCTTTTAAGGCAACAACATTAGTAACTCCATGCTGATATGGGGAAATCATGTCAAACTCGCCTTCAACAATCAGAACTGAGTTTTGTTTTTTAATTGATTCTTTCGCCAAATTAAGACCGAAGAGCATTTGACTCTTGTGATAAATATCGGTTTCGGGAGAATTGATATATTTTGCAGCATCAAACGAAGTTTTTCCCGGCGATCTGAATTCCGAAGGGAGAATACGTCCGGAAAAACCCAATATCCGGTCGCGGAAATCGGCCAAAGGAAAGACTAGGCGATCCTGAAAACGGTCATACATCCGGCTACCGGTCGACTGACGGGAATATTGACTAAGACCGAAAGTGCCGGTGGCAATTAATTCCTGATCGGTAAATTTCTTTTTGTGAAGATAGTTAACAATTAATGAAGTGTTGGACGGAGAAAAACCAATTTTAAAAAGTTTAATAGTTTGGGAAGTAATCCCCCGTTTAAGGACATAATCGAGAGCGTTTTTTCCCAGAGGATGATTGAGGAGAATATAATTGTAAAATTTTGCCACTTCATAATTCAGATCAACTAAGCGTTTTTTTTGCTTATCCGCAGCGGAAATTTGAGGATCTTTTTTTAAAACAACTCCGGCCATTTTGGCCATATCTTCCAAGGCATCCTTAAAATCGACACGATCGTACTCCTGAACAAAAGTAAAAATATCACCGGCCTTACCGCAGCCAAAACATTTAAAAATCTGAAGTTCAGGAGAAACGGTGAAGGAGGGTGTTTTTTCGCCATGAAAAGGACAGCAGGCGACATAATGCCGACCGCGTTTTTTTAAAGGCAGGTAATGACTGATAACGTCAACAATATCGAGTTTCTTTTTAATTTCTTCTACTTCCGATTCCACTGAGGTATTTTAACATCTAACAGATTTACGACTGAGATAGCCGAATGCCGGTTTTAGTGATCCCGATTAACAATAAAATCAACACCATCGATTAACTGTTGGCGGTAGGGATTGTTTTTTAAAAAACCTAAGTCTTTTTCAAAAAATACTTTGGCCTCGGAAACGAGTTTTTTGGCCGTCTGACGTGAATAATCAAGACTGCCATAATGATTCATACGATCGATAATAAATTTTACTTCTGAAGAAGTTTTTTGAGAACGCGGTTTTGACAAAATGGAGACAATTTTTTTTCTGTCCGACGGTGAAGCATGATGAAGCAAATGAATTAACATCAAACTACGTTTGCCTTCGTAAATGTCGTTGCCCTGTTGTTTTTTTAAACCGGAAAAATCAGAAGTCAGGTCCAGGATATCGTCAGTAATTTGAAAAGCCCGACCAACAAGACTGCCAAAATGATAAAGGTCATCCAACTGTTTCTCGGAAGCATCGGCAAGTATTGCTCCCAAACGCAAAGGTCCGGCAATAGTGTAATAACTGGTTTTACCATCCATGATTAAAAAAACATCCTGATCGGTAAGATTGATATTATTTTCCAGAGACCATTTAATTTCTACAGTTTGGCCAAAAGCAGTTCGATTTAGAATATTAAAAAATTCATTGAGGATAGACTTGGTTTTTTCCGGACCAATTAAATCAAAATTATCGGTTAAGATTTTCCACATTAAAATATGGAGAGAGTCACCGGAATTAATGGCCAACTCGGTTCCATAGAGGTGTTGAATTGCAGGAAGTCCACGGCGTTCCTTTGAATGGTCTTCAATATCATCATGACATAAAAGCCAATCTTCAGAAATTTGCATAGCGGCAGCGGTCTGAACAGCCAATTTCGGATCGACACCCATTGATTGAGCAGAGAGCATTAAAAGAGAGGGGCGAAGATATTTTCCCTTTCTTACCGGATATTCGGTGGACAACTGATAATGAAAATCCAAAAGAGATTGTGATTTTTGATCGATTTGGCAAAAGCCGGGAAACTGAACGAGATAGTGAAGATAAACTTCGATTTTTTCCCACACCAGTTCCCGATAATTTTTAAGAACTTCAATAAAATTGGTGTTCGTCATAATTTAAGCAGCAACCGGCTGGGGTTGAGCTTTAACCAAAAAACGATCAAAAGTAAACGGAGAAATTATATATAGTGCTTCAAAGGTAGCAATGGAAAGTTCAAAAGCACAGGGTATTTGATTTGTAATGAAGAAAGCACCGGCACCCAAAATAAGACCGTTAGAGATTGATTGTTTCATCCGGGATCGAAAAATTTTGGAAACAATGTCGGGACTAATTCCGGATATCAACATATTCTTGGCACCAATAGAATTTCCTTTATAGCCGGAAATAATGGTGGTTAAAAAAGTGCCGACAGCAGTAATAAAATTCATAGTGGTGTTTTGACGGGTTAAATCGGCAACCAAAACCAAAGGAGCAAAAGAGGTTGGAAAGTTTCTCAATAAAATTGTTGATAATACTAATAGAGTGCCGCCTAAACTACCGACAGCAATTAAAAGGCGATTATAGCCGATCCTAAACTGAAGGAAAGAGCGGTTTTTGCCTAAAAATATTTTGAAAAAACGCCAAAATAAACGAATAAGAGCTAAAAGCAGGGAAAAACCCAACCAGAAAAAAATAATATATCTCCATTCGATAGAGATTGTGTCCGTGATTTTAAAAAAAGGAAAATAAAAATCCGTTCCCCGGAGGGGGTAATCGGGATATGGAATAAAGTTATAAAGGTATTGAGGGTTGAGTTTTTGAGTGTAAAAGTCGATTAAAAAAATACGTCCGGCAGAAAAGAAGGCGATGGCGTTGACGATAAAATTGAAAATATAAAAAATAACAGCAAAATCCCCTTTTTTGACTTTTTGTTGGAACAAAAAATATTGTTCACCGGAATCCTGGACGGTTTCAAGTTCATCTTCAAAAGCCTTCAGCGAAGTTGACAACTTTAGACCGATAAAACGAAGAGGTAAAAAAACTAAGTTTTGAAGAATACCAATTAACAAAACCGAAACCCAAACTTGTTTAGTTAAAAAATAGAGACCAAAAAAAATTGAAGCGTAAAGTCGGAATGAACCGCCTCGAAAAAACCAGATAAAAATGAAGATAAGAAAAATGATAAGAGCGGTGGTGGCTACCGGGGCCAAAACCCGGGAATTATCGATTTTTCTTATTTCACTAAATGATGCTTCGGAATGAGCCATGCTGAGGGAATTATATCTTATCCAAAAAGGGTTTTTTTGCTATATTTTGAAGAGAAATTAGCTTATACTTCTGATAATAAATATATGGCCGAAAGAATTGAAACGAAAAATCAAGCCTATAAAGAGAACAATAGCTTTAGTAATGAGAAGGCAGAAATGGTTGATGTCCAAAAAAGGGCAGAAAGTCATTCGGTGCCAAGGGAAGTGGAAAGTTGGCTTCATAAATTAGAAACCGATCCGACACAAATTAAAACGGTAAGCGACGACCAAGGACAACCACTACTGCAAACAACAGTACCGCAAAACCCAAAAATAACATTACCGACAACAAGAACTAAATTTTTAGAAGGATTCAGAAAAAAAGCCACCGATGCCGGAAGATGGCTCTCTACTTTTGTGTTAAGAATGATTAAAATAAAAGGTGGAAAAGCTAAGTTTAAAGAAGAATGAATATTGAAACCTTAACCTCTTTGGTAACTAATATATTGATAATGGCAGTAATCACGGTGGTGGTATTATTGTTGTTAGGGGTAATGTTTTATATATTAACCCTTTATATAAAATGGAAGGATAGAGAAAAATATTCCTTAGGTTTGGTGACCATGTCCGTGGCCGTTCCTGAAGATAATGAAATAAAGATTGATGCCATGGAACAAATTATCAACTCGTTTTCGAGTTTGTATAAAGGCGCCCGATTTAAGTTTTTGCAAAGATTTGTCGCCCAACCAAGTTTGTCATTGGAAATTGTCGGCACCAGTGAAGATATCCGTTTTTATGTAACTACTCCAAAAAAATATGTCGATTTAATCGAAAAACAAATTTACAGCGTATATGCGGGGGCGGAAATAATTGAAGTTGACGAACCAAATATATATCCAAATGAAGGTAAAGTGGAATATGCCTGGCTGGGATTGAAGAAAACATCTTTTTATCCCCTCAAAACATATAGAGAAATTTCTACCGATCCATTGGCAGCAATTACATCGGCATTATCGAAACTAAGTCCGGGAGAAAACGTAGCCATACAATTAGTTGTTTCACCAACAGACGGGAAATGGGCGAAATCCGGTAAAGGATTTGTGTCGGCAACTAAGAAATCGGAAGCAAATCCGGAAAAGGCCAGTTATAAAGTTGACGCCCGACAATTGGAAGCCATTGACAGTAAATCCAGTAAACCGGGATTTGAAACAGCGATCAGAATTGTTTCTTTTGCACCTTCAACTGAAATCGCCAAAACTAATTTATCAAACATAAAGGCTTGTTTTGGGCAATTTGAATCACCTTGGAACAAATTATCTACCCGGAAAGTAAGGATAAAGTCTTTATTTATGGAAGATTATGTTTACAAATATCCGATCGTCTATTGGCACAAAAACACCACCATCCTCTCCTCTGATGAACTGGCTTCAATTTTTCATTTTCCCAACAGAGCAATCGAAACACCAAACATATACTGGTTAAAATCAAAAAAAGCACCGGCACCAACCGACAGTCCACAAGAAGGAATATACATTGGTGAAAATCAATATCGCGGAATTTCCAAAAAATTTTACGTAACTACTAAAGACAGACAAAGACATTTTTATGTGGTGGGACAAACCGGTGTGGGAAAATCCTGGCTGCTGGCAAACATGGCACTGCAGGATATAAAAGACGGAAAAGGAGTGTGTTTTATTGATCCGCACGACACCTATGAAATGATTTTGGAAAGAATTCCTCCTGAGAGAGCTGAAGATGTAATTTATTTTGATCCGGGCATGGTTGACAGACCGATGGGTTTTAATGTGATGGAATGTGAAAGGGAAGATCAAAAAGATTTCGTCACATCGTCAATTATCAATTTGATGTACAAACTTTACGATCCATACAAAACAGGTATCGTCGGTCCGAGATTCGAACATGCTATCAGAAATATTATGTTGACGGTGATGACTGAACCAGGGGCGACGTTTATTGAAATCGTCAGATGTTTAACTGATCCGTCTTATGTCCAGGCTTTACTACCAAAAGTTACCGATCCGATGGTTAAAAGATATTGGACTGACCAAATTGCTAATACAAATGAATTCCACAAGTCGGAAGTTTTGGATTATATCGTTTCCAAATTCGGCCGATTTATTACCAACACGATGATGAGAAATATTATCGGCCAATCGACCTCTTCATTCAACTTTAGAGAAGCAATGGACAATGGAAAAATTCTGATAATTAATCTGGCAAAAGGAAGTATCGGAGAAGAAAATTCAGCCTTTTTGGGATTGGTGTTGATTCCAAAAATATTAATTGCAGCAATGAGCCGACAAGATACTCCGGAGGCACAGAGAAAAGATTTTTATCTATATGTAGATGAGTTTCAAAACTTTGCCACCCAGGACTTTGCGGTGATCATGAGCGAGGCCAGAAAATACCATCTTAACTTAATAGTAGGCAACCAATTTATTTCCCAGATGGATGATGAAATCAAAAACGCAGTTTTTGGTAACGTCGGTTCAATCTGCTCTTTTAGGGTAGGAATTTCTGATGCCGGATTCTTGGTTAATCAGTTTAAGCCGGAATTCAATGAACATGACCTACTTAATCTGCCGGTGGGAAATGCATATTTAAAAACAATGGTAAACGGAATTCCCCAACCGCCATTTTCTCTGAATATCACAGCAGACGAGGTTAAAAAGCCGGGAAACAGAGAGCTGGCCGAGATGATTAAAAAACTGTCATCATTGAAATACGGCCGACCAAAAGAAATTGTAGAAGCTGAAATCGGTAAGAGAGCCAGACTTTAGTTGAATTCCGAATATAAAGCAAAGGCTTGCGGATTAGTTTGTAGATTAAAACGATTTTTTTGAATTTCGAGAGTAAGAGAGGGAATATCTAATGAACTCAAATATGGTAAGCCTTGTCTTCTGGCATACCCGACAACATCAGCGAGAGTGATAGGCATAAAAACAGGGTAGAAGTATTGAAAATCCAAAGTAGATTTGGTTTCAGTCATTTTTAGAGCTCTTTGAGCTTAATACCTTTTGATTCCTCTTTAGAATCAATTAATTCAAGATATTTTTCAGTAGTAGAAATGCGTTTATGACCGACTATTTGAGAAACAACATCGATAGGAACACCTGATTTAAGTTGAAAAACTATAAAAGTGTTGCGAAGGTCATTAACCTTAACACCTTTAATATCGGCTTTTTCAAAATAGCGATTTAGAAGACTTCTGATATTTCGGGCTAAAAGATGACGACCGGTTTTGGTAACAAAAACGTTTTTGGACTTACTTTGATAACGACCTTCATCAATGTACTTTTTTAAAGCAGTGCGAGCTGAATTGTTTAAAGGAACGGTTCGGAAAGGATGACTTTCGTAATTTTCGATAAAGACATCTCCATCTTTAATATTTTCTAATTTTAGATTTTCAATTTCTTTAATACGCAAACCAGCCTGAAGCATAAGCTCGACAATAGCAGTGGAACGAACATCATTGCGACAAGCGTCACGAAGTGAACGATATTCCAATGGTTTTAAAATTTTTGGCAAATCATTTTCGTATTTTGGATGTTTTATTTCACTTGAAGGATCGACAGTAACTATGTTTTCTGACAATAAAAAGGCAAAAAAATTTTTGATTGAGTTAAGCTTACGGGAAACTGATTTAGCAGTGTAATTATTCTTTATTAAATCCTTTTTAAAATTTTCCAAATGGGAAGGTTCGATAGTGTCGATAGTGGTGATTCCCTGAACACCAAGGAAATTAATTAATTGGTTGATATCACCTTTATAAGCTACAATAGTATTTGTTGACTTGCCTTTCCGGGTAAGCGCTGAGGTGAACGAGTTAAGTGCACTCTCAAGAGTAGTTTGGACCATAAAATAAATTTTTTAATGCTTAAATATGACTTATAGTAACACAAATAAGGACAGAGGACAACCCCGTGGTCGGGAAAAACTGAAAAAGATAGTTATTCCGGTAATTCTAGTGATGATTATACTATCAACCTGGACAAATATTGTTCAACAGGCAATAACACTGAAAGAAGCGGAAAAACAAAACCAAAAGATCGAGCAGAAGCTGAAAGCTTTAGAAGAAGAAAATAAGAAACTGGAGTGGAAAATTGCCACAGCAACAAGCAGTTCGGAAATACAGCGTAATATTAGGCAAAATTTTGGATTGGGAACGGATGAAGATCGATGGTTGGCGGTTGATTTGGAACCGTCGGAGACAAATAAAACAGGAGAGAAGGCAGTTGAGGAAAGCCAGTCAGTTTTGCAGCAGTGGTGGAATTTGTTTACTAGATAAAATATTGTGGTAAAATATCGACAGTTCTTCGCGCCCAGGGCGCCGAACAGACATGCGGGGTAGTGTACGGCTGCACGTGAGGCTCATAATCTCACAGGCCGGGTTCAACTCCCGGCCCCGCAACAAACGTAATCCCGGTATACCGGGAAACGTTTCACCTTATTTTGCAACAAAGAGGTCGTCATTAATTTGACGGCTTTTTTGTTTCTAAAAAATCTCCCCCTGCCCCCTCTTTGACAAGAAGGGGAAATGAGTACAACGAAAGTACTGCAAGGGAGTTGGCAATAAAAGGGGAAAAAGATTTAAAAAGTGGTTTTGGGAGAGCTTATTTGAAGAGGAGGCTGAAGCTGATATAATTGCCATAGTCTGGAGTGCCTTTGTGGTACTTCGGCAACTCGAGGCAGGGTAGCTCAGTTGGTTAGAGCACGACATTCATAACGTCGGGGTCGCGGGTTCAAGTCCCGCCTCTGCTACGCAAAAGGGCATGTAGCTCAGTTGGCCCGCCTGCATCGCTATGCGAAGCATTGCGGGCAGGTTAGAGCATTTTTAAACTAATGTTCTATTACACTTACGTTTTAAAAAGTTTGCTTGATAATAAATTATATATTGGATGGACAAATAACTTAAAAAATAGAGTTTTAAAACATCATAACGGGAAACTAGAATCAACCAAGCACAGAAGACCATTAAAATTAATATACTTTGAAGCATGCTTAGACAAAGAAAAAGCCATAAAGAGAGAAAAAGAATTAAAGAGTGGTTTTGGAAGAAGTTATCTGAAAAGAAGATTTTAGACGATTTATTGATATAATTTCCCTAGTTTTGGGCATGTAGCTCAGTTGGTTAGAGCATCGATCTTATAAGTCGAGGGTCCATGGTTCGAATCCATGCATGCCCACAAAAATATTCCTCGACTTTATTCGAAAAGGAAAAAATTATCATATCCTGAATTAAGTCTTCGGATTCATGGTTCGAATCCATGCATGCCCACAAAATTTTTGTAATATAATTAGCATATGTCTATTGTTCCAGGACTTTCGCTAGCAAGTGAATTAAAACATTTTTCTAAAGATTCTCGATTACCATATAGTTTGGAAGAGAAATCATTAGAAATAGCAGTAACAATAGGGTTTGAAAGTCTGGTAAATCCAGATCAAGAAGCTAGAGAGTTTACCTGGAAAGATACTTATCGGTTTTTGACTGACTTCGTAACAGGAGAAGTTGACTCTGATACTAAAGACCTTTTTGATTTATTCTTACAACAGCATGGTATTGAATTTAATTATGGAGAATTGGATGACGAAGAGTCGGGATTGTTTATTCGGATGAGGGATACTGCGGAACAAATCCATAATGATGCTTCATTAATGTCTGTCCTAAACGAAGCTGCACCGCAAGACAGAGAGTGGATCTGTTTAACAGCATGCAAGGAACAAGTTGAATCTTTTAAGAGATGGTCTGAAATAATTGGGGCTGATCCGGAAAGAAGGCTTTCGGCACCTGAAATGAGTAAGATATTACCCGGCCTGACTGAGAGGAAATAGGTTCTAACTGCGTAGTTCGATGAACTCACTATAAATCAATGGTTCGCCACCAAAATATTCCTCGACTTTAAATGACTATCTAAGAATTGTGGTTGATTAGGGTGTTTATTGCTATACTATTTTCATGGATGAAGTTACAGCTAAAACGATTGTTTCCAAATATTTCCCCGACTTAATGATTAAATCAATTAGAAAAATTGGTGAAGGAACCGGAAACAGTGCTTATGAAGTGAATTCAAATTTGGTTTTTAGATTTCCCAAAACATCAGAAAGCCAACAACAGCTAGAACAAGAAATAAAACTCCAAAGATTACTTAAAAAGTACATCACTTTACCCATCCCTCAATTTATTTTTTTACCTACTGACCACTCGTTTGTCGGTTATGAGAAGATTTTAGGTACTCCTTTAATTGAAGTTAGTGGTGGATTCACTGGCTGGGATAATTTTTCGAGACAAATCGGAGAATTCGTTAGTAAACTTCATACCATTCCTACAGCAGAGCTAAGTGAATTAAAACTAAAGACGGAAAATAAAACATTTGAAGAATGGCAAAGGTATAGTTATCCTTTCTACGAGAAGACAAAATATTTAATTCCAGAACGCTTCCTTTCTAATATCGAATCGTTCTTTAATTCGAAGTCTAAGAACACGGATATTGATTTAGTATTGTGTCACAACGATTTAGGAATTGAACACATTTTAGTTAAAAATGATAAAGTTTCAGGAATTATTGACTGGGGCGGTGCGGCTTTAACTGACTCTGCTGCTGATTTTGCTCGTATCTATCGTGATTTAGGAGAAGAGGTTCTAGATTCTATTTTGAATGAATACTCTATGATAAGCGTTGATAAAAGTGAGATTCGTAAAAGAGCGATTTTTTACGGTAAGTGTTTAGTATTTGAAGATTTATTTTGGGGACTTAAAGAAGAAAACTATCTTAAAAAAGCGTTGACTTCTTTAGATTGGATGTTTTAATTGTTTCCCTCAATTTGGTAATTAGTAACAAAAGAGGCTCCAACTGCGTAGTTCGATGAACTCACTATAAATTAGTGGTTTGCAATCTTGTTTTTCTTCAAGAAATTAGATTAATTTGTTAATCGCCATTTGTTCCCGGACTTTTTCGACAGTCTCGATGACCACTTTTCTGGCTCTTTTGGTACTTTCGACCAAAATTTCTTTAGCTAACTCCGGCCTATCTTCATAATATTTTCTTTTTTCGCGAATAGGTGCCAGAAAATTGTTCATAACGACAAATAATTTATCCTTTACTTCTTTGTCGCCAACCTGTCCTAATCGATAACGTTTTTTTAGATCCTCAACCTCGCTTTTATCAGGATTAAAGGCATCGTGATATTCAAAAACAGGATTGCCTTCCACTTTACCGGGATCAGTGGCATGGATTCGACTAGGATCGGTGTAGCAGGCTTGAATCTTTTTCTTCAAAGTTATTTCGTCATCGGACAATAAAATAGCATTATGTCCACTCTTGCTCATTTTGTTTTTGCCATCAGTTCCAATAAGTCTGGCTACCCGTCCAACTTTGGCTTCGGGTATAACAAAAGTTTCCCCATAAGCTTTGTTAAAATCTCTGGCAATTTCGCGGGTTTGTTCGATTACCGGAAGCTGATCTTCCCCGACCGGAACCAGACTGGCATTAAAACCGAGAATGTCGGCTGCCTGAAGAATCGGATAACAAATAAAACCCATCGACGGATCAAGTTTCTTATATTTTATTTCATCCTTAACCGATGGATTACGAACGGCCCGTGCATGAGTAACCATAGTGAGAAAATAGCTGTAAAGTTCGAGAGTTTCCGGAATTCCTGACTCAAGATAAATGGTGGAAATTTCGGGATCAATACCAACTGCTAAATTATCCAGGTAGACATCATAAACATGTTTGTTGATAAGATCCGACTGAGTATAGTCGTTAGCATAAGCGTGAACATTAGCTAAAAGAATATAAGTATCGTATTCATTTTGAAGTCGGACTCTGTTTTCCAAAGTGCCGACATAGTGGCCAATATGTAATTTTCCGCTCGGAGTGTCTCCGGTTAAGATTCGCGGTTTAGTAGTTTTTGTCATATAGTTGAGTTTAACATTTAATAAAATAAAACCCCGCCGAAGCGGGGTTAAGAATTTTTAAGGATGGTTTATCGCCAGCAAAAAACTCCCGCTTCGGGTTGTAAATATTGCCATGAATTGCCGGAAAATTTTGAGGTCATATTGGTATTGTATCACTGAGGCGATATAATATAAGAATGAATAAATATAGTGAGAAACCCGGTTATGATCCGGTAACTGCTCCGGTACCGGGGGTTGATGAAAAATATAAAAAAGAATTAATAGAGGAATTAGCAAACCAGGGAGATCCCATAACTCCAAGTGCTAATGTAAACGAACCTGAAAGAAAAACTGTTTTTAAATTCCCAGGGGGAAGAATAGTTAAATAATGTGCTATAATCAGCCTTAGTTTTAGGTTGGTGAAGTCGGTTAACAAAGGCACTGCCTAAAAAATAAAAAAATGAAAAAAGAAAATCCAAAGCTTAAAGCGGAAAAAAGAGTTATTACCGGTAAAAAAGTGAAACAACTGAGAAAACAAGGAATTTTACCTTCAACTATCTATGGCCAGGAGATGAAACCGCTATCTATTCAGATTAATGAAAAAGAAACTAACGAAATTTTTTCTAAAATCGGAGAATCAGGATTGGTGGATTTAATTGTCGAAGATAAAGTGCTGCCGATTTTGTTCAGAAATCCGCAGTTTCACCCTGTTTTAGGGAATTTAATTCATGTTGACTGCTATAAAGTTAATTTGAAAGAAAAGATCACCTCAGTGGTGCCTTTGGAATTTATCGGCGAATCGGAAACGGTTAAAGCCGGCAATGTTTTGGTGACTGTCTTAAATGAAGTAGAAATTGAAGCTTTACCAGCTGACTTACCGGAAAAAATTGATGTCGATTTGTCTAAATTGGTTGACTTGGAATCAATGATTACCGTCGCCGACCTGGATATCGATAAAAGTATCTTGGAACTTAAAACCGATGCAGATCAGGTGGTAGTGAAGGTTGAAGAACCAAAAGCTGAGGAAGAACCGATAGCTACCGAAGAAGAAACACCAACTGAAGTTCCGGCTACCGAACAAAAAACGGCTGAAGAAAAAAGTGAAGAAAAGTCGGATAACAAGGAATAAAGGCTAACGGTATAACTGGAAGTACATTTGGCTGATATCGTCTCTGATAGGATCGAGACTTTTGGCCTGAAGTAAGGATTTTCCGGCAGAATCTGTTTTACCTAAAAGATACTGGACTCTGGAAAGTTCCAGCCAGTCTTCAACATTTTTGTCCGGTTTCATAGTTAAACTGTTGATATATTTTTTTAATTCCGTGGGTTCGTGGGTGCTTTTATAAGAATAAATATCAGCAAGATCAAGAGAAGATTCCAGGGTTTTGGCAGCAGACCAATCGCCTTTCCGGGCATAGAAATACCATAGAGAGAGACGATTAAAATAACGATGGCCAGACGACAAGGAAAGTGTATTAAGTTTTAGAGATAATTCAGGATAAGAATGAAAAGCACCGAGACTAAAATTGATTAAACAGAGAATTACCAGAATAGTGATAGCTATCGGTTTGGAAAATCTCATTTATATTTTTGGCCAAGATGAGGAAGCAATCAACGGTTCCTCAAGATGACAAATATCCTTAAAATTCTGATAAATAGTTTCCGTAACGAATGGAATAAAAGGATGAAGCAATTTTAAAGAAGAAATTAGAACATAAACTAAAACAGGCAAGGCTTCGTCTGAACGATCTTTAGTGCTTTCCAAATATTGATCACAGAAATCATGCCAAAAAAACTGATAAAGATTTTCTGAAGCCTGACCAAAGCGGTAGGATTCGATGTTTTTAGTGGTGGAAACAATAATCTCATTTAATTTGTTTAAAATATCTTTGTCGGCCTGATTTAATCCCTCTAAATCCCCCTTTGATAGGGGAGATTTTAGTTCTGAAACTTTAAAATCCGGATTTTTTTCCCGGAGACGGTCGATGAGCATTTCGACAAAACGGGAAGCATTCCAAATTTTATTAACAAAGTTGCGGTGGGCGCGGATTTTATCTTCGGAAACAACAAAATCTGAAGCAGGAGCAATACCGTAAACTAAGGAAAAACGGAGAGCATCGGTGCCGTATTTCCCGGTCATAGAAAGCGGATCGATGACGTTACCTTTGCTTTTACTCATTTTTTGACCTTTGGAATCTACAACCCGGGAATGAAGATGAACTGTTTTAAAAGGAACATCTTTGGCCAAATACAGACCAAACATAATCATTCTGGCCACCCAAAAAAAGAGAATGTCCCAGAGAGTGTCGAGAACAGAAGTAGGATAGAAATATTTAAAATCGGGCGATGATTTTTCCGGATCGAGCGGATTGAAACCCAGAGTATTAAGCGGCCATTGACCGCTTAAAAACCAAGTGTCGAAGGTGTCAGTTTCCTGAAGAACATGTTTGCCTGCGGCTAGCGCCTCAGCTTCGGAAAGATAGCAAACGGCATCAGTAGGAGCTACCAAGGACTGTAAACCAGCTTTAATGTCTTCGTAAGAATATGCCTTATCTTGGGAAAGATGTTCCCAAGTATCAGAAACAGATTTGCCTTTATTATCGATAAAAGTTAGTTGAGTGCGGGGATTTTCATCGAGGTTGTACCAAATCGGAATCTGCGGCCCCCATACGATTTGACGACTAATATTCCAATCGCGAATATTTTCCATCCAAGTAATAAAAGATTTTTTAAATCTGGAAGGGAAAAACTTTACCCGGCCGGTTTTGGCAGCCTCAATGGCCGGTTTGGCCAAAGAATCGATTTTAATGTACCACTGGGGAGCGGTTATCGGCTCGATCGGACGACCGCAACGATAGCAGTGACCAACTTCATGGGAATAATCTTCAATTTTTTCCAGTAAACCGATTTCGGACATATCTTTGACCACAGCTTCACGAAGTTGATTGGGGAAAAGAGACCGATATTTTTCCGGGACGTTTTGGTTGGATTGACCATCAAAATCGAAAATCCGGACAAACTCCAAGTTAAACTTTTTACCCATGTCATAATCTTCCGGAGAGTGGCAGGGAGTAACTTTAACAGCACCGGTACCAAAATCAACATCGATAGTATCTTCAAAAATCACCGGGATTTCACGATTAACCAAAGGCAGTAACAGTTTTTTATTTTTTAAGTCGGAATAGCGTTTATCTTTGGGGTTTACGGCCACAGCAGTGTCGCCAAGCATGGTTTCCGGACGGGTAG
Source organism: uncultured Gammaproteobacteria bacterium (assembly GCA_964448705.1). GTDB lineage: Bacteria > Patescibacteriota > Microgenomatia > UBA12405 > UBA12405 > CAYUZS01. Next base: position 17,081 of record CAYUZS010000007.1, read on the forward strand.
TAGCCACAACAACATAACGATCTTTTTCCCCAACTACAGGATATTTAAGATACCACAAATGAGAATCAACGGTTTTATGATTAACTTCCAAATTGGAAAAAGCAGTACCGCAGAAAGTACAGTAGTTAACAATTTTTTCGTCACGATAAATAAGTCCATCCTGATAAAGTTTTTTAAAAACAGCCAAAACATTATCAACAATTTTCGGCTCCAAACTATAGTGATAACGGGACCAATCCATAGAGAAACCGAGTTTCTTCATCTGTTGAATATTGACTTCACGATTAGTTTCCACAAAATTCCAAATGTTCTGATAAAGGGTTTTTCTATCAAAATCAAAACGGGATTTACCTTCGGCTTTGAGATGTTTTTCGTAAACAAACTGAGTTTCTATACCGGCGTGATCGCTGCCCGGAAGCCAGAGAGTGGGATCCCCGATCATGCGATGATAACGAACAAGAATGTCCTGAATCGTAAAAAGAGCGTGGCCCATATGCATGGGATCGTTAGCATTCGGAAGAGGAAGGATTATCGAATATGGTTTTTTAGTTTTATCAATTTTGGCAGTAAAAACTCCCGACTCTTCCCAGAGTTGAGAAATTTTTTCTTCTGCTTCGGAGGAATAGGCCTTGTCCATGGGAATATTTTAACACGATTAAGAAGAGAAAATGTTAGAATATGGGCATGAAAATCAGGAAAATTGAGGAACAATACGAGGCAGTGATAAAAGAGGCGGCTAGAACAATTAAAGAAAACGGATTGGTTATTTTTCCCAGCGATACAGTTTATATTTTGGCGGTTGATCCTACCAACCAAAAAGCAGTGGATAAACTGCTGGCTTTTAAAAACAGATGGGTGGGAAAGGCAATTTCCATAGCAGTTCTGGATAAAAATATGGCTTTGGATTACGTCATTTTATCCGAAAATGGAGAAAATATTTATTCAAATCTACTGCCGGGACCATTCACCATTGTTTCAGAGGGAAAACATCGGGTGGCCAAAGGTATAGAAGCAGAAAACGGTACTTTAGGAATCAGAATTCCGGATAATAAATATATCCATGATCTGGTGAAATGTTTAGGAAAACCAATAACGGCAACTTCTGCGAACCTTTCCGGGAGGACACCAAATTATTCGATTAACAGTTTTTTGAGACCATTGTCGATGAAGAAAAAAGAATTGATCGACTTGGTTATTGACGGGGGAAAACTTCCTAATAATAAACCATCGACAGTAATTGACGCTACCGAGCCGGAAATAAAAATTTTAAGACGGGGAGATTTAATTACCGCCAACAGCCAAACATTAATTTCAAAATCAGAAAAAGAAACAGAGAAAATTGCCAAGTTTTTATTGAACAGAACTCTATCCTATAAAAATTACGACAAAAAAGCTCTGGTTTTCGGATTAAGCGGAGAACTGGGTTGCGGTAAAACTGTGTTTTCCCGTAAAATTGGAAAAATTTTAGGAGTGAAAGACAGAATAACTTCACCGACTTTTATGATTTACAACGAATACTCAATCTCCACTAACCCCTCTTTATCAAAAAGAGAGCCAAAAAGTATAAATAAATTTTTGCATTTCGATCTGTACAGACTGGGAAATAAGTATGAATTTGAAGAAATAAAATTTTTAGATTTATTTAAAGAAGGAATGGTGGCCTGTATTGAATGGCCGGAAAATATGGGAGAAGAATACTGGGAAAAAATAAAAGAAAAAACAAACTATGTCGCTGTCAATTTTAAATATGTCGACGAGTCGACCAGAGAGATTAGTTATTAATCTTAAAATCAGAAATAAACTGATCACATTCCGTTTTTAAAGCATCAAGATTGTGATGGACACACTGAATGGTGTAGTAGCGATCCCCTACCTGAAAATCGACAATTTTTTGAGTGGTGATGTTGTAAACAAAAGTGGGATGAGTGGAAATGGTTAAACTTGAGGTAAATTGACGGTCGGGATAGGTCCACGACCAGGAAGAACCGACATGAACAGCAATATTACCGGAAGATGAATAGAAAGTGTATCGATTTCCAACGGATTCTGTGTCCTGATATAAACGACGGGATGATTGATAGGCAACTGAGAATTTGTCTTCGTCACTGGTAAAATTCAAAACAGTCGGAGACGGTGAGGCTGAAGGTGTAGAAGAAACAGACGGTGAGACCAGAGGTGAAGGAGATGGCTTTTTAGCGGCGGTGATAGTAGAGGCAGATGATTCAACAGAAGTCGGAACAGAAACAGGAGTAGAAATCGGAGCAGGAGAAGGAGAAACAGGAGCGGAAACAGTAGGTACCGGTTTTTGAGAATTGAGAAATAAAAGAGCACCAACGCCGGCAGCAGAAAAGATAATTAAAATGACCGAAAGTAAGAGATAACTGGTTTGACGGACCGACCCATTAAGATTGGCACGAGAGGAGTTCATAATTTATAATACAGCACCAGCAAGACTATGAAAATATTAGCAATCGAAACAAGTTGTGATGACACCTGTGCGGCCGTATTAGACAGCGACCGAGTATTGAGCAACGTTGTTTCTTCACAAACAGATTTGCATAAAGAATGGGGCGGAGTGGTACCTGATATTGCCAAGAGAGCACATCAGGAACGAATTCGACCGGTGATAGAAACAGCCTTAAAAAGGGCACGAGTTAAGATGTCAGAAATTGAAATAATAGCGGTTACGCAGGGACCGGGATTAGCAATTGCCTTAAGTGTGGGAGTTAATTATGCTAAGGAATTGGCGATTAAATTTAACAAACCACTGGTGGCAGTGAACCATATTGAAGGACATATATTATCTAACCTGGCAAAAAACAAACTCGGTAAACCGGAAAGAGAGATCGAATTCCCGGCACTGGTTTTAACAGTTTCCGGAGGCCATACCAAATTAATATTAATCGAATCCCCTAATTCGAAAATCAAGAAATTTAAATACAAATTAATTGGTGAAACTTTAGATGATGCGGCAGGAGAAGCATTGGATAAAACAGCTAAATTATTGGGCTTAGGATATCCCGGAGGACCAGTGATTGAACGTTTGGCCAAAGGGGCAAAGGGCGGAGTGATTAAACTGGCAAAACCATTAGCCGATAAAAAAATATTGGATTATAGTTTTTCCGGATTAAAGACCAGTTTTTATTATCAAATAAAAGACTGGCCAAAAGAAAAAATAAATCAAAATTTAGCGGACTTGGCTAAAGATTTTCAGGATTCGGCGTTTGAATTACTAACCAGAAAATTTAAACTGGCAATCGATAAATACAAACCAAACACCCTGATGGCATCCGGAGGAGTGCTGGCTAATTTGGAATTAAGAAAAAGATTAAGAAAAATAGCCAAGGAATATCGACTGCCAATATTGATGCCGGTTAAAAAAATACTGAATACTGATAATGCGGCCATGATCGGAGTGGCTGGATATTACAAGGCATTGCAAAAAAATTTCGCCGATCCAAAAACTTTGGACAGAGATCCGAGAATGGAGATATAATTGATCATGAAAAAAATATTTGAATTGGCACAAAACTTGCAGAATCTAAACAGGATAAAAAGAAGTGGAGGAAATTTAGTAATGGGGTTGCCAACCTACATGAATATTTCCATCGCAGAACACTCGTACATGGTGACCTATTTGGCAATGTTATTTATGGATAAATTGAATGATAAAGAAATTAGTTTTAACAAGGTAATGAGATATGCAATAATTCATGATTGGCGAGAAATTGTGTTAGGAGACATTCCGGCCGGAAGCCCAAGTTTTGCCAGCTTTTGGGATATAAATATTCGAGAGACAGCAGGAAAAGCGGGCGAAAAAGCGATGGGTGAAATGATGGAATTGATAAAAGATGAGATAGATGTAAGTCTGTATAAGTCGGAGTTGAATGATAAAGAAAAATTGGTAGTGAAAGCCTCCGATCTTGTGGCTTATTTATTGGAAATGCAGGAATGGAAATATTTGGGGTACCAACATGAAGGTTGGGAAATGGTGTGGTTTAACACTTTAAATATTGTGGAAAAAATTGATTTACCGTTTATACCAGAATTATTGGTAGAGATTAAGGAAAATTATAAAAGAGGAGCAAAAAGACCGAGTCCATTTTTAGCAAAAAAGGCAATGCAGGTTAATCCCGAACATAAGATTTGAGACTTTATTGGCCGGTGCCACGGCGATAAACAGCCGCCCAGGGAGTGTAGACACTCTGAAAAGTTTTTTGATGAAGAATCCGACCATCAGCGGAATAAACTTTCCAGTCAAAAGCAGTCTTTAAACCGGGAATGCTCCGTTCATCCTGAATTGTTTTTCCAATAGGTAAGGTAGGATCATCAATATAAACACTGGGTGGAGCGGGAGTGGAATCCCATTGACGATAGTTACTGATCGAGGACTGACGACCATCGGAAGTGCCATAAATGTTGTAAGTTAATTTTTTATTGACACCATCGTAAGTACTCTGAATTAAGAGATAGTGGCCGGTGTCATTAACAAACTTTAAGTCGGGGCTGGGAATAAAAACGGTGGCATCATAACCGGGTGGTTTATCTTCTTCGTAATAAACTACCCGATAAGCATGATTAGTTCTGGCGGTAATATCCAATCCGGCCGAGAGCATGGCCCGAAAAAGAGTAGTGGAAACCTGACAAATTCCCCCACCGACATCCAGGATAGTTTGTCCCTGTTTAATGACATAAGCTTGTTTATAACCTTCAGCCAAGGTGACATTTCCAAGACTTTTAATAAAAGAAAAAGTTTCTCCGGGGGCAACCAAAACCCGATTAACAATCGAAGCACCTTTTTCAACATTAAAATTACGAACAGCATCACTGTGCTTAAAAGTTGATGAACCGCTGCCGAGTAATTCTTTGATGCCTAAATCATTGGCATCGCCGGTATTAATTTTGGGTGACGAAATGACGGTTTCGACGGTTATTTTGACGGATTTATCGTCTTTATTTATCAACTGAGATAAAGATGAACAAATTTTGTCGGTTAGTGAAGGATCGTTGAGAGTGTAACCTTCGGAGGCCGGTTGAAAATCCAAAACCCGGCCGTTATCAAATTTAAAGACCGCATCAACAGGATCCTTTTTTAGGGTTTGATTTAGGCCATCAACATAAGTTTGGATTTGATCAGAGCGACAAGATTGGGAAAATCCCCACCAGGAAATTAGGGTACTGTCGGGAAGGTTAATAGTCTGATCGGGAACGGAAAGTTCTATTGATTTACCTAAAAGCAAAGCAGCCTGTTTTTTGGCAGAAACAATATCTTCTTCGGAAGGCAGGGAACCAACAGAAGAGACCGGAATAATAATCGGATCTGTAAATTGGTAATTTTTTAAGGAATTAATGATTAATTCCTTGAGGAAAGTTTGATCGGTAGTTTTACCAATTTGACCATTTTTTAGGGAAATTGTTTTTTTGGATGAATCGAGAATCAACTCAGAGGAAACAAAAGGTTTGTCTATCTGAGAGGCAATGAGGTTAATATTTTGATTTAGAACTTCGTCGTCGTATTTAATTTCCAAAGGAAAATCTACTTGTTGAAAAAAAGCCTTGAAATAATTTACAACCCCCTTATTGAGACGACGGAAAAGAAGGTCTGAAGATAAAGTGTCCACATCCAAAACAGCGGAAAACGAGGCAACATTCAAAGTGAAATCCTGGTCTGAATCGCGAAGAGTTATAGATTCCGGAAGAGGATATTCGGATTGGAGACGTGAAGAAATTTCTTTTTTATTCAAAAGTGAATAATCATTTCCCAAAACAGTGATATTTTTGCCGGTTTTTCCAAAACCGAAAGCCAGGGGCAAACTGATGATTAAAATAATTAAAATTAAAACTTCAAAAGCGATAATTACTTTATTTAATTTCATTTTTTCGGTCCATGGCCTGATTGGCCAAAAAATCAGCTAAACTATTTTTCTCACGAAGAACCTCATGAAAAGTACAAGGAATTTTGATTTCCGAGATTAACGAGATAACCAGTTGATATAAAGGTTTAATATTGGCAGCTTTAACTTTGTATCGGCCGTTAACCTGACGAACCATGAGCTGAGAATCTGAAAAAAATTTAACCGAGCTATATTCGGCAGCATGATCCCGAACCCAAGTTAAGGCTTCAATCAGACCAAGATATTCGGCTTCGTTGTTGGTTTTTACACCAATAAACTTTGAAAGTTTATCTATAGTTTGACCTTTTTCATCAACAATAGCCACGCCAAAACCGGAGATACCCGGATTACCCCGGGAACCACCATCAGTGTAGACAGAAATTTGCATACGCTAATTATAAAGGAAATAACATCAAGTCTGGAAAATAAATTATTCCAGAAATTTCAATGAATACATTAGGACAACACCAAATATAACAGAAAACAGCTGCAACAAAGAAGTAGAGATTTTGGGTTCATGACGATGTAATTCAGGAATCAGGTCGGAGGCAGCCAAATAAATAAAACCGCCGGCAGTGACAGGAAGAATATAATTAGAGAAATTGACAACTTGAGAACCGACAATGGCGACAAAAAAGACACCTAAGAAGGAAGAAAGGGCAGAAAAAAGATTTAACCTGAAAGCCTTAGGCAAAGAAACACCGAAATGCCGATAGATACCAAAATCACCGATCTCCTGCGGAATTTCATGAATTAAAACAGCGATAGCAGTGATTAGACCGAGGGAAAAACTGACATAAAAAGTTGAAGTAATTAGGATACCGTCAATAAAGTTGTGAAAGAAATCCCCGACCACACTAACAGTGACAGTGGCGTTTGAGTCGGAATGTTCGGCACAATCAGGGCTGTGACAATGCCGCCAACGAATAATTTTTTCAAGAACAAAAAATACAAGAATGCCAACAATAACTAAAATTGAAACCAGATCAGGAGAAAGCGTCCTGTTTGCCTCCGGCAGCAAATGAATAAAAGCATCGCCTAACAAACTACCAACAGCAATTCCGACCAGGACAAGACTAAATCGGGTAAATCCGGGAACCAGAGACAGAAGCAGATAGATCCCGGCAATCGAAATAAGGCTGATTACAGCGACAGCAATCAGTGAAGTTAAAAGTGTCATCATAACGGTAAGAAGTTTACCAAATTTATTATTGTATAGCCAAAAGTGATGATTTTAGATATGATTAATTAATGGATATTGAGGAAATCAAATCACCGCTACCTCCGAGAAGATACCTGGAGACACCGGAAAAAACAGCGGAAACGGAAAATGTTGAAAAACCAATCGAAACCCCGACACTGCCGATAATTGAAACTCCGGTTGAAGAAATAAAAACTCCGCCTAAAAAAAACAATAATAAAATATTTATCTGGGGACTGGTTATTCTGGGAATAATAGCGGCATTATTGGTATTTTTTGTGTTTGTGATGCCGAAATTAGGAGAAAGTAAAAAAGAAGACGTGGTGTTGAATTATTGGGGAATATGGGAAGATCCGGCGATAATTCAGACAATCATTGCCGATTACGAAAGCCAAAATCCGAACGTAAAAATAAATTATATCCGGAATCAACAAACCAATTACCGATCACGTTTACAAGCAAAGCTGGAATCAGGAAGCAGCGATGCTCCGGATATTTTCAGAATACATTCTGCCTGGCTGCCGATGATGAAGAAAAACCTAACAAAAGTGCCCAATGAAGTGGCCAAAAATATTGGTCTGGATACCGACTATTACGATACCTACAAAAATAGTATTAAAAGCGGCAGTTCCTGGCTCGGAGTGCCTTTGATGTATGACGGTTTAGTTTTGTTTTACAACAAAGATTTAGTTGATTCGGGGCAAGTTGAGTTACCAAAATCATGGTGGGATCTGCAAACAGCAGCTTCTAAATTAACCGTTAAGGACAGCAACAGTAAGATAACCATTGCCGGAGCGGCTTTGGGGATGACGGAAAATGTTGATCAATGGAGCGATATTTTGGGACTAATGATGAAACAAAGCGGAGTTGATATTTTAGCAACTGATGAAATCAATACTAAAAAACTTCAGGACGTGTTGACTTTTTATACCTTATTTAAGACTAAATATGGTGTATGGGATGAAACACTGCCCAATTCAACAGAGTTTTTTGCGAGCGGTAAACTGGCGTTTTATTTCGGACCAAGCTGGAGAGTATTTAATATTGAAGAGATGAAACAGCCTGATTTGAAATATGAAATAACCACAGTACCCCAACTGCCGACAGCGAGCGGAACTGCAGAAGAAATGGCCAACAGCGATGCCGGTTTAACCAATATAAATTGGTCGTCATACTGGATTGAGGGAGTTAACCCAAACAGTAAGAACCAGGATGAGGCATGGAAATTTTTGGAATACATTTCCAAACAAGAGAATCTGGAAAAAATGTACACTGCCGCCTCTCAGCTTAGAAGTTTTGGAGAAATTTACCCAAGAAAAAGCATGGCCGATAAGTTAACCGCCAACGCCAAAATTAAACCATTCATCAGTGAAGCCGACACAGCCTCCGGCTGGTATCTTAGCTCCAGAACATTTGATGACGGCTTAAACGATACCATGATCAATTATTTTAAAGATGCCATTAACTCTATGATTAACGACAACGCAACGGCAGAAACGGTTATCCCTAATTTGAGGAACGGAATAAATCAATTGATTACCAAATATAATTTATAGCGGCGAATTATTAAACAATGATTTTAGTTAATTTTAAGATTTACAAAAATGTTTTCGGCAGCAAAGCAATAGAACTGGCCAGAATTATTAAAAAGACTGAAGATAAATTTAAGGTGCCAATTATTATTCTGGCTTCAGCACTACAGGCAGTAAAAATAAAAGAAGAAACAGGAGCCGAGGTGTGGCTTCAAAATGTCGATGAATACGAGGAGGGCCAGTATAGCGGATGGACTTCAATGAAAGAAGCGGAATCATGGGGAATAAAAGGGGCAATGATCAATCATTCGGAACATCAGATCAGTAAAGGAACAGCTTTAAAGATAATTAAAAAACGACCGCAAGATTTTCAAATCGTGTTATGCCAATCCAGTTTAGGAAAAATGGAAAAATGGGGAGCAAAATCCAAACCAAATTGGATATTATATGAACCACCGGAATTGATCGCTAATCCAAAAGAATCAGTGGCGACAAAACCGGAAATAATCAAAAATGCAGTAAAAATTTGCGGAGAGGTGCCTTTAATGGTGGGAGCCGGAATAAAAAAGGGTGAAGATATACAAATTAGCCTTAAAATGGGTGCTAAAGCAGTGGCGCTATCAAGCGCTCTGGTTTTATCTGATGAACCGGAAAAAATATTAGAAGAATTCGTTAAAGCATTTATTAGTGTATAATTCTTTAGAAAATGGCATCAATAGATAATTTATTAGTCTCCTTATTCGTCGACGAAGTTGTCGGAGGTTTTTTGGTAACAGTACCTCCGGGTCATGTCGGCTGCATTTATAGTATTTTCAGAGGAGTCTTGAAAAATGTGTGGTATCCGGGGATGCATTTTAAAATTCCTTTGATTCACAGAGCAAAACTATTTAACGCCCAACTGATTGAATATACTGTTTCGAAAGATGTTGTCTTAAAAGACAATAAAGAAATTATGGGTGACGAAGTGATAAATGCCGTTACCGCCGACAACAAATTCATAGCAGTAGAAGCAACAGTGTTAATAAAACTGGATACTGAAAGATTGCCGGAAATATGGCAAAACATCGGAGAAAATTTTGTGTCGAAAGTAGTGAGACCGGTAACCAGAAGCCGAATTCGCAAGGTGTTAACCAATCATACTTTAGCGATGGCGTTATCGACTGAGAGAAGCCAAATTGAAGACGAAATCAGAAGAGAATTAAAAGAATCTTTAGAAACTCACGGATTAAATGTAGAGAATTTTTACCTAAGCTCTCTGACTCCGATTGAAGGGAAACTGATAGAAGACGAAGTTAAAAGTGAATTGGATCCACTAAAAACTGCTGAAGAAATTAAAAGCGAAAGACTGATCAGCGGAAACATTCCTAAAATCGAAAACTAACCGGCTAAAGTTAAACCCCAATATTCAAAATTTTTGCCTTGAGGAAAAAGACTGCGTATTTCGGCTAAAGTTGATCCGGTGGTAAAAACATCATCAAAAAAAATTATTTTTGGGGGCAGAGGGAGTTGGTTATTCAAAGAAAAAACACCGGAAAGATTTTGACGCCGATGTGATTTGTTTTTAAGGGATGTTTGGGGAGGAGCAGAATGGAAACGGGAAACTAAACCAGCGGCTACCGGCAATTCTAAAAGAGGAAATAAAACAGAAGCTAGCAAAGAAGATTGGTTAAAACCCCGCCATAAACGACGGGAATTATGGAGCGGAACCGGAACCACCGTAAAATGTTCCTGCTGCCAATAATCGAGAAGATGAGGATAATTTGATTTTATTTCCTTAACAGCCAAGTAAGCAATTTCGGGAACAGCGTCGGTGACAAAATCGAATTTTAAACCGGATATCAAAGATTTGAGAGGAGGTTGATATTTAAAAAGGCTGAGGGTTCCGGAAAAACCATGAGGGTATTCCGGCCGAACACCTTTAGAAGAGAGCAAAGAAAGACAATCGGAACAAAGATAACGACCATGACGATGACAACCATAACAAGTCCGGGGAAAAATAAAATCCAAAATTATGGACATAATTAACTCTAAACCGGAAAACTTATTTGACAAGGAGAAGAAATAATAAAGTAAAATTAGACAATGATGAATTGGACAAGAAAAGAAAATGCCGGAGAATCATTGTTAACCATGATGTCGTGGGCAATATTCAGTTTACTGCTGGTAAGAATTTATTTAGCCGTTACCGATTATCCGCAAATTGGCAGAGGAACCTGGCATATCTCTCACGTACTTTTCGGAGGAATTATTATGACTGCCGGGATGATGATTAACCTGATGATACAAGGACGAAATGTGAAGAAAATATCGACAGCAGTTTTTGGTTTTGGATTCGGATGGTTTATTGATGAAATCGGAAAATTTTTAACCAAGGATTACAACTATTTTTTTAGGCCGGCAATAATTGTGATTTATATATTGTTTGTGAGTATGTTTTTGTTGTATCGATATTTATCCAAGAAAAAGTCCGAAAACCAAATAATATTTTATTCAGTGCTTGAAGATATGGAAGAAGTGATTAATGACGACCTGGAAAAAACTGAGAAAAGAAAAATGATTGATAAATTAAAATCAATAATAGCCACGGAACAAGGAAACATAAAAATGATGGCGACGGGCTTGTTATCTGCGATAAGAAACATGACTGTTAAAGAAGACAAAAAGAACCTGCAGCTTAGAGAATGGGCAATTAGAATGTTTAATATCTCCTACGACAGAATATTTAAAAGAAAGATGGTGGTTTACAGTTTGTTTGCATATGCCATATATTTTTCGGTCGACAAAATAGTGGATATATTAAGAATCGGAGCCTCCGGACAAAAAATGAATATGATACAAAAATTTTATACAGACTATAGTTTTTTTGGAAAATCGGATGTTTATATGATTGTTTTTAAAATGGCTGCCGACTTAACAGCATCAATTCTGTTTTTAATCGGCGCCAGGTATTTTTGGTTAGGAAAAAAGAATAAAGGAATGAATTTTTTTAAATACGGTTTGTATGTAAGCATATTTTTAGTCTCGATTTTTAAGTTTTATTTTGAACAAATGGGAGGACTGTTTGAGGTAGTGGTAGCTATCATATTACTGCAGGTTGTAGAAAGATACCAGAAGGACGGCACAATTCGTCATAGAAAAGAAATAGTTGAAGATTACCGTCAAATTTGATATAATACTGCCTCTGGAGATGTATTGCATCGACGGAGGACGTACTTTAAAAAACTGCAAGCCGACTTTGATCCATTGAGTCGTTAAACAGGGTCAAAACAATAATGCCAAAAAATCTTTTGGTGTTGATTTGACTGCTTTTGAAGGCTTCGGCATTTCAAGACCAGCCGCTCCTGCTTTAGTTTTTGCTTAAGCTGAGCTCAACCATTGGTTAGTTCCCTATTCTAGGGAGAATTGATCAGTGTAAACTAAACTAGAATGCTGTTTTAAGAATCTCGATTTTCTTAAAAAATAAGCGAGGGGTAATGCCCTCAACAATCGATACGATAACGCTTTTCGTAAACTTTAGCTGTTATCGGCGTAAGATAAAGTTTATCTAAGCTTGTAGATGTTTTTTATAGTCTCCTTTCGGACCCGGGTTCATTACCTGGCATCTCCGCAACGTAATAAATTCCGATAAATCGGAATTTAAACGTTGCTGGAACGTGTAAATTTTCTTTGAAAATTTATTACGTTCCGCGATAGTATTAAGTATGTTTTACTACACTTATGTTCTTCAGAGTTTAAAGAATAAGAGTTTGTATATTGGATATACTTCAGACCTAGAGAAAAGATTTTCGCAACATAATTCAGGAAAAAGTGAGGCAACAAAACCATTTATACCTTATCGACTAATTCATTATGAAGCATTTCTTAATAGAGTTGATGCAAAGAGAAGAGAAACGTTTTTAAAATCTGGTTGGGGATTTAGAAGCATTAGAAAAATGCTTGAGAGATATTTTAGAAATTAGATTATTTTAAATCCCGTGCGGTTTCACGGACTTTGATCTTTTCCCTCTTTTCATATTTTTTTATCTTACGGCCGACACCGATTTCCATCTTGAACCATTTTCCTTTAAGGAAAATAGAAATGGGAATCAGCATATATTTTTGATGCCGCAAACTTTGAAGTTTGGCAATTTCTTTGACTGAAAGAAGAAGCTGACGTTCGCCAGTAATATCTTTTTCACTGTTTTGAGAATACTTATAAAACGGAATGGTGAGATTAAAAACTGTGGGAATACCGTTTACAATTTCCACTTTAGAACCGTTAAATTGGACACCTTGAGTGCGCAGCGCTTTGGCATCGGAACCGGTAAGAGCAATCCCCGCTTCAAATTTGTGTTCAAATTTGTAATCCAGAGAATCGCGGTTAAAATAACGCATATATTCGTATTGTCTCACAATAATTGCCAGGCCTCTTGGTTAAAGACCAATTTTGTAGATTTTTTGATCGTCACAAAGAACAAAAAGAGAATTTGAGTCCTGATTATATGCCAAAGACAAAATGCGGCGGTTATCAAAATTATAATGACTCAGCGATGATCCGGTTTTACTGAAAACATAGACCTGATTGCCATTATCAGTGAAAGCAAGAATATTACTATCAACTGAGGTGACTAAATTAGAGACTGAAGTGAGTTTTACTTCCGGTGTTGTAAACTCCTTTTTAACACCAAGACTGTAGGGAGTAATGGCACCGGTTTTAGTAATCACCCAAATATCACCATTTATGGCAAACGAAGTAACCTCTTTGGGAAAAGAACTGCTATCTTTCAACCATTTTTGACCGGCACCAAATCCGGTTCCGGCCGGAGCATATTTCCAAATGGCAGATTCGGAACTACCGATACTAAGGAGATAAATACTGCTATTCCAAAAATGAAATTCACCGGAAACAAAATCAACTTTCTGATCAGAAAAAGCAATTTTGGAGGAAACCTGACCATTATCAACGACGGAAATATTTCCGTTTTGAAGTAAATAAACTTTATCATTATTAACAGCCAGACCGAGAGAATCTTTGGCTTCGACCGAATTAATGAGAGTGTGATGACTTTTCTTAGTAATATCAAGCTGATCAACACGACCATGAACAGAGTCCAGCAGATATAAGGAAGTACCTTCAGTAATCAGACGGGAATAATTTAATTGACTGTCTATTAAAGCGGTATCATAAAAACTTTCCGGAGTGAAACCGGAAGAAGAACCGGTCTGAGCTAAAAGAGAGTTTATCTGAGACTGAAAATTCTGAACTTCCTCGGGATGAAGCGACTGATAAGAAATCATTTCCTGAAAAATTGTATTAGATTCCTGAGCCAGACTTAAAGCCGTATCTAAATTTAAGTTTTTAACAGTGAGAGCATCATTAATTTTGGCTTCGAGTTGGACCTTTAAATCCTGGTAATGCTGTTCTTTTTGAGAGGCGAGATTACGCCGATAACCAAAGTAAGAACTGACAACCAGAGCCGCCAAAACAATTATGGAAATCAGAATATTAAATTTGCGACGACGGAGAGATGCAGGAGAATCCGAATGAACGACATAAACGTCTTTTACACCAAGCGAAGGCATTTTAAATTTAAAACGGGAAAAGAGCGGAGTAGTGGGCGTAGTTGTTGATGATTGAAAACTTTCGACAGCCGGAGCGGGTTGGCTGTTTTCAACTAACTGCTCTTCGGAATTAACAGTGTCCTGATGAATTTGAATCAGAACTGCAGCCATGCCCGACTGATCTTCAAAGGAATTGAGTTGCGACAAAAAATCTTCTTCAAGACTATCGAGTGATGATTCCGATAAATAATTTTTTATTTTTTCCCAAGTGAAGGCCTGATAAAAATCAACAGTAGAAAGAAATAATTGGTCCTGGTCCTGAATTTGACCGGAAAGACTGACAGTAGACTGCGGAGTAGCAGACAGCAATTGGGAAACTTTATTGTTTCGACGGAAAATGGCCCAGCCTGAATGATAGAGGCAAAGATAGAGCTGCCCTTGGTGAACAACAGCAGTTAATAGGGAAAGAGAACAGTCCTGATAATCCGGTAAAGAAACAAGATCATTAATGGTTTTTTCAAGGGCTGAAGGAACAAAATCACCCTGACTACCGTAATAATTTTCGTTAAGAAGACTTATTAAATTCCGACCGAGAACGCTGGGATCCTGACCATTCGTCTGAGAGATACTGATAAGACCGAAAAGATGGCCCCGCCGCTGGAATATCTGCGGATCATCCGGCTCATTTTCCCAAAACTGAGACCAAAAATTGTCAGCGGATCGACCAAGAAAAGGTCGGCAGGTAAAGTGCATTAAATTAAGTATAAACTAAAACTTCAGACTATAGAATCGCGATGGTTAAAAACACCAGAAAACCAGCAAATATTAGATGGACATAAGAAAAAGTAATCAGAATCGGATTAAATTTATCATAGACATTTTTTGACATGGTACCAACTTGTTTAACCACCACAATAGCAAAAATAAGATAAAAAATAGCACCCAAAATAAATGAGGCTTTTTCGATGAGATGAAGATATTGATTAACCTGATCCATAAACATTAGCGGATCCTCCCTTGAATTGCCTCCAGCTCTTCTTCCTGGCGAAGCTGCTGCAAAACTTTGATAACTTTTTCGGGATTGGGAACATTTTCAAATTCGATTTCGGGAACTTCGGCAGCAGTCTGAATAAGAACTATGCCGTAATTAAACATAGTGGGAAAAAGACCGATGACTTTTGAAGTTATGTCCTGAATCATATTGATCTTTGTTTCTGAGAATTTTTTAACTAAGAGATTATTAAAATCAATATCAACAACTCTTTCGTCGGTAATAATGAAAACATTAAAATACCAGGAGAGAAATTTTTCGAAGGCAAAAATAAAAGTGATGAGATACCAAAAAAGAACGGTGATAAAAAAATGATTGCCGGATAGATTTTTGACAACAGAAAGAATGGGAGTAAAAATTGGAACAAAAACCATTAAAGAAGCAATCAATATCCAGCCGACATTGGTAAACCAATGAGGTCTTAAAACCAACAGAATTTCTTCTTCATCGTCACGCTCTTCAAAAGAAAATACTTTAGGGTGGGCTAAAAATGATGACAAGGGACTTTTGGTGTGGCCAAGAATTTCAGAAATTCTGGCTCTAAATTCCTGACCGGAACTAACAACAGGAGGAGTCTTTGAGATTTTCTTGACAGATTTCTTTTTAGGAATTTGAGGGGTAACAGGAGAAGTCTCTACGGGATCATCGGGGGCGATAGTGTCTAAATCTAGTGAACGATTCATTGAGTTATTTTAACATTTTAGCTTCAGCAAACGAAGCCTGTACTTTACGAAAAAATTATTTGATTATCTTTTATTAGTTTAAGAATATTTTGGGCCAAAAACAGGGCGTTTTGTTTTTTGGGAAGGTGAAGAAAAAGATGGAAAGTATCCGGGGAATGTTGATTAAGATAAAGCTGGGTAGAATAGGCCAAATAATTACAATTGTAAGTACCCATATTGGCACCGATTTTGAAATTTTGAGAGTCGTAGATATCTACCGGCGGCAGATTAAAGTCTAAAAAAATGGGCGAAAAGGGATAGATTTCGGAATTTAAATAATTGTTTTTGGCCTGAGTTTCGATTTTTATTTTTGAAAGAAAATCAGAACCATCACCAAGACCAATTATTAAATCGTAGATATTGTGGTCAATATATTTTTTAAAAAAAGGTTTTGGAAAATTGACCAGTTGAAAAATAATCTCCTCCGAACCCCCTTTTTGAGAAGAGGGAGAGGATAATAACTTTTGAAGCTCTAATAAGGTACGACGAGAAATGTTAGTCCCCCACTGGTTGGTAAAGGCATAGACGAGAACCATTATTTTTTCTCGATATTAAAGAGGCCGGATTTGATGACAATAGCACCGGGAGAGCGAAGATTAAAAGTGTCTTTGAACATGACAGCATCGAAGTCGAATTCACCTTTATCTGTGGAAACATGAACTGATTTAGTGATACCGCCGGTGGAATAGGTGACGGAAACTGAATTGACAGCAGAAACCGGACCACCTTTGTCGGAAACCTGACGTTTTAATTCATCGACCGACCAGGCGTTTCCATCACAAGAACCGATACAATTTTGAA
Source organism: uncultured Gammaproteobacteria bacterium (assembly GCA_964448705.1). Taxonomy (GTDB): domain Bacteria; phylum Patescibacteriota; class Microgenomatia; order UBA12405; family UBA12405; genus CAYUZS01. Next base: position 33,823 of record CAYUZS010000007.1, read on the forward strand.
CCTGAGAAAGATGGGAAGTATCGTTGGTTTTGGAATTGTAAAGAACTGCGTTGATAATGTCAGAAAATTCAGATTGAGTTAACCAAGGATGTGATCGCCCATAAGCATCGTTACTCCGGGTTTTGTACCAACCTTTGTAGTACCACGGAGAGCCGGCTTGTTTCTCGTAACTATCATTGGGCCAACAAGACTGACTGCCGCAAGAGGTATCCCATAATTGAGGGGTGGAATGGCCGGATGAAGAATAGGATAAAGTGGCGCCTCCGGAAGTTGAAGCGTACATGGTGGAAAAAATATTACCGGTTGAATTGCTTTTAATGACCATTCCTTTAGTATCTTCAACCGCCTGTTTCCATTTTCCGGGAGAATTATACCGACTCTTACTGTACACCTGACATGATTCAGAGGTGCAAATTGAGCCGGATAAATTATTAGTGTAACTGAGAGCATAAGTGCGGGCGGCAATGGCTTGGGCCTTTAAGGCTTCATAACCTCCCTGATTACCCCAATTGGCAGGCATCTCGGCGATTCCTACTAAATAATTATCTTCAAAAGGAATCGAGCCAATATCGGTTTTTATTGACCCATCGGTATTTATTTTTTCTATTTTAATATCACCGTAATAGGCTTTAAGAATCTGCTCGTAACCCTGACCGGCCTTTGACCGACCAAAGGCACCATATTGGCTCATACCTTTACGATGAGGGGCACCAAATGAGAAAAGAGCAAATGCAGGAGAAAAACCAGGATTATAATCCGCCCTGGAGGCAGGATCATCCGATGAAGAAACATCACCAACAGAAGTATTAAACATAGCAGTTTTGGCAGCGATTAAAGATTGTTGTTTGGCTGAAAGTTCGGCTTTATAAGTTTCTGCTTTTTGAATTTCGGTTGCTAAAAAACCAAAGCGGGTTTCCAAATTGGATTTAAGAGCGGCCAACTTAACTTTTTCATTTTCCAAATTGGTTTTGTTGGTATTTAAGGCCGAAATGTCGTTGGTATAGGCAATAATTGTAGACCTATCCTGACTAATGATCGCCTGTGACCAGGAGTATTGCTGTAAAAGCGAAGTGCTTTCGGTGGATGCAAAAAAAATCATTAACGGACTATATTTTTTAGAGTTGACATAATAACGACGAACTCTCTCGGATAAAAGCGCCCGCTGAACCTCTAAGTCGGCCTCTTTATCGATTAGTTTTTGTCCAAGCGAGGTGATCTGGGACTCCATATGAGCAATTTGAGTTTTGGCCTGAGCAATTTTTGTCTTGATACCGGACGATTCTTTTTGAAGAGGGGCAATGGCGGCTTCCAAATCGGCAATTTGTTTAGTGAGGGCAGAGATCTGATTGTCCAAATCATCGGCATAAACGTTAGAAGTAAGTAAACCGGAGCAAACAATGATAGCGATAAAAAAGAGGAGTTTTTTAAACACAAATTAATTTTACCATCTGATATACTAGGCATATGCTGAAACCAAAAGTTATGCCTGTTTTTGCGACGTTGGCAATAGCCATGTCCAAAATAGGAGTGAAGACGGTGATGGCAGTTGACACTTTCTGCAACAACAGTCAAAACACTGATAATCCGATGGTAAACACAGCTTTGGGATGTATTCCGGTTAAAGCAGGCCCTTTTGTTACCTGGCTATTACCATATCTCTTCGGAATTGCCGGTGGAATTTCGTTTTTGTTGATGGTTTACGGCTTCATTAGTATTACCACTTCTCAGGGAGATCCAAAAGTAATGCAGGGGGCAAAAGAAACAATTACCTCAGCAATTACCGGGTTATTGGTATCTATTTTTTCACTATTTTTGTTAAGATTAATTGCAGTTGGGATACTGCAACTGCCAAGTTTTTAAAATGATAAATCAAATATTAGCTCAAACAAATATTCCTAAATACCCAACCACGAATGCTGACGGAAGTGCAGTGACAGGATTAATGTCCAGCGGAAATTCACTTACCATTGGATTGATCATCAGCAGAGCTTTGCCATATGTTTACGTTATCGCCGGACTGGCTCTGTTATTAATGCTGATTTCAGGAGGTATAACTTTAATGACAGCCGCCGGAAATCCGGGAAAATCGAAGGAAGGTTACGGAAGATTGACTGCCGGATTAATCGGATTTGCTATAATTTTTGTTTCTTATTTCGTAATGCAGATTGTGAGTACGGTTTTTGGAGTGAAGATATTTTAAATTACTTTCCCATCCGACGATCACGTTGTTGATACCAATAAATTGCTTTTTCGAGTTCTTTGGGAGTGAAGTCGGGCCATAAAATGTTGGTAAAAAAGAGTTCGGCATAGGACATCTGCCAAAGCAAAAAATTGGAAAGACGAAATTCACCACCGGGACGAATAATAAGATCCGGATCCGGCTGATTTTTGGTATATAAATATTTTGAAATTAGATCTTCGTCTATTTTATCGGGAGAAACTTTATCTTTAATAATATTTTGAATAGCGGTGACAATTTCGTCACGACCGCCATAATTTAGAGCAACATTAAACTGAAGTTTTTCTTCAACTATGGTCAGAGCGAGAATTTTTTTGATGGCATCACGAACTTTAAAAGGAAAAGCCTGAAAATTACCTAAAACAAAAAATTTAATTCCGGATTTGCGGTATTGTTCGGCTTTTTCTTTGACAATGCGAATAAGCAAATTGAAAATTCCTTTTACTTCCTGAGGTGAACGCTTACGCCAATTTTCGGTAGACAAAGCATAAACAGTTAAATTTTTTACGCCAATATCACGACAATACTCGACAATTTTTTCAAGATTTTTAGAACCCTCTTCATGGCCTTTACCATCCGGGAGACCATGTACACGGGCCCAACGGCGATTACCATCCATGATGATAGCGATATGTTGAGGTAACTTTTCTTTATCTATTTTTAGTTTAGTGACGAATGGTGCCATAAAGGTTTAGTCGATAAAATTTATAAAATCATTTTGTTTTTAAAATATCCGGCAATTTTATTTTCAAATTCTCCAAACCCGAACGAGGTAGAAACATGATGTTGAGACATGATTCGGTATTTTAACACAAAAAATCCCCCAATATGGGGGATTTTTGTATTTAAACCACTTTTTAAAGCCAAGATTGTTAGTACCAGAAAGAATTGAGTGAATCCGCCTTGTCGGCGGATTTAAACCTCAAAGGAGGTGATCCATCTGCACCTTCCAGTACAGATACCTTGTTACGACTTAACCCTCATCGCTGGATTCACCTTGATTCGGCCAAAGGCCAAGCTTCAGGTGCCCCCAACTTTGCTGATTTGACGGGCAGTGTGTGCAAGAGGCGAGAACGTATTCA
>CAYUZS010000008.1:0-26809 GCA_964448705.1 uncultured Gammaproteobacteria bacterium
GATACTCCTCGCCACTGCCTCATTCCAACTTTTACTCAAGTTGTGATCATCACCTTCATACCTCACTAATTCAACCTTTTTTCCTAAAACCCTCAGTCTCTCCGTCACTTTTTCCTGCCATTCCACCTTAACCTGGTCATCTGATGTCCCCTGCTGAATTAATATCGGCGCCTGTATCCATTCATAATAATTCTCGAACGCATACCTTCTGGCATCATAATGTTTTTCAAATTCTTCGATCATCGCCCTCACCGGACTATCCGTTTCAATTGTTTCCAGAACACTCTTTGGAAAAGTTTGTGTCATCGGCGCCCATAAGACTGTCGGATAATTCTCACCGGTAACCTCCAGCACTGACAGTGCAATTTGACCTCCATTGCTATGTGCCCAGATTCCAATGTTATTTTTATCTACCCACGGCAGTTTTTTCACAGAAGCGATTAAGTCCAAAACTTCGTTCACCTTATGAAATCTTGCCTCTAAACCATCAGTTGATTCATTATCACTGTTTCCGTATCCCAAAAAATCCAGGCTGATAGTTGTATAACCTTGTTTTGCCAGCTGATCTGCCACCCTCCAACTCCCCGATCCGGGATAATAACCTTCTTTTTCAGCATAACCGCGGATCATAATTATCACCTTACTTAAGGAACTTCTTTCCGGATAATAATTTATCATTCCGCTCACTTTCTTTCCGTCACTCGTAAAGCTGATTTCTCTGGTTGAAAAATCAACCGCTTCTTTTCTTCTTAGCTCTATTTCCGGAATTGTCCCGCCGATTTTTATCTCACTGGCCTGACCTTGGTAATTTCTTAAACTGTCAAAATCATATTTCTCCAAATTCAGATTAACCGTCTGCTTTTCTTTGCCCCTGGGAGTAATCAACTCTCTTTTCCATAAATATATCAAAACCCCAACAAAAGATATCACAAAAAATATTGCCAATAGTCTCTTCACCCTTAATTATATCCCATCCTGATTATTCTTGTTTATTTTTAAGATAATTTTTCAACTTGTGTTTCACTCGTTGACCGTCATCAGTTAACCAATAATCCTTGCGCATCATTTTAAAAAAAGGAATTTTTGTCTCTGTTAAAACTCCTGCTGCATTTACCAAACGCTTAGCCAGGACATTGATTTGTTCTTCAGGCATTTTATTAATATCGTCCATCGCTTCCGGATACACATATCTGGTTATTATTTCACCTAACTGAGGACATCCTGTAGATAAATCTCTAACTACTCCTACTACTATTTCTTTCTTCATAAGATCTCCTTGTTGTAATTCTTCATTTCAGAAATTTTTTCTGCTCTCAAGAACTCAAACAAATAACAGGGAATTATAACCCAATTGTCAGAGTAAAGTAACCATGCTATAATCACTTCTGTCCTACCGAAGACAGCAGGCATTCAATAAGTCCCGCCGAGGCCAAAATAGATTTTTATCTACACTCGCCTCTCTCGGCGAGTTTTTTAGTATTTACAACCAAACAGTAACCAAAAAGCTCTCTAGTTCTAAAGAACCAAAGTTCTATAGTTCTATAGCTCTAAAGTTCTAATTAAATATGGCAAATCAACAAAAAATCGATCAGGTTGCCCAAATGGCTAAAAAAATCTCTGATGCCAAATCAGTCGCCTTAATCCAATACCAAGGTCTTGATGCCGCCGGTATCACCGAACTTCGTGATCAGGTAAAACAACAAGGTGGTTCGATTGAAGTCACCAAAAATTCTCTTATTTTCCGGGCATTGCTTAAACTAGGTATTTCCCTTCCCGAAGAATTAGTCGGACCAACAGCTATTACCTACTGCAACACTGATGAAATCGCTCCTCTTAAAGAAATCGATGCTGTTAATAAAGCCAAAGAAAAAACTAGTTTTAAATATGGTATTTATGGCGGCAAACTTCTTTTGGCTGATGAATTAAAGAAATTCATCTCCCTGCCTTCTAAATCCGCTCTCATTGCTCAATTCATTGGTGGACTTAAGAATCCCCTACAAAGAATGGTTTATGCTATGCGTTACAACCAAACTCAATTGGTTATGACTCTTAAAGCCATTGCTGATAAACAAGCTCAATAATTATTAAAAATTTATTAATTAAATAAAAATTATGGATAAAAAATTAGAAAAAATCCTAAATGACATTGCTGAATTGTCGGTTCTCGAACTCTCCGACCTTGTCAAAGCTTTAGAAGAAAAATTCGATGTTAAAGCTGTTGCTATGGCTGCCGCTCCGGCTGCCGGTGCTCCTGCTGCTGGTGCTACTGCTCCTGTTGAAGAAAAAACAGAATTTGATGTCGTCATCACTAATTCTGGTACCAACAAGATTGCTGTCATCAAAGTCGTTCGCGAATTCAAACCGGAACTTGGACTTAAAGAAGCCAAGGATATGGTCGATGCCGCTCCGGCTGACTTAGGTACTATGAAAAAAGACGCTGCCAATGATGCTAAAACCAAATTGGAAGCCGCTGGTGCTACTGTTGAACTTAAATAATTCAACTTTATTGTAAAACAAAATCCCCCTATTTTAGGGGGATTTTATGTTATAATCCTCACATGACTACCGAGGTTTGGATACCGGGATTTCGGGATAACACTCTTAAAATTATCCCTGATGGCAAAAGATTAGATTCTTTTCAAAAATCTTCATTAATCTTAGAATTAAAACTATTTTCTCCTCCTTCCGGTCGTCAAGACAGTCTGGAACTCTCCCCTATCCAATTTGGACAAATTATTGATAAATTTACTGCTACTAGTATCACTACCAAAAGACCGGTCTCCACCGGTGTCTACGATTCTTCATCTGACAAATTTTCTCAAATTACTCAAGTTATACGACATGTCAATCCATGGGACAAACCAATCATTATTCATTCAGATCAGGAAATTGCTGCCATACATCTTCCAGGCTACGGAAAAAGATACTCTGTTTTTATTCGTCATCTCTCCACTTCATAAAAAATTTATTTTTTCATCGCCGCTTTTATAAACTCCACAAATATCGGGTGGACATCCAGCGGTCGTGATCGGTATTCCGGATGAAATTGTGTTCCCACAAAGAACGGATGATCTTTAAGCTCTATTGCTTCCACTAACTTTCCATCCGGGCTTGTCCCCGAAACTATCAACCCCACCTTTTCTAATTTTTCTCTATATTCTTTGTTGAACTCATATCGATGTCTATGCCGTTCATTTATTACTAAAACATTCTTCCCCTCCTTGTCAAAGGAGGGGTTAGGGGTAGATTTATATATCTTTTCTAACAAAGTTCCTTTTTTAATTTTGCATGGCCAATTTCCCAATCGAATTGTCCCTCCGTATTGATGTTTTTTTAAATATTTTTCTTGTTCCGGCATCAGATGAATCACCGGAAATCTCGTGTCCGGGTTCACTTCAACCGAATTTGCTCCTTCTAACTTTGCCATATCACGGGCAATCTCCACCACTGCCATCTGCATTCCAAAGCACAATCCTAAATAAGGTATTTTATTTTCTCTGGCTGCTTTTATCGCCTTAATAATTCCCTCTACTCCCCGGCTTCCCCAACCTTGAGGTGCCACTACTCCTTTATATTTTTTTAAATCTTCTATTTTTAAATCAGTTGAATCAATCGGTTCGATCTTTATTTTAACGTTATTAGCTATCCCTGCTTGCTTTAAAGCTTCCAAAACTGATACGTAAACATCTTTATGATTTCCCTTGCCGCATTTCACATATTTTCCCACCAACGCAATTTTTACTTCCTGTTTAGCCTTTTCCATCCTTTTTACCATTTCCTTCCATTTTTTCAAATCTGTCGAATGTTTTTTTAAATTAAAATGTTTTCTAATTCTTTTCATTAATCCTTGTTCCTCTAAAATCAACGGTACCCGATAAATCGAATCACAGTCCGGATCATCAAAAATCGCCTCATCATCTAAAAAACATCGTTTCGCTAACGTTTCCCGCCTGGGTAAGTCCAAACCGGTTTCACTTCGGGTAATCACTGCGTCCGGCACTATTCCTGTGGCTCTTAATTCCGAAATCGCTTGTTGAGTTGGTTTCGTTTTTAATTCTCCGACATTTTTTAAAAATGGCACATACGACACCATCACGTACATACTTTTTCTTTCCCGTCCCACTTCCCTGGCCGCATACAAAAAAGGCAGATTTTCAATGTCGCCTGTCGTCCCCCCTATCTCCACTACCACAAAATCGTAGCCTTTTTCCAATTCATAAAATCTTCTTTTTACTTCGTTTGGCACATCCGGAATCATTTCTACATCCCGACCTTCATATTTAAAAGCTCTCTCGTCTTCAATTATTTTTTTATAAATTTTCCCGGAGGTAATATTGTTTTCTTTAGTAAAATCCTGGTTTAAAAATCTTTCATAATTTCCTAAATCCTGATCTATTTCTCCGCCGTCTGCTGTCACAAAAGTTTCCCCGTGTTCTGCCGGCCGCATTGTCCCAGCATCAATGTTCAAATATGGATCAATTTTAATATGATTAACTTTATATCCCGATGATTTTAACAACAATCCAATCGATGCCGACACCACCCCTTTTCCTAACCCACTTACCACTCCACCCATTACAAAAATGTACCTCATTCTCTCATTTTAAAGGCTTCTTTTATCAAATCAATTCCTTTATTGTCGGATTCGGTTTAAACTAAAGTGACTCGATTCCCCCATTTTTATTTGTTTTTATCTTAAAAATTCCAAAATTAAACCCCGTCTTTAAAACGGGGTTCAACTTTCATCAAAAACTTTATTCTCCCATCAACCAGGCCCAGAATCCGGTTTTCTTGGTTACCGTCTTTTTAGCCACAACTTTCTTAGCAGCAGTTTTTTTGACCACTTTCTTTACCGGTTTTTTCACCGTTTTTTTGACGACTTTTTTAGTCGTTTTTTTAGCAACTTTTTTGGCAGGCATTTTTCTAAAAAAAACAATTAACTAATTAATTTAAACCCTATTTATCTCTTTCTTGCAAGTACTTATCTTAATTATTCTTGTTCGGAATCTCACTTATTAATTTTTTTTCAATCTTGCTCACCGGAACCAATTCAATTAAATCTCTCAAAATTGACCTATACGAATTCATTTTACCCAATTCATGGCAAATATTTAGTCTGGAATCGTTTTCCCCGTTTACATCACCGGCCATTTTTACCACTTTTCCCATTTTTCGTTCATGTAATATTTTTTGTTTTTCAGTTTCCGAAAAAATTCTTTCTCCTGGTATTCTGCAGACAGACAAATCATCCGACAGATAGACACTCAAATCATTGTCTTCTTTTGATAAAATGAACGTCGCCGTTTCCAAAAAACCGTCGTGATACTTTGTCTTATTTTCTCTTCTACCGATAATAATTAAATTATCAAACTGCACATTCATCTGAACCACTAATTCTTCTCGGCTTCTCAATTCCACCGGACAATACGGCTTAATTTTTACCGGCAATATCCATTCATTATTCTTTTTCAGTACTCCTCTCACAAAAAGTAAAAATCCGTCTTCCTCAAAGTTTTCCCCGACATATTTTTTTTCATCCACATTCAAATCTATTCTTCGTAGAAAATGTTTCTTCAGACCTGGAAATCTTCTTTCGAATGCTGCCTCAGTTATCATTTCTGCCGATATTATAGCAGATTTTCTTTGTTTTCCGCCTTCAGCCTTTCTACTACCTCTCCCACTCTTCCCGTCTGGCTTTTATCGACCACCAGCAAAGCATCTTCTGTTTCGATCACTACTAAATTATTAACCCCGATCAAAGCCACTGTCTTATTACCTGGCTTACTTACAAAATTATCCTTAGCCTCAAGATTAATTACATTTTCTTCACTGTACCATCCTTGTAGCTTTGAATATTTATCAACCGACTCCCAGGTTCCGAAATCAATCCACTCAAAAGGCAGTTCCACCACCAAAGCCTCCCCGTTGTTATACGCATTTTGGGTTACCTCTTCAATCGGACCTTTTGGCATCAGAGCATATTGTTCCGCTACGTCAGCCCCTTCAATTATTTTTGTTAATGGTCCATACCAATCAGGTTTATATTTTTTATACAACGCTAATAAGTTGTTTGCCGTCATACAGGTATGATTCGAATGAGTTAATGCTTTTCCGTCCTTAATAAACTCTTCAACCTGTTCCTTAGTCCCCCTCCACACAAATTTATCAACCTTAAAAGACTGTATTCCTTTTTCCTCTAATTCCATTTCCCCCCGTATCAAATAGTCAATTCCCATAATGGCATATGGCGGTTTAATACCTCCGGTAATATATTTGTTTCCCGATCTTGCTAATCGATCACAAAGATCAACCATTTCCAGAAATTTTTCTTCAGGCAGTCTCAATACGTCCGCTTGTATCAACATAAAAGGTTCATCACCTAAACCTCTTTTTACTAATTGCGCCGCTGCAAACCCTGTTGCTGGTCCATGATTGCGCATATCCGGTTCAATAAATATATTCTCTTTGGGAATTTCCGGTTCCTGAACTCTGGCAATTTCTGCCTGAACTTCATTTGTTTGTAAATATATCTCTTCGGCTTTAAATTTTTTTCTTAAAACTTCATAATTCAGTTGAAATAAGGACTTGCCGTTGATAAGTGGTAAAAAATGTTTAGGACTTTTTTGCCTTGAAGCCGGCCACATTTTACTGCCCACTCCTCCGCATATTATGACGGGTATCATGATTTTTTTATAAAATTATTAATGTTTCCTATTGTCGTTTTTATAATTCTTCCAATCGCCTCCTGAGTGTTAAAGGCATTATGTGGAGTAAACACCACATCATCTCTGTCTCTCAACAAATGATAGCTCAGCACTTGTCTCAAATCCTCATGGCTTGGGCCCGGATTCATAATCATTGAAATACTTTCTACTTCATTTTCTTTTTCCGCCACGTCCAATCCCGCCCCGCTTAAAATCTTATTGTTTAACGCCCAAGCAATTGCTTCCGATTCCACCACTGCCCCCCGTGAAGTATTAATCAATATTGCTCCTGGTTTCATCAGTTTAATATTGTGACGGTTAATCAAATGGACTGTATCGGCATTTGCCGGCACATGTAATGTTACAAAGTCTGATTGTTTTAAACAATTTTCCAAATCGACATATTTAAATTTCAGTTTCTTGGCTAAAGCCGGTTCCGGAGTTTTCTCCACCCCCAACACTTTCATTCCCAACCCTCTGGCCATTCGCACCACATTTTGACCGATTTTTCCTACTCCGATTACTCCTAAAGTTTTTCCATACAAATCCGTTCCGCTTAGACCTTCAGGGTTAAACTCTCCGTCTTCCACCGCCTGATGTGCCGGCACAATTTTTTTGGCCACTGCCAGCAATAAAGCTATTGCGTATTCCGCTACTGTATTTTCCCCATAACTCGGCACATTTTTCACCACAATTTTTCTTTCTTCACACTCTTTCATATCAATATGGTCAAAACCTGTTGATCTGGTGGCAATCATTTTTAAATTCGGCAATTTATCCAATAATGATTTTTCCATTTTTGAATAAATGAAAACCGATAATATTTCATATTTTTTGGCTAGTTCCAATTTATCCTGCACCTCCTCGGTAAATATCCCCACACCCATGCTGTCCAAATTCACAATTTCTTTTTCGATGATTTCTTTTTCCCAACTCTTAACTCCAAAAAAAGCAATTTTCTTCTCTCTCATAAATTGATTCTACCAAATTTTCCATTTTAATTTTTTGACACATTGACCTACTAGTATCCTTTGTGTTTTAATGAATACAGTTAAACATTACATTGATACAAGAGGAGTCACCAAATGGATGAACAAACCCCATCACAAGATAAACTTGTGAATCAAAAACCTACCCCAAAAAAAATAAACGGTGTGTCCATCGATAATCTACCGGATCTATTAACTGTTGCCGAGGTTGCCGATCTGCTTCGTGTCAGCAAGTTGACCATTAAACGTTGGGGTAAGCGGGGTAAATTACCGGCTATCCGTATCAACGCTCGTGGCGACCGCCGCTATCGTAAAGAAGCTGTTCTTTGGTTGCTTGGAATTCAGACTGAATAAGAGAACTATCAAGCTCGCACTGAGCTTTTGCATTGCCTTTAAAGGGGTCAGGATAAAACTTGACTCCTTTTTTGGATCTTGTGATAAAACATTCCTTAAACTTTTTAAAAACTTACATCAATGGTGTACTTTCCCGGACTCTGAAATCTTATCCCTCAAAACTATACCGTCACCCGTCCTCTCGGCGTCCTTTTAATCAATCCTTTTTTCATCAAAAACGGTTCATAGACATCGGTTATCGTTCCCACGTCCTCCGTCAATGCCGCTGCAATATTTTCCACCCCCACCGGACCACCGCCATATTGAATTTTGACCACCTCTAAATACTTCCTATCTGCATCAGACAGTCCCATTTCATCTACTCCTAATTTCTCTAATGCTCTCGCCGCTTCCTCTTTGGTTATTGACCCGTCGTTATTAATTTGTGCATAGTCGCGCACCCGTCTTAATAATCGATTGGCAATTCTGGGTGTCCCTCGTGATCGTTTCGCAATTTCCAAAGCCGCCTCCTCTCCGATTTCAGTATTTAATACCTGTGCTGTCCTCTTAATTATCTCCTTCAAATTATCATCATCATAAAAATCAATTTGTTGTACATAACCAAACCTGTCTCTCATCGGTCCTGAAATTAATCCGATTCTGGTCGTTGCTCCTACCACTGTAAATTTTTGCAGCTTCAGTCTTACGCTTCTGGCCGATGGTCCTTTACCCAGAACTATATCCAAAGCAAAATCTTCCATCGCACTATATAGCGTTTCCTCCACCACTTTCGACAGTCTGTGAATTTCATCAATAAATAAAAAATCGCCTTTTTTTAAAGACGTTAAAATTGATGCTAAATCTCCCGCCCTGGTTAACGCCGGACCGGAGGTAATCCGAATGTTTGAAGACATCTCATGAGACAGCAGCAATGCCAAAGTTGTTTTTCCTAATCCCGGCGGACCATAAAATAAAATATGATCCAATTGTTCCTGACGTTGTCTGGCCGCCCTGATAAAAATATCCAACTGCTCTTTTAATTTCTTCTGCCCGATAAATTCAGCCAAACTTTTTGGTCTCAATGACAATTCAATTTCTTTATCTTCCTTGTCCGCCGTCGCGTTTGCCACGGTCGGATATTTTAATTTTGGATCTAAGTTTTTATCGCTCATTTTATATTCTGTAGACACCAACTAATTCTGTCTTCCGTCTCCACTAATTCTGTCGGTATCTTTTTATAGACAACTTCTATTTCTTTCTTTTCAAAACCCAACTGCTGTAAACTCAAAATCACATCATCTTCCTTTGACTCGCCGAAGCTTTGCGCGAAGGCGGAGTCACTTACTCCAATACCTGTTATCTTTGATTTTAAATCAACAATAATTCTTTGGGCTGTTTTTAAACCAACCCCTTTCATCTTTTTAAAAAATTCTACATCTGCTTCCCCAATTGCCTTTGTTATCTCGCCGCTTTGTTTTTCAGCCAATATTCCTGCTGCAGTTTTCGGCCCCACTCCGGACACGGTAATCAGCATTCTGAATAAATCCAAATCTTCGTAATTTTCAAATCCATACAATTTAATTTCATTTTCCGACACCGCCATATAAGTTTTCACCGAGATTTCTTCTCCCACCTTGCCCACCAAAGCTTTAGCGACGGCGGGTCCATACACTTCATAACCAACTCCGTTAACCTCTATCTCCACTTCATTCCCCCGCACTCTTTTTACTTTTCCTTTCAGGCTCGAAATCATAATCTCATCATATCATAAACCAAAGATAACCCGAACATCCTAAATTCTCATTGTAAACCCATGCGTCAGTGCCACTGCCACCGCATCCGAAGCATGGCTTGGTTTTATCGCTTCTGTTATGTTTAGACAGTTTCTCACCATCGCCTCAACTTGCTCTTTTTCCGCCCTTCCGTATCCTACTAACGCCATCTTCACCTGCAGCGGCGTGTATTCAAATACTTTCACTTTATTCTTCTGCCCGCAAACCTTCATCACCCCTATCATTTCCGACACCTTTAATGCCGATTTGGCATTCTTCGCAAAAAACAAACTTTCAAAAGCTAATTCTTCAATTTTGTATTTCTTAATAATCTTCTCCAACTCATCATAAATTTTTTCCAACCTTTCAATACTTTTATTTTTAGAACTCGTCAAAATTACCCCCGCTTCCACCAGTTCATAATCCTGCTCTGATCCATTAAAAAAATCTATCACCGCCCAACCGGTGTTTTCCAATCCCGGATCAATTCCTAATATCATAGCCAATTATAACCATTGACAGCTTTTTTTCCTTTGATATTCTAAGAAGGGTCACAAAAATAACCGAAAAACTTATCTTTTGTTCATCAGCTACGATCGAAGAACCTTTACTGAAAATTTATGGTCTTTATGAATATCCCGATGGTGTTATGGTTTCTTACAGTACTTGCCAAAAATGCAGTATTAATTGTCCAAAAAGCCCTCGTTATCAACCTATTAACTCCGATAATTTCATTCCCCAGATTCGTTATAAAAGTCTTTCTTGGTGATGATCCATACTATAGGTCTACAAAATTTTTTCCCACTTTTCCACATCAACGTACTATATTCATTTACTAGAAGACATAATGTTATAATCAGCCCATGAAAAAGGAAAACTTAGACAAAATAATTCCCAAAATAATATCCAAATTAAAAGGACAAATTCCTACCGAAGAGATTACTTTCGACTCTGATATCAATAAAAGAGGCAATATTAAAAGGTTTTATCTTTCTCTTTCCGAACTCAACAACGCTGTTAGTAACACCTCACAAGAAAAAAATGATGACTTTTACCAATACATCGGTACCATCATCACCCATTATCACAACTGCAATCTGCCTCAGGAAACCAATCCTTGTCCCCAATCCCAACAAATCTCCGATTCTGATATCGTTATGCGTGCCTCTATCTTGGGCAGAAATCTCTCTAACCTCAACTAAAATCCTTTCCATAGTATAATTTGTTAACCTATGGATTTTTCTACTCTAAAGCAGGTTCTTCCTCAACTTGATATCCGTCAAAATCAGCCTCTCGCCCCTTTTACCACTTTTAATATCGGCGGTCCCGCTGATATTTTCATTCACACCAAATCTACCGAAGAATTTACTCAGGTACTAAAAGAGTTATCAGTGATTTCCACCGCATCTCTGCCGGAGAAAAGTGATTTTTCTCTTACAATTTTAGGCAACGGCTCTAATGTTCTTATTTCCGATAAAGGTCTGCGGGGTGTTGTTGTCAAAAACTCTTCCGAATCTATCGAGGTTGTCGACACCTCCCCTATTCCGGTTGATTTTCACCATACTTATACCCAGCGTCAGGAAAATGAACCGGAAAAATATCTCGACTTTACTAAACTTGATTATGACGAGTCCGCCCAACCGCAAGTTTTGGTTAAACTTTCATCAGGAACTTCTCTTCCTTATGCCATCACTTATTTAATCGATCATGGTATCACCGGTCTTCAATGGTTTGCCTATATTCCCGGAACCATTGGTGGTGCTACCTGGTACAACATTCACGGGGGCGCCTATCATTTTAGTGACTACTTGGAATCTGTTGATGTCTTTAACCTTAAAACCGGAAAAACAGAAACTTATTTTAAAAAAGATCTTGATTGGAAATATGAAAAATCATTCTTTCAAACCCAGCCAAATCTGATTATCGTCTCTACCACTCTTCGACTTTTTCGCGGCGATTCCAAAATGGCCAAACAAGTAAAAAACGCTTGGATTCTTCAAAAAGTTAAAGTTCAGCCCATGAATTCCGCCGGTTCTGTTTTTGCCAATCCGCCTCTGGAAAAATGCTTAGAAATATGGGGTGAACAAAAATCTACCGGATGGATAATCGACCATGAACTAAATTGGAAAGGTAAACAGGTTGGTGGTGCTCAAATCTCCCTTCAGCACAGCAATTTTATTGTCAACGCTTCTCATGCCACTGCCCGGGATGTCGCCGACTTGATTAAACAAATTCAATCCGAAGTTCAAAATCGGTTTCATCTTACCTTGGAACCCGAAATCAATTTTCTTGGTGATTTTTCTTAATCTGTCAAAACTTTCCAGATAAATTTCGGCAAAGCCAATTGTCTCTTCCATCTTTTTGGCTCCTTGTATAAGGAATACAGCCATTCCAGCCCCATTTTCCTCAACCACCTTGGTGCCCTTTTAAGTTCCCCGGAATAATAATCAAAACTTCTTCCTACTCCCATCACTACTCCTACTTTTAGCTTCAAAAAATTATTTTCAATCCATTCTTCTTGTTTTTTCATTGCTCTGGCTACGAACAAAATGTCCGCCTTCGTTTCCCAGTCATAATCTTCAGCCCGATAACCGGCCACTTTCAGCTTTGGGTATTTTCTTAAAAAATATTCAGCCGTTCTCTTAGAACGATCATCCCAGCCGCCGTAAAAATAAACAGTTTTTCCCATTTTTTCAGCCATTTTGCACATACTATCCATTAAATCCGCACCACCAACCAGATTTTCCCGATACTTTCCTTTTAATATTTCCATTCCCACCTTAAATCCTTTTGCTATCTTTCCCAAACTCGCTTTTATTCCCTTATTTTTTGTCATTATCTCTTTTGCCCAAATCAAACCGATACCATCCACCACATTCAGGCTTGTCTTAGACAAAATTTCCTTAAAGTAAGGGTCTTTTTGTGCTGCCACTACAAATTCCGGATTAACCGTCGCGATCCATTTTGTGCCTGAATTAACTCTCAGCCAATTTTGGATCATATTTAGCACTTCACCCTCTCCTCCGCCAAAAAGCCTTATATCGAATATTTCCCAGTACTTAACGCTGTTTAATGATGTTTCTCTGTCAACTTTTTGCCTCTTCACTGATCTGATTTTACCAAAAAAAACTCTTCAGATGTTTTTAAGTTCATTTTTTAAATTTTTTTACAAAAATTTTTATTTTTTTACGTCCTCTAATAAAAAATTTTTAAAAAATTTATCACTTTGAGATTCTTTGTACCATTCATAATGGTAAATATAAAGGATATAGTAACTCAATATATCAACCTCACTTTGTTTAATTTATTATAAGTTTTTTAAAGAAAATTCAAAAAATCTATTATTTAAATCCTTTGAACAATATTTTTATTCTAAAAATAACAAGTAAAACAGGCAAAAGTAACTAAATATCCCTAAAATTAATATAAATCAGAAAATTAAAATTATAATGATAAAAATAATCTAAAAACTCGGTCCAAAAAATATCAGAAATAAAAAAATATAAGACGTGTATTTCAAATGTATCACCGAATCGCCCGCCAATATACTTCCAAGTTCTCCAGAGCAATCCCTGTACCCTTAATTACACAAAATTGTGGTTCGTTGGCCACATGAGCCGACACCCCAATTTCTCTGGTGATCAGGGTATTAAAGTTTCTTAACTGAGAAGTACCTCCCGACAACACAATTCCTCTGTCTATAATGTCGGCCACCAATTCCGGTGGTGTCGATTCCAAAGTATCTCTGATTACTGTAATAATGTTGTCCAGCTGCGGCCTTATTGCTTCATAAACCATATCCGAATCAATAGTTATCGCTTTTGGTAGTCCATAAACAGAATCTCTACCGTTAATTTCCATCGTTTCCGGTCTTTTTAGTTTAATAGCGCTTCCTATTTTTATTTTTATCAATTCCGCTGTCTGTTCTCCGACAATTAAATTGCTTTTTCTCTTAAGAAATTCGGCTATTGCCATATCTAACTTCACTCCCCCTATTCTTACTGTCTTATGTGTCACTACACCTCCCAGTGCGATCACCGCTGCTTCTGCCGCCCCTCCTCCGATATCAACAATCATATTCCCTGTTGGTTCGGAAACCGGAATCTTTGCGCCGATCGCTGCGGCCAATGGTTCGTCTATTAAATAGGCTTTTCGTGCTCCTGCTGAAATAGTCGCATCCATCACTGCCCTTTGTTCCACCTGTGTTACTCCTGCCGGCACACACACCATTACCTCCGGACCTACAAACCAGGCTCTACCCATTACTTGTTTCAAAAAATATTTAATCATTGCTTCCGTCACTTCATAATCAGAAATTACTCCGTCTTCCATTGGTCTGATTACTTCAATATATTCTGGAGTTTTACCCAACATTTTCCTTGCTTCTTCTCCTACTGCCAGGATTTTGCGGTCATCTATTCCCACTGCTACCACTGTTGGTTCATTCAGAACAATCCCCACTCCTTCCTCCCAGACCACACTGTTGGCCGTTCCCAAGTCAATTCCTAATTTTTTAAAAAGTTTCATCTGTTTTTATTCTACCAACTCTTTGGTAATTGGATATAATAAGACCATGGGGAATCATTCTAATAAAAAAAGCCTTTTAATCGTCTCTTCTGTTTTTTTCTTCGTAATTCTTGGTACTTACATTGTCAGTTTGTTGGCTCGCGGCTATCGCCCCAATCTTCAGGGTGATAATTTAGTTCTAAAAGCGACCGGAATCCTTTCCGCCACCTCCAAACCCAAAGGTGCCAGCGTCTATATCAATGACAAACTTACCACCGCCACCGATGACACCATTAATTTAAATCCCGGAGATTATATTTTAAAAATTGTTAAAGATGGTTATCTGCCCTGGCAGAAATCAATCGCCATTAAAGAAGAAACCGTCTATCAATCCGACACTCAATTATTTCGTTCCGCTCCGGATCTCAGCCCTCTTACCCTTAGTGGTGCCATTAATCCTGTTGCCAGCCCTGATTACAGCAAAATTATTTATTCCGTCGCTTCCGCTTCCGCTTCTTTAGACAATGGTTTATATCTCATCGAATTAAACGATATCCCCCTATCTCTCAGTAAAAATACCCCCCGTCAGATCGCCCCCAATTTTTCCGGTGTTGATTGGTCAAAAGCCTCTTTTGAATTTTCTCCTGATTCCCGTCAGGTTTTAGTTAAAATTGGCACTGCCCACTATCTACTTAATCTCAGCAACCCCATTACTCAAACCTCTCTTGTCGATATCACCTCCAAACTTTCTCTGATTGAAAAAGATTGGAAAACTCAGGAAACTGAATTGGTTCAAATTCGCATTGCCCGTCTTCCTAAAGAGCTGCGTCCTTATGTCTCCACTGAATCCGCTAGAAACATTATCTTTTCCTCCAACGATGATAAAGTCCTTTATCTTTCTGCCACCGATAGTGCCTTACCCCAAAATATTGTTACTCCTCTCCCGGCTCAAAGCACTCAGGCTCAAACCAGAACTCTTCAAAAAGATAATTACTATGTCTACGATTTAAAAGACGACACTAATTTTCTTGTTGGCTCAAAAACTTCTGTCATTAATCCTTTTTGGATGCCCAACTCTGCCAACATTGTTTACACCGAAAACCAGGCTATCATTGCTATTGACTACGACAACACCAATAAAAACACTATTTTCGGTGGCAATTTCAATCCGCAGGTCGTCTTTCCTTGGGCTGACGGCAGCAAGATCATCACTCTCACCTCCGCCTATGTCGGTTCTGCTGAAAACCTTTACGCTATCACCGTTCGTTAATCGTTTTTTTGAATTTCAAATTCCTTACCGGCAAACCTTTTTTTGCATGTCAACCAATTGGGCAACCATTCCTTGTAGAGTTTCTTCATCCTCTACACCATCAAACACTGTCTTTCTTAAATTATCCCATTGTTGATCTATTTCTTGTCCTTCAACACATCCTGTCTCCGGCTCTGAAACCACTTCTTCTTTCGGAGCTTCTACATTTACTGTCTCTATCCTGTCATTTGGCAGCACGATCTTGTTCGCCGTGCTTTCTCCTAATACTTGAACATTAATTTGATTGCTTAATGACTGGCCCACCTCAACAAACCTCAAAGGGATCAATGCCATAATCGCTATAACGAAACTTACTATCAGTGTTCTCGTGTTTCTATTTATGTTTTCCATGTGATCAGTGTAAAGATTCTTTTAAATCAAGTCAAGTCTTATTAAAAATATTTGTAATTTTAGCTACCTCATCAACCATCATCTATTCTTTTAACTTCACTAAAAGTGTTTTCCTTACCGAAGATTTGGTAAAAATCTGACCTTACCCCTTTTAACACTCTATTGTATAGTCTGCCAAAAAGCATTATTAGATATTTGAGTTATTATATAAATGTATGTCTCAAGATAAACTTAGATATCACATTTGTTCTTCTTCATAAATCGTTTATAATACTCAAGCTTTCATTAAAAAACAGGGATTGGCGCAATTGGTAGCGCGCACGCTTCGGGTGCGTGAGGTTGGGGGTTCGAATCCCCCATTCCTGACTCGGCTTCTTTTAGTCGAATTTTTTGTCCTTGTCCCTATAGTTAAATGGATAGAACGGCCGCCTCCTAAGCAGCAGATCCAGGTTCGATTCCTGGTGGGGACACATTTTTACCCAAAATAAACATTTCCCGCATTTTTTAAACTCTATTTAGTTCTTTTACCGCACTTGTCTGCATAATCTCCGCAAATTTCTAACTCAATTTTTAACGCTTTTACTTACTTTATTCTCCGCAAGTTTTTATCAAAAAGAATTCTACTTAAATATAACTTCTAATTACTTATTAGATCAATTTTTACCGCATAAACCATTTATTCTCTTGTTCTTTCGTCCTCAATTTACCTGCTTTGTCGATCATCTAAAAATATTGTTAATGTATTAAAATTCACATTATCTTTCTATATCAATTAAGAGCATGATTTTAACCACAAATCATCCTCCGGACTTCTCTTTTCCACAATTCACTCCTCTCTAGTAAATATCTACATACGCCCAACAGTTCCGTTTAAAATATATAAAAAATTGTTCTAGCAAACAAATGGGGATACTGATAAAACGGTCAAAATACTAACTTTTCAACCTATATTTTGCTGGTCCGAATCAGTCTTTTTATATTTTCCGCTTTAAATATTTTTTCCGCTAATTCAGCAATTTCCTTTTTCGACACTTTCTCCAATCGATTCAATTCCTCTACCGGGCTGACCCATTCATCATCCAGAAGTATGTTCTCCCCTACATAATCGGCCCAAAAACTACTCTTGTCCATATAAAGCTCAGTCTTACCCCGGATATAATCTTTCGCTCTTTTCACTTCATCCTCACTAATATCTGATTTAAGGTTAATGATTGTTTTCTCTGTCAACTCTATTGCTTCTCTTAATTTGTTTACCGGAACTCCTGCCTGTACTCCCCAAAAACCAGCTTCACGAATTTCTTCTCCGATTGGATATACGTAATAAGCCCAACCTCGCTTCGATCTTATCTCCTCAAACAATCTTGACGAAGTATTTCCTGCCACAATCACATTCAACAGCTTTAATACATATCGTCGCTCGTCTTGGCTTCCGAATGTCGCTGCCATCACTCCAAAATGGGCTTGTTCAGTTGGCTTCTGAATAATTTTTTCTGTCTCTTTCGTCAGTTCAACTTTCACTTCCGGCAATTCAACCCCTTTAAAGTTCAAATTTTTATCAAAATATTTTTCCGTCTCCGTCCACTGGTCCTCTTCTACATTTCCGGCCACAGTCACCACTATTTCTTTCCCATTAAAATACTTATTTTTATAATCGATTAATTTTTTCCGGTTAAACTTCTTTGCCTCACTTATTTTTCCTGAAATATCCCAGCAGCCAATTTTTGATTCGCCCCATAGCCAATCTGTTGCTTCCGACACTAAACCTATCATCGGATTATCTTGATACATCTTAATTTCCTCTATTATTACTCCCTTTTCCTTTTGAGCCTCTTTGTCCGGATATGTACTATTTAATAAAATGTCTGACAATAATTCCAAAGCCCATTTCTGATTATCGCCGTTAGTGGTTATTTCATAAGAAGTGTTTTCATAACCGGTCTCTGCATTAAACATTGCTCCTTTACTGTCAATTTCCTTAAAAATATCCGTTGCTCCCGGTCTGGCAGATGTTCCTTTAAAAGCCATGTGCTCCAGATAATGGCTTAAACCAAACTCATCCTTGTTTTCATACTTCGCCCCTAATTTTAAATTTACCTTTACTGTTATCGATTTGATCCCCTTTAATGGAGTTATCGCCACCCGAATCCCGTTACCTAAAGTATGGACTTTCATTTAACCACCAGATTAACCATCTTTCCGGGAATATAAATTTCTCTCAATATTTCTTTTCCATTTGTCCAAACTTTTATCTTTTCTTGTTCCTTAGCAAGCTCCAATATCTTTTGCTGTTCATTAACTTCATTACTATTAATTTCTAGTTCAAAACGTACTTTACCGTTAACTGCAATCGCTATTGTAATTTTTTCTTTAACCAAACTCTTTTCATCTACTTCCGGCCATTCCGTCATATGGACCGAAATAGGCTCGTCTCCTTCCCCATCTTTAATGTAAGCCGACCACAACTCTTCAGCGGTGTATGGAGCCATTGGAGCCAGAACCTTCAGCCAATTGCCATATTGTTTTCTACTGATGCTTTTCTTCATTTTCGACAAATCATTCAACCCTTCCATCATTTTA
Organism: uncultured Gammaproteobacteria bacterium; assembly: GCA_964448705.1. Taxonomy (GTDB): domain Bacteria; phylum Patescibacteriota; class Microgenomatia; order UBA12405; family UBA12405; genus CAYUZS01. Next base: position 18,542 of record CAYUZS010000008.1, read on the forward strand.
GCTATCGCCGTATTAAATTTAAAACTTCCCAGATCATCCTCTACTCCCTTGATCAGCTTGTTAATTATCACTTCGGCTTCTTCATTGATAGCAACATTTTTTTTGTCTGCTATTTCATTTTGTTTCGCTGCAAACCTTTCCGCCTTTTCCAAGAATCTTTTTACTCCCATCAATGTTTTTTCATTCCAGGACATTGTTCCGTCAAATGGACCAATAAACATCAAATACATTCTGATTACATCGACTCCATATTTGTCCGCCACAGTCTCCGGCACCACTATATTTCCTCTGGATTTACTCATTCTTTGATTATCCGGACCTAATATTACTCCGTGGGATATTCTTTTAAAGTAAGGCTCTTTAATTTCTTTCGGTACTGCCCCGATATCATTTAAAAACTGATAAATGAATCTGCTGTACAGCAAATGCAGGGTGTTATGTTCGTCGCCTCCGATATAAACATCCACCGGCATCCACTTTTTTAATATATCAAAGTCAGCCAAACCCTTTTTATTAAATGGATCAATATATCTCAAAAAGTACCAATCAGATCCGGCCCAGTTTGGCATCGTATCAGTTTCTCTCTCCGCCTCACCGTTGCATTTCGGACACTTACATTTAACAAAACTATCGATTTTGGATAGCGGACTCTTACCATCATTGCTTGGTTCGTATTGCTCCACCTCCGGTAATTTTACCGGTAGTTGTTCTTCCGGCACCGGCACCCATCCGCATTTCGGACAATTTATCATCGGTATTGGTTCTCCCCAATAATGTTGACGGCTGAATATCCAATCTCTTAAATGATAGGAATTTGCTCCTTCCCCGATTCCTGCCTCTTTTATCATCTTAATCGCCTCTTTTATCGCCTCATCCGGTTTCTTTCCGTTCCATTTCGGCGAGTTAATCATCTCTCCGCTATGTATTTCCGTCATGGCTTCCTTATGATAATCATGATTCTCTTTACTAATTACCGGAATAATTGGCAAATTAAATTTCATGGCAAAGGCAAAATCTCTTTCGTCATGTGCCGGCACCGACATGATTGCCCCGGTTCCGTAGGAAGCCAGCACAAAATCGGAAATCCAGATCGGAATTTCTTTTTCGTTGATTGGATTAATTGCGTATAAACCCGAAAAAACACCTGTTTTATCTTTACTTAATTCCGTTCTTTCCAAATCCGATTTGCTTCTGGAAATTTTTATGTAATTTTTAATTTCTTCATTGTCTTTTGCTAACTCTAAAGATAATGCATGTTCCGGCGCCATCACCATAAATGTCGCTCCGTACAGGGTATCCGGTCTGGTGGTAAAAACCTCCAGGTCCCCTTTTCTATCTTTAATCTTAAACGTTACTCTTGCTCCTTCGGATTTGTTAATCCAATTTATTTGGGCTTGTTTTACTTTTTCAATAAAATCAGTTTCCTTTAATCCTTCAATTAGTCTGTCGGCGTATTCGGTGATTTTGACCACCCACTGGGAGATTGTTCTTCTTTCCACTTCACTTCCGCACCGCTCACATTTTCCGTTTACTACTTCTTCATTGGCCAGCCCGATTTTACAGCTTGGACACCAGTTAATCGGCATTTCTTTTTTATATGCCAATCCGTTTTTGTATAACTGAATAAATATCCATTGTGTCCACTTATAATAGTCAGGATCTGTTGTATTAATCTCCCGACTCCAATCAAACGAAAAAGCCAGCCTTTTCATTTGGCTTCTGAACATATCCGTGTTCTCTTTTGTTACTTCCTGCGGTTTTCTTTTTGTCTTTATGGCATAGTTTTCTGTCGGCAGTCCAAAAGCATCCCATCCCATCGGAAACAACACCTCATAACCTTTCATTCTTGAAAATCTGGCATAAACATCTCCTCCGGTAAAAGAAAATGCATGGCCGATGTGTAATCCGGAACCGCTTGGATACGGAAACTCCACCAAAACATATTTTTTTTCTTTTTGACTGGAATTATTCGCCCGATAAAGCTCCAGGTGTTCCTCCCAGAACTTTTGCCATTTATCCTCGATTACCTTAAAAATCATATTGTTATTATATAACAACTAATCACTTTCACCCTCGATTCTATTTTTTAAAGTTATTTGGTATTAATTCCCACTTTTGCTTAAAAAAATTTTTTTGTAAATCAGCTAGCTCTTTTTTTACTATACTCTCCGACTAAATTATTTGATAAAATTTTCTTTATCTATCTATGGTTTCAATTAAAACCTTCTTTTTTCGTTTTCGGGTTTATATTTTTATTTTCTTAGCCTTTTTACTGGGTTGCGGCGTCAGCTATCTTTTTACCTCCACCATCGATGATCACGTCACCGAAACCCGTCTTCAGGGTAGCTATCAGTTTATCAACCCTCTTCTCGATTGTGATGTCGACAATTTTATCGGCACTAAAGAACAGGACAAACTTAAAAATCAAGTTCAAAACTACGTTCAACAACAAATTGATCATCAAAAAATAAGTTTTGCCGCTGTCTATTATCGTGATCTGAATAACGGTCCTTGGTTTGGTATTAATAGTACCGAGTTTTTTTCTCCCGCTAGTTTAATAAAAGTTCCTTTGATGATTGCTTATTACAAAGTTGCCGAAACTGATCCCGCAATTCTTCAAAAAAAACTCTTAAACACTCAAACATATAATCCCGGCAGTCAAAACATAGAACCCGAAAAAACCCTCACCCCCAATCAGGAATATACTGTCGAAGAGTTAATCAGTCGCATGATTATCTATTCCGACAATCTGGCCTACAATCTTTTACTCGACAATATCGACCCTCAACTTGTTTATAAAATCTACAATGATTTAGGTGTCGATATCTCCAAAGCCGTTAATGATCCCAATGGCAACATCCTCTCTGTGAAATCTTACGCTGCTTTTTTCCGTATTCTCTACAATTCCTCTTACTTAAGCAAAGATATTTCCGAAAAAGCTCTCAAACTTCTCAGTCAATCACGTTTCACTCAGGGTATTGTTGCCGGAGTTCCTCAGGACACTCCTGTTTCTCATAAATTTGGTGAACGCCAATATTTAGATACCGGTCAGAAACAGCTTCATGATTGCGGTATTGTTTATTTTCCCAATCATCCATATCTTCTTTGCATCATGACCCGTGGTCAAAATTTCAATGATCTTACCGGCGCTATTCGAAATATTTCCTCACAAGTCTATACCGGTATTAGTTCCCAATACCCCTAACTAGTCTTTCTTACTGTTTTTCATCTAAAATTATTCTTTCCTCTCGGTCTGTCAAGGACCAGTTGTTTCTCTGTTTCGGTAATTGTAAATCTCTTCTCTTTTTTTGATCTTTAAGCGTTTGAAAAGTATTATTAAGTTTCACTGAAACATTTTCTTTGCGATCATTTATTTTTTCTATTGGCATAAATACACTATATCACCTTTTTCATCAGTTCTTTTTACCTCGACATTCCATTTTTGTAGCCTTTCAATTATCAATCCGCTGGGATGACCGAAATTATTTTTCCCTACCGACACTACCGCTTCTTTCGGTTTCAGCTGTTCAATAAATTCTTCACTTGTCGCCCCGGCCGAACCGTGATGGGAAATCTTTATCACTTTTGCTCTTTGTACTTCATTTCTCCAAACCATTTTTCTTTCTACTTCCGCCGAGACATCCCCCATTAATAAAAATTCGCAGTCCTTATAAGTTAATTTGCCCGCTATTGAATTATCATTATCATTCCCCCAATCTCTGTCCGGATTCAATACTTCAAATGTCATCAAATCATATTTAATTAAATCATTTTTTCTCAAATCATCTGTATAAACTATTTGTTCATAATCCTTCCCCGGAGAGGTGCTTCCATATATTTTATCTATCCTATAATTACTGATAATTTTTTTTAACCCTCCGCTATGATCTTTGTCCCAATGAGTCACTATCACCGTCTCTATTTCCTTGTCCCAAAATGGCATATGTTTCTCCAAGCAGGACAACATTTTTCCGTTTTCCGGACCGGTGTCTATTATCATTTGAAAACTATTTTTCGTTATCACCAAGCCGTCACCTTGACCTACGTCACAGAATATCACTCTCAATTTTCCGTCCGGCCTGCTAAAACACCAGATAACTCCCAAAGCAATGCCGGCAATAATCAACCATTGTCTAATTTTCATTTTTTCTTAACAGAAAATATCCCCAGCATAAATACCACCCCCACAACCAAAACCAGTTAAAATTTACCGTCACCACGCTTCTCTGAGGTTGACCTCCAAAATACGCTACCATCGTCAAATATTTTAATGCTGGGTAAGCTATCCATAAAACCATTTTCCCTATTGGAAAGCAGATCATGCCTATTACGCTCCCCACTATTCCCACTATGGTCGACATTTCCACTATTCCTGATACCAGTAGATTATTAATTGGTGATAACAGACTGATTTTTCCGAAAGTTAAAGCTAAAATTGGTGTAATCCACATCGTCACATAAAAATTGATCCATTTTTTATCTTTAGCCGTAACTACCCCTAAAAATGCTGTCATCGACAGCCAAAAACTTACTTCCTGTAATACTTTTGGGTTTGCCGTCACCATTATTGCTGCCCCCAACAGCATTGCCCTCCAGATATTGTATTTTCTGCCATACAGTTGGGAAAAATAATAAACTGACAACAGCAGCATCGCTCTGATGATCGGAATTTCACCTCCGGTCATCACCGCATATCCTATACCGGCTGCCAATCCACCGATAATTGTTTTCTTTCTGCCCAGATATTTCGCCAAAAATTCCACTCCTCCTCCGACCAGGAGCATCACATTGCTTCCCGACACCACTACCAAATGAACCAACCCGCTGTTCTTCAGATAATCATAGAAACCTTTTTCAAAACCGCTTTTATCTCCCCATATCATCCCGTTTAAAATCCCTGCCTCTGTCGGCGGTAAACTTTGTTTAACTACATATATCAAACTATCCTTATTTACAAACTTGTACATCAATATTAATCCCAAAATCAGTAACAACCACTTTCGACCGTCAGATTTGAACCAAGTCTTTAATTTTTTCATACATCTTGTCACCGATTCCGGAAACCATCTTTAATTCATTGATATCCTTAAACCCCCCATTGTTTTTCCGATAATCAATTATCCTTGCCGCCATCGCCGGGCCGATTCCCGGCAGCGTTTCTAATTGTTCACTGTCAGCATTGTTAATATTTACTATTCCTGTTGTTTCTTTTGAAATTTGAACAGCTGCTCCCAAAGTATCTCCTTTCCTGGGAATATATACCTTTAGTCCCTCGCTCACCATTTCTGCCCGATTAATATTTTTTGCCACCCATTCTCTGTCCGCCTCAGCACTTAAACCTCCGGCGGCAATCAGTGCCTCCTGAATTCTGTCTGTTTTATTCAATTTATATACCCCCGGATTCACCACTTCCCCTTCCACATCAATCATCACCCATTTCACCGTTTCTATAGTCACTGTTGGTGATATTTTTGCTTTTACCATTTCCGGTTTTTCATCATTCAGACTTTCCCTTAAATTAAATCCGATTCCTACTGTTATTAAAGCCAGTCCTGCGGCTAATAGTCCATCCTGCCATTTCCACTTCTGTAATTTTTCATACATAGTAACATCATACTCCTGTTTACAATTGATTTTTACTGGTTACAATTAATTGATGTCCTTAATTACCACTATTGTTATCCTCTCACTCACTTCCGTTTTTACCTTTTTAATTTCTTTAACTTCTGCAGTAAATTTTCTCCCTCAGTTAGTTGCTTTCTTTTCTATTCTCTTTATAATTTTTCGCCGTCTGCATTTACCGGTAATTTATTTAGTCTCCTTCATTGTTTGTTTAATTGTCTTTTGCACCCACGGACTTGCCTCTCCTTTTCTTTTTATGATTTATTTTCTGGTATTCATCGTTGCTTTTATTTTTCCACCTTCAGTTTCTTTAACTTTTTCCTTGGTTCTCATCGCTTTACTTTCCCAGTCGCTTAATTCTCTGATTTCTCTTGTCCCTCTTTTCTCCTTAATCTTTATCACCCCTATCGTTTGGATTATTAGCCGCCAGTCCGAATCGAACACCCGCACTATTCATACCATTGCTGCCGAAGAAACTGATTTCCTTTTTTGGCTGAATCTTAAATTTAAAACCGGTATCACTACTATTTTTGATCTTTCTTCTCAACTTCTGTCCACTCCTCTCACCCCCACTCAAAAAGAATCTCTTAAAAAAATTCGTTCTTCCTCTAAAAATCTTCTTAACTCTGCTGAACAACTTACTTCTGACATCAATCACTCTTCCGATGAAACTTAAAATTTCTCTTATTATCTTATTACTATTACTGTCTGTCCCTTTTCTAAGCCGTCAAACATTGGCTCAGCATTTTTCTTCCTCTTCTTACAATATTGATTGGGGCAATTTTAATATCACTTCCGGCTCTAAAACATCTACTAATTATTCTTTAACCGATACCGTCGGCCAAAACGCACCTGGGCCCTACACCTCTTCCGGCTACACTTTAAAATCCGGCTTTCAATACATTTACGACACCTTTAATCAGTTTTCCTTTTCTATCGACAATCTATCAATTGCTTTAGGTACTCTGACTCCCGGAGTCGGCTCTACCTCTTCTAATATCATCACCATCACTACTCCTTCCGGTCATGGTTATCAGATTACCGCTCAACAAAACCATCCTCTCTCTTTAGCCGCCGGTACCACTATTCCCGATACTAAATGTGATTCCGGTACCTGCACTATTACTTCCTCCGGAATCTGGACTTCCTCATCTTCTTACGGATTTGGTTTTAACGCCCTCGGAATCAATGGTAGTGGAGTTGTTACTAATGTCGGCACCTCTTCATATTTCACCGACAGCACCTATTTTCGGCCCTTTGCTCTATTAAATAATCCTCAGATTTTTATGTCCGAAGATCATCCGATTAAAGATCATTCTGCCCGGATCACCTATAAAACTAATGTTTCTCCTTTTCAGTCTGCCGGTACTTATCAAAATTCTATTATTTTTACTGCTGTTCCTAAATACTGATCTATGTCTAACTTTGATTTAACCATAAAACCAGCTCAAATTGAGATCACCGCCCAGCCGGGAGTTTCTTTCACTCAGGCTTATAACGTCACCAACAATTCTGATTCTTCATTAATTCTCAATACTTCTGTTCTTCCTTGGCAGCCTCTGGGAACCAACGGTTCTTTAACTTACAATCAAGTTGCTCCCAACTCTTTTTTTTCTTTTTCTCTTGGTAATGCCGATCTTCAGCTTGGCCAAAATTTTGTTTTACCTCCTCAAAGTTCCCGTCAGTTGGTCCTTAAAATAAAATCTCTTCCCAATACTCCTTTAGGTGACAGTTATTTCACCTTTTTTGTCTCTCAGGACTTAAGTAATTCACTTCACTCAGAAGATAATCTCTCCGCAGCCACCGCCAGAATTGGTTCTCATTTTTTAATTTCTACTTCTAATAGTGAAGCCACTCCTGTTCAGGCTTCCGTTTCCGATTTTAAACTTTCTCCTAAAATAAAAGATATTTTGTTTCCTCAACTTCATTTCGAAGGTAAGATTAACAATCTTTCTTCTTATTATTTTAAGACTTCCGGAAAAATAACCATCACTAAAAACCATCTGGTTTTTCGGGAATTAGACTTGTTTCCCCAAAACGTACTTGCCGATTCTTCCCGTAATATTACCTGTAACTACGATAATCAAAACCCTTCCACCTGTATTCTTTCTCCTCCGTTCTGGCCGGGTAAATATACTGCCACTCTCACTCTCAACTCTCCCTCATCATCACCTTCTGCTACTATTAATTTCTACGTTTTTCCTTATACTTTAGTCATCATTATTTTGCTATTTATTTTTCTCTTTTTTCTAATTCATTCTTTTTCGAAACGGTCAAAAACAATTCCTTCAAATTCGTAAGTTTATATCATAATATATCTAGCACTTTATGTAATGATTTGCTAAGTGGTCATTATTTATCCTGTAGTTAGGTTATCTACCAATATTACCTTTTTCTCAACTACATTTGTAGTAACAAAATCATTCTTTTTTCCTATTTTTTCGTTAGTTAGATTACTTTATCCCTTGACATTATAGACCACATCGCATTATCTTTAATTACTATTTAAATATGTGTCTTGTAACAAATGAAATCTAAATTATTTCTTGGAGGTATAGTATCCGCAATTCTGTTGACTACTATCATATACCTTAATCTCCTCTCTCAACCTCTTCTCTCTGCTCCTCCCACCAATGTTAAAGACAC
>CAYUZS010000009.1:0-23105 GCA_964448705.1 uncultured Gammaproteobacteria bacterium
AGGTCAGGGGTTCGAGTCCCCTTGGGTCCACCAGACAATAATTTAACAAAGTTGGTAGTGTGGTCCGATGTTCATCGGACAGGTCAGGGGTTCGAGTCCCCTTGGGTCCACTTTTCTTTACTATTCGAAATATTCCATTCTAGTTCATCAGTTCTCTCTATTTTTTGTTAAAATCACCTTAGCTTTAGGCCCATAGTGAAATGGCTATCACCAAGGTCTCCAAAACCTTTATTTGAGGTTCGAATCCTCATGGGCCTGCCATCTGCTAAAATGATTTTATGAACATCACCAAAGCTGTCATCGCCGCCGCCGGCCGCGGCACCCGTTTTCTTCCCGCTGTTAAACAATATCCCAAAGAACTGATTGCTATTCTTGATAAACCCCAAATTCAATACCTCGTCGAAGAACTTATCGGCGCCGGCATCACCAAAATCTGTATTGTCCATCGTCATGGCTACCCTACCATTAAACGTTATTTCACTCCCGACCCAGAACTGGAAAATTACTTAAAAAACACCGGTAAACTGAGCTACTTAGACTCCCTCCGATACATTTGGTCAAAAGTTGAATTTACTTTTATACCCCAATCTCGCCATCTCCCTTACGGCAATGCCTCCCCCATCATAGCTGCTAAAAACTTCATCAAAGGGGATCATTTTGTCTATCTTTTTGGCGACGATATTACCATTGAAAACACTCCCGGTAATTTACTTTCTCAAATGATTCACACCTTCAATCAAAAGTCAGCCGATGCCGTTATTGCCGTCCAACCTGTCCCTTGGGAGGAAATCAGCCGCTATGGCTCTATTCTTTTTGATAAAAAAGATTCTCTCCGAATTTTGGATGTCTTCGAAAAAGTTCCCCGCGAACAAGCTCCCAGTAATGTTACCCAGCTTGGCCGTTTTCTTTATTCCCAAAAAATCATCGACACTATAAAAAACACCCCCATCAAAAAAGGAGAGCTCTGGCTGGCCGATGCCAATGCCGCATTGGCTAAAACCGGTAAAGTTTACGCCGAATATACCCCGGAAAACGCCTGGCAAACTACCGGTGATCCTCTTCGCTGGCTTCAGGTAAACCTCACTTTAGCTCTCAAAGATCCCCGTTTCTCCTCCGATCTCAAAAACTTCCTCAAATCAATCAAATAGAAACTCTATCTAGAATTCTCCTAATTCTATTTTCTGGTATTCCTTTTTCCAATAACACGTATGTTAACCCCAAGCTTCCCATTTGTGCAGCCTCTCTCGATAGTTTTGACAACTCCGTCGGGTCGTTGGTGATATCATGTAATTTTTGGTGACAGCTTCCCCTTTTTCTAACCGTACACAAAGCCATTCCCTGGTCCTTGTGAGTTCTATCTAAAGAATGGGCATCAAGTTCCGGCTCCTTACCCTTATGTGGTGGGTGCCAAGTGCCGCATATTTGGCAGTAGTATCCTGCATTCTCTCTTATTCTCTTCCTTTCTCCCTCGCCAAACGACATAGTTTTTTATATAACTATCACTATTTTATTTAAATTCCTATCTTCTTTTTTTATTTTCTGTTATCTTTAAAATAGCCCCGGTAAATTTATCCCTATATTTTCTCGCCTACATACCCTTGACACACGAAAAAACCGTTATATAATAGCCCATAACAATTACTTATTTCGATTTTTATGAAAAAATTTATTACCAGTTCTCTTTTTGCTCTTAGTTTCTTGATGTTCACCTCTCCTATTTTTGCCGATGATGAAGTCAGAAATTTAGTCGTCGACCTTAAAGCCAAGGGTTTTTCTCAAACCCAATGGCAGGAAAACATTACCAGCGATCAGCTTATTTTTGCTCCTGGCGATAAATTCCAAGTCCAATTAACCGTCAAAAACGAAGGTAACCGCAATCAAACCCAAGTAGTCGTTAGTGAAGCTCTCCCCGGCGATGTCACCTCCGATGTTCCGGCCATCTTCACTATTCCCCAGATTGCCGCTGGTGAAAGTTATGTCAAAGACATCACCGTCACCGTCAAAGACAAATCTCATGTTGCTAAAAACATAACCGTCAACAATCTTCGTTTTTCCGCCAAATCGGAAATCGGCACTGAAGCCAGCGACTACACTTCCTTTTATACCAACAATGGTACCTTAGGATCTGCTGCTGTCGCCTCCTCTTCTGCCAAAGTCAATCTTCCGGCTACCGGCGCTAGCACTTTAATGCTTGGCACTACCCTTTCTGCCGCTCTCGGTTTTGTCGCTCTCAAACTTCGAAAATTGGCTCGGGGTTACTAAACATCATCAATTTATAATTCACTAAACCCGCCGATGAGGCGGGTTTTAGTTTGTGATAAATTTAACATAATGAGTTATGATTTAGCTTTCTATCTTACATCAAATGGGAAAAACATAGTTCAAGATTTTATTGATTCTCAGGATCAATCCACTATATCAAAATACGCTCGTCTAATTGCTCTACTAATCCAATACGACCCAAACCTACATTTCCCTTATTCTCGTAAATTAACCAAAGAACTCTTTGAACTTAGAAGCCAAGGCGACACTAAAATTAGGATTATTTACACCCAATACCATCATAAATTCATTATTCTGCATGCATTTAAAAAGAAAAGTCCTAAAACACCGCCAAAAGAGATCAAAACAGCAGAAACGCGACGTTTGACTTTAATATAACGTATATGTTATATTTATGCTATGAAAAATAACAAAGTAGCTGTCAAAAAATTGCCTTCAGCAAACAAGTGGTTGGCCGAGTCTTTAAAGGATCCAGAATTCAAAAAGGAATACGACAAACTTCAGCCTGAATATGAAATTATCCAAAAAATCCTTGACGCCAGAATCAAAAAGAAATTAACTCAAAAAGAATTGGCGGAACGTATGGGTACCAAACAATCTGCCCTCGCCCGTCTAGAATCCGGCAGGGCTAATCCCACCATTAGCTTCATTCAAAAACTCGCCTCCGCTCTAGGTACCGACATTACCCTCACCTTTTCCGGTAAGTAATCTATTTTTTACTGGCTGTTACATAACTCTGTAATATTTATTGCCGAATTCTCACTTTTATACTTCCCCTCTTTCTTCTACTATTTTACTCTTAGTATCTTGACATTATAGGTCTAATAGATTATAATATAGGCCAGAATAGATTGTTAATTTTGACAATTAACTTTCTGTTTAAATTTCCTTAACAAACCAAAGCTTTTTAAGCTTTCTCTTAGTTAATCGCTAAGAGAGAGACTCTTGGGGTAGGCCGCCCAACGGCTTTCCTACTCCGTTTCTCTCTTGGTGATTATCACCAAGTGCAGACCATTAAATTTTCAACACCGCGTTGAAAACATTTAATAGAGCCTGCAAGTTCTTTAACAATCTCTTTTTTATCCGCCGTAGTCGAAAGACAAAGGTGGATCGTAGTCGACCGGCTTTCGCCTGTCTTCTACGCTTTCTTTCCCAATAAGTGCAAGGTGTGGTTTTCCTTTGGTAGGGTTCACCTAGTCCGCCAGCTGGCGGATTGAGTGAACTCTATTCAAAGGAGAGGGTTCAAAAACGTTCCAAGGGTCCCAAAGGATCCTGCTGCAAAGGCAGCTTAACGTTCGTTCAAAGAAAACGTCATCGTTCTGGGAGGCTCACCCGAAAGGAGGAGCTATTATGGACCCCAGAAAATCCAATGCCCATCGTGGTTATCGCAAACGCGTTATGCGTCGCAAAGCCGCGCAAGGGCAAAATTTTGAAATTGTCCCAAAGGAGGACAAAATGAACGACAACATGCGTAAAGTTTTAATTGTTTGTATTGTGGCTGTGGTTGTGCTGTGCCTCGGCTTTTCGGCAATTTTTGCCTTCAGCCCGCAAGGACTGTTGAAACCGACCACCCAGGCCGCCGCGCCCGCCCTCACCGGCGATTGCTCGACCACCATCAACGGAGACACCATAACTGTCCCCAACGGGTCGAAACATCCGCTTCTGAAAGAGTTAATGTGTCAGAACGGCATTTTCGCCGATGTAACATCACCCTCATCCACCAATCAAAATGGCGGAGCGATGGTTCCTGATCCGAATACAGTCCCATTCACACAGTCAACAACGTGTGGAGCGTACGATTTGCCTTTCAATGGCAAAGAGTATGTCAATGGGTTCTCGTATCCAGGGACTACCATGGCTGGTGACATCGAGGTCAAAATCGGTGACACTTGGGTCTCAATCCACGATAATGGTTCTGGAGAATACACACTCCTTCGGAATCCTACTTCGTTCAAGATTGAAATCCGGGGCATCTGGGGCGCTGGTTGTCTCAACGGAACAGATCAAATGACTATGGTTAAAGGGGAAATTCAAAACCCAAACCATGGTGATTTGGTTGCCATCCGTGATGTCGTTATTGTTAATGAAGACATGATCGAAACCACCTTCTTTGACAAAAACGGCAGCGTCAAATAAATAGCTTTTACCTCAGCAGGTCCCCCTCCGGGGGGACCTGCGCCACAGGGAAAGGAAGAAGAAAGAGAAAAAGAAGTAAGATACGCATCCCGATCAATCGGGAAAACTTACCTGACGAGGCCCGCGGCGGCGGGCCGAATCTTTTTTAAATTAAGTCCCTCTTGTCAAATTCGGAGATCCGCCTTTGGAGGAAGGGATTTAGGGAGATTAAATATGAAATATTTTGAATATATAAAATTCGTCCTACTTACCGCTGTTTTAACGGTCTTTGCCATGCTTTTTTTACAGGCTTATCAGACAAAAGCTCGCAACGAAGCCATCGATGGCTGCTATCAGGCTTCCTTCTATCGCACCGAATCTATTGAAAACGGTAAGACCATCACTACTTCCGAACCTCAAAAATGGGTCTACACTCAATGTCTCTCTGATAAGGGTATAAAATAAATAGTGAGAAAAATCACTATTTCCTATTTTATTAGCCACCGCAAAAATCCTGTCAAAGATTTCATAGACTCCCTTCCCTATCAAAGCAAAACTAAAGTTTTCCGGTTATTCCAAACCATCGAAGAATACGGCCTCTCTACCGTTATTCCCCACCTGAAAAAATTGTCCGGCACCTCTCTTTGGGAATTAAGAATTCTTGGAAAAGATAAAGTCAGAATAATTTATTTCACTCCGGATAAAGATAATTTGGTTGTTCTCCACTGTTTTACTAAAAAAACACAAAAAACTCCTCAAAAAGAACTAAATATCGCCCTCCGGAGATATCAGGAATATCTTTTGAAATGACATCTTATGTGATATCATATTTTATGAAAAATAAATTATATTCTTTTCAATCTCACCTAAAAGAAAGTTTAAAAGACAAAATCTTTCAAAAAGAGTGGCAAAAATCAGAAGTCGAATATCAATTGGCCAAAAAGTTGATTGAAGCCCGTTTGGCCAAAAAATATTCCCAACGTCAACTGGCTAAAACTATTCATACTTCCCCGGCTGTCATCTCCCGCATTGAAACCATGACCGGCAATCCGTCTCTATCTCTTCTAAAAAGAATTGCTTCCGCTTTGGATACTAAACTACTGATTAACTTTCAGTAACCACACCTTTCCTCCACTCGGTAGTGTATATTCCGCTTTCTTTTCATACTGATCTATTTTTCCCCAGATTTGTTTGATCGCCTCTTTTCTGATCCCCAGTTGGGTATCGTAAAACGGTGCACTCTCTACCCCCTCTTCCGGCACCACTATATAGTCAAATTTCATCTGTCCCCATTTATCAATGCCGTGTATCTGTAAATTTTTCTTGCCCCAGCTTAATCTGTAAAATCCTAAAGTGTTATCGTTTAATTCAGCCACATTCATCACCATTAACAGTTTTTCCTCATTATTCGGAATATCAGTCAAAATTTTTTCATTTGGCCAAACTGCTCTTCTAAATTCTCTCACCGGATAATCGGAGAAATCGATCCAATTCACGTTTCCCATCAAAAAAGTCGGGGTGTAAACCACCACCTGCTTTTTTAAGGGCCAATTATATGAATTTTCAATATAATTGAATCCCATCCATCCCAACAATAATCCAATCAATACTGTACGGACAGGTCGCAACCTATCCCTACCAACTTCTTCCATTCCCCATCCCCACCATACGGCCACCACCGGCAGTATCGGCATCGTAAACCGAAAATCTTTATTCTTAATAATCGTAAATATTGCATAAGTTGCCACTGTCCACCAAATCAGTTTTTTATCAGTTTTCTTTCCGGTTACCAAAAAAACTAATGCCGCTATCGGCCCCAATTGATTTAAGAAAAATAATTTAAAGTAATGAATCCATGTTTGCCAGGAAAGTAAATTCATCGGATCAGTCGCTGCTTCTCCCTGACCGGCCAGTCCTGTCAAATACAAATAAATGTTCTGGTAATTAACTCCCCACCACCAGCCCACTGCCAACAAATAAATTATTCCCCCGCTCACCAATCTCAAAAATTGTCTCTCCGAATCTTTTGACTTCCATAAATAATAAACCACCATCGGCACAAAATAAATAAACCCGTTTAGTTTAGTCAGACTTGCCAAAATCAGCATAATCAAAATCCCCACATCATTGTTTTTAATCCAAAAATACAACCCCCATACCACCCAAACTGTCAAAGCCAAATCCAACAACATATTTCGGGAAATGTCATAAATCACCGGAAATAGGGAAAATATTATCGCCGGTAATATTTTGTTTCCCGATAATTTATAAACTCCCACTATCGCCGCTATTAAAAAAAACGTGTTCAAAAAACTTATCTGACTTACTCCTGTCCCCACAATTAAACTCCATATTCCTCCCAAAAAATAAACCAACGGTGGATATCCGTAAAACGATCTGATTAGCTGAATCACTCCCCCATCATATTGTTCTTTTAAAAACTGATTAGTTTCAACTACCGCTTTTAAATGTGCCGCCTGATCCCAAGCCGGGGGATTTTTGTCCAAAATTAGCCAAATAAGGTTACCTAATACCAATAAACCGATCCATATTCCCAAAACTATTTTCTCTTTAGAAATTTTTTTCATTCACATTTTAGTATAAACTATTATAGTGAAAAAAATCCTGTCCTCACCCTTAATATATCCGTTAATTTTGATTCTCATCTGCCTTTTTTTGGCTTTCAAAAATTACACTCCGGGTACTTTTCTCACCGGTTGGGACACCCTCCATCCGGAGTTTGATTTTCCCCTCAACTTCCAACGACTATTTTTTAGTGTTTGGCGCACCGAACAGGGATTAGGTGCCGTCTCCGGACATTCCGCCATGGCAGACCTTCCCCGGGTTTTCATTCTTTGGTTATTCCATTTTTTTCTACCTCTTTCTTTCCTTCGCTACAGCTATATTTTTCTCTGTCTTATTTTTGGTCCTTTAGGTTTCTATTTCCTGATTAAACATTTATTTAAACATCCCCTAATCGCCTTTTTGGGTTCACTGGTTTATCTTTTTAATCTTGGCACTCTTCAACAATTCTACGTTCCATTTGAAATGTTTCCTACTCAATGGGCGTTTCTACCCTGGATACTTCTATACACCATAAAATATCTATCCGGACAGGCCAATGGCCTGTCCCTACTTATTTTTTCCATTTTAACTTTATTTTCTACTCCCCAGGCTTATGCTGCCCATCTTTGGTATCCATTTTTTGGAATTTACCTTTTGTTTTTAGTTCTTTTTACTCTTCTACATCATCTTCGGATCACCAAACCATTAATTCTTATTGTCCTCACCCTTACCATTAATTCTTTTTGGTTATTACCCAATCTCTATTATGCCACCACCCAAACCAACAATCCCGAATATAACCTTAGCAATCGTCTTCACTCCCAGGAATTCTTGCTCAAAAATCGGCAAAACGGTACTCTCGCCGACACTTCCCTCATCAAAGGTTTTTATTTCAATTGGGATCAGTACAACTTTACCCGCCAAACCAGCGAACCTTTAATGGCAGTGTGGCAGAACCATCTCCAAAATTACGACGTCCGGCTGATTGGTGAACTAATTTTCTTCTTCGCTTTTGTCGGTCTAATTGCAGCGTTTGTCACAAAAAATAAACAATTCATCCCTTTCACTCCTTTCTTTATCATCCCTTTTGTTCTTTTGGCCAATCGTATGCCTTTCTTCAGTTTAATTTTTGATTTCCTTTTAAAAATTAATCTGCTGGAAGAGATTTTTCGATTTATTTTTACCAAACTCTCTATCCTCCTCATCTTCGGCTACAGTCTATTTTTTACCTTTTTTCTCCATCTGGTATTTAACACCTTTTCTCATCTTAAAAAACCGCTCACCATCGGTCTTCTTCTATCACTAATCGTTTATTGTTACCCTTATTTTTCAGGAAATCTCATTTCTCCCATCGTCCGTAAATCCATACCATCAGATTATCAACAGATTAACCAATATCTTCAAACTCAGCCTGATGCCCGAATTTTAACTCTCCCTCTTAATGAACCCAGCGGTTGGACTTACACCTCCTGGGAATATCAAGGATCCGGGCTAATTTGGTTCGGCATCTCCCAATCTCTCTTCGATCGGGATTCAGATCGTTGGGCCTATCAAAATGAGGAGGCTTACCGCGAATTTAAGCAGGCAGTTTATTCCCAAAATCTTCCCCAATTTATTTCTACCCTCCAAAAATATCGTATCGGCTACATTCTTTGGGATCATTCGGTCATTCCCACTTCCGCCAAAAACACCGATCAAATCACTTTTAAAAACGAACTTAACGATATGTTAATCCAATTAAGTGCATCTCAATATCTTAAACAACCACAAAATTTTGGCAATTTAAGTCTATATCCCACCAATATCCCTACCGACATGGTTGAATTAAAACAAATCTCCAATTATCTTGGCCCGGCCTATCGCT
Organism: uncultured Gammaproteobacteria bacterium; assembly: GCA_964448705.1. Taxonomy (GTDB): domain Bacteria; phylum Patescibacteriota; class Microgenomatia; order UBA12405; family UBA12405; genus CAYUZS01. The sequence goes on from CAYUZS010000009.1 coordinate 8,828, forward strand.
GGCACTATTCCGACTCTCAAAATTCTACCGATTATCTCACTACCAATACTTCCCGGGATATTCAGCTCCCCTTTCGCACTATTTTAGACAACCAAAATAAAATTGATACTTCTACCCTTAATTCTCTTCACCTCAATGATCAACCTCAAACACTTTATTCCGGTAAACAGGAATTTTCTGCTCTTAATAATACTCAGAGCACTGCTATAGACCTATCATCTTTTCCTCATAATTCGGGCTATATTGTTGGTGTCCAATCTGAGTACCTTTCCGGAATCCCCCTCCGCCTTTGTTTCAAAAACATTGTCACTACCTCATGTGTTAACGAGGAAGAAATATCTAAAAATTTTACTTCCCATTGGGACTATTTTTTAATTCCTCCTCAGGACAATTTTTCCGGATACAGTTTAGAACTTAATCTTATTTCCTACGGCAACCAGCTTTCTCGTTCTGTACTCAGCAAAATCACTATTTCACCTTTCGACTATCAGGCAGTTTCTCAAATATCTACCACCTCTTACCAAGTACAACCGGTAATCAACCAGACTATACAATTTAAATCTCTTTTTCCCAACAATTCGCTAATCAAAACTTCTCCTAATCTCCCCATTCCTGATTCAACTTTGATTCTTAACCAATCCTTCTCCTCCGGCTGGCTGGCTTTTTATTTTCAAAATTATCAAATCCACTTTCTAAACAATCATCTTCTGGTTAACAACTGGGCCAATGGGTGGGAAATGGATGGCATTGAACATTTGGAAACGGATGGTACGGAACGTTTGGAAATGGATAGTACGGAACGGTCGCGACCGTTCCCTACAACAATTTATATTCTTTTCTGGCCCCAACTCTTGGAATTCTTCGGATTTGCCCTGCTTATTGGTACTTTTATTTGGATTTTAAAACATAATTCTTCGGATTCTCGATAATATATCGCCTGATACGGTTTAACGATTTTTCATCCCGAATAATTTCATCATAAAATGATTTGTGCCATACAAAATCTTTATAACCGGACAAATGTATCAACCTTGACGATGTTGTTTTAAACGCCCCTATCAATTCGGATATTGATTTAATTTTTTCTTGTACGGAACGGTCGCGACCGTTCCCTACGTTTTCATCATTTTCGCGACCGTTCCCTACAATTATTTCATTTTCAATCACCATTATTCCATGAATATGATCCGGCATAATCACCCATTCATCAAATTTTAAATATCTATACCTTTTAAATAACCATTGCCATTGTTGTTCCACAATTTTTCCTAAACCATTCAAATTCACCTTTTCATATCTCATTTCACCAAATATATTTCCTTTATTTTTGGCACAAATTGTCACAAAATACCACCCTTTTTGGGAATAATCGTATCCCTGCAATCTGTTTAATTTTCTTTCGATTATAAATTAATTGTAACATTTATTACAATTAATATTGATCTTTTATAATTTTATGTACGGACAGGGCAATGCCCTGTCCCTACTATTCAATCATCCTTCCAATCCTCTTCCCCACTTCCCCAAATTCTTTTTCTTTCCATCCCTTGGTTGTCATCGCCGGTGTGCCAATCCTTATTCCCGATGGCCTGAATGGACTGGCCTTATCGTGGGGAATTGTGTTGGCATTAACAATAATTCCCTCTTTCTCTAATTTCACTGCTATCTCTTTACCTTTCTCAAAACCGCAATCAACCACCATTAAATGATTTTCTGTGCCAAAAATCTTTGGTACGGAACTGATCGCCGGATTTTCATTATTTCGTACGGAACGGTCGCGGCCGTTCCCTACATTCCCCTCCAATATCCCTTTTTTCAATGCCTGGGCATTTTTCACTACCTGTTTCGCATACTCTTTAAACTCTGGTTTTGAATCCTCTTCAAATGCCACCGCCATCGCTGCAATTGTATTCATATGCGGACCACCCTGCATCCCCGGAAATACCGCACTATCAATCTTCTTGTTCAATTTTTCCTTAGGCTCGCCATAGCGATCAGCGTAGGCAGCTTGTCCCCTGGCTGTCACTCCGATCACCGCTCCCCGCGGCCCTCTTAATGTCTTGTGTGTTGTCGAAGTAATAATGTCTACAAACGGCACCGGATCCGGATGCACTCCGCCCACAATCAGTCCGGCAATATGAGAAATGTCGGCCACCAACCATGCCCCCACATTATCAGCAATTTTTCTGAATTTTTCCCAATCAATAATCCATGGGTAAGCGGTTGTCCCCGCAAAAATTAATTTTGGTCTACTTTGATCTACTAATTGATACACTTCATCATAGTTAATCCTTCCATCTTCATCAACTTCATATTGCACACTCTCGAAAAACTTTCCCGAAAAAGTTACTTTTGGATGTCCGTGCGTCAAATGTCCACCGGCAGATAATTTCAAACCACAGATTGTTTCTCCCGGTTCCACCAATGCCATCAACACCGCCCCGTTAGCCGGGCTGCCGGAGTATGGCTGAACATTTAAATGCTCCACCCCCAATAATTTCTTACCCCTTTCTATAGCTAAGTTTTCAATTTCATCCATGATTTCATTTCCCTGATAGTATCTTTTTCCAGGATAACCCTCGGCATATTTATTGGATAGACAGCTTCCTAATGCTTTTTTTACATCATCGGAAATAAAATTCTCACTGGGAATCAAATGAATATCATTTTCCTGTCTTCTTTCTTCCTTTGTTATTAATTCAAAGATCTCATCCATATTTCCAATATTATCCATCCTCAAAGTCCTCGTTGTCAATCTCTCCCCTCTTGCCTGCCCGCCTATGGAGGGTCAAAGAGGGATTTAGAGAGATTGATTCAAAGAGGGGGCATGAGGAGATTGTCCTACAACTGCTGTTTTCGGTCTTCCCAGGTAAATAACTCCCCTAAAGACCTTTCCATATAGATTCTCCGGATAATCTTGGCTAATAAAGGACCGATCGAAACAATTTTTATTTTTTTAATTCTCTTTTCTTCCGGAATATTTACCGAATTTGTCAAAACCAGTCTGTCAATATCACTCTTTTCAAATTTTTCTTTAGCTTCACCGGACAACAGTCCGTGTGTGGCACACACAATTACCTGTTTCGCTCCCATCTTTTTTAAAGCTTCTGCTGCGGCACAAATTGATCCTCCGGTATCGATAATATCATCAATAATGATGCATCTTTTACCGTCCACCTCCCCCACCACATGAATCACCTCTGCCTGATTATGAGCCCGCCTCACCTTATCAATAATTGCCAGCTTTAAACCTAAGAGATCAGCCAACCTATCGGCTCTTTTCACTCCGCCTATATCGGGGCTCACTATCACCGTATTAGCATTAATAAGTTTTTTTGAAATTAAATATTTGGCAAATAACGGATAACCAACCAAATGATCGACTGGAATATTATAAAAACCCTGAATTTGATCCACATGCAAATCCACCGTCACCAATCTGTCTATTCCCGCAGTAGTCAGCAAATCGGCCACCAACTTGGCGCTTATTGGTTCCCGGGACGCCGTTTTTCGGTCTTGTCGGCTATACCCTAATTGAGGACAGATTAAATTTATTCTTCCGGCCGAGGCTCTTTTTAAAGCATCAACCAAAATCAGTGTTTCCATTAATCGGTCATTCACCGGTGCATCCATGCTCTGAATAATGTAGACATCATTGCCTCTTACCTTCTCTTTAATTCTGACGTAAATTTCCCCATTAGCGAAAAACTTATCTTCAACCGGAGTCAACGGCACTTTTAACTTTTTAGATATTTCCTGAGCTAATTCTAGGTTCGATTTTCCGGCAATTAATTGCAACTTCCTCATCTAACCCCATTCTAACAATTGTTTTTCTTCTTACAATGTATCAACTCTACTCTGTAGAAAGTCCGCCTTCCATTTTTCTGTCATCAATTCCTAAATTGTTTGGAATTTCTGCATTATCAAGCGAATGTAAACAGGCACCCAAAAAATATCTCCCGTTTTTTGACGCAAACGTACAGCTATCTATTTTTGCGCATTTTTCACCATTTTCAGGTAGTCGGAAACATCCCGGTTTTAAATCTTTTGCCTCAATTATTTCTGACATAAATTAAACTAAACCTTTAATTATTTTTCTGGACTTTATTTCACCTAATATATTATTCATTACTTCTTCTTTTGTCCCGCTTCCGTCAATCCAGGCACATGCCTGACGGGAATTTTCAAAATACCACCGATAACCTTCACGACATTTTTTTAAATTTTCTAACTTGTCAAAAATGTCTGCATCATTTCTCGCCGTCACCCTTTTAATTGCTTCTTTCGGATCCAAATCAATAATACATGTCAAATCCGGCGGCTCGATCACTGCCTGATTCAAATCCATAAAAAACTTACGTCTTTCAATCGGAGCATACGCCACCGTTGAGGCGTCATATCTGTTTTCCAATACTAAATCATATCTTTTCAATGCCGGCCTGATTACCTGAGCTGTATGATTAGCTCTGTCGGCAACAAACGTAAGTTGTTGTGCCAATGGATCCATTTGTTCTTCCATTCCTTTAATCGTTCTTTCTATCAATGCTCCCAAAGGCGTATCCCTGGTATGTTCTCTGGTCAACAGCACCCTCATTCCCAAACTTCGAAAAAACTCCACCAATAAAAATGATTGTGTATCCTTGCCGCAGCCGCCGATTCCGTCAAGAGTTATAAAATTTCCTCTTTTTTTCTCCATTTTAACTCCTATCTATAAATTGTTCCCGGCTATCAACTATTACCCTATCATCAGGGTATCTCTGGGAACTAAATAACGGGCTGGCTTCCGCTAGTAGTTTGTTCGCTTCCGCCATCATTGATCTGACATCTATATGCACTCCTTCTCTAATTCTCAAATCCTCAAGATGTATCATAAATCTCTCATCCCCATTCATTACCATATTAACCTGATGGGCTAATGGCAGTAAATAAAACCCTACTCTATCCGCCGCTTCCCTACCAACCTCTTCGGTTAATCTTCTCATAAACTCATCCCTCTTCTGGTAATAAAAAATCATATCTCTCTCCATCCCTTTCTGTATCTCTTTAAATTTCGGAATTTGTCTCAAATAGGCTGCCTGTACAAAACCGGTATTGGCAATTTCTCCCAAACCTTCAAACGTCTCATGAATTGCCGATACCCTTTCCCACGCCCGGTGTCTGCCTAAATCTCTTTCAATTCCATAATCAATTTCCATATTAAACGCTATCGCTCCCACACTACTCGGCAGCGATGGTAAATAAAATCTATTCCTGTCTTTAAAAATAATTGTTCCCATTATTCCCATCTGAGACTCACTCATTGTCGCTGCATAGCCCAAGGCATCCTCCATTCGTAATGACGGATAAATATTAATTATATGCTGGGCAACCATCCTCTGTTCCATGGTGTAACTGTTGGAAATTAGCTGACAGCGGTTCTCTGTCAAATTACTAAAGTTTCTTCTTTTACTCAACAATTGTGAAAATCCGGGTTGCTCATTAAAAAATTTCTTCAGTTCCGACTGCTCGGTTTTGTTTCTTAAATTTGGTTCGGTGTGGTTAAGTAAAGTTCTTATTTCCGGCACATATCCGGGTATATTCTTCTCCGGTTTCAGTAAAGCTATCAGGGCATCAGCCAATTGTTTTTCACCGGGAACCCGGTCCGCCTCAAACTGGGAAATTAATTGCTGCATGTTTGTCGCATTGGTCACATAAATCATCGAAGTTTTAAAACCCGACAACAAGAATCCTCTTATCGTATCGAATGTCCTGGCTGTCAAAGCCGACTCTTGTTTTTTATCGTTTACATCAATCTTAAAATGATCTCTGTAGGCCTCATATATTGAACCAAACCATCCTTTGTAATATTCCAAAGAGGTTTTTTGCAGCCCGGAATACAATCTTTTTGTCTCCGGTGAAACTTCTGCACCTTCAGGTAATAATGTCTCTAAACCGGGCAAATCGTTCCCGGATTCAAAATCTATAAATCTGGTCGATGCTTCCTGCCCATCGTGCAGACTCGTTTCTCTAAATTCTGCCGCCGCTGTCGCTATCGGAATATTCTCCATCACAGTCACCACATGGCTCATTCCTGCCGGCGACTGGTGCTTCAACCCCTCTACAATTTTCCCTAAATTATTTTCCGGAACCAACTTTCCCTGTTTATAAGCCGAGTAAACCTGACTGGATAGTTCCACCGCTCCCTCGCGTGATCTGGAAAATTTTGCCCCAATATAAGCCGTAAAAGATGGAAAACTCATTTTTTTTGAAGCCACAATCGTTCTCACCACTATCCCGGTTTTAGTATCAGTACAGCTTACAATTGGGAATCCTGTTTCTTTCACCTTAGACACACTGTATCGATACTGTTCCGTCATTTATCCTTTTTTACACTTACTTATTCCCCCACTCAACTATCTTATCTATATCAAAACTTTTTTCTGCGGTTTATATAAAAAAATCTTTATTCAAATTCAAAACTAACCGTTATTGTTTTCGATACTGTGGTTGATCCGCCTTCCACCGGGCTTCCCCCTCCCATTCCGTCCATCTTGGCGTTCATCGGATAATAAGCACCCACACTTGTTCCGCCGTCATTTACTGTCAACACTTTTCCTAATTTTCTTCCTGCGGACTTAGCAATAATTTCCGCTTTCTCTTTTGCATCTTTCATTGCTTCATCATACAAACCTTTTTCCGCAGTATTAGTGTTATCCATTTGGAAATTAGGACCGTAAACATTAGTTGCTCCCCCGTTGGTCAAAATTGTCGCTAAATCTGAAGCCTTGGACACATCTCTCAGGGTTATCTCTACTGTATTGCTTACCCGCCACTGTCCTTTTCGACTTTTCTGTACTCCGCCTTCATAATAGACTTCCTCACTTTGATAAACACTCAAACTTTGAGTTTTAATATCCTGCTGATCAATTCCAAAATCCTTAGCCGCCTGAATTATTGTTGTCACTTTTTGATTTACTTCATTAACAGCTGTTTCTTTTTTATCATTAACTGCATCTGCTCCGGCCGAAAAAGTCGCTATTTGGTTTTTTTGCAAAGATTTAGCTTCACCCTGAACTGTTACTGTCTCTGCCGGCACCATACTGATTTTTCCCCAATTAATTCTTTTCCATGGGATCAAAAATAGAGCTGCCAAAACTACTATCGTTATTCCTATTATTTTTTTTGTCATCATAAAATCATACCATCAGTTATTCCTCTTGTCTAAACCTCAAAAAGTTCTATAATCAGAGTTATGATAACTCCCATTATTGCCGTCATAATTCTTTTTCTTATTATCAAATCAATCGTCATCGTCAACCAGTACGAACGCGGAATCGTCCTTACTTTAGGAACTTATTCTTACACCCTTGGTCCCGGTTTAAAATTAGTTGTTCCTCTTTTTCAAAGAGTCATCAAAGTGGATATTCGCATCAATACTATTGATATTCCTAAACAGGAAATCATTACTAAAGATAATGTTGCTGTCACCATCAACGCTGTCGTTTATTTTCAGGTCAATAAAGCTGAAGATGCCATTCTAAAAGTTCGTGATTTTACTTATGCTGTTGCTCAATACGCTCAAACCGCTCTTCGGGATGTTATCGGTGGTATCGAACTTGACCAGCTCCTCACCGATCGTCAAAAAATCTCTGATGAAATTCAAGCCATAGTTGATGCTGAAACCGCCGGTTGGGGTGTCGATGTTACCGGTATTAAACTCCAGGATGTCGCTGTTCCCGACAATATGAAACGGGTTATGGCCAAACAAGCCGAAGCCGAACGTGAACGCCGCGCCACCATCATCAGAGCTCAGGGAGAACTTACCGCCTCTGAAAATCTAAAAAAAGCCATGGAAAATATGTCTGCCAGTGGGGCTATTTCCCTCAGAACCCTTCAGACAATAGAAAATGCCACCAATGGCCCCAACAACACCACCATCTTCGGCCTTCCTGTTGAGATCCTTGAAGGTTTCAAAAAGTTAACTTCCCACAAATAATTATTATTTCTGCCGTCTTAAAAATGTATGCCGGAAAAATTTCGCATTAAAGACTTTATCCTTCCCCCAAAAACCACCTGTGAATATTTAATGGATGACACTGCCATTGCCTGCGGAATCATTCCGGAAATTTATAACACGACGGTTTTTATCTATCCTCTGTCTCTCTTCCAGACCGTATAAAAACCGGTTTTCACCATGAAAATTATCATCCTGAAGACAAAATTGTTAATTCTTTTTTATTTTCCGACAATCCCTCTAAACCCAATGTTGAACGGGTTCGTTTTTGTTTCAGGCCGATTTAATTACCGCCCTGACCTCTTCCACATCTCGGACATCTGCCTTTTTTCTTGATGTAATACACCCCGCAGCCATCGCAGTATTCCAGCCTTTTGTCCTTATGCCCATTAATCATCACCATTTCCGAATTGAACATCCGATTAAACAATCCTCCTTGTATTGTTTGATAATTGGCTCCGCCATGATTTCCTAAAGGATTAAGCCGATAACCGGCCACCGCCATCATCTGTTCAAATAATCTAATATTATTAATTTCTCCTTTTCTTAATAGTTCTTTTCTGATTTCAAAAATCTGTTTTTCAATCACTTTTTTTTCTTTAACATCTTCTCCCGACCTGATTGCTTCCCACACCTCACTCATTCCCAACATTTCTTCCCCAAAATCACACCAGTGTTTGTCTGTTTTAATTCCCACTGGTTGACTTCTCAAATCCTCCGCTGTTTCAATTCCATCCATACTTACACCCCCGTTTTTAATTATTTTCTCTGCCTGTGACTTCATTTTTCTTCCTGTTTCCGTCGACACTAAACCCCGACATTCCAACCACACGTTTTCTCCTTCAATTTTTGCCACCCTGGCTACCACCACTCTTCCTTCCGGATAATGCCCTCCCGGCGGTGAAAACCAAAAAATTAATCCAAAACCATCACTTGCCAACTCAAAAATATTGTCTAATCCTTTCTTTTCCTGTTCATAAAATTCATCATCTGGATCATATTCAAAATTTACTTTCCCTTCTATTCTGTTCATTTCAAAGGGGTTCACTCTTTTTTTTGGAGCTACTCCTATCCTTTCCTCTCTATAGACTCCGGCTACTTCTCCGATTCCTTGGTATTCCAGATTTTCTATATATTTTCTTTCCATTTTACTTTTTGCTCGAAAGTTTACCTGCCGATGAGGCATGTTTTAAGGCTCCGACTATACGGTTGCGGCACAGTTTAGGATTTTCACCTAATTCAAAATAATTCTACTCTGCTTCTGCTTTCCTTGCTAATAAATAAATAAAATCCGATAGTCTATTGATATATATAATAATATTTGGATCTATTTGTTGAACTTTTTTTAGACTCACTAATCGTCTTTCTGCTCTTCGGCAAATTGCTCTTTGCCAATTTAAATCACGTGCTTTCTTTTTTTTGAAAATTAAAAATTGATTTAATTTTGGTAATTCCTCTTCTAATTTTTTAATTTCTTCTTCTAAGCCGGATATCAAAGTTTTCAAATCAGATATTTTTTGGTTATAAGCCAACTCTCCCATTATCTGATACAGATTTTTTGCCGTTTGCTCATCCTCAATCACCGCCTGCAGCTCGTCCAAAGCTCCCACCGCCTCCAACAAAGGACTGTCTTTATCAACAATTCTTCCCTGCCATCGGCTTTTTCCATCATCTCCGGTTTTGGTTGTTATTGTCATATTGTTTCTTTTCCCCTCTTGTCAAAGTCTTTATCCGCCTTTGGAGGAAGGGGGTAGGGGGAGATTGGTTTTAACTACATTTACTGTATCCGCAGTAAGCGTTGCTGCATTTAAAACATCCTTCTTCAGCGTAAAGTGGACTGCCGCAGTCGGGACAGGACGAAAACCTGCTTTCTCTTTCAACTTGCAGGTTTCTTACCTCTTCTAAAGTCTTACTGGCCACAGTTTTTATTTCGGTTTCCTTAACGGTATCGTTAATTTGAATTTTGTTTTTCTCGTCCTCGAACAATCTCATCTGTTCACCTTTGGCAATCTCCAGCAAAGACTTACCCACCGCATCAAACATACTTAAAATCATATTGTTCCCCAAACCAATTTTTTGTCCGCAGGAAATTCCCACCAATTCTTCAGCCACTTCTTCCAGATTAGCCCCGTATTTCAGGGCCAGAGAAGCCAACCTTCCGGTTACTTCCGCCGAACCGGCCATGTAACCTCCCGACTTTCCCAAGGTCACAAAAACTTCCACCGGACCGTCACCTTCTTCAAAAAAGACAGAGGTGTAAACCCTTCCGGCATCACAAAGTTTTCTTAATCTTACTCCCCTGGCCGCTTCAGGTGTCTTTTTTTTCTTTGTCTCGGTATATCCCTGAACAATAGCTGTCTCACCTTCGGATTTCTTTTCTTTAACCGGAGCAATCACTTCCTTCTCCCGTGATCCGCTGCGGTAGATGGTTATTCCTTTTGTTCCCAAAGAGTAAGCCAGAAAATAAGCTTTTCTCACTTCCTCCACTGTCGCTTTCGTTGGAAAGTTTATTGTTTTTGAAACTGCATTGTCCACATATTTTTGAAACGCTCCCTGAATTCTGATATGCCATTCCGGATCGATCTCCAGAGCTGTTCTGAAAATATTTTTAGTTTCTTCATCGATCCCTTCTATTCCTTCCAATTTTCCTCCATTGTCAATGATTTTTTTCATCAATTCTTCATTGTATTTTCCAACACTTTTCAGATGCTCTTCAAAAATCGGATTAACTATATACAAAGTTTTTCCTTCAACCGTATTTTTTTGGTAGCCTAACGAAAACACCGGTTCAATCCCGCTTGAAGCATCGGCAATCATACTAATCGTTCCTGTCGGGGCAATTGTGGTTAAGGCCATGTTTCTCGGACGATAATCACTATTCGCAAACACACTCAAATTCCACATTGGGAATTCTCCCCTAATATTGGCCAGTTCTTGAGTAGCTTCTTTAGACTTATCTTCAATAAATTTCATTATTTTTTCCGCCCATTCCAGTCCGGATTCGGAATCATATCTCACTTTCAATTTAAATAAAGTATCCGCAAAACCCATAATTCCCAAACCAATTCTCCTCGTTTTACTTACCATTTCCCTGATTTCCGGCACCGGAAATTCATTTATTTCCACCACATTATCCAAAAAATGGACTGCTTCTTTAGTTACTCTTCCTAATTCCTGCCAATCCAAATCCGTTTTTTCCTCGTTTACGAATTTGGCGACATTAATACTTCCCAAATTACAGGCATCATACGGCAGTAATGGTTGCTCTCCGCACGGATTAGTTGCTTCAATTTTTCCCATCACCGGCACCGGATTCGAAGAAGGTTCATTCATTCTGTCAATAAACACTAATCCCGGATCGCCGTATTGCCAGGCCAGTCTGGTAATTAAATTAAAAACCTTATATGCATTTAGTTTCATCACCGTTTCGTTATTTCTGGGATTAATCAATTCATATCCTTCTCCTTCTTTGGTAGCCTTTGCCCAATCATAAAGTTTTTTCATTCCCATCTCTACCGCTCTCAATCTGGCATCCACATCTCTGTTGGCCTCCGCCATTCTGATTTCCTCTACAGTCTCTTCCGGCACATCATCGTTTTCAACAAATTTCTTATCAATTTCAATTTGTTCCATGAATTTATTTGTTACTGCCAGGGAAATATTGAAATTGGTTAACGAATATTCATCCAGCTTTACCACCGCAAATCTCAAAACATCCGGATGTTCCACAGACAACATTCCCATATTTGCCCCTCTTCGTACTCCACCCTGTTTCACCTGTGAAGTCACATCGTTATAAGCTTGCATGAAACTAACCGGACCCACAGTTGTCCCTCCTGAAGAAGCGATGAAATCGCCGTTTGGTCTTAATCTACTGAAAGAAAAACCTGTCCCGCCGCCGCTTTTGTGAATTTTTGCCATATCACTCATCGTCTTTAATATCGAATCCATGGAATCTTCAATCGGCAGTACAAAACAGGCGGACAATTGTTGACGCTGCTTACCGGCATTCACTAGACAAGGTGTATTTGGTAAAAATTTTTGATTTGCCATCAACTCGTAAAAGGTTTTGGCTTGTTTAGTAACTGTTGTTTCTGCCGTTTCTGATTTATCAAAATTCAGGTCACCTTTTGCCACATTGCTGGCTACCCTCCAGAAAATATCTTTCACTTTTTCCGTCACTTTCCCATCTTTATCTTTCATGGCATATCTTGTTTCAGCGATATATTTGGCATTATCGGAGATCACCGGTTCCATTAACTCATCATTAATTTCATTTTTTCTAAGACTTATATCTGCCATTATTTATTTTTTGTTTTTATAACTTTTAATTAATTTTTCAAAATCTTCTATGTCTTTTACTTCCTTATATATGGTTGCAAATCTGATGTATGCCACCGGATCGATATCTTTTAGCTTTTCCATCACCATTTTGCCGATTTCTTTGGACGGAATTTCTACGCTTTTCCAATTTAATAATTTCATTTCTATCTGATCGATTAGTTTTGATCTCTCCTCTCCTGCCAGTTTCCAGCAGGCTTTTTCAAAGCACCTCTCCAGTTTTTCCCTTCGGTAATCTTCCACTCTGCCGTCTTTTTTAATTATTTTCAGTTCAATGTTCTCGACTTTCTCGTAAGTTGTAAACCTTTTTCCGCATTTTAAACATTCCCTCCGACGCCTGGTGGCTTTTCCCTCCAGAGCATCCCTGGACTCCAAAACATTCGATTCATCAAATGCACAATATGGACACAACATCGTTAAGATTCGCTAAGTTTTTAATTTTTTAACTTAATACTATCTGTAGCGTATGGTTATCATCTTATCCCCTACTTTTAGTGTTGGTCAACTAGAAATTAATGGTGCAGAGGTAGTCAAATATCCGCCGTTCGGTAATTCTGAGATGAACAATTTATTTGTTCACAAAAATCATTATTCCTGTCAATCGTTGCCGCTTTATACTCCCAAGTTGTGTTTTTTTCACTCGTTTCTGGTATAAAGCAATCTACTATAATATAATACTTCTATGCGTCAAGCTATCCAATTTCTACAGGAAGTCATTGCTGAATTCAAAAATATTTCCTGGCCCAAAAAAGAATCTTTAATTCAGCTGACTTTTGTGGTAATATCTATCTCGATAATAATCTCCCTAATTTTGGGAGGTTTTGATTTCATGTTTACTCAGGCTCTTGCCCTTATCGGCTAAGCCGGAAAAATAATATGCCAAACAACGCAAGCAAAACTAACAAAAAAGATTTTTTGTTCAAATTGTCCTCTTATACCCCAGGTATCGATGCTGCCTGGTATGTCATCAACACCTATTCCGGTCACGAATATAAAGTTATCGAAGCTCTGAAAACCCGTATTCGCACCATGAATCTGGAAGACCAGATTTTTCAGGCTATCATCCCCATTCAATCAAAAATGGTTATTCGCCGCGGCGCTAAAGTAAAAACTCAGGAAAAAACTTTTCCCGGCTATGTTTTGATCCAAATGGTTCTCAATGATGATTCCTGGATCACTGTCCGCACCACCCAGGGTGTCACTGGTTTTATTGGCATCGACAACAAACCTTCTGCTATTTCTCAAGCTGAAATTGACCAGATTCTTAAAACCACTGAAGAAGACAAGCCTAAATATCAAACCCCCTACTCTATCGGTGACGTTGTCAAAATCACTAACGGTCCTTTTTCTGATTTTATTGGCTCAATTGATTCAATTGATCAGGAAAAAGGTAAAGTTCGTGTTCTCGTTTCATTCTTCGAGCGTGAAACTCCTGTTGAACTTGACTTTTTACAGATTACTAAAGAGTTATAAATTGGAGTGCTTCTCTCCAACTTTATAAACTTTTTAACTTTATAACTTTATAAACTTATAAATGGCTAAAAAAATAAAAACAATCGTCAAACTGGCTATTATGGCCGGTTCCGCCAATCCCGCCCCTCCGGTTGGTACCGCTCTTGGTCCTCAGGGTATCAAAATCATGGATTTTTGCAACGAATTCAATGAAAAAACCAAAGACATGAAAGGTTCGCTTATTCCTGCTGTTATTACTATTTTTGAAGACCGCTCTTTTGAATTTATTATCAAAAAACCTCCGGTCACCGACATGATCAAGAAAATCACCGGTATCTCCAAAGGTTCAGGCACTACCGGCCGGGAAAAAATCGGTAAAATTACTCAGGAACAAATCACCAAAATTGCCAACGATAAAATGGTTGACCTCAACACCAAAGACGTTGAAGCCGCCAAAAAAATGGTTGCCGGCACCGCCCGCTCCATGGGTTT